>JABAQT010000004.1:93332-108031 GCA_019187195.1 Bryobacteraceae bacterium
TGGGCGTCGGCGTAGTCGCGGAGAAAGTAGAGGTCGGAGGGGTATTCACGGCGTACGTCTTCGAGGAGTTGCAGGGAGAGCCGGAACTGCGCTCCGGCGGCGTCCCACTGCCTGGCGGCGAGGTAGGCTTGGCCGAGTTCGAGGAGGGCGGTTTCACGGCCGGCGCGAGCGCCCAAGTCCTGTGGGTTGCTCTTCCAGATGGACTCGGAAAGCTCGACAGCCTGGCGCAGCACGCGGATGGCCCGGTCCGGATTTCCGGAGGCCGCGAGGGCGCGGCCGAGGACACTGAGGCAGTTGTGGCGGAGGCGCAGGTAGCGGAAGTTATTTGAGGAATCAGCCGGCGGTATGTTCTCGATGCAGAAGCGCCCCTGGCGAACGGCATCCCGTGGGTTGAGGGCGATGAGGACCTCGGCGAGCTTGGCCGCTCCGATGGAACGGTCCATGCGCGCGCGGACGTCCCTGGCGTCGCCGGTCATGAGACGCTTCTGGATGTCTTCGGCTTTGCGGTAGTATTCGAGCGCGTCCTTGGGGCGGCCAAGATGGAAATAGGCGCGGTGGCCGGAGTAGTTGCCGAGGAAGGTGTAGATGACCATGAGTTCGCGCTGGAACCGCGCATTCCGGGGTTCGGCGGCGCTAAGTCCGGCGGTAAGTCTTTCGGCCTCGCGATAATTTCGGATTCCTGAGTCCGGATCTCCGAGTTCATGGGAAACGCGGCCGATTCGCTGGTAGGTTTGGGCGAGGACGGACGCGGCGCCTAATTGGCGGGCGACGGCGAGGGCGCGCTGGTAGGTGGCGAGGGAGTCAGCGGGCCTCTCATCGAGCGTGGTGTCTCCGAGGCGGAGGAGGGCATTATTCAGGACATGAAGATCTTCTTTGCCGGCGTCCGGGCGGCGGCACAACTCCTCGGCGGCTTCGACGGCATGGCTCTGGGCTTCGGCTCCTTTACGGGCGTCTCCACGGGCGGCGAGCATATCGCCTTCCTGCAATCCGGCGGCGGCGAGAATGCGCAGCGCTTCGCGGCTGGACGGGTCCTGTTGACGCACGGAGCGGGCGATCCGGAACGCTTTGGCGAGGCTGTCGAGAGCGGCGTCCGAGTGTCCCAGGTTGGGGCGGCGCGGATCGCCCTGCACCTGGGCGACGCGCAGGTACGCATTGGCGAGTTCCTGATTGAGAGCGGTATCGTTGCCGGCCTCGCCGGCGAGGCTGTCGAGATATTCGAGGGCGGTCTTGACGACGAATTCGCGGGCTTCGGTGGCTCCCTGGAGGTTCTCGATCTTATCGTGAAAGGAGAAGAGGAAGGTGTTGGCGAGCTTTCGAACCTGGAGGAAGCGGCGATCGGCGCGGCGGGCCTCGAGAAGGGCGACGCTGACGCCGGCGAGCAGACTGAGGAGGACGAGGGCGGCTGCAGCCGCCCAAATGCGGTTGCGGCGGATGAATTTTCCGGCGAGGTACCAGACCGTATCCTGGCGCGCGGAGACAGGGAGGCCCGCGAGGTGGCGGCGGATGTCCTCGGAGAGGGCTTCGACGGAAGGGTAGCGGCGCTCGCGCTCCTTGCGGAGGGCAGTGAGGATAATGTTGTCGAGATCACCTTGGAGCGTGCGGCGCAGCGAGGGTTCGGTGCGGGCGGCGGCGTCGCTGGGACGGTCCGTCTCCGTCTGGCACACGGCTTCGGCGATGTGAGCGGGAGAGTAATCCTTGAGCTTGTGAGCCTGCTCGCCGGTGAGCAGTTCAAATAGTACGGCTCCGAGCATGTAGACGTCGCTGGTTGTGGAAACCGGTTCTCCGCGAACCTGCTCGGGGCTGGCGTATTCGGGAGTAATCATCATCATGCCGGTGCTGGTGATGGCGGCTCCTTCGAGAGGGCTTGCCGCGAGGACTTTGGCGACGCCGAAATCGAGGAGTTTCACCGAACCGGAGGGGGTGACGAGGATGTTGCCGGGTTTGAGGTCGCGGTGGACGATGAGGTTCTGATGGGCGTACTGGACGGCCGCGCAGACCTGCCGGAAGAGTTCAAGACGGGCGGGGATGCTCAACCGGTTGGCTTGGGCGTATTCGGTGATGGGCTTGCCGCCCTCGATGTACTCCATGGCGAAGTACGGGAGGCCGTCACGAGTGACGCCGCCATCGAGCAGTTGAGCGATGTGAGGGTGCTGGAGGCCGGCAAGGATCTGACGCTCCTGCTTGAAGCGCTGCAGGATGACGGCGGTGTCCATGCCGCCGCGGACAAGTTTGATGGCAACGCGCTTTTGAAACTGGTCGTCATCGCGGACGGCAAGGAAGACGGCTCCCATGCCTCCACGGCCAATTGGCTCGAGGATGCGGTAGGGACCGGCGAACTGTCCGATGAGGTCGCGGCCCTGGTTGGCCCAGGCGTTTAAGCCGGATTCGAGGGCGCATTCGAGGGCGGGAGCGGTGGTGGAAGCGTCGTGGGCCAGCAGAATCTCGACTTCGCGGCGCAGGGAGGGGTCGTCCCCGCAAGCCTGATCGAGGAAAGCGCGGCGTTGTTCGAGCGGCAGATCAGCGGCTTGCTGGAAGAGATCGTCGACTTGCCGCCAACGCTCGGGCGTCATCAGGGTTGTTCGGAGAGGTAGCGCCGCAGCCAGGCTTCGGCCGAGCGCAGGTCCCTTGATACGGTGGCGTCGGAGATTCCGAGAGCCTCGGCTGTTTCCTCGATGGTGAGACCGCCGAAGTACTTGAGTTCGATGACGCGGACCTTGCGCTGGTCGAATTTTTCGAGTTCGAGCAGCGCGTCGTCGAGGGCCACGAGGTCGGGAGCGCGGGAGGCGGAGACAAGAACAGATTCCTCGATGCTTGTTTTCGACCCGGATCCACGCTTGGCGGCGCGATGTTTGCGGGCGGCGTCGACGAGCACCTGGCGCATGATCTGCGCGGCGACGCCGAAGAAGTGGGAGCGGTTCCGCCATTCGGGGAGGCGCTGGCCGGCGAGGCGCATATAGGCTTCATTAATGAGCGCGGTGGGCTGGAGGGTGTGGTCCTGTCTCTCCCGTTTGAGGTAGCCGCCGGCAAGCTTGCGCAGTTCACGATAGACAAGGGGCATGAGGACGTCGAGCGCGTCCTTATTGCCTCCGCGCCACTCTACCAGCAGGCGGGTGATTTTATCAGTGGACTGGTCCTCCATGGAAGACATGTCCTCACATTTTACTACCGGCGGGGGCGGCAACGGAGGAAAGAAGACTCCTGTTCAGCGGGCTGAACAGAACAGGAGAGGGAGAGGGGCGTTGAAACCAAAGGGAGTGGATGTGGTAACGTCTTCGGTATGAGTCTCGCGCGTAATTTGCTACTGCTGTATTCAATAATTATGACGCCCTGCGCATTTTCGCAGGCGATCACGGCAAAGGTAGTTGGTACGATAACGGATCCGTCGGGCGCCCTGGTGGCTGGGGCGAGCGTGGAGTTGAAGAATGCGGATACCGGTCTCGTTCGAACAGCAACAACGGGTGACCAGGGGAGCTACGAATTCTCGTTCGTTCCCGTGGGTAACTACACAATGACGGTGGAGGCGGCGGGGTTCCAGAAGGCGTCGGTGAGCCGCTTCCCGCTTTCGGTGGACCAGGTGGCGCGGCTGGATGTGAAATTGACCATCGGCCAGGCGGCGGAGTCGGTGACGGTGGAAGGCGGCGCGCTGCTGATGCAGACGGAGAACGCGACGGTGGGCACGGTGATCGACTCACAGAAAGTGGTGGAACTGCCGCTGAATGGGCGCTCGTTCGTGCAACTGGCGCTGCTGACTCCGGGTGTTAACCCGGGAACGCCGGGTTCGATCACGGTGCGGCGTTTGCGCGGTTCGGTGGGGCAGGCGGTAGGCATGTCCGCCAACGGCGCCCGCGACACGCAGAACCGGTTCTATTACGACGGAATCGAGGCGATGGACCTCGACTCCTACAGCTTTGCGTTTTCCCCGTCGGTGGACGCGATCAATGAATTCAAGGTGCAGTCGAGCACGTATTCGGCCGAAGTGGGCGGAGCGCCGGGCGGGCAGGTGAACCTGACGACGAAGAGCGGGACGAACTCGTTCCATTCGACGGCGTGGTGGTTTAACCGCAACGACGCGTTCACGGCGCTGAACGGTTTCCAGCCGCGGGTGCCGGGCGCGAAGTCGCCGCGATTGAACCGTAACCAATACGGAGCGAACCTCGGGGGTCCGGTGCTGATTCCGAAGTTGTACAACGGGAAGAACAAGACCTTTTTCTTCTTCAACTGGGAGAGCGGACGGCAGGTGGCGGGTTCGTTCGGGGGAATTGCTCTGATTCCTCCAACCGCGCTGCGCCAGGGGGATTTTTCGTCGATCGCCGCTCCCATCTATGATCCGTTGACGAAACAGCCGTTTGCGGGGAACGTGATTCCCTCGTCGCGGATTGCTCCGTACGCGCGGAAGTTTCTGGACGGGTTCGTGCCGGCTCCGAACGCCAATGACCCTGGAATCAACTTCCGCGGTCCGCGCGTGGCGGCGCCCATTACGCAGGACCAGTATGTGAGCCGGATCGACCACAGCTTTTCCGCGCGCGATACGTTGAGTGGAAGCTACATGTTCAACACGCAGGCGGACGATACGACGCCGACGTTCGGTTTCGACACGCGCGGAAATCGCGCGCGGGGGCAGAACCTGTCCCTCGCCGAGACGCACATTTTCGGGGCGTCGACGGTGAATGAATTCCGCGCCGGATGGAACCGCTTCTTCGAGCATGAGTTCTTCGGGACGACGGATAAGTCTGCCTTCGATATCGGCAATATTATCGGAATCGCCGGGGTGACCAAGCGCGCGCGGGATTTCGGACCGCCGACGTTCAGCGCTGGCTACACGATGCCCGCGGTGCGCGGAATCGGCCCTCGCGACCGGCTGAACCAGTTGTGGCAGATTTCAGACAACGTGTCGACGCGAATCGGCTCCCACAATCTGAAATTCGGCGGGCAGATCGCGCGGCGCAACTGGACGTTTGACGAAGCGGTGAATCCGCGCGGATCGTTCGGGTTCAACGGAACAGTGACGGCGGCTCCGGGAACAACGGGAACGCGGGACAACCAGTTCGCGGAGTTTCTGTTGGGACTGGCCACCGACGCCGGAGTGAGCGTGGATCCGTTTGCGACGCGCATGAACAACTGGTGGCAGGGATATTACTTCCAGGATGACTGGAAAGTTTCCTCGCACCTCACCTTGAACTGGGGAGTGCGGTATGAGTACTTCCAGCCTCCCGTGCAGCGCGGGAAGGCGACCAACTTCGATCTGAACGGATTCGTGCCGGTGCGGCAGACCTACCACGGATTCCCGGACATTCCGGACACCGCGGACCGGCCGGCCGCGCTGGTATATCCGGATAAGAACGATTTCGGACCCCGGTTCGGATTCGCCTACCAGGTTCCGAAGCTTGAAGACCTGGTGATCCGCGGCGGATACGGAATTTACTACACGCCGGAGATCACGAACTCGTGGACGACGCTGACGTTGAATCCGCCGATCGTGGCGACGCTGTCGTTCACCGGTAACGCAAACAACCCGATCAACGTGGCGACGGCGTTCCAGCAGCAGGGCACCACCAAGGCCGGGCTGTTCGGCTCGGGCGCGCTCGATCCAAACATCCGTACGTCGTACAACCAGCAGTGGAACCTGACGGTGCAGAAGAGGCTGCCGAAGCAGTTGTTCCTTGACGTCGGCTACGTGGGCGCGAAGGGCACGAAGTTGACGGGGCTCTACGATGGGAACCGTCCGATCCAGGTGGTGAATCCGTCGGTAGTGACGAGTTCGATTGCCAGCCGGCGGCCGTTCCAGGGCTTTGACGGCATCTCCACGGTGAAGTCCTTCGGCAATTCCACCTATCATTCGCTGCAGACGAAACTGGAGCGGCGCGTGGGGCGCGGCTTTTCGATGATCGGCTCATACACGCTGTCCAAGAGTTTGTCGAACGCTGACATCTCGAGCGTGGGCGGCGGTTCGTTCAACGGAGGCATTCAGGACTACTTCAACCTGTCGTCGAGCAAGTCTCCGTCGGCGTTCGACATCCGGCACCGGCTGTCGGTGGCGTTGATCTACGACATTCCGCTGTTCCGCGACAGCGGAAGCCGGCTGGTGAGGACGATGTTCGGCGGCTGGCAGTTGGGCACGATCATCACCGAGCAGACAGGCTTTGCGGCGGCGCTCTCGGGCGTAGTGGACACGACCGGAACGGGGGTCGCTTCGAGGCCGGATGCGGTGGCGGGGCAGAACTGGCTGCTCGATAGAGGGCAACGGACGCGCGACCGGTGGTTCAATACGGCGGCGTTCGCACTGCCGCAGCTTGGGCAGTTCGGAACTTCGATGCGCAACCAGGTGTATCTGCCAGGACTTAACCAGGTGGATGGATCGCTGGTGAAGAACTTCCGCTTCTATGAATCGCACCAGTTGCAGTTCCGGGCGGAGTTTTTCAATCTGTTCAACCATGTGAATCTCGGCGCGCCGGGCCTGAACATCCGCGACCCGAACAACTTCGGCCGGGTGACGAGCACGGTGCAGGGCGCGGCGGGAATGCCCGGCGACTCTCGAGTGGTTCAGTTCGGATTGAAGTACATGTTTTAAGCATGTTTGGGGGATGGCGCGTGGTTGCCGCGCCATCCCCCGAACAGCGTCCGGATTATGTTCGATTTTGATGTAGCCGGCATTGGCCTCAATGCCACGGATACGGTAATTCTCGTGCCCCACTTTCCGGCCTACGCCGGCAAGGTGGCTTTTGATGAAGAGATGCTGAGTCCCGGGGGGCAGGTGGCGAGCGCGATGGTGACGTGTTCGCGGCTGGGGTTGCGGGCGAAGTACATTGGCACGGTGGGCGACGATGAACGGGGCCGGATTCAACTGCGCAGCCTCGAAAGCACGGGGATCAACCTGGACGACGTCCGGGTGAGGAAGAACACTCCGAACCAGACGGCCTACATCGTCATCGACAGAACGACGGGGGAACGGACCGTATTCTGGAACCGCGCGGAGGGACTGCGTCTTCAACCGGAGGAGATCGACGCGCGGATGATTACGCGCGCCCGCCTGCTGCATATTGACGGGCACGATACCGAGGCGGCGGAGAAGGCGGCGAAACTGGCGCGGGAAGCGGGCATGCCGGTGACGGTGGACGTGGATACGATCTATCCGGGATTCGAGGGTGTGCTGAAGCACGTGACGCACCTGGTGGCGAGTTCGGAATTTCCGGTGGCGTGGACGAAGGAGAAGGATCCGCTGCGGGCGCTCGATCTGATTCAGCGGGAATACCGGATTCCGGTGGCGGCGATGACGCTGGGCTCCCATGGGGCGCTGGCGAAGGTGAACGGACAAGTGTATTATTCGCCGGCGTTCGTCGTGAACTGCGTGGACACGACGGGAGCGGGGGACGTGTTCCATGGAGCCTTCTGCTATGCTGTGCTCGAGGGAATGCCGATGGCGGACGCACTCGACTTTTCGAACGCGATGGCCGCGCTCAATTGCCGCGCGCTGGGGGCGAGGGGCGGGATCGGTTCGGCCTCCGAGGCGTACGCGCTGATGGGGAGAGCCGAGCGCCGCCTCCATCCGGACTTCGCGCGCGCCGGCGTTACCACCTCCGCATGATTCCGCTTCGCGACACCCAGCCTAGCTACACGACGCCCGTTGTCACCATCGGCATCATCCTCGTCAATTTCGTCGTGTTCTTCTTCGAGCTTTCACTCGATCCGTTCTCGCGGAACGAGTTGATATCGGTGTACGGGATCGTGCCGCGGCACTTTCAGTACGTGGACCTGCTGACCTCGATGTTCCTCCATGGAGGCTGGATGCACGTCATCGGGAACATGTGGTTTCTGTGGATCTATGGGGATAATGTCGAAGATATCCTGGGGCATTACAACTATCTGCTGTTTTACTTGATCTGTGGAGTAGCGGCTGGAGTGGTGCATGTGATCTTCAACGCCGGTTCGCGGATGCCGACGATCGGAGCGAGCGGGGCCATCGCGGGCGTCATGGGGGCGTACCTGGCGAAGTTTCCCCGGTCACGGATCCTGATGCTGGTTCCGTTGATTATCTTTTTCACCACTTTTGAGATTCCGGCGGTATTCGTGTTGATCTACTGGTTCCTGCTGCAGATTTTCAGTGGAGTGGGAGAAGTGGGATATTCGGCTTCGTCGCAGGGCGGGGTGGCGTGGTTTGCCCACGTGGGCGGGTTCCTGACGGGCTACCTGCTGATTCATGGATTCAAGACGCGCGACCGGTTCCGGCGGCGCTACGATCTCAACTGGTGACACGGTTTCATGCTCGATCTACCTGACGATTTCCAACCCCTCGACCTGCTGGCGATAGCCGCGCATCCGGATGACGTGGAGCAGACCTGCGGCGGGACGATGCTGCGGATGGCGGAGATGGGGTACCGGACAGGCGTGCTCGATCTGACGGCCGGAGATATGGGAACGCGGGGAACGCCGGCGGAGCGGATCGAGGAGTCACTGGAGGCGGGAAGGCACTTGCGGCTGGCGTGGCGGGGAAACCTGCGGTTTCCCGACGCGCGGCTCGACAATTCACTGCCGGCCCGCATGACGATGGTGGGCGAGATCCGGCGGTTGAGGCCGCGCGTGGTGATTCTGCCGTATTGGGAAGGGCGGCATCCGGACCACTATAAGACAGCGGAAATGGCGTATGAGGCATGCTTTCTGTCGGGGCTGGCGAAGATGGACGAGGGAGAGAGCAAGCCACACCGGCCGTTCAAGGTATTGTACGCGTCGCTCTACGCGAATGTGACGCCGTCGTTCGTGGTGGACATCAGCGCGCAGTTCGAACGGCGGATGATGGCGCTGCTGGCGTATGAGTCGCAGTACGGGGAGCACGACAACGGGTCGGGGCTGTTTCCGAAGAGGGAGGAGATCCGGGAGCGCCTGGCGGCGGTGGCTCGCTTCTACGGAAACCTGATCGGAGTGCGGTATGGAGAGCCGTTCGTGGTGAAGGAGATGATGCGGGTGGATGATGTGGTGGCGATGGGGGTGAGGAGTTTTTGAAGCTCGCGCGAAGGCTCCGGGGGAGCGGCGAAGAACCGCGGTATACTTGCTCTCCTATGCCGAGAGCGATTCTTGCTTTGCTGATTGCATCCTCTTTCCTCGTCGCGCGGCAGAACCGTACGGTGACGAGAGAGACCGTGGACAGGTGGATGAAGGAGCTATCGAACTGGGGCCGGTGGGGCAAAGACGATCAGATGGGGACGGTAAACCTGATCACGCCGGCGAAACGGAAACAGGCCGCGGCGCTGGTGAAGGACGGGGTTTCAGTATCGCTGGCGCATGACATGCTGGTCGAGAAGGCACCGGACAACGGATCGCCGTTCGGCCACGTGATGCTGGCGACCGGCGCGCGGCCGATGGGACAGTTCAGCATGGACGAGTACAGAGTGAGCTACCACGGATTTGCGCACACTCACATGGATTCGCTGTGCCACATTTTCTACCAGGGGCGGATGTACAACGGAGTGCGGCAGGAATCCGTAACGGAAGAGGGGGCGCGGAAGCTGGCGGTGACGAACTTTAAGAACGGAATTTTCACGCGCGGGATTCTGATGGATATTCCGAGATTGAAGGGAGTGCCCTATCTGGAGCCGGGGACGGTTATCTACCCGGAAGATCTGGACGCATGGGAAAAGAAGGCGGGAGTGAAGGCCGGCGCCGGGGACGTGATCTTTATCCGGACGGGGCGGTGGGCGCGGAGAGCGGCGAAAGGGCCGTGGGATATCGCGAATAAGGCGGCGGGGCTGCATGCTTCGAGCGTGCCGTGGCTGAAGGCGAGGGATGTGGCGATGATCGGGAGCGACGCGGCAAGCGACGTGCTGCCGTCGGGCGTGCCCGGAGTGGCGCAGCCGATTCATCAACTGGTGTTGATTGCACTCGGGACGCCGATTTTCGACAACTGCGACCTGGAAGCGGTGGGCGCGGAGGCGGCGAAACGGAACCGGTGGGAGTTTCTGGTCAGCGCATCGCCGATACCCGCGCCTGGCGGAACGGGATCGCCCTTGAATCCGATCGCAACGTTTTAGGACTCTCGCGAAGGGAGCGGAGGGGATTCGCGTATACTGACGGCATGCAAAGCCGGAGATGTTTTTTTCTTTCCGCGGGTGCGTTCGCGGCGCCGGGGTTCGCGGCCACGCGTAAAACCGTGTTGTATGCCGCCACCGGGCCGGAGTTGAGCACATACGCGGTGGACATTGAGGGAGCGAAGCTGACAAGACAGGCGAGCGTGACGCTTCCGGCGAATGTGCAGGAGGCGTGGCCTCATCCCTCGCGGAAATTTCTTTATGTCGCATGGAGCAGCAATGGCGGCGGTCCGGGAGGGCGGCATGGCGTCACGGCATTCGCGCGGGATGCCGCCAGCGGCGCTCTGTCGCCGCACGGCTCGCCGATCTCCCTGGTGTCACGCGCCGTCTTCCTGACGGTCGATGTTCCGGGCACGCACATCGTCGTGGCGCACAACAACCCCAGCATGGCGACGGTGTACCGGATCGAGCCGGACGGAACGCTGGGGGCGCGGGTTGCTCAGCCCGCTGGACTCGATTTCGGGGTTTACGCGCACCAGGTGCGGGTGGCTCCGTCGAACCGTATGGTGGTGCTGGTGACGCGGGGGAACGGTCCCACGGCGACGAAGAAGGAAGATCCCGGAGCCTTGAAGGTTTTCGGATACAAGGATGGGATATTGAGCAACCGTGCCTCGATCGCCCCTGGCGGCGGGTACGGATTTCAACCGCGGCATCTGGAGTTTCACCCGGCGCGGCCGTTTGCCTATATCACGCTCGAGCGGCAGAACAAGGTGCAGATGTACAAGGTGGTGGATGGCTCCACGTTGAGCGCGGCGCCGTTGTTCACGAAGGAAACGCTGGAGGATCCGGGCCGGATGGCGACGCAGGCGGCCAGCGCGATCCACGCGCATCCGAACGGACGGTTTCTATATGTGGGAAATCGCGGCAGCGCGACGGAGATGTTCGAGGGGAAGCGCGTAATGGCGGCGACGGAGAATTCGATCGCCGTGTATTCGATCCGCCCGGAGACAGGCGAGCCTACTCTCATTCAAAATGCCGATACGCACGGGGTGCACCCCCGTACGTTCACGCTTGACCCGAGCGGACGTTTACTGGTGGTGGCGAATCTGGAGCAGGCGTTGGTGCGGGAGAAGAACGCCGTGCGAACGCTTCCGGCAAACCTGGCCGTGTTCCGGATCGGGGAGGACGGGAAACTGACATTTGTCCGCAAGTACGATCAGGATACGAGCAGGGGACGGAGCCTGTTCTGGACGGGCATGGTCGAGTTGCCGTAAACCCTCCCGATGTTTCCCGCTATGCGAGGTTGTGAGCGCGCAACTCCCGGTCCCAAGGCCGGCTGTAGGGACGGACAAGCATCGCCGAGGCCTCGGCATCTCCCACGAAGTCCTCACGGTCCGCGTCCCAGTGCAGGGTGCGCCCGCCGAGGCGCAGAGAAAGGTTCGCGAGGTGGCAGGAAGCCGCCGAGTAGTGGCCGTTCTCGACGGTCGCGTTAGGCTGTTTACGCGACTTGACGCAATCGAGGAAGTTGCGTTCGTGGAGGTCCATGCCGCCGTAGACGGACGACTCGGGACGCATCTTCAACGGCTCGATCCAGGGTTCCAGTTTCGCGCGCGGAGAGGAACCGGGCAGTTCGCCTTCCGGGTTGCGGGAGTCCGGATAGATCTCGAACCCCTCACGGGAAAGATTCATGCCGCCCTTGGTTCCAAAGAACCAGAGGACCGGTATCGTCCGCCCTCCCACGCTCGCCTCGCGATAACTGAAAACGGCGGTCGTGCCGCCGGGGAAGCGGAATAGCGAGTCCTGGGTATCGGGAACCTCGCAGTTGTCGTCGAGTATCCGGCGCCCGCCGAAAGACACCACCGCCGACGGCCCCTTCACCTGGAGCGCCCACAATACGATGTCCATTTCATGGACGCCCATGTTCGTCTGCTGTCCGCCATCGGTATCCCAGAACCAGCGCGCGGTCTGGAGACGGAAATTGTTCATGCCGCGATTGGAGTTGTGCGGATGCCTGGGAGCCGGCCCGAGGAACAGTTCCCAATCGAGTCCCGGCGGAGGAGGAGAATCGGGCGGCTTTCCCCATCCGGGCGTCACATTGCGCACGGCGCCGGAGCGGATGCTGGCGATCTTGCCGAGATATCCGCGGAGCAAATCGGTGGCGGCGCGCTGGTAGTGCGGCAGCGAGCGTTGCTGCGTTCCCACCTGCACCACGCGATTGTAGCGGCGCACGGCCTCCATCACCCAGTTCCCTTCCCTGACAAACACCGTCATCGGCTTTTCCACGTACACGTCCTTGCCGGCGGCGCAGGCCATGATGGTCATCAGCGCATGCCAGTGGGGCGGCGTACAGATGAAGACGGCCTGAATGTCCTTATCCTCGAGGACGCGGCGAAAATCCTGCCAGACCTTTGCCCGCGGATTGAACATGGCAGCGTACTTTTCGGCTCTCGGCAGGTAGGCGTCGCACATTGCGGCGAGGTCGACATCGGGCGCGGCTTTCAGGTGCCTCAGGTGGTGTCCGGCGATGATGCCACAGCCGATGCAGGCAACCTGGAGGCGCTCATTGGCTCCCTTGACGCGCTGGTAGGATGCCGCGCCAAGCGCTCCGGCGAAACTTCGACGCGATGTAATCATCGCCTTCCTCCTGAAAATGAAATGTCCGCTACTTCTCCATTCCGCTCGCGCGCAGCAACGTTTCCTGCACGGCCAGTTCCTCCTCGGGAGTCACAGGCAATTTCCTGTCGCCCCTCACGGCGGCCGCCAACTCCGCGAAATCGTCCACATACCGCGTGTATGTATAAGAGACAGTCTGTACACCAGCCTGGTAGGGCCCCGCCGCCGAGGTCAGGTCCATGCGCAGCGACGGCGGTTCGATGGGTTGCGCCACCGCGGTCCCTTTCGTGCCAACGAACTCGAGTGTCCGGTAGGGTTGGAAGCGAGGTTGCATCGAAGCGCTGCTGAAGACGCCGATCGCCCGGGGCCATTCGAGCACGGCGAGCGTGTTATCCATTAGCGTGTCGTCGGAACGGAGTCCCCTCTTCAGGTACGGCGTGACGCGCTCCGGACGGCCCATCAACCGCACCATGGGATCGAGCATGTGGCCGGCGAGGTCGAACATCTGGCCGCCCGGGAAGCGCGCCTCCGCCCGGCGCATTTCCTCTCCAATCTGCGTGTTCATAGTGCCGCGCACGAAGAATATCTCCCCCAGCCAACCCGCGCGCGCCGCCTCGAGCGCGGCGTTGATCGCCGGATTGTGCCGCCACATGTATCCCATCTGGTAGAGAAGGTTCCCGCGGGCGGCCACATCGAGGACGGCACGGAATTCGGCCATGTTGGTGGCCGGTTGCTTCTCCCAATGGATGTGCTTGCCGGCCTCGAGCGCGGCCCTGGCGTCGGAGGCATGCCGGGGCACGTCCGAGCCGACCGCAACCACTTCGATCGACGGGTCTCCGAGCACTCGCTCCCGTGTCAACTCCGCGACGCCCGCCCGCGCGTAGCGCGCCATCACCGCGTGATCCGGTTCACAAACCCCAACCAGTTCCCAATCGGCGGAGTCCCGGGTGATGAACACCTTCGCGCCGGCGTGCGGATGGCTCGCGCCAAGGAACGCAATACGAATCCGCCGCCCGCCCGGGGGCGTCATGAGCGCCGCGCTTCCCAGAACGAACTCTCTCCTTTGCATGGTTGTGCTGGACCCGTGATCGAATACTAACCGCGACGGTATCCGGTGTCAACAGAAGACTTCACACGCGCGCGATATTGACGCACGCGTCTTAGCGCAGTCCTTTTTCCTTCAGGTAGGCGATGAGGGCGGCGGGATCGTCGGTGATGATGGCGTCGGCCTTGGCGGCGATGAGTTTGTCCCATTGGGAGGGAGTGTTGGCGGTCCAAGGGACGATCTGGAGACCGGCGGCATGGGCTTCGGCGACGCGGGAGGGGGTGACGAGGGAGTAGTGGGGAGAGACGATGCCGGCGCCGGATTCGCGGGCGATGGCGAGAAAGTCTTTCAGCCCCGTCTGGTAGAGGGCGGAGAGGCGGACATCGGGGAGTAGTTTCTTCATTTCACGAAGAGTGCGAAAGTCGAAGGACTGGACGATGACACGGGAGCGAAGATGGTGCTTTTCAATGGCTCCGGCGAGGAGGCGGGCGAATTCGGCGGGCGGAGGCGCCAACTCGGGCCTGGAGGGATCGATCTTGGTTTCGATGTTGAAGTGAAAGTTGCCCCGGGGCGCCAGCGCCAGCACCTCATCGAGAGTGGGTATCCGGGTTCCTGGAACAGTCTGCTGCATGGGGAACGACGGATTCCTTTTCCCGCCGCAGTCCCATTGGCGGAGTTCGACGAGGGTCATCTGATGGATGGGCCGCGGTTTGCCAGGCCCTTCGCAGAGCTTTGGATTGATCGATGAGTCATGGGAGACGACGAGGACATTGTCACTGGTGACGGCGAGGTCGAGTTCAAGGACGTCGGCCCCTGCCTGGATGGCGTATTCAAAGGCGGGAAGAGTGTTTTCGGGGCGCATGGCTCGCGCTCCGCGATGTCCATGGACCTGAATGGTCTGTGCGGTGAGCGTCATGGCGGCGAGGATTCCCGTCAAACACAGTATCATGCCCACAGGATAGCCAATCAGCAGCTTCCGGCCACAACAGTCTAGGGATCAGGCGGGGGTATCCGGCCATCAGGGC
>JABAQT010000043.1 GCA_019187195.1 Bryobacteraceae bacterium
GGCTCGCCGTTGTCCAAAGACTCGATCGCGTCTGCTGGTGTGAATCGCGGAGCAGGTCATGCGGCCAGGTGCGCCGCGCGTCCGCGGATCAGGAGTTGACGAGAATGCCGCACGATGGGTTTGGCCGAGCCAACAGAGCAAGATGAGCGACATAAGGCGAGCCGGTGAACAATGCTCACTTGCCTAGTTCCCGGTGTCTTTTGGAAGGAATTGGAATGGGGAGGAAGGAGGTTGGTTGCGGGGGTAGGATTTGAACCTACGACCTTTGGGTTATGAGCCCAACGAGCTACCAGACTGCTCCACCCCGCACATTCATGGTAGCCCAGGGTAGGGTGTTGGTCAACTCTCTGGCAAAAGATTCCCGGCGTCTTCGCGCCTACCGCCGGTTCGACGCTTCCGCCGCCAGTTTCAGTTCTCTGTTCACCTGATCCAGCAGTTCCTTCGCCTTCCTGGCGTGACCCTCGAGGTCCCATTCATTCGCCCTTTGCGCGTCCTCGATCTTTTCCCACGCCTGGCGGCTCAAACGCTGCGCCGCGGCGAGGTTGGGGTGCCTTACGGGGGACACGTTCTGCCTTGGCCTCTGTGCGATGGCAACGCCCACGGCCATCAGCAGGAATGAGAATACGGCAATCACTCGGATTCTGGTCATAGCGGGATTCTAAGTTTCCTCCGCGCGCATCGCAATACCGGAAGTTCTCTACTCGTCTTTCCGAATTCGCCCTACTGGCGCTCAGCCGCGTCAATCACGGATATTAGAAAGGAGTCATGTCCTCCAGTCCATCAAGAATCGCTCTCGTCACCGGCGCCGGAAGCGGCATCGGGCGCGCCGTTGCCGTTGCCCTTCAGGCGGCCGGCTATTCCGTCACTCTCGCCGGACGCCGCCGCGCCGAACTCGAGAAAACCGCTTCCCTCGCCGGCCCGGACGGCAGGATGCTCGTTGTTCCCACGGATATCAGCGACCCGGATTCCGTGGCTGCTCTCTTTGCGCGCGCCCACCAGGAGTTCGGCCGCCTGGACCTGCTTTTCAACAATGCCGGCATCGGCGCCCCCGCTGTTCCCATGGAGGATCTCACCCTGGAGCAATGGAACGCGGTGGTCGCGGTCAACCTCACCGGAGCCTTCCTTTGCGCGCAGCAAGCCATCCGGATCATGAAGGCCCAGGCGCCGCGCGGTGGCCGTATCATCAACAACGGGTCCATCTCCGCGCACACGCCGCGCCCCAACTCCGCCCCCTACACCGCCACCAAGCACGCCATCACCGGACTCACCAAGTGCATCTCCCTTGACGGACGGAAGAACGATATCGCCTGCGGCCAGATCGACATCGGCAATGCCGCCACCGAAATGACCGAACGCATGACGGCCGGCGTTCCGCAGGCCAACGGCCTCATGATGGTGGAACCCCGCATGAACGTCCAGCACGTGGCTGACGCCATCGTCTACATGGCCAGTCTCCCTCTCGACGCGAATGTTCAATTCATGACCGTCATGGCTACCAAGATGCCCTTTGCCGGGCGTGGTTAACGCGCGTCGTCAAAGCCCCGCCACTTCACATGAACGACTACCTGCTCTCCTTCCTCCTGGGCGTAATCGAGGGACTTACCGAATACCTCCCGGTCAGTTCCACCGCCCATCTCCGCATCACGGAGGCCTTGCTCGGCATCGACCTGTCGGACGGCTACTGGAAGATGTTCTCGATCGTCATCCAGCTTGGCGCCATTCTCTGCCTCCCCATCTACTTCCACCGCCGCATCAAGGAGTTCCTGGTCACGTTCCCCAAAGGAATCCGCGGGGACCGCACTCCGCTCACTCATCCTCTGACGCTGACCCTGCTCGCGTTCGTCTGCACGGCTGTGCCGTCCCTGCTTGTCTCGAAGATTATCGGAAAACATCTGGAGAGCCTTCCCATCATGGGGGCATCTCTCATCGCCGGCGGCGTCATCATGTGGGTGGTCGATGCCAGGTACGGGAATCTTCCCCGGCCGGGGGACGTTGAATCTATCACGCCTGCCCAGGCTGTCTGGATCGGCCTCATGCAAACGCTCGCGCCCGTTTTCCCCGGCACCTCGCGATCGATGGCCACCATCACGGCGGGAGAACTCGCCGGCCTGTCGCGCACGACCGCGCTCGAATTTTCATTTCTGCTCTCCATCCCAACGATGGTGGCCGCCACCGGCTACGACCTCTTGAAGTTTATTCGCCATCCCGAGGAGAGCGGCAACTCCGGAGCGCTCCACTTCGATGCCCATGGCATCACCATCCTCGCCATCGGCTTCGCTGTCTCGTTCTTCGTAGCCTGGGGCGTGGTGGCCTGGTTCATGCATTGGGTCAGGAAGCACGGCTTCGTTCCATTCGCCATCTATCGCCTATTTGCCGGCGCCGCCGTCCTCGCCTGGGCCTGGAAATGATCACCCTCCGCGGCGCGGCGGTGTTCTCCTCTACTGTTTCTCAGTCAACGTCAATGCTTGCCACATGGTAGCCGCCAGCGCCACCAGACCCAATGTCACAAGCATCCCGGCCACCAACTCCATCGGAAAGGACAACCTTGGCGCATTGCCCGAAGGCTCCCCCCGCAAAGGCGCCAACCCAGAAGTCTCACAGATCTTCAACGGATTTCCCTGCAGCGTCTCATTCATGGCCGTTTCCGGACCGCACCCGGGAACGGGCGCGGCCGGGCCGCTGAGCCGGAGATCCGGATCGGGGAAGGTAATTTTCAGCGCTGCCCGCACGGTATCGAAGTCCGAAGACGACGGCAGTTCGGGCTGGATGGACCCCGCCAGGACTGTCTGAAACAGAAAGGCAACCCGGATAAGGAACAACCCCACTCGTTTGCGCACCATGACGGGACTTGCCTCCATCCTGCAGAGTGTGGGGAGAAAAACGCCGGACTGCCGCCCGGCACTATACCTAACAGTATAGTCCTCGTAGTACTATTCGGCGGCAACGTTCCGCAACCGCCGCTCGCTACAATACATACGATGGTTTCCAAAGTGCGTAAAGCGGTCTTTCCCGCCGCGGGTCTTGGCACCCGGTTTCTTCCCGCCACGAAGGCGCAACCCAAGGAGATGCTGCCTCTTGTGGACAAACCTCTCATTCAATACGGAGTCGAAGAGGCCATCCACTCAGGCATTCACAACATCATCATCGTGACGGGCAGGGGAAAAAGCGCGATCGAAGATCACTTCGATGTCAGCTTCGAACTGGAGCACCTTCTCGAGACGCGCGGCAAACGGGACCTGCTGGCCAGTGTTCGCGGCATCTCGGACATGATCGATGTCTCCTACATCCGTCAGAAGGAAGCCCTCGGCTTAGGGCATGCGGTGCTTCGCGCCAAGGAACTGGTGGGTCCTGAATCCTTTGCCGTCGTGCTCTCCGACGACATCATCGACGCGGAAATCCCATGCCTGCGGCAGCTTCTCGATATCCATGAATTTTACGGCGCTTCCGTCCTTGCCCTGATGGAAGTGGACGGCCCGGAGATCTCAGCGTATGGCGTGGTGGATGCCGATCCGGTGGCGCATAACGGAATGGGAGGCCGGCTCTTCCGCATCCACAACATGGTGGAGAAACCCAAGCCCGGAGATGCCCCATCGAATCTCGCCATCATCGGGCGCTACATTCTCACGCCGGAAATCTTCGAATCGATCGAATCCATCCCTCCGGGCAAAGGCGGCGAAATTCAGCTTACCGACGCCATCAAGCATCATCTGCGCAACCGTCCGGTGTACGGACTGAAGTTCGAGGGGAAGCGCTATGATGCCGGGGATAAGTTGGGGTTTCTTCAGGCGACGGTGGAATTTGCGCTTCGGCGGCATGATCTCGGCGGCGCGTTCCGGGAATACCTGAAGACCATGGCCCTGTAGCCGGCGCCGTTCCCGTATTCCCGTTGGTTCGAAACGGCGCGGGATCACCAAATGCCTGGAGGATAAGGGGAAAATGCGGAAAAGAAATGGCGGGGACGACGGGGCTCGAACCCGCGACCTCCGACGTGACAGGCCGGCGTTCTAACCAGCTGAACTACGTCCCCGCTTGAAGTGGAGCGAACTTTTTAGAGTTTAGCACGGCGCGGAGGAGAAGCTCAACGCAACGGGTTGGTTTCACGATAGAATCGGGTGTTTGCGCAGTCTAATTCGAAAGAGAAGCAAGGAGCAGGACTATCCATGAGCCAAGGCGCCACAAGCCCGGCCGGCGAGGTGCAACGATTTGATCCGGCCATTGACGAACTGATTCCCCGGGATGCCGTTATCGAAAAACTGGCGGGGGGATTCACGTTCACGGAAGGTCCCATATGGTTTCGCGAAGGATATCTGCTGTTCAGCGATATTCCGGAGAACACGATTTATAAGTGGGTTCCATCCGGGGAGGTGACAGTGTTCCGCAAGCCGAGCGGTTTTGACGGAACGGGGGCGCCGAAAGGGGCTTTCATCGGATCCAACGGATTGACGCTCGACCACGAGGGGCGGCTGACGATCTGCGAACATGGCAACCACAGGGTGACGCGACTCGAGAAGGACGGTTCGCTGACGGTGCTGGTTTCGCACGAGGGCGGGAAGAGGTTGAACAGTCCGAACGACGTGGTGTACAAGTCCGACGGAGCCATGTACTTCACGGACCCGCCGTACGGATTGGTGGGGCAGGACCAGGACCCTAAGAAAGAGCTGAATTATAACGGAGTCTACCGGCTGAAGGATGGCGTGCTGACGCTGCTGTACAAGGATCTGACACGGCCGAACGGCCTGATGTTCACACCGGATGAGAAGCACATGTACGTGGGGAATTCCGATCCGAACCGGAAGATCTGGATGCGGTTCGCGGTGCGGGAAGACGGCACGCTGGCGGATGGGGAGTTGTTCGCGGACCTTACCCACCTGCAGGAGGGCGGACTGCCGGACGGGATGAAACTCGACACGAAAGGGAACCTGTACTGCACGGGTCCGGGGGGGACGCACGTGTTCAACCCGGAGGGAAAGCGCCTGGGGGTGATCGTGACTCCGGAGATTCCGGCGAACCTGCATTGGGGTGAGGCGGACGCGCGGACCTTGTACATTACGGCGCGGACGGGGTTGTACCGCATCCGCACGAGCGCGACGGGGATCCGGCCGGCGGCCTGCTGAGGCGATTGTCTCTACCGGCGGGGATGCATGCGGGCACTGTTGCGGTAGGTATCGAGAACTTCGCGCGCGGTTCGCTCCCAACTGAAGCGGCGGGCCTGGCGCAGGCCGGCGATGATGAGCCGCTCGCGGAGTTCGTGATCCAACAGAACCTCCTTGATGCCGCGGGCGATATCGAAGACATTTTCGGGGTTCACGACCATGGAGGCGTCGCCGACGACTTCAGGCAGCGAACTGACGTTGGATGAGACGACCGGGGTTCCGCAGGCCATGGCTTCAAGAGGCGGAAGGCCGAATCCTTCGTACAGAGAGGGGAAGACGAAAACGGTGGCTGCTTCGTAAAACACGCGCAGGGTGTCGAAGGGGACAAAGCCGAGAAACCGTACGGCGTTGGCCATACGGGTCTGGACGACCGCGCGGCGCACGCTCGGGTAGCGCGAGATTTCGTCGCCGATGATGACGAGACGGAGGTCCTTATAAATAGGATGAGATTCGAGTTCGCCGCGGAGAACGGCGAAGGCTTCGACCAGGCGCGGGATGTTCTTCTGGGGACGGATGGTTCCGGCATACAGAAGGAACGGGCAGGTGATCTGGTAGCGTTCGAGGATGCGGCGGCGTTCGAGGGTAAGGATTTCGGGTCCGGCGGCGCGAGCGTCGGCGGGAGGTTCATGCTCGAAGAAACGAGGGTCAGGAGCGTTGTAGATGAGCCGGATGCGCTCGGCGGGGATGTCGAGCAAGCCTTCGACGTCGGTCTTGGTGGCCAGGGAAACGGCGATTATCGTATCGGCGCGCATGAGTCCGCGCCGGAACCGGTAGCGGCGTAAGTCATAGCGCCAGCCCTCGGGGTAGTCAAACATGAGCCGGCTGACGTCATGCACGGTGACGACGTAGGGGCGGGGCATGAAGAAAGGGACGATGGTAATCGGGATGTGAAACAGATCCGCGTGGAGGCTGTGGAGGAAGAGGGGGAAGGAGAAATGGTCTGAAAACTCGGTGTCACGGCCTTCCAACCAGGTGAGAGTGAAGTTGGCGGGAAGGCCGGTCAGGAGCCCGGAATCGGACTTGTGAGCGACGAGGATGTACTGATTCTCGCTGTCGAGCTTGCCCAATGCCTGCATCAGGTTGCGAATATACGTGCCGACGCCGAAATCGCGGACATGCCGGGCGTCGATCGCAATCCGGAGAGGCATGCGGGTACGTCAGCGGGAGGCGGTCAGCGGAGCGGCCTTCCAGGGATAGAGCGGGAACCGCGCGGTGAGGGCTCCGACGCGGCGGGCGACCGAGGCGATGACATCTTCGTTGGTGAGATTCGAGAGGACTTCGGCGATGAGGAGGCCGACCTCGCGCATCTCCGCCTCGCGGAACCCCCGGGTGGTGACGGCGGGACTGCCGAGGCGAATGCCGCTCGGATTGAGCGGGGGGTTGACGTCGAAGGGGATGGCGTTCTTGTTGACGGTGATGTGGGCGCGGTCGAGGGCTTTTTCGGCCTCCCTGCCGCGGACGCCTTTCGCGAATATGTCAACGAGCAGGAGATGGGTGTCGGTTCCACCCGAGACAATACGGAAGCCCTGTTCGGAAAGCGAAGCGGCGAGCGCCTGGGCGTTGCGGACGACCTGCTTCTGGTAGTCGACGAAATCGGGGGACATGGCTTCGAGGAACGCGACGGCCTTGGCGGCGATGACATGCACGAGGGGGCCGCCCTGGATGCCGGGAAAGAGGCTCTTGTCGATGGCGGCTCCGTATTTTTCCCTGGCGAGGATGAGTCCGGCGCGGGGACCGCGGAGAGTCTTGTGGGTGGTGGAGGTGACGATATCGGCCCAATCGCAGGGATTGGGATAGATGCCGGCGGCGACGAGGCCGGAGAAGTGAGCCATGTCGACAAGGAAGATGGCTCCCACCGAATCGGCCACTTCGCGGAATTTCCGGAAGTCGATGATGCGGGGATAGGCGCTCGCTCCGGCGATGAGCATTTTGGGTTTGTGCTCGGCGGCGAGGCGGGCGAGTTCGTCGTAGTCGATGGTTTCGTCTTCCTTCCGCACGCCGTAAGGAACGACTTTGTAGGTCTTGCCGGAGAAGTTGAGGTGGTGGCCATGGGTGAGATGACCGCCGTGGGCAAGGTTCATGCCGAGGATGGTGTCGCCCGGGGAGAGGACGGCGGCATAGGCGGCCTGGTTGGCCTGGGAGCCGGAATGGGGCTGAACATTGGCGTATTCGGCGCGGTAGAGTTTTCTGACACGGTCGCGCGCGAGGTTTTCGACAATGTCGGTGACTTCGCAGCCGCCATAGTAGCGCTTGCCGGGGTATCCTTCGGCGTACTTGTTGGTGAAGACGCTGGCCGTGGCTTCGAGGACCGCCTCGGAGGTGAAGTTCTCGCTGGCGATGAGTTCGAGGCCGGAGTTCTGGCGCTCGACTTCGGCGCGGATAGCGTCGGAAATCTCCGGATCGACCACGGCCAGAGGCCTGGCCATTCGTTCCTGTTCGGTCATTCTAATCAATGTCTCCTTGGATTGCATCGGCGCGCCGTTCGACGGCGGCAATCTTGCCGACCCGGCGGGCATGACGGCCCCCGAGGAAACCGGCGCCGAGAAAGATTTCTGTAAGTTCGGAGGCCTGGTCGATGGTGGTGTAGCGGGCTCCGATGGCGAGGATGTTGGCGTCGTTGTGCTCGCGGGTAAGGCGCGCGACATCCGCGTTCCAGGCGAGAGCGGCCCGAACGCCCGCTACCTTGTTGGCGGTGATGGACATGCCGATGCCGGTGGAACAGATCAGGATGCCGCGCTCGGCGCGGCCCTGGCTGACGTCCTCCGCCACAAGGATGGCGTAGTCCGGATAGTCGGTGGATTCGGCTCCGGAGGCTCCGCGGTCGAGAACTTCATGGCCGAGCGCGGACAAACGGCGGCGAATCTCCTCTTTCAGTTCGTAACCGGCATGGTCGGCTCCGACGGAAATTTTCATATCCCGAGAACTCCATGGTATCGAACCCGGCCGGCGGCTGCGCGGGTTTTTCAGGGTGCTCGAAAACGGACACGGCGGCTAGCGGGTGGCGACGAGATTGGGGCTGAGTTGTTCCATCACAGCCATGACTCGAGTGGCGTAGTCCTTGCGCGCCGGATTGTAGAGCCGCAGTTTGGCGCGGATATCCTTGCCGGCGTAGATGGGCGACTTGGCGAGGCGCTCGGCGACATAGTGGATGCCCTGGCGGGCGGTCCGGAACCTGGACTTGCCGGAACCCCAACCCATGAGATTCTTTCCCTGCAGGTACTTGCCTCCGCTTGATTCGAGGAAGACGATGCTTGGCAGAAGACGCCAGTCGAGTCCGTTCCTGTCGGCGGCGGTGAGGAAATCGCCTGTCAGGTCACTGATGGGGCATTGATGAGTCTGGAAGAAGTTCCGGAGGGCGCGGTAGCGGGGATCATCTTTGCGGACCGCGGATTGCGCGATAGCGGCCTGGTTGCCGCCGGAAAAGGCGCCTGCCGGTCCCAGGAGAAAGGCGAGGGCGGCTCCGCGGGCAATGATCTCCTTGACGGTGCGGCGGACGGTTCCGGCGTTTGCGGCGGCCACCTGGATCTGGGCCGCTTCACGGGCCGCTTTGATGAGTTTGCGATTCAGGTCGTCAGCCAAGTCTTCGTCGATGGTCTTGGCGTACTGGCGGAGAAAATTGTCGCGATAGATGCCGCCTGGCAGTTTATCGAGGTCGAGGTCTTCTATGGCTTTGAGGTAGTAGCAGGAAATCTTGGTCTGATCGGCAATCGTCTCGAGAGAGATACCCTTACTTTGGCGAAGGGTGGCCAATTGCAGAATTTCAGGCTTGTACTCCATGAAAAACAACTCCTAGTCGGGAAGAACTTCAGTTAGCACGACGAACAACCCAGGTGAGGGAGAAACCCTACGGAAGGGGCAAAGGTCAAATGTTACCACAGGTGAGGCGTGGAAGGTGCGAGCCAGTGTAGGACGGCAGACGGTATACTCCAACCAGGAAGGGTTGCGATGAGTAATCGTAGAGCGGGACTTGGATGCATTCTGCTTCTTGCGGCGACGGCGGGGTGCGGGGGTGAACCGAAGGGCGTGGCGAGCGCGGACAGAGAGACTGCCGCTCCGCGAAAACTGGATCTGTTGCCCGGCATGCCGCCGGTGGTGGATCCGGGCAACATGTATTCGGAGACAACGGCGGATAAGATGAGTCCGGCGGTGAAGGGGCAGAAAGAGCTGATCTACGTTCCCAACGCGGGGGGAAATTCGGTCAGCGTGATAGATCCGGCGAAGATGCGGGTGGTGGATACGTTCCGGGTAGGGAAGGAACCGCAGCATGTGGTGCCGTCCTATGACCTGAAGACTTTATACGCGACCAATGACCTGAGCGATACGTTATCCGTGATTGACCCCTACACGGGAAAGTTCGTAAAGACGCTGAAGGTGGACGATCCCTACAACATGTACTTCACGCCGGACGGGAAGTTCGCGATCGTGGTGGCGGAGCGTAAGAAGAGGCTGGATTTCCGGGACCCGCACACGTTCGAACTGAAGCAATCGCTTCCGGTGCCATGCCGCGGGGTGGATCACATCGACTTTTCAATTGACGGAAGGTATCTGATTGCGACCTGCGAATTTTCGGGGCAACTGGTGAAGGTGGACGTGGCGAACCGGAAGGTGCTCGGGGCGCTGTCGACTCCAGGAGGCGGCATGCCCCAGGACGTGAAGGCGTCGCCGGACGGGAAGGTTTTCTATGTGGCGGACATGGACGCCAACGGAGTCCACCTGATTGATGGGGACGCGTTCCGGGTAATCGGATTCATTCCGACGGGGAAAGGGGCGCACGGGCTGTATGTGAGCAAGGACTTCAAGTACATGTACGTGACAAACCGCGGAGAAGGCAGTGTGAGTCTCATCGATTTGGCGAGCCGGAAGGAAGTGAAGAAGTGGCAGATACCGGGAGGAGGGAGTCCGGATATGGGGAACTTGTCGGCGGACGGCAAGATCTTCTGGGTATCGGGGCGGTACCACCACGTGGTTTACGCAATTGACACAACGGACGGCAAGCTGCTGGCGAAGATCAAGGTGGGGCGCAACCCGCACGGGTTATGCGTATGGCCGCAGCCCGGACGGTATTCGACCGGGCACACGGGCATCATGCGGTGAGAAGGGCTAGAGCTTGAGGAGGGTGCGAAGCCGTTTGGTCTGGACGCGGCTGACGGGGATTTCGGACTGTTTCTTGTCGTCCATGCGGAGCTGATAGCTGGACTTGAACCATGGCACGACCTCACGGATGCGGTTGATATTGACAAGATAGGAGCGGTGAGCGCGCCAGAAGAGGTCGGGGTCGAGGTTGGACTGCAGTTCCTCGATGGTGCGGTAGTTGGACTCACCTTCGAGGTTCGTGGCGACGACGGTGATGAGGCCGTCCTCGATGGTGGCGTAGATGATATCGTGCGCGTCGACGATGAAATTCCGGGCTCCGCTTTTGATGAGGACTTTGTTGCGCTGGAAAGCGGGTTTGTGCGCGGGCGGGGTTCCGGGCGGCTCGATTTGCCGGTCGAGAATGACGCGGCGGACGCGTTCGATTGTCTCGGCGAGGCGGTCCTTATCGACGGGTTTGAGGAGATAGTCGGTGGCTTCGAGACGAAAGGCCTCGACGGCGTAGTTTTCGAAGGCGGTGACGAGGACGAAGTAGGGGAGGGAGGCCTGGCGGTCGCGCAACTGGCGGATAACGCTCATGCCGTCCATGCCGGGCATCTGGACATCGAGGAAGACGAGATCCGGCTCGAACTCCTCGACGAGGCCGAGGGCCTGAATGCCGTTGCGTCCGACGCCATGGATTTCGATTTCGGGGAATTGCTTCAGAAGGTAGAGGAGTTCGTCACAGGCGAGTTGCTCGTCGTCCGCGATAACTGTGTGTATCATGGTAACCGCGCGATCGGGCATGCAAGATGCTAGTATAACATTTGACGCACTTTCCTATCCCTTCGGAAAAAGCAGGCGGCACGCTCGCCGGGTGGTGCGTCCTTAGCTGAGAAGGAGCCCTCGAAGTTTGCCAACCCAGAATCCCGTGAACGTTGCTCCGGCGGAAGGAAAACTAGGAGTACTGATCCCAGGCATAGGCGCCGTTTCCACAACATTTATCGCCGGTGTGGAAGCCGTAAAGAGAGGCCTCGGGCAACCGGTCGGATCGTTAACGCAGATGGCGACGATCCGGCTCGGAAAACGAACCGACGGCCGGTCGCCATACATCAAGGACTTTGTGCCGCTGGCGGGTTTGAACGACCTGGTTTTCGGTGGTTGGGACATCTATCCCGATACTGCCTACGAAGCGGCGGCGAACGCGAAGGTGCTCGAGGCGGGACTGCTTGAGAAGATCAAGGAGCCGCTGCAGCGGATCAAGCCGATGCCGGCGGTGTTCGAGCAGGACTACGTACGCCGGATTCACGGGCCGAACGTGAAGACGACCGGTTCGAAGATGGACAAGGCGGAAGCGTTGATGGCGGACATCGCGGGCTTTCGCAAAGCCAACGACTGCTCGCGGCTGGTGATGATCTGGTGCGGTTCGACGGAGGTGTTCCACCGTCCGACCGAGGTGCACCAGTCCTTGAGCAAGTTCGAGGAAGGATTGCGGAGGAGCGATCCGGAGATCGCGCCCAGCCAGATATACGCCTATGCGGCGCTCAAGAGCGGAGTTCCGTTTGCGAACGGGGCGCCGAACCTGACGCATGATTTTCCGGCGCTGCTCGATCTGTCGCGCGACCGCGGAGTGCCGGTCTGCGGGAAGGACTTCAAGACCGGTCAGACGTTCATGAAGACGCTTCTCGCTCCCGGGTTCAAGGCGAGGATGCTGGGGGTACACGGCTGGTTTTCGACGAACATACTGGGGAACCGGGACGGCGAGGTGCTGGAGGATCCCGGGTCGTTCAAGTCGAAAGAGGAGACGAAGCTGTCGGTGCTCGAGCAGATCCTGCAGCCGCATCTCTATCCGAACCTGTACAAGGACCTGTATCACGCGGTGAGGATCAACTATTATCCGCCGCGCGGGGATGCCAAGGAGGGGTGGGACAACATCGATATTTTCGGATGGCTGGGCTATCCGATGCAGATCAAGATCGATTTTCTGTGCCGCGATTCGATTCTGGCGGCGCCCCTGGTGTTGGATCTGATCCTGTTCATGGACCTGGCGCAACGGACGGGGTTGAAGGGGATTCAGGAGTGGCTGTCGTTCTACTTCAAGGCTCCGATGACGGCTCCGGGGCTGTACCCGGAGCATGACATCTTTATCCAGTTGATGAAGCTGAAGAACACGCTGCGCTGGATGCGAGGCGAGGATCTGATCACGCATCTTGGACTGGAGTATTACGATTAGGGCCGGAAGGACCCCCGTCGAATTCAAACGGGAAACCGCTGCGGCAGCGGGCAACAGTGGGAAAACGAATGGGGGAGCTCCGGGCCACGGGAGTTGTGTCCACGTATGAAAGTGCTCGTCATTGGTGGAACCCTCTTCATAGGCCGCACACTGGTGCAGAGCCTGATGAAAGAGGGCCACGAAGTCTGGGTGATGCACCGGAGGCCGGAACATGACCTGGGAAAAAAAGTTGGAAACCTGATGGCGGACCGGAACCAGCCATCCGAGGTGAAGCGCGCGCTGGCAGGCACGAATTTCGACGTCGTCTTCGACAACGTTTACGACTGGCAGCGAGGCACGACGGCGGCGCAGGTGGAAGCCACGGTGAAAGCCTGCGGCAGCCAGCTCAAGCGGTACGTGTTCATGTCGAGCGTGGCGGCCTACGGTGATGGATTGAATCATCACGAAGGCGACGCGCTGGCTCCGGATGAGCATCCGGACGCGTACGTGCGGAACAAGGCGATGACGGAGCGGATGCTGTTCCGGATGCATCAGCGGTACGGGACGCCGGTGGTGACGCTGCGGCCTCCCTACATCTATGGTCCGGCCAATCCGTTCTACCGGGAGGCGTTCTTCTGGGATCGCATCCGGGATGGACGGCCGGTAATCATCCCAGGAGACGGCCGGCGGCTGATGCAGTTCGTCTATGTGAACGATCTGGTGTGGGCTTGCATGAGGGCGGTGGAGGAGCCGGCCGCGGTGGGGCATGCGTTCAACATCGCCAACGCGCGGCCGCTGACGCAGACGGAAGTGGTGCAGGCGCTGGCGGAAGCGGCGGGAAGGAAACCATCGATGGTGCGGATTCCGCGGGAGCGGATTCTGCAGGCTGGTGGAAACGCGATGACGCATCCGCTCTATTTCGGGGTGTACTTCGACATGCCGGCAATCACGCAGGTGATCAGCAAGGCGCAGCGCGTATTGCGATTCAAACCCACGGCGTTTGCCGAGGGATTGAGGCAGACCTACCGCTGGTACCAGCGCAAGCGGCCGAAACAGCAGCCGGAGTACGGTTTCGAAGACCGTCTGCTCTCGCGGTATCAGATTGCCGCGACGGCGAGCTAGAAGAATCGATCCTCGCGCCAACGCGTGTTGACGGCGCGCTGTCACGCGAGAGCGAAAGAATTCACAAGACCCTGCTTTGCTTGCGTTTAGAGCGGCGCCGCACGTCCGTACTCTTTGCGAGGCGACGGTAGCTATGATACGATTGAATTGCTCTGATGGACTGCGTCCACGGACGGGCCCACCAACACAATCCCCTACGGAGTGAAATAACACCACCGAATGAGTTTCACCGTTTTTCTCGGCAACCTGCCTACCTGGGTTACCAAAGACGACATTCTGGCGTGGCTGCGCGCGGAAAGTCTCGTCGCGGATGACGTCAAGGTCATCCGAAATCCGGAGACCCAGGAGTCCAAAGGCTTCGCCTTTATCGATGCTCCCAATCAGGAGGAGATGGAATCGATCATCCGGCGCTTCGATCGCGCGCCGCTGGAAGACCGGATTCTGAGGGCAAATCCCGCACAACCCCCCAGGCCGAAGGGTTCCCGTCCCCCGATGGGACAAGCACCCGCGGCAAACAGCGCCGACCGTCCTAAACGTGGCGGCAAGAAACACAAGAAAGGCAGGCAACCGGCGCCTCAAAGCGCTTTCGCCGAGGAGTTGGCGAAAGCACTGTAATCCGCCGTTCAGGCCGGTTTCGTCTCGAATCCTCCGCCCAGCGCGCAATCCCTCCCACATCGCATGGGGTGATAGCGGGATGTTATACTCAAGTCCGAAATATCTCCACGAAGGGCAGTTCCAGCCATCCGGAGGAGGGATGGAAATGTGAATGACCTGCATCTCATACGGTTTATCTTCATAGCCCTCATAACCCTTTCAGCATTTTTCCTAAAACCATTTGGACTCCCGGGCATTCCGGCGGCGGTACTGGGATTGGCCTGTGGAGTCTCGATTGTCCTTTTTGAAATCCGCGTGAAACAGGTCAGCCTGAAGCGGCTGATCGGGGCGGCGGCGGGGAGTGTTCTGGGTATTTTCGGCGCATACCTTATCTCGCTGGTATTGCGGGAAGCGATGCCGCAGAGTTCGACGACGGCTCCTTTTCTGCAACTCTGTGTTCTGCTGTTCATGACGTATGTGGGTCTGATTGTGGGCGCCAACAAGGGGGACATGCTGAATCTGGCGGCGCTCGGAGGGGTATTCGGGACCGAGAAGATGCCGAAGCACTCGTTCAAGATTCTGGATACGAGTGTGATCATCGACGGCCGTATCGCCGACATTGCGGAAACGGGTTTCCTCGACGGCAGCCTGGTGATTCCGCAATTTGTGTTGCGGGAACTGCAGTTGGTGGCGGATTCGGCGGACTCGATGAAGCGGAACCGGGGGCGGCGTGGTCTCGACATTCTGCAGCGGATTCAGAAGATGACCGAGTTGACGGTGCAGATTGTCGAGGAAGACTTTCCGCAGGTTCGCGACGTGGACATGAAGTTGATCGAACTGGCGAAGCTATACAACTGCAAGATTGTCACGAACGATTTCAACCTCAACAAGGTGGCGCAGCTTCACGGCGTGGACGTGTTGAATATCAACGAACTGGCGAATGCGCTGAAGCCGGTGGTGCTGCCCGGCGAGACGATGCGCGTATTCATCCTGAAGGAAGGGAAAGAGTACAACCAGGGAGTGGCGTACCTCGACGACGGGACCATGGTGGTGGTGGACAACGCCAAGCGCATGATCTCGAAGACGGTGGATATCTCGGTGACGAGTGTGCTGCAGACGACGGCGGGGAAGATGATCTTCGGCCGCTTTGATGACCGCGCGCACGCGGCCCACGAAAAGCAGCAGGCGGGCGACAGGCACGAGCGCCAGCAGAGAGAGCAGCCGACGGGCTCCACGCCGCAAGGATAGCGGAGAGCGCGCCGGAGCGCGATACAATACCAGACACAACATCATGAAAGTCGCAGTCATTGTTCCGGCGGCCGGGCTTGGTACGCGCATGGGCCGGACACAGCCAGAGAAGACGGGGACAAGCCGGAAGCAGTTCATGCTGCTCGACGGGGCGCCGATTCTCATCCACACGCTACGGAAATTCGCGGCGTGTCCAGCGGTGCATGAGATGGTGGTGGCGTTGCGCGCGGAAGATATCGACTGGGTAGGGGAGATGGTGGAGAAGGAACACTTTCCAAAACCGGTGCGGCTGGTCGAAGGGGGAGACAGCCGCCAGCACTCGGTGGAGAACGCATTGGCGGCGCTTGCCGAGGACACGGCGCTGGTGGCGGTGCATGACGCGGTGCGGCCATTCATCGACGCGGCGACGATCGGGAAAGTGATTGCCGAGGCGGCGGAGACAGGCGCGGCGATAGTCGGCGTGGTGCCCGTGGACACGGTGAAGCAGGTGCATCGCAACAAGATCCGCGCGACCATTCCGCGTGACCGGCTGGCGCTGGCGCAGACTCCGCAAGTCTTCCGTTTCGACCTGCTGCGGGAGGCATTCGAGCGGGCGCGCGCGGACAACTTCACGGGGACGGATGAATCGAGCCTTGTCGAGCGTCTCGAAAAAGTGGAAGTGAGCGTGGTGGCTGGAACCGACCGCAACATCAAGATCACAAAACCGAACGACATGGAACTGGCGCACCTCTACCTGTCGCAGGAACGCGAGCAGAAGACGGAGCGGGCATAGTGGGCGAATACCGCGCGGGGCTCGGCTGGGATGTGCACCGCACATCGGCGGAGCGGCCGTTGATTCTCGGCGGAGTGGCGATACCGGGCGATGTCGGGCTCGAGGGACACTCGGACGCGGACGTGCTGGCGCATGCGATCACCGACGCGCTGCTTGGCGCGGCGTCGCTGGGCGACATCGGGATGCATTTTCCGGATACGGACGCGCGATGGAAGGGCGCGGACAGCATGAAGCTGCTCGAGCACGCGGTGAAGCTTGCGCGGGAGGCGGGATTCGAAGTAGTGAACGTGGACTCGACGGTGATTCTCGAGCGGCCGAAGTTGAAGGACTACCGGCGCGCGATGCGGGAGTCGCTGGCGAAGTGTGTCGGGATCGAGCTGGACCGCGTGTCGGTGAAGTTCAAGACGGCTGAGAAGGTGGGACCGGTTGGAGAGGGGCGATCGGCGGAGGCTCAGGCGGTGGTTCTGGTGCGCATGCTGTAGGGCGGAGCGTGCGGCAAAGAAAAAGGCCCCGATTGCTCGGGGCCGTTGGTTGACGAACTTGATCCGCCTGGCTTACTTCTTTTTCTTCGCAGCAGCCTTCTTGGCGGGCGCCTTCTTGGCGGCCTTCTTGGTTGCGTTCTTCATCGATTGATTCTCCCTAACATCAGAATTCGCGATCCCATGAAAGATCGCAGTGTGATTCATATATAAGGTTGTTTGAAATGAAAGTCAAGAGAAAAATGATGCGCCGGCGGCCGCTGAGGGGGTTGATGGGGGGCGCGGAGCGAAAAAACGTTTTCCTGTAGAATTGTTTTAGAGCTCGAGATGCCTCCAAAGCAGCGATTGACGGGCGTCCGGCGCACGAGGCGCACGTTGTGGGCGATTGCCGCGGCGGCGCTGGCGATTTTCAGCCAGGCGTGCGCGCGGAGACCGCAAGCGCGCGTTCCCGCTCCTCCGCGCATCGGAACAACGAGCGAGGGGATCGCAAGCTGGTATGGAGATCCATATCACGGAAGACGCGCGGCGAACGGGGAGACCTACGATATGGATCAACTGACCGCCGCGCACCGCACGTGGCCGTTCGATACGATTGTGCGGGTGACGAATCTTTCCAACCAGCGATCGGTGAATGTGCGCATCACGGACCGGGGGCCGTTCGTCGACGGGCGCGTCATTGATCTATCACGGGCGGCGGCGCGCGAGATCGGCATGATCGGACCGGGCACGGTGAAGGTGCGGCTCACGGTGATCGGTTTCGACCGTCATACACCACAATCGGTGAATGAGGGAATCGACTCCGGGCGCGCCGGGTTCGCGGTTCAGGTGGGAGCGTTCCGGGACCGTGAGAGAGCCGAAGCGCTGCGCGTGGAGATGGAGAGAAAGTTCGGCCACGCGCGAGTCGCTTCCCGGCCGGGAGATCCGGTGTGGCGAGTGCTGGTGGGGAGGGAAGAGACGCTTAGCGAAGCGGAAGGGCTGGCCGCGCGTCTTCGCGAGCAAGGGACGGATGGGTTCGCCGTGCGGCTGGATCAATGAAAATGAGAGGGCAGGGATGGGAGACACGGAACGGTTCGCGGGCGTGTGGCGTCTGGTGAGCTACGAGACGCGGCAGGCGGACGGCGCAACCGCCCAGCCGTTCGGGGCGGACGCGGTGGGAATGCTCATCTATACGCCGGATGGATTCATGAGCGGGCAGGTGATGCGCGGCGGAAGGGAGAGTGGACGAGAGGGGACGGATGGATACATCGCCTACTGCGGCCGTTACCGGGTGGAGGAGGAGAAGGGCGAAGTGGTCCATCGGGTCGAGGCAAGTTTGTATCCGGGGTGGGTAGGAAGCGAGCAACGGAGGGGGTACGCATTTGAGGGTACTCGTTTAGTTTTGTCGGCGAAACTTCGGCGGAAGGGTGTGGAAATTGTTTACGAGCTGGTCTGGGAGAGGGCTTAGAACTCCCTGAGCTGAGGATTACTCCCTTGGTATAGGCAAAGTACTGAGCGAGACTCCCCCCTGTGCGGGTATCCTCCTCTACCTCATAAGAGTTGGCGCTATCGCCATTGCTGGTATTGCTGTACTAAGCACTCCGGGTTAGATTTTATCTTCAGTTATCGCACTAAGTAGTAAGCGCCTTCGCGCGTCCGGCCGGGATTGGCTTCTTCCCAGCCCGCGGAAGGATCCGTCGAGGTGTGTGCAATTTATTGCGCTCCAATGGCTCGGGGCGCTCATGGAAAAGGGACCTGACATGCTCTCTCAAACACAGGGTGCGCCGCGGATGCTGGTAGGCGATTCGATTCGCAGCCGGCAGGTGAAGCGGTTGATTGACAAGCTGGGCGCGAGCCGATGGCCGGTGCTCGTCCTCGGTGAGACGGGGACGGGGAAGGAAGTGGCTGCACGGACGATTCATCAAATGAACCCGGAAGGACCGTTTGTCACCATCGACTGTTCAGCGCTGGTTGGAACGATCATGGAAAGCGAATTGTTCGGCCATGTGAAGGGGGCATTCACGGGAGCGGTGGGGCAGAAGACCGGCCTGATCGAAGCGGCGAATGGGGGGACGGCGTTTTTTGACGAGATCGGCGAGCTGCCGCTGGACTTGCAGGCGAAGCTGCTGCGGGTGCTGCAGGAGAAGGAGTTCCGCCCGGTAGGTTCGTTATTCCCGAGGCGCTCTGACTTTCGCATCATAGCGGCGACGAATCGCGACCTGTCGAGAGAAGTAGAACGAGGAACGTTCCGCCGCGACCTGTATTACCGGCTGAACGTGGTGAACCTGAAGCTGCCGCCACTGCGCGACCGCAAGGAAGATATCCCCATGCTGGTGGATCATTTTCTGGAAGTATATGGATCGGGACACCGCCTGGCGCAGGAAACGATGGACGCGCTGGTGTCCTACGACTGGCCGGGCAATGTGAGGGAGTTGGAAAACTGCATCCAGAACATGGTGGCGGTGCATACGGGGCCGCTGCTGACGAGAACCGACCTGCCGTCGAGCATTCAGAACCACCTGTTCGCGCGCAAGGCACAGGCGTTGAGCGTGGCGGTGGGCAGTGTGGGGACGCCCGCGATGCATCTGGCGAAGGTGGAGGCGGCGCCCAGTCCGCAGGATCCCCCGGTATTACCGCTGGTGGAACTGGAGAAGCGCGCAATCCGCCAGGCGCTCGAATACACTCGCGGAGACCGGGGAATTGCGGCAAGCCTGCTGGGGATCGGGCGAACGACGCTGTACCGGAAGCTGAAAGAGTACGAACTGGCCTGCTGAGGGGAGTGCCGAATGGAGCGCGCCGAGTCAAGATCTTGCCCCGGTTCAACTGATTGAGAGTTTTTTCCGTCTGGCCGCACCAACTTAGAAAAAAGGTATGGCGGACCAATGACGGACAGACGGATTCGTGTGCTCTTGATTGACGGGCAGGTGGACGATTCGCGGTGGGTTCAGGAACTGCTCGCGGAGTTGGAAGAGGGACGGTTTGGCGGGGGCTGGATGCACGGTCTCGAGGTTTTTCACCTCGATCGCCTGGGAGACGCGTTGACCTTGCTCGACGACAATGAGGGCAGGGAGCAGTTCGACGTGGTGCTGCTCAACCCAACACTTCCCGACAGCTTTGGCCTGAATACGTACCTCCGGGTACGGCTGCGTGCGCGGGATATTCCGGTTGTGATTCTGGCCGGGCAGGATGACCCGGACCTGGCCATCAGCATGATCCGCGCCGGCGCGCAGGATTTTCTGGCGAAGACACAACTCGACAGCTTGCCGCTGGCCCGGGCGCTGCGTCTGGCGGTGGAGCGAAACCGTCTTCTGCGCGACCTGCGGGCGCTCACGTGGAGGGACGAGTTGACCGGGCTGGCCAACCGAAACGGGTTCGAGACGATGGCGGAGCGCGATTTGGCGGCGGCGCGGCGCCTGGGCGTGGAGATGGCGGTGATGGTGGTCGAGTTGTCGGGACTCGATCAAGTCGAGTTCACCTATGGTAGGGAGGAACGGGAGCTGGCTCTGATTGAAACGGCGGAAGTGGTGAAGAGAGTCTTTCCGCGCGCCGCCTGCATGGCGAGAGTGAGCCAGAGCCGCTTCGCGGTGAGTCTTCTGCCGAAGGATGAAGAAGAGGTGGAAGACGCCATGGAGGAGTTGCGGCGGAGGTTCCGGCAAATGACGCAAAAGGCGAATCGCAGCCGGCTCAGAATCACGGACCGGATCCACTGGATTGGGGAGGAGGCGGCGGGTCCGGCCGCGGCGGTGGATTCGCTATGCGAGAATATTGGGGACCGGGAACACGGCGCGATGGCCGCCGTGGCGGGAGAGAAGGGAGCGGGCAGGGGGAATCCGCAATTCACCGATAGCACTCGACGCAACGTATAGCGTGGGAGAGAACCTGAGTGGGGTAGGGGTGTATTCGCGGGAGATTCTCCATGGCTTGAGCGCGATCCATCCGGAACAGCGGTTCCTGTGGTGCTACCGGCCGCATCGTCTGTTGCGCAGTTTTGGGGAGAGGGTCCCGCGTGGATGCGGGCGGCGTCTGTTATGGGAAACCGGGCCTCCGGATTGCGGTTTGTTTCACGGGTTGAACCAGCGGATGCCGCGAAAGCGGGCGAAACGGTCCGTGGTGACCTTTCACGACCTGTTCGTGATGAGCGGCGAGTATTCGACGGCGGAGTTCCGGGAGAAGTTCACGAGGCAGGCGCGGGAAGCGGCCGGGCGAGCGGACCTGGTGGTCTGCGTATCGGCGTTTACGGCGTCGCAAGTGGCGGGACTGCTCGGAGTGGAGAGCGGGAGGCTTCGGGTGATCTGGCATGGGGTACATGCACCATCCACGCCGCCTCCGCCCTGGGAAGACCGGGAGCCCATGATTCTGCACGTGGGCGCCCTGCAGAGGCGGAAGAATATCCTGCGCCTGGTGGAGGCGTTCGAGCAGATGCCGGCCGGATGGCGCCTGGTGCTGGCGGGATCCACGGGATACGGCGCCGGGGAGATCCTGGAACGGATTGAGCGGAGCGAGGCGCGGGCGCGGATCGAAGTGACGGGCTACATTACCGATACGCGGCTACAGGACCTGTACCGCCGGGCGAGAATGCTGGTGTTCCCCTCGCTCGACGAAGGATTTGGAATTCCCCTGCTGGAGGCGATGGCTTACGGTGTGCCGATTGTGACGTCGAAAGGTTCGGCGCTCGGCGAAGTGGCCCGGGACGCGGCCATCCTGGTGGATCCGTTGCGGGTGGATGAGATTGCCGGGGCGATGACACGAATGGCTTCCGACGAGGCGCTGCGTGGTGAGGTGGTTTCGAGGGGTTTATCGATTGCGAGGCGGCACGGGTGGCAGGCAGCCGCTCACCAGACGTGGCAGGTTTACCGGGAGTTACTCGCCTAGGATTCTTCCTCGGTCGAGATCTTGAGAGCCTTCAAGAACTTGTGATCCTGGGAAGTCCACTTGATCCGTGTGGTGGCCGCGTCGTATTCCCGCGGGCGCGGTTCGATATCGACAGTGTCTTCTTCGGCCTCTTCGCGCTTGTTGAACCCGATTGTGGCTTCCAGCACAAGGAAGACGTCGTAGCCTGCGCGCTTGATTTCGCCGATTGCTTCGGCGATGCGATCCGAGTCGGACAACGATTCGTTGATCGCGTTACCAAGCTCCTGCATCAAGTCTTTGAGTCGTTCGTCCAATAGCGGCCCCTTTCAGGACGTATCCAGAATAGCATCTTTCCCTGGCGGTTCCCACTCGTGAAACCTGACCTGATTCTTATCGGCTGGGATGCTAATTTATTTGATGCCGTGGGTGGGCGGCGGGTTTCCCGGAGCCATCTGATACGATGAAGACACAGCACGAATCATGGTAGGAAAGACCAAGCAGTTTCTGAGTTTCGTCCTTCCCGGAGTCATCAAACCGGTACGTATCCTGTGGAACGAGATGATGGGATTCATCTTTCTTTGCCTGGGGTTGATTCCACTTCCTTCGGCCATCCGCGCCTACCGCGACTACGCCGATGGGGGGCAGGGGATGTTCCGCCTGGTACTGACCGGGATCTTCTGTTCGGTCATGCTGTATTTCGGGGTGAGTTCGTTTCTGAAAGCAAAGCGCATCGGAAAGAGCTGAGATTTCTCCATGGGCGTGGACAAGGAAAAGCCGGGCGAGTACCCATACACGCGCGGCATCTACCGCGACATGTACCGGGGCCGTTTATGGACCATGCGGCAGTATGCGGGGTTTGGAACGGCCGAGGAGAGCAACAAGAGATACCGTTACCTGTTGTCGCAAGGGATCACCGGGCTCTCGGTGGCCTTCGACCTGCCGACGCAGATGGGGATGGATTCGGACCATCCGCTGGCGAGAGGCGAGGTGGGGCGCGTGGGCGTGGCAATCTGCACGCTGGCGGACATGGAACGGCTGTTCGACGGGATACCGCTCGAGAAGATCACCACGTCGATGACCATCAATTCGACCGCGGCGATTCTGCTGGCGATGTACGTATTGACGGCGCGGCGGCAGGGGGTGGAGGCGCGGCGGCTGTCGGGAACGATCCAGAACGACATTCTGAAGGAGTACATCGCGCGGGGGACATACATTTATCCGCCGCGGCCGGCGATGCGGATCATCACGGACGTGTTTGGCTGGGCGGCGGAGGAAGCGCCCGAGTGGAACACCATTTCCATCAGCGGATACCACATTCGCGAGGCGGGTTCGACGTGCTCGCAGGAGGTGGCGTTCACGCTGGCAAACGCCATCGCCTACATCGAGGCGGCGATCGGAGCAGGCATGGACGTGGACGGGTTCGCGCCGCGATTGTCGTTCTTCTTCAACGTGCATAACAATTTCCTCGAGGAGATCGCGAAGTTCCGCGCGGCGCGGCGGCTTTATGCGCGGATCATGAGGGAACGGTTCGGGGCGCGGCATCCGAAATCGATGATGATGCGATTTCACGCGCAGACGGCGGGATCGACGCTGACGGCGCGGCAGCCGGACGTGAACTTGGCGCGCGTATCGATACAGGCGATGGCGGCGGTGCTCGGCGGCACGCAGTCGCTGCACACGAACTCGAGGGATGAAGCGCTGGCGCTGCCGGCGGAAGAATCGGCGCGGCTGGCGCTGCGGACACAGCAGATCATTGCGCATGAGACGGGCGTGGCGAACGTCGCCGATCCGCTCGGGGGCAGCTTTTACATCGAGGAGCTGACGGACAGGATTGAACGCGAAGCGAGGGAGTACATCGAGAGGATCGACGCGCTCGGCGGGACGTTGAAGGCGATCGAGGCGGGCTACATCCAGAACGAAATTCAAAGCGCGGCCTACGAGTATCAGCGCGAGATAGAGAGCGGGAAACGGGTGGTAGTGGGCGTGAACCGCTTCCGGAGCCCGGAAACCGAGCAGATCCCACGTTTCCAGTTGGACCCCGGGCTCGAGCAGCGGCAGATACGGAGGCTCGAGGAGGCGCGTGCGTTGCGCAATAAACGGCTGGTGACGGACCGGCTGAATGCGCTCGAGGAGGCCGCACGGGGGACCGAGAACCTGATGCCGCATATCGTACGTTGCGCCGAGGCATTCGCCACGGTGGGAGAGATTTCAGACCGGCTGCGGAAGGTGTTCGGGGAGTACCGGGAGCGATAGCGCGCTCGGCCGCCGGATGGCGCGATCAACCGCGCGGCGCAAAGGGAAGCGGCAGATGCGAACCGATGAAGAGTTCATGGAGATGGCGCTGGCGCTGGCGAGTGAGGCGCGGCGGGCGGGAGAGGCGCCGGTGGGCGCTGTGGTGGTGAAGGATGGAGCAGTGGTGGGGCGGGGGTTCAACTCGCCCGTCTCCCGTGTGGATCCGGCGGCGCACGCGGAGATACTGGCTCTGCGGGAAGCGGCCCAACGGGTGGGCAATTACCGGCTGAACGGCACGACGCTGTACGTCACGCTCGAGCCTTGCGTGATGTGCGCGGGGGCGCTGGTGACGGCGCGCGTGGCGCGGGTCGTGTTCGGTTCGCGGGATCTGCGATTTGGCGGCGTGCGGTCGAAGTTCCGCCTGGCGGACAACGAGTTGCTGAATCACCGCGTCGAGGTGGCCGAAGGGGTGCTGGCGGCGGAGTGCCTGCGCCTGCTGCGCGGCTTTTTTGAAGAGCGGAGGCGGCGGACGGCGTCAACGCACGGGGGTGATCTCGCGGATGCGGATGTTGCGGAACATGACGATGCTTGAGGCGTCATGGAGTTGCAGGCCGATGGGGCCGGTCTTGCCGCGGCGCGGATCACCGGCGTGACTCGAGACCAGTTTGCCGTTGAGCCTGACGCGGATGCCGCTGTCCCGGGATTCGATCTCCATTTCGTTCCAGTCGTTGGGAATCTGCGCGCCGGGCCGGGCAGCATCGAAGAGGTAGACGCTGCCGCTGAGGTATTTCGCGGTATCAGGACCCATCCAGATCTGAATCTCGTAGCCGATGTGAGCCGGCGTCTTGTCGGCCACCCACTTGCCGCCGCAGGCGAAACCGGCTCGCGAGGTGTCGCGAATGGACACGCCGCTGTTGCCCCTGTCGCGAGTCCAGTATTCGAGGTGAAGGTCGAATTCGTGAAAGTTCTTGCGGGTGTAGAGCCAGGACTGATGGACGCTGCCAGGGGCGCGCTGGCCGAGGATCGCGCCATCGCGCATCATGTTCCAGAGACCGTCTCCAATGACTTCCCATCCATCGAGATTTCGCGAGTTGGTGAGATTTGTCCAGCCGGCGGCGGATCCGGCCACCGAAGCGGCGAGCAGGAGCGGGATTGCGAGTTTCACGCGGGCGATTGTAGCAACAAAAAGGGCGCGGTGAGCATCCCGCGCCCTCTGCGGCTTCGAAAAACGGCGGAGCCTAGGCGGCCTCCTCCTCGAGAGGCGCCTTTTCCGTCCTGAGCAGCGGAGGACGGATGGGGATCACCTTGCGGGTGTTTCGCCGGGGTGATTCCGCTTCGGCATCGAGTCCGAGGGCGGCAAATCTGCGCTCCTCTTCTCCGGCCTTGGCGACGGCGCGCCATTCGTCCGGGTCCTCGTTACGCGGCGTGGCGCCGAAGTATTCATCGAGGGGGAACAGGGCGTAGGGCCTCAATTCGCGGAACGTACGGCCGAGGGTCTGCTCGATGCGGTAGACGGCGTGGAAAAAGTTGCCGCGGTCCATGTTCAGGCGGGCGCAGCAGAGCTTCCAATCGGCGCCGAGCAGGAAATGAAACCGGAAGAGTTGCCAATCCGCTTCATTCAGCGTGCGCTTGCTGACGAGATAGAAATCGGCGATGAATTCTTCGTCTTTCCGGCTCCAGATATAGCGGCTATTCTTGCCGCCGGCCCCCAGGTCAAGGGTGGCCCTGGGGATGTGTTTCTCCTTTTGAGTACAGTTACGAAACCGGTTGTAACAAATCCGGAATATGGCGCGCAGCACGCAATTGCAAGGTTGAATGCCGCCTCTTCGGCCAACCCTCATGCCGGAACCGCGGCATGAAGTGCAGTCAACAAGGGCCAGGGCCAGGGTGTCCGACCGGGTCCAACGTTTCATGGGTGCAACCTCCTTCAGTCTCGAGCCGCCGGCGGGTCCGGCGGCGGCTGAATGTATTTCCCATGCTATGGATTCGGGGGAATAAGTCAATAGGGGTAGGGTAAGAGAGGGAGGAAATATCCTCCGAAAGAGGTATTCGCGAAGCTCTAACGTGTACAAAACGGGAGTGTTGCCGTATAGCAAAAAATCTCACGAAAAATAATCTTCTTTCTTTCTTGTTTTCTCTGGCAATATAGACTTGGCATGCACCTATTTCCGCGTGGAATAGGTTTAGTTCCGGTACTATGATTCTTACCTACCTGCGTCTGCGGCTGCTCGAGGACCTGCACCGGCGCATCCGCGGCGGTGAGTTCACCGAGCGCGGCCTGGCGCGCAGGCTGGGCGTTTCCCAGCCGCATATCCACAACATCCTGAAGGGAGCGCGCGTGATGTCGCTCGAACTGGCGGATCACATCATCGCGGACCTGGAGATTCCGGCCGAAAGGCTTCTCAGCGCGGAAGACCTGCTCCGGATCCACCGGCGGAAGATTGACAGGGAGAGGAGTTAGTTAACTAGCCAGCGCCCGCCAGGCGAATGACCTCTTCCATGGCGCGGCGGGACATGGCGAAGTTTGCCGCTCCCTGGCCGAAGTGGGTTTCGAGCCCGAACAGACCCTGGTAGCCGTCGTTGCGCAAGGTATGGAAGATCTCGCCCCAGGGCAGTTTGTTTTTCCCGTTCACGCCGAAGAGACCTTCCGCCTTGAGTTGAACGTTCCAGATGCGATTTCGGGGCAGCTTGCGGTATCCGGCGGGAAATACATCGGGTTCGAGCACGAGGGAGTTCTGCGGATCCCAATTGATGCCGATGGAGGGGGAGGGGAGGAGGGCGAGCAGGTCGCGGATCTCCGCGCTGGTGGCGGCATTGGTGGCGAATTCGGTTTCGACCAGCAGTTTCATATTCGCGGATTTCGCCTCTTCGCCCATCTCGCCGATCAAGTCGACCAGACGGGGGTAGAGCGAGCGGGGATCCCGGACGCGCCAGAATGTAAAGGTGCGCAGCAGGTTCGTTCCGAGGATATGAGCGGCTTCGAGAGCGCGGCGCAGGCGCTCCCGGCGGGTACGGTAAAGGATTTCCGGGGTGAGGCGGCGGCGCGCGTAGAGGGATTCATACCAATCCTCCTTCGCCACCGGAACCGTTCCAGGGAGCGTGTACTTGAGTAACGCGCTGTTGAAAAATGAAACCTTGATGCCTTCGGAGGCGAGCCTGGCGGCGATGGACCTCAGTTCCGCGGCCGGCAGGTCATCGAGCATGACGGGGTGGCCCGATTGGATGATGGCCCGCATTTCGAGGTGAGTCAAACGATAGCGGTGCGCGAAGGAAACCCATTCTTCAGGCGTATCGCCGGCTTCATCGGCAATGATGGCAAGACGCGAGCGGTCGAAGACCGAGGCATCGAGCAACCTCGATCCGAGGGCCGCGGCCAGAAACTGACGCCGGCGGCAGACCAATGCGAGCCTACTTTCCTTCTTTAGCCACCCGGACCTTGGCGTTATCCAGCTTCTTCTGGATCTTGGCGACCGACTGCGGTTCGTATTCGTTCTTCGGGGTCGCCTCCCATTCCTTGAGAGACCTCTGCCATTCGCTGATCGCTTCCCTCCACTTGCCCTGTTTGGAGTAGAGGTCTCCCAGATGCTCATGAACGGTCGGGTCGTTGGCCGTGCGCTCGACGGCCTTCTTGAGGTATTCTTCCGCTTCATCGAGGCGGTCCATGCGGTAAAGGACCCAACCGAGGCTGTCGAGGTAGGCGCCGTTGTTCGGCTCCTGACTGACAGCCTTCCGGATCATCTCGTGAGCTTCGGTAAGATGCACGCCGCGATCGGCGAACATGTAGCCGAGATAGTTGAGGGCGGAGGCGTTGGTGGGGTTGAGGGCGAGCACTTTACGAAATTCGGCCTCGGCGGCGTCAAATTTCTTATTCTTTTCGAGCATCGCTCCGCGCATGAAATAGATGTTTTCCTTCTCGTCCTGACTGGTGGAGAGCTTTTCGGCCTCATCGAGGGCCTTGGCCATTTCGGGATAGTTCCTGGTCCGGTCAAAGACCTGGGCGAGCGTGACATACGAATCGCGGTCCTTCTTTTCCTTCACCAGGTCACGGGCGGCTTTTTCGGCTTCGGCTCCCTTGCCCGCATCGGCGGCGGCGAAGGCATACATGGCCTGGACGGAGCGGTCCTTGGCATACTTTTCGCGAGCCGTCCGGGCCGCTTCGTAAGCCTTGGCGGTGTCGCGCGCCTGGCGGTAGGTTTCGACAATCTGAATGGCCGCGCGCGGCGCGGACTCCTCATCGAGTTCCTGCATCTGCTTGAAGGCGTCGATAGCCTGGGGAAACTGATCGGAGGAGCGGTAAAGGAAACCGAGGCGCTCCATGAGAATGGCGCGGTTGCTCTTTTCGCCGGTGTGATAGGTTTTCTTGGCGGTGGCCACGAGGATGCCCTGCAAGGCCTCGATGGCTTCGGGGGTCTTGCCCTCGGCTTCGAGCAGGTTCACCTGGTTGTACTTGATCTCGAGGCTATTGGGGTCCAGTTCCTGGGCCTTGCCGGCGGCTTCGCGCGCCTTGTCGAACTTGCGCTGCTGGCGGTAGATCTGGGAGATGCGCAACTGCGCCTGCGCGTCCTTGGGATCCTCCGAGGCAAGTTGCTGAAAGAGTTCGAGGGATTCGTCCAATTTGTCGGAGAGAAGAAGGTTCTGGGCGAGGCCGCGCTTGACTTCAGTGTTGCCGGGCGACATCTCGAGAGCCTTGCGCAGAGTGGCCGCGGCATTGGTGTAATCGCGCAGTTGCTCGTAGGCCGCGGCCAGGGCGGCCAGCGTGCGAACGGATGGATTCTTTTCCGTGGCTTTCCTGAGCAGATCAGCGGCGCTCCTGGTATCGCCGACATCGGCGTAGACCATGGCCAAGCCGGTGAGGGCTTCTTCGTTATTAGGGTCAAGTTCGAGAGCGCGTTTATAGGCCTTCTCGGATTCAGGCGAGTTCTGGGCCACCTTGTACAGGCGCCCGAGCATGAGGTAGGTGGGCGCGTCATTGGGCGCTTTTTCAGCGATCCGGGTGTACTGTTCGATGGCCTTCTTGAGCATTTCCTCATTCACGCGATTGTTCTGGGTATCGCCGATGAGGCGGGTGTAGATGCGGCCGAGAACGCGGCGCAGGTTCAAATCGTCGGGGTTCTGCTTCAGCGCTTCCTCGGTTTCAAGGACCGCGTCGCGAATTTTCCCGGACTGAATGTAAAGCTCGGCGAGTTCCTCGGAAAGAAAGCTGGCGCTGGGGTCGGCTTTGATGGCGGCCCGGTAGTGCTCGATTGCCTTGGCGACATATTCTCCCCTGTTTCCATAGGCTCCGGCGAGTTCGGCATAGAGATGGCCCATCGAGAAGTTGTAGTAGGCCGCCGCTTTATCGGGCTTCTTCGCGCCATCGGCGGCTTTCGTCTGGGGGTAGGCAAGGGAGACGCAGCAAAGCGCCAAGATCGAACGGAGGGCTGGGTGTTTCATTCGCCTGATTTCTTTCCCGGGAGTCCAACGCCGGCTTGGACGAGTGGGACATTACCTCAGACTCAGTATAGCTCTCGGGAAGTGTTGAAAACTCCGGTGAAAGCGCCCCGGTTCCGGCGCCGCGATATGGGAATCCGTGTCACAGTGGGGTGAGGAACGGATCCAACGGCATTTGCATGCGCACGAACCCATATCCTTTGATTGTCGTGGCGGGCCCCACGGGAAGCGGTAAGAGCGCGCTCGGGCTGTGGCTGGCCTCGCGAGTTGACGGCGAGGTGGTGAATTGTGATTCGGTGCAGTTGTACCGGCACTTCGACATCGGGTCGGCGAAAGTGCCGGTTGCGGAGCGGATGGGGATTCCGCATCATCTGATCGATATTCTCGAGCCGGAAGAGGTTTTCTCGGCGGGAGAGTATGCACGCCTGGGGCGGGAGACTTTACGTGGGATAGCCGCCCGCGGCAAGACGCCGGTGGTGGTAGGCGGCACCGGCTTTTACGTGCGCGCGCTAATGGAAGGATTGTTCGCCGGTCCGGCGAGGGATGACTTGCTCCGGGCGCGGCTTGCCGGGCGGGAGAAGAGGAAGCCGGGGTCGCTGCACCGGATTCTGCGGCGGTTCGACGCGAGGGCGGCGGCGCGGATCCACGCAAACGACCGGAACAAACTGATCCGCGCGGTGGAGGTCTGTCTGCTGGCGCGCCGTCCGCTGACGGAACTGCATGCGGCCGGCAGCGAGCCGCTGGAAGGATTCGACGCCGTGCGGATCGGACTGGATCCGCCGCGCGCGGAGTTGTATCAAGTGTTAAATCAGCGAGTGGTGAAAATGTTTGAAGGCGGACTGGTGGAAGAAGTGCGGAGCATTCTGGAGAAGGGATATCCGGTGAGCGCCAAGCCTTTCGAAGCGTTGGGCTACAAGCAGGCGCTCGAGTTCCTGAAAGGGAAGCGCGGCTACCAGGAGGCGGTGGAGGAAACCCAGAAGGAGACACGGAGGTATGCAAAACGGCAATCGACGTGGTTCAAAAAGGACAGCCGATTGCGCTTACTTTCCGGATTCGGCGATTCGTTACAAGTGCAACAAGAGGCAATGAATATCGTTACGGCAAGACTCTTCAGGGAGGCATGATTTTTTTTCTGATCCAGCGGAACAAATAATTCTCGCGTCCGTATATGAAGGTGAGCAACGGACGTTGCGAAACAAATCCAGCACAGGAGCAGTAAAGTGAAGAAGCTTGTTTTTAGTTTTGCAGTAATGGCCTTGGCGGTGGCGAGCGCGGCGAACTCCTATCGCGTCACGTTTTATCAACCTTCCATTGTGAACGGCAAGGAGTTGAAGGCCGGCGAGTATAAGGTGACCGTGAAAGACAACACAGCGGTGATCTCCCAGGGCAAGGAGTCGGTGGAGGCTCCGGTGAAGGTGGAAACCTCGGACAACAAGTTCGGCTCGACGACTGTCCGCTATTCGAATAGCGAGGGGAAGTACACGGTGCAGGAGATCCGCGTGGGCAACAGCAAGACGAAGATCGTTTTCGGCAATCAGAGCCAGTCCGGACTCTAAGCGCGAGTCTCATCTCAACAGCGCGCCGGAGCGCGGCATGCCGCCCGAGTTTACACTGGTAGGCATGGTGCGTGTACCGGCGCTGTTTTTTTTGTTGATCCTTGCCGTTTCGCTGCGCGCGGAAACGTTCCTGGTTCTTCCGTTTTTCAACCAGACCTCGCAGAGCAATCTTGACTGGATTGGAGAGAGCATTGGAGAAAACATAAGAGAGGCGCTGGCGGCCGAAGGAGCCCTGACGGTGTCGCGCGAAGACCGGCAGGAGGCGTACCGCCGTCTCACCCTGAAGCCCTATTCACTGCTTACGAAGGCTTCCGTCATCAAACTGGCCGAGGTGCTTGATGCGGGAGAGGTGATTTTCGGAAGGTTCGAGTTGCAGGAAGATCCCACGGCGGGGCAGTCGCGGGGCAGGCTGCGGATTACGGCGCAGGTTCTCGACTTGCGGCGCATTCACGAAGGGCCCGAGTTTGTGGCTATCGGAGCCATGGAAGACCTGGCGGCATTGCAGACGCACCTCGCCTGGCAGACGCTTCAGACGGTGACGCCGAAGAGCGCGCCGAGCGAGGAAGAGTTTCACAGGCGAAGGCCGCCGGTTCGCGTGGATGCGATGGAGTACTACATAAGAGGATTGCTTACCACGGGCGAGGAGCAGAAGCACCACTTTTTTGCGCAGGCCGCGCGTCTTGATCCGGGCTTTTCGCAACCCTGCTTCCAACTGGGTAAACTCAACTGGTCGAGGAAAAACTACCGTACCGCGGCGGAGTGGTTCGACCGCGTGCGCCCGGCGGACAACAACTACCGGGCCGCGACATTCTTCGGCGGGGCGTGCCGTTATTATCTGGGCGATTACGCGGCGGCGCAGGCGGCGTTCGAACTGGTGGCGAAGGATGTGCCGATGAACGAGGTGATCAACAACCTGGCGGCGGCGCAATCGCGGCGCAATCTCCCGGAGGCGCTGGAGAATTTCAGGAAGGCGCTGGAGGGAGATGTGAATGACGCCATGTACCTGTTTAATCTAGGTTATGCTCTATGGAAGAGGGGACAATTCGAACAGGCGGCGGAGCGCTTCCGCGCGGTGCTGCAACGCGACCCTGATGATCAGCAGGCCACGACGCTGTTGGGAATGTGCCTGAGCAAGTCCGGACCACGGCCCGGGGATGCCAGGACGGAGGGACTCGAACGGCTGAAGCACGAGTTCGAGGAATCGGCCTTCCTGCAGTTGCGATCTATCCTGGAGGGAGGAAAAAAATGATCTTCCATGGGTGAAAGGTTTCCAGGGGTCAAATCCGCGTGAAGAAGTGGCTATAATCAGGAAGTTCCATGCTCGAAGCATACGGCCTGTCCGACCTCGGATGCATTAGAAAGAACAACGAAGACTACTGTCTTCTTGCGCCTGAACTCGGGTTATACCTCGTCGCGGATGGAATGGGGGGAGCGCGCGCGGGCGAACATGCTTCACAACTGGCCGCCGAGACCGTTGCCAATTATATATGGAAGTCGGGGCGGCGGGATGCCGAGACGCTGGTGAAGGCGTTCGAGGAAGCAAACCGCGCGGTGAAGGAAGCAGCTTCACAGGATTCCGGAATGGAAGGGATGGGCACCACGCTGGTGGCGGTGCTCGAGGAGGAAAACGCGGACGATCTGTTGATTGCCAGCGTGGGAGACAGCCGGGCTTACCTTTATCAGGATGGGCACCTGCTCCCGGTCACCGAGGACCAGACCTGGGTAAACGAGGTGGGGCGGCGGCTAGGGATCGATGAGGATACGCTGAAGAATCATCCTCTTCGGCATGTGCTGACCATGGCCATCGGGGTGAGCTCGCCGCTGCGCATCCACAGTTACAAGATACGGCCCAATCCTGACGCGTGCCTGCTGCTGTCAAGCGACGGGCTGCACGGAGTGGTGGGTGTGGAAACTATCGTTTCCCTGCTAAATACCGGGCAATCTTTCGAGGACAAGTGCCACTCTCTTATTGATGCGGCGCGCAAGGCCGGGGGACCGGACAACATTACGGTGGCACTTATCCGGACCAGGAAGATGGAAGAACCGGCCGCGTAGAGGTGGCGGCCGGGATATTTTCTCCTATTGTTCGCGATTGTGCTGGCTATTGTGCGTGTGTCTTGCCCGGGCGCAGACTGCGCCGCCCCAGTCGCTGCGAATCCTGATCGTGGAAGGGAACGGCGCATCGCACCCCGTGGGATCGATGCCGTACAAAGGCTTTGGAGTAGTGGTCACCGATGAGGAGGGCCGCCCGGCCGCCGGCGCAAAGGTGACGTTCCGGTTGCCGAAGGAACCGGGCGGCGTCTTTCTGACGGGCGCGGCCACTGAGGAAGCCTTGACGGATAAGACGGGGCGCGCCTCGGTGTGGGGAATCCGGTGGGGGTCCACGCCGGGGATCTGTCAGGTATCGATCACCGCGTTGTCGGGGCAGGCATCGGCGGGAGCCGTCGCGCGGGTCCATCTGGTGGCCGCTGCGGTGGAGGGGAAGGCGAAGCCCGCGGAACAGTTAGCCGAGCGGCCCCCGCCACCCGTTGTGAGGGAAGTTGCTCCCGCGCACGAACGAGTCCGCGAGTCCGCGCCCCCTCCGGTTCCGGCGAAACCGGCGCCCAAGTCCTACGAACCGTCATTCGAGGTTTCGCCCGCTCCTGCTCCGCCCAGGGCAGTGGCGGCTCCGGACCCGCCGGATGTCGCCGGGCTAAGCGGGCCGGCAGAGGATCAGGCCGATAAGCGGCCGGGCGTGTTGTTTTCACGCAACGAGGGAACCACCGAGCATATCCCGAATCCGCGAATGAAATGGATCTGGTGGACGTTGGGGATCGCGGGCGCGGTAGGCGGCGGCCTGGCTTATCGATTGACGCGTAGTGGGCCAGAGACGGTGCTGATTCCGGGCGGCATCACCCGCCCGTTGAGCCTGGGGCAGCCGTCCATCTCCGTGGGGAAGCCGTGATGCCGTGGTTCTGGCTGCTGGCCCAAGCCGCGATGGCACTGCCGCCATTGGGTTTTCTTCACGGACCTGGCGGCCGTCTCTATCCGGTGTATGGAATGCGGGGGAATTTTGTGCTCGGGGAAGCAGTGCCGGAGAAGATCCAGTCAGCGGCCGTCTTTACCGGCGTAACCTTATGGAAATTGCCGGACAGCATTCGCATCTCCGAAGCCCGCTCTCTTGCGGCGCCCGAGGGCCGCGCGGTGTTTGCCTGGAGCGAGGCTTCGGGCACGCTGGTGGCGTGGATCAGAGAGAGCCGCCGGATGATGCGGTGGGAGGGTGATGCGGGCTCCGATTTCGCTCTGCCGGAAGGCGTGGATGATGTCACCGGGATGATGTTCTCCGCTCCCGGCGTACTGCGGATGGTGTGGAAGATGGATGGCCAGTTCGAGGTGGTGGAGTTCTCATTGGACAGCGGGCGCATCGTCTGGCGGGAAGACGTACGGGGGCAGAAGGCAACTCTCGATTCAAACGGGAACGTATGGAGCAGCGGCGGCGCTGATGTTTCCTGCGGCGCGCGGCATTGGACCCTGGCCGGTTCGCTGGAGGAGTTCTCGCCGCTCGCCGCCGGCTGGATGGCGCTGCGGACGGAGTCCGGAGCCGAAGCGGCGCGATGCACCGAGCCGGAACTGTTCCAGCTTCCGGTTCCGATGCCATGAGAACGTATCCTCTTTTTCTGCTGTTACTCTCCGCCGCTCTTCTGCGCGGCGAGTTTCAACTCTTCACGGTGAGGGGGACGGCGGAAACACCAGTGATGGGGATAGTGGACATGGGTAGCACGCCGACGGGACAACCGCTCGACGTGCTGGTACGCGTAAGGAACGCCGGAGCCACGATGGCCACCGTCCAGACGCTGAGCGTGCAGGGGACGGGTTTCCGCCTCCACCAGGCTCCCACGCCGCCAATCTCACTGGTGGCGGGGTTTTCCATGGATTTCTATGTGCGGTTCGTATCCGATCAGCCACTCATGGAGGGCCGGGCGAATCTGCGCGTCAACAACGCCACGGTCACGTTCCTGGCAAGCGCGGTGGCGGGGGTGAACGTGTATGCGATCGAGGAGGATGGTACGAAGACGCCGCGGTTAGCGGGCCAATCGACGGTGTTTTCACCCGTCGAGCGCGGGCAGCGATCGACGCGGCGGTTCGTTCTGGAGAATCCGCATTCCGTTCCCATAACGGTGAACCGTCTGTCGGTGAGCGGCTCGTTTCAACTGGTGACGGCGGTTGCCGCGCCATGGGTGCTTGCTCCGGGATCGGACAACACCATCGAAATCGCGTTTCAGCCTGCCGGCAGCGGACTCAAGACCGGCACGCTGTCGATCGATGACCGCGCTTTCCCTCTCGAGGGCGTGGGCAAGGAACCGCCGTTTCCGAAGCCCACGATCACGATCGGGCCCGGAGCGGAGCAGAGCGCAAGGCAGGTAAAGGTAGCTGTCAATTTTGACGCGCCCTCGCGCGCCGATGGAGCGGGGCAACTGCGCCTGGAGTTCACGCCCGCGATGGCGGGAGCGGACGATCCGGCCGTGGTTTTTCTTTCCAACAGTAAGCGGACGATTCCGTTCGTGATCTCGTCCGGACAGTCGCAAGCTCTATTTTCGAACCAGAAAGAGACCCTACTGCAGACGGGAACGACGGCGGGAACTCTACGCCTTGTGGCGGAAATGGGCGGATACTCGGCGGAGACGACGGTGACGATCGCGCCCGCTCCTGTCCTGGTGGACACGGTCACGGTGACGCGCGGTCTCGATCTGCTGCAAATGTCCGTGAAGGGCTTCGACAACACGCGATCGGCGAGCGAGGTGGCGTTCACGTTCTTCGACGCCGCGGGAAACATGATAGACCCGGGCGTCATCCGGGCGAACGTGGCGGAGCGCTTTCAGGCTTATTTCCAGGCGGCTTCGCTGGGGGGAATGTTCGCCATGCAGGCTAACTTTCCGGCCACCGGATTGACGAATGTGATCACGGGCGTCGAGATCGAATTCCGCAACCAGGCCGGGACGCTGCGGACGCCGCGGCTCACCTTCTAGGCCGCGCCCTCGAAGATCTCCTTGATGCGCCTGGCGACGATCATGTTTTCTCCGGGACGCATCATCCACACCGAGACCTGCAGCAGCCTCTCTCCGCGCCCCGAGATGGCGATGGAAGGCTCACCCTCCATCAACCGGCGTGTGACTTCACCGGCGCGGAAGCGGTAGGCGTCTTCGTTCCACGCGATGCGCAGATGGGGAACGTGGTTGGCGATGGGCGGCATGTGACGCTCCAATTGAATGCCCTTGACGCCCTTCAGAACGCCCATCATGTCCGCCACGCGTGTTTCGAGTTCCCTCAACTCCGCCGCATGATCCACCTTGAGATAGCGTTCAATGGCGGCCAGCAGGCCCACCATCTCCTCCTTGCCCACCTTCATGCCGCGGCCGATGCTGGCGTACGGGTTGAAGGCCGGCAGGGCGGCTTCGATGAGGTCCTTGCGGCCCATGAGCAGGCCGGAGCACTGCGGACCGCGGAGCGCCTTGCCGCCCGAAAACGCCACCAGGTCGAACCCTTCGCGAATGTATTGGGAAAGCCTCTCCGGGGGAGGCGTGTCCGAGGCGGCATCGTTGAAGGTCGGCACGCCGCGCTCCTTGCCCACGCGGATCCACTCATGCCGGTTGATTTTTCCCTCGGGCTCCATTTCGTTGTAGAAGAACATCATCGCGGTGCGCTCGTTGATGGCCTTGTCGAGTTCCTCGCGCGTCTCCACCCAGACGGTCTTCGTGCCCACCAGCCACATCTGTTGCTCATAACCGCCGCGGTGGGTTTTCTGCTGAACGATTTCGTTCTTCATGCCGGTGGTGTCGGGGAGCCGCTTGAGGTTTTCGGGGATGCCCCTGGCTACGCAGGCGGCCGTTCCCATGGTGATGGCGGAGGCGCACCCGCAGGTGACCATGGCGGCTTCCGCGCCAAGCAGTTCGGCGATGCGGGCGCCGACCTTCCTCTGCAAGTCCGTGAGAGGCACGAATTGCTTCGATGCCTCCTCCATGGCGCTGACGACCTCGGGAGGCATGAGCGAGCCGCCGAGGTGGGTGACCACGCCGACGCCGTTAATACAGGGACGGACTCCCAGCCGGGCGTAGATGTCGGTGGCTGGTGAAGTGGGGGCCGGCGCGGCCAGCATTCCGCCCGCCGCTCCCGCGCTTGCTGCTGTCTTTAGAAATGTCCGGCGGTTCGCCATGGGTTGCTCTCCTTATATCTCTATCGTCTGCGGCGGCCGGTGGTGCGTGTGCCATCCCACCACGGTTCGCCCTGTGCTTTATACTTGCCTAGCTTATCCCAATCCTCGCGTGTGATTCCGTTCAGGTCCCAGACCACCAGCCCGTCGTGAACCGTCAGTTCGCACAGCAGGCGGCGCGTACCTTTCATTCCGGCTCCCCAGGAATCGACGAATCCGAAGTTTCCCGTTTCAAGGCGCAGCACCGCGATGTCAGCGGGGGCGCCCACGGAGAGGTGGCCCAACTCCTCGCGTTTGATCTCCCGCGCCGGATTCCAGGTGGAGCGCAGGATGGCGTCGTCGAGAGTCATGCCCATGTTGAGGAACTTCGACATCACGTTCAGCATGTCCTTCATGCCGCTCGATATGCTGCCGGCGTGGATATCGGTGGAGATGGAGTCCGGGGGAAAGCCCTGGCGAAAGGCGGGCACCGCCTGGCGGAAGGCAAACGCCGCGCCGCCGTGACCCACGTCGAAGATAATGCCGCGTTTGCGGGCTTCGAACAGGTAGGGCAGCAGGCGGCCCCGCTCATCGAGCAGGGGAACGGGGCCGTAGAAGGCGTGGGTGTAAATGTCTCCGGGACGGAGTTTGCGCAGCACAAGGTCCTGGAACGGACGCTCGGGACGGAATGTGCCGAAGTCCACCATTACGGGGATGTTGGCCAAGCGGCCGGCTTCGACGCCGCGTTCGACGGGCCGCCAGTCGGGGCCCTGGTAGTGGGCCACTTTGATGCCGACGATGGTGTCGCGGTTGGCGATGGCAAGATCAGCCGCGGCTTTGGCGTCCATATCGTTCACGTCCTGCTCGAGGTTGTCACCCGGCATGCCCGCGCCCAGGATGTTGAGGAACACGAGAACGCGCGTGCGGGCGAGGTTGATGACGTTGCGCTGGAACTCGGCGAAATTGTGCCGCCCGGAAGTGCCGGCGTCCACCACGGTGGTGATGCCCGTGCGGAAGGCGAACGCGTCGGGAAAGATGCTCCAATTGCCACCCGCGAGCATGCTGCCGTGGTTGCCGGTGAAGACGTGCGTATGAATGTCGACGAGGCCGGGAGTGACGTAGAGGCCGCGGACATCGACCACTTTGCGCGCCTCGGTTGCGGCGATGGAAGGCGCCACGGCGGCGACTTTTCCATCGTGAATGGCGACATCGCGCGCGGCATGGATGTGATTTTTCGGGTCGATGAGCGTGCCGCCCTTGAGCAGCAGTTCATAGCGCGGCTGGGCGGAGAGAAGCGTGGCGGCGAAAGCGAGGAGTGTAACAATTCGCATGTGGTACCTATCTTATGCCCGCGGAGCCCACGCTTGCCCGAGGGCCTGATTTGCAACACTGATATGCATTATGCGTCGCAGGAGATTTCTTCAGACCGGGGCCGTTCTGGCGCTGCCGCTGGAAGGCGCGTTGTCCACGCCGCGCGAGGCGTGGGTGGAAACGTGGAACAATAAGCCGTCTCTGCACATCGGCGGCAAGCCGGTGTACGCGAGTTTCTACGCCTTGACGGATGCGACGGGCGGACGCTGGAGTTTCGATGAACTGCCGCGGCAGCATTTGCGCCAGTTCGCCGACGCCGGATTCCGGCTGTTCCAGGTGGATGTGTTTCTCGAAGATTTGTGGCCGCGGGAGGACGCGTTCGACATTACGCCGGCGCGGAGGCAGATTGCCGGGGTGCTCTCCGCCTGCGGGGAAGCTTCGGTTGTACTGCGGTGGCATCTGAACGCTCCGCGCTGGTGGGCGGAGCGGCACCGGGAAGAGTGCGTCGTGTATGCGAACGGTCCGCTCGAGCGGGTGGAGCGCAATCAGCCGGTCCGCTATCTGATGGACGACCTGCGCCGGACCCTCCGCGTGAGCCTGGCCTCGGAAACATGGAAGGAGATGGCGACAGGAAAGACGATCGAGTTGCTGCGCGGTCTCGCGGGCTGCGAAGAGGGGAAAGCCCTGGCGGGAGTCCACCTGGCTTGCGGGGTCTACGGCGAGTGGCACTACTGGGGCTTCATGCGCAACGAGCCGGACCTCAGCGAACCCATGCAGCGCCACTTCCGGGAGTGGCGCCAATTGCGAGGAAAGCCTCCGCTGCCCGTGCCCGGCATGGCGGAGCGGGAGGCTCTCGACGACGGCATCTTTCGCGACCCCGCCAGGCGCGAGGGAACCATCGACTATTACCGCTGCCAGCAGGAGCTGGTAGCCGGGCGGATCATTCATTTTTGCGGGACGGTGAAACGCCACTGGCCGCGGCGCATCCTGACGGGCACTTTCTACGGCTATTTCTTCTCCCTGTTCGACCGGCAGGCGACGGGGGGACACTTGTGCCTGGACAAGGTGCTGGCGGCAAAGGATGTGGATTACCTCAGCGCTCCGCAAGCCTATGGAGCGGCATATCGCGACATGGGCGGCTGCGGCATCACGCGCGGGTTGGTCGAGACGGTGCGGCTGCACGGAAAGTTGTGGCTCGACGAGATGGACCAGACTCCGTCCTGGAGCTGGCGCAACGACGTGGATACGGCTTTTCAACTGACGGATCTCCCGGCGGACTTCGCCATTCTGCGGCGCAACGTGGTGGAGAGCTACGTCCGCGGCGCGGGGTTGTGGTATTACGACTTCGGACCAGCGAACGGGAGCGGATGGTGGGCGGACCGCCGGCTGTTGGCGGAGATTCGCCGCATCAAGGATGTGCTCGAACGCTATCATGCCCGCCCGTACAGTCCGGCGGGCGACGTCTTGCTGGTGTTCGATACGGAGGTGTATTTCTATACGGCTACAACGCCGGCCGACGACCCGATGACGGATTCGTGGGCCGTGAATCGCACGGCCGGGGCGGCCTATCAGAGCGGAGCGGCGGTGGAGACCATCCACTTGAGGGATCTGGAACGCGTGGCGCTCGATCGGTTCCGGGTGGTGGTGTTCGCCAATACGTGGCTGCTGCGCGCGGGTGAGCGGCGCATGATTCGTCAAAAGGTGATGGCCGGCGGGCGTCATGTTGTGTTTCAGGGCCTGCCGGGATACTGCGATGGGGAGCGGCTCGATGCCGCATTTTCGCGAGAGGCGACGGGGTTGCCGCTCGAACGCGGGGAAGGCTCCTTCGATCTGGGTGGCGGGAAGCGGTTCTCCCCTTATCTGCGGCTGGCGGGGAAGGGCCGGGAGCGGGTCTGGTTTTCGAGTGCGCCGATCGCCGATCCGGCGAGGTGGAGAGAAATTTTTCGAGCGGCGGGGGCGCACGTTTACGCGGATGGGGACTGTGTGGTTCATGCCGGCGGGGGCGTGGTTCTGGTGCACACGAAGGCCGGAGGAGAGAGAGTGATCACGCTTCGCAACGGCGTTCGCGTGGAGGCGGCGATGGAGCCCAGGAGTTCCTGGCTCCTCGACGCGGAGACCGGGAAACGTCTGCTGTAACCAGCAGCGGAGGGATGAGCGCACGAAACGGCTAGCGGTATGTCTTGTCGTCGGCGCGGCTCAGGTCCGCTCCGTCATTCAAGATGCCGATGGTCACAATGGCGAAGGTGAAGACCGTGGTTCCCGGCTCGAGGTGGCCGCCAAAGGCTTTTTCGGGATTCGCCAGGGTGATATGCGGATGGAGCTTTCCATTGATGACATAACCGTTCATGCCGATGATGTCGGCGGGAGCCGTGGGGTTCTTCACGAACATGTTTCTCGAGGGGAAGGAGCGGTTGCTCACCTGGTGGATCTGGTAGCCCGTCACCGATCCCACACCGGAAAGAATCACCCCATTGCGAATCTTTTCCTGCTTCACCATCTTGCGGATTCCGTCGAGCAGGTCAGTGTTGTACTTGAACCTCAATACCAGGACGCGGTCGAAGCGGCCCTCGATGGCGTAGGCATCCGGCACCTTAGCGCTGTTCGGTTTGGCGTCTTCGGCGGGCGTGGGGGCGGGGTTCACTTTTTCGTAGCGAGTCTCCTGGCCGGCGAGCGCGCCCGCGAGCGCGACAACGAAGAACCACAATTTGATACGGTGCATGATTGTCCAGTCTACAGGCGGGCATTCCATTGCGGGCGGCAATTTGAGAACATCTTCATAGCCACGTATGCACACCTTATCCTCGTATCCATTAAATCGCCGCCAACTGGCGCGTGCCTTGTTCGGGGCAGTCGCGGCTCCCGCCCTGGCGGCAAAGCCGTCCTCGTACCTCGTTTACCTGGGCACCTACACAGGGCCGAAGAGCAAGGGAATCTACGTTACCCGCTTCGATCCCGCCTCGGGGAAACTGGATCCCATCAAGCTGGCCGGGGAAGTGGAACAGCCATCCTGGGTCACGCTTCATCCGAACGGCCGCTACCTGTACGCGGTCAGCGAACTGGGGGGGAACGTACAGGGGACGGTCTCGAGTTTCGCCGTGGACAACAGGAGCGGCGAGTTGAAGCTACTCAACCGGACCGGCTCCGGCGGCACCGTCGCCTGCCATCTGGCGATTGACAAGACCGGGAAGACGATTGCCGTGGCGAACTATGGAAACGGCAGCGTGGCGACGATCCACCTGGAGGCTGACGGCAAGTTAGGGCAGCGGATCTCCCTGCAACAGCATGCGGGATCGGGCGCGAATCCGCGCCGCCAGCGCGGGCCGCACGCGCACGCCGTCGTGTTGTCGCACGACAACCGGTTTCTCTTTGTCCCCGATCTTGGGTTGGACAAGATCATGATCTACCGGTTCGATGCCGCCACCGGGGCTATCACTCCCAATGATCCTCCCTCGGTAAGCGTGAAGCCCGGATCGGGGCCGCGGCACTTCGCCTTCGCTCCGAGAGCGCCATTCGCCTATGGTCTGAACGAAATGGGATCGAGCGTCATCGCCTTTGCCTACGACGCCGCCAAGGGCAGCCTGCGGGAGGTGCAGAACATCACGACGCTGCCGGCGGGTTTTTCCGGAGAGAACAACTGCGCCGAGATTCAGGTGGATCGCGCGGGGAAATTTCTTTACGCTTCCAATCGCGGCGACGACAGCATAGCCGTGTTCTCGATCCATCCCAGGCAGGGGACGCTGACTCATGTGGAGCGCGTCTCCACGCAGGGGAAGATCCCGAGGAATTTTTCATTGGACCCCACGGGCAATTATCTGCTGGCGGCCAATCAGAATACGAACAACCTGGTGACATTCAAAGTGAACCGCAAGAGCGGCAAGCTGACGCCGGCGGGACAGGTTCTGGAAGTGCCCTCCTGCGTGTGCATCGAGTTTCTCGCGGCCGGCTGAGCGGTGTAGAGAAGCCGTCATTCGTCCGGGCCGGGGCGCCGCTATAAGCGCTACAATAGCGAATCCATGGCCTCCACAACTGCGTCCTCGAAAACCGGGTTGCTTCGTGAAGCACTGAAGACCAACGAAGGCATCGTCCGGCTGGCCCCCTGTTGGGTGCCACGCTCGTTTCTGATGCCGGGCGGACGTCTGAAGCTGGACCCGCGCGATCTCTACGCCTATGGCGCCCATAGGGGCGGGATCGACGAGCGGTGGTTTTCCTCGACCACCAATGCCGCCAACGGCCCCGGCACGCCGGAGGACGAGGGCTTGAGCTACATCGACGTGGACGGACAGCGCGTTCTGTTGAAGGCGGCCATCGAGACCATCGGCGACGAGTTTCTCGGCTCCGATGTCATGCGGCGCGAAGGCGGCTGGAACCTGCTGTGCAAGTTTTTCGACAATCTCGGGCCTATTCCCCACCATATGCACCAGAGCGATGAATTCGCCAGGCGCGTGGGGCAGAAAGGGAAGCCCGAGGCCTACTACTTTCCGCCCCAATACAACTTCAAGGACAACAACTTCCCCTACACGTTCATGGGACTCGAACCGGGGACAACGCGGGAGGAAGTGCGGCGGTGCCTCGAGCGCTGGAACGAGGGAGACAACGGCATTCTCCACCACTCGAAGGCGTACAAACTGAAACCCGGCTCCGGATGGCAGATCGACGCAGGCATCCTGCACGCGCCCGGGTCGCTGGTGACCTATGAGCCGCAGGTGAACTCCGACGTATTCGGCATGTTCCAGTCCATGGTCGAGGGCCGCTACGTGCCGTGGGACCTGCTGGTGAAGGATGTGCCGCCGGAGCATCACCACGACCTCGACTACATCCTGGACATGCTCGATTGGGAGGCGAACGTGGACCCCGAGTTCGCCAAACACCGCCTGTTCCATCCCACGCCGGTTCGGGAGGAAGCCGCGATGGCGCAGGATGGGTATTCGGAGAAGTGGGTGGTTTATTCCACGGGCCATTATTCGGCGAAGGAATTGACGGTGTTCCCTGGGCGCACGGTAACCGTGAAGGATGCCGCGGCCCACGGGTTGATCGTTGTGCAGGGCTGGGGCAGTGTTGGCGGGATGGAAGTGGAGACGCCTTCGCTCATCCGTTTCGGCCAGATGACGAAGGACGAGTTGTTCGTGACGGCCGCCGCCGCTCAACGGGGGGTGGCGGTGACGAACCGCAGCGATAAGGAAAACCTGGTAATGCTGAAGCATTTCGGACCGGGGAATCCGGACGCCGCTGTTTTCCTGCAGAGGAATTAGATTGGACGAATCTTTCCCGCACCGTGTGAGGGGGGAACAAGATCCTACGGTTTGACCGGCCCACCGATGAGAAGCGGGCGGTTCAGTGTTACGGTCAACTCGGAATACTGGGGCAGATAGACGTCGCGGCCCTGTTGGAGAAAGAACAGGAAGGCTCCTGTTCCGAGACCGAACCAGCGAGCGGCTCCGGCTACTGTCCCGGAACTCGCGGTGGTCCAGATGGCTTTGATGCCTTCTTCGACGAGGTCGTCCACGATTTTTCCGGCGACATAGGCGACGCCGAGATCGATGACGGCGCGCTTCTTGCTTCTGCTGCCGCCGGACAGGGTGCCTTCCGGATCGATGTGCATGCCTCCGCGGCCGGCCACGGCTCCACTGAGGTCGGCCGAGATATTCCACGAGAGGCCGCCTTGCGCAATGGCTTTGCGGAAGTTCAGGCCGAGCGTCCCGGACCGGCTGAAGGAGCGGGGCGGCTTGCGGCGCACTACCGAGGCTTCGAGTTCAGTTCCCTCGGACAGCGCCACGCGGCCATCGACGAGCAGCGGTTGGAGCAGACGGGCGTGGATGGTGTCGCCGTTGGAATTTCCCGAAGCGCTCAAGGGCGAGAGCAGCATGACATGAAGCGAAGCCCCAGCGGGGACCGCCTCGCCTTGATAGGCGGGAAGCGGAGCGGACCCGGGCGCCTCGAGGGGGGCCTTCAACCGTACGATGACGCTGGCATGTTTCGGCGGGCGGGGCGCGTGACCCTTCTTCGGGCGGACGGGCGAATCCGGAAACAGGTCCACAAGGTCCACATCGAGCGGCAGGGCGGCTCCGGAAGGAAGGAGCAGTTCGGCGGATCGGACGGAGGCGTCATGGGGATGATGAAATTGCGGAGTGCGTCCGGCCATCATGAGCACTGCGCGGCGTAGTGCGCCGGGGCCTTTGTGCCGCACGGGATCGCCGATGGTGAATTTCAGTTTGCTGCCGGAGGGAATGGCGAGGCGATCGCGGGAGTAGACGGGCGAGGCGAATTCGGCGACCACGGCAACGCCCGGCTTCACCTGGGGGTGGACGCCCTCCGCGGTCACCGCGCGCAGGATGGCCCCGGAAGGAAGGAGAATGCCGGCCGCGGACACCGGTTGAGCGCCGGCGAGGAGGAAGCCGATGAGAGGGTGTAAGAAGGTCCGCACATGGGAAGAGTATCAAAGCAAAGTCACGCGGTGTCCCCGGGTTTGCGCCACAGTTGCGAAACCATGAGCCCCCACCGGGCCTGTTGCTGTTCCTCGATCACGAGTCCGGCGGCGGAGAGCAGCGTCGAGTAAGGGGGCAGTTTGTCCGCTGTAAGTCCGGTGGCGAGGCGGAAGAAGGCGTACATCACGAACAGCCAAAGCCGGGCGTGGAGGCGAGCGAGGCGGCCGGAGGGCTCCTGGAACTCACTCACAATCCACTCGCCTCCCGGGCGGAGCGCGGCGCTGAGGCGGGCGATCATCCGCGCGGCGTCGTCAGTGGAGAAGCAATCGAGAAAAAAATGGGTGACGATCAGGTCATAGCCATCGCCGGGCAGCGGCGCGAGCAGGGCGTTCCGGCGGTGGAAGCGAACGCGTCCGGCTGCGGGAGGCGGAACGCGTCCGCGGGCGAGGGCGAGCATGGAGCCGCTTGCGTCGACCACATCCACCCACGCGGCGTCATTGAGAGCAAGAAGACGCGCCAGAAACCGGCCGTCTCCCTCGCCGAGGATCAGCACCCGGCGCGAGAGGGCGGCGCGGGAGAGGAAGGCGAAGCGGCGGCGCTCGAGAGCTTTACCGAAAGCCACGTATTCGATCCAGCGGTAGAATGCAGCGATCCGGTCGGCATTCATAGCAGAAACAGGAGCGGGCTGAGCAACACGCCGTCAACAAGCGCCCGGCGCGCCTCGAGGCTCATCCTGCCGCCACGGGCAAACAGAAGGGCGGTAGCCACGGCGCTCAGAGCCACTGCGCGGTAGAAGGGAGCTTCGCCGGGCAGCAGGCAGGCCAGGGCAAGCAGCGGCGCCCAGACGGGAAGAAAACGGCTGGAGGCCACCGTGAACGGATGCGGCCGCGGCGGCTCCCCGCCGCGCAGTTCCCGCCACTCCCAGGTTTCGATAGCCACCAGGTTGGCGAAGCAGAGCAGCAAGAAAACGGCTGCCGGACGCAGGAGTTGTTCAAACGGATGAGCGGCGATGGTCCACGGCACGAGAAACGTGCCCAGGGTGAAGAGCAGGGCGGCGGCGAGTTCCTTGGGCAGCAGCAGACTGCGGCGCGTATGCACCAGGACGAAGTACACGCTGATTCCGGCCAGCGCGATGAGTCCGTTATGAAAGACCGCCGGGCGCAGCCAGAAGATGATGAGCAGGAGGTTCAGCAGCGAAACCGCCGCCAGCAGCCATTGGGCCTGTTTGTGGTAGCGCCGGTAGAAGCGATGGCGGGCCGGTTCGAGGGCGCGGGCCGGACGGCGCACGTCGAGAAGACGGTCCGCCAGGTAGACCCACCACACGCTGAGAAACAGCACCACGCGGCCGGATTCCCGCATGGAAAGCAGGTAGCAATGGGCCAGAAAACTCTGCCACACCACCGCAACCACCGGAGCGTCCAGGCTGAGGAGATTGGGATATAGCCAAACCGGAAATCCGGTTCGATCGCGTTGCTGGGCCATCGCCATCCGCCCTTGATGTTAGCGAGGCTTGGGTTGATGTGTCGAGTTGACCGGCGGCATTGATGAGCGGACCCTGTTTCGGTACTCTGAACGTATCCTGGGATGCACGAACTACTGATCACGCACGGCGACGGCTCCACCCGCGTTGTCCAACTCGAGGAGCGGCCGGTGACGGTGGGCCGCTGTCCTTCGTGCGAGTTGTCCTATCCCCAGGACCCGGAGTTGTCGCGCAGGCACATGCAGTTTGCTCGAGACGGATCGCATTGGACCGTAAACGACCTGGGCAGCACGAACGGGACGCGAGTGAACGGGATACCGCTCCACAAGGCGCACACGCTGCGCCCCGGCGACTGTGTCGCGGCAAGCCAGTTGACTTTGCAGTTTCGGCAGCGGCGGATGGCTGCGCAAACGGTGATGTTCGAGGCGAGCCGGGTGGATGTGAAGGCTCCGGGAACCGTCGCGATCCAACTGAAGGACGTGCTCGAGTCGAGCGGACAGCCGGCCACGTCTCCGGAGATCGCCAGGCAGTGGGTGAGTCCGTTGCAAGCGCTGATCCGCGTGGGGCGGGAGTTGGCGGTGCGGCGCCCCCTCGATCAGATGTTCCCGGTGATTCTCGACCTGGCGCTCGAGGCGGTGAGCGCCGAGCGCGGCGTGCTGCTGGTGTTCGAAGGGGACCGCCTGGTGGACAAAGCGTCTCGGGGCGGCCAATTCCGCATCAGCACGGCGGTGCGGGACCAGGTGATTAACGAAAGACAATCGCTGCTGATTCAAAGCGTGGCCGAAACCCCCGGACTCAAGGAACGCAAGAGTATTGTGATTCAGGGCGTGCGGTCATTGATGGCGGCTCCGTTGCAGACTGACGAACGCGTTATCGGCCTGCTGTATGTCGACGCGCTGAACTACCTGAGACGCTTCAAGAACGATGATCTGAGCCTTCTCACGGTGATGGCGAACGTGGCGGCCATCCGTATCGAGCGGGAGAGGCTGGCGCTGGTCGAGGAGGCCGAGCGCCATCACATGGCGGAACTCGGCCAGGCGGCGGAGATCCAGCGGCGGCACTTACCCTCGGCGGCGCCGAAGTGGGATGGTCTCGAACTGGTGGGCCTCCACAATCCCTGCCGCACGGTGGGAGGCGACTATCATGACTATCTGAAGCTCTCCGGCGGCGCATACGGTATCGTGGTGGCCGATGTGGCCGGAAAGGGCATGCCCGCCGCTTTGATGATGATGAGCCTTCAAGCGCGGGTGCAGGCGTTGTTTGAAACGTGCGGCACGATCGCGGATTTCATGCGCATGCTCAACCGGAGCATGAATCCTACCTGCGCTCCGAACCGGTTCGTGACAGTGTTCGCTTCCGTTTTTGACCCGTCAACAGGCTCCTTTCGTTACGTGAATGCGGGACATACGCCGGGGATCCTGGTGCGCGCGCATGGAGCCGTGGAACAACTGCAAACCGGAGGAATGTTCGCCGGCCTGCTGCCGGACCTCAGCTATGAAGAAGGGTCGGTGATCCTGGAAGACGGGGATATGGTGGTGCTCTACAGCGATGGCATATCCGAACAGGAAAACGAAGCGGGCGAGGAGTTCGGAGTGGAGCGCCTCGCCGAGTGTGTGCGCTCGCGGCGGACGCTCCCCCTTGATCACATTCTTTCCACGCTTCGAGACTCCCTCGAGTCATGGACGGGAACAGGACCCGTAACAGATGACCAGACCCTGGTGATCCTGCGGCGAAGGACGCCCAGCATCACCAAACTTACTTCACGAAAAGAGTAAGTAGGGACGCTGGTCAGGACCGGCCCTTGCCGCTTTCCACCATCGTTTCCTTCGCCGGCAAAGCTTTCCGCTCGTCCGTCTGGATCTGGATCTGACGGGGTTTGCTCGATTCGAGGATCGGCATCCGGATATCGAGGATGCCATTGTGCAGCTTACACTGCACGTGATCGACATCAAGACCAGTGGGAAGGGTCACCGCCGTGTAGAATTTGCCGTACGCCATCTGAGTGAATGCGTTCTTTTCGAAACCTTCCGGAGCTTTGCGCTCGCCTTCGATCACGAGCTGGTTGTTCTGTACGCTCACCTTCACGTCTTTTTCGGTCACGCTGGGCAGAATCGCTCGCAGATGGAGGTAATTGTCGGTCCACGCCGATTCGAGGACAGGACTGAAGGTCCAGGTTCGCTCGGCGGCCGGCGCAATGGCCCCTGGCTGGGTCTGATAGCCGTAGAAGTTCTCGAACATCTGATCCACGGAACGCCGGAAATGATCCAACGTCTGCCGGACATCATTAGCAAACAGTGTATTCAACATAGACTCCTCAATTCCGAAGGTTGCGGGAGAGGAGAGAAGGGAAGTCCCGGCGATCGGCCGGCTCGCGGGAAGAATTCTCAGAGTTTTCCAGAGCCGGCGTGCCGCAAATGGTTGCCGGGAGTGTCCTGCTCCCGAACCCTCTCAGAGAATATTTCCAGTTACGAGTATGCGCCGGAAGAGTAAGAAAGTCAAGTAAATGAACAAATCTGATTGCATAAAACCACTTATTTCGCCTATTCTTTTAGTTAGAGGACCACTTTTATGGTTTGTCATCCTCCTCACCCGGATTCGATCGCCGGGCTTCGCCATCTTCGCGAGGAGGTCGCCCGGCGTGGGGACGAGTGCCTCTCTCTCCTGTTGGCGGGTCTCGATGTCTACACCTCATTGGGGCGGGAATGGGAACTGCTCGAGATTATGCGCAAGTTCGCTCATGACGCGGAAGACATGGTGCGCAACACGCCGAGCGCGGACGAGTTGAAGAGGCTCTACGAAGGCAACGGCGATACCAGTTCTTCGGCCGGCTAGAGGCCGGCGGGCCGCCTACGGGAGGAATTCATGGACAGTGCCGCGCCTGAATCCGGAGGGCGGCAGCACCGCGGCCGGCTAGGGCTGGTGTTCGCGCTCACGACGTTATTGATGGGTCTCGAGGCCGCGGGCGGGTTATGGACAAACAGCCTAGCGCTGCTTGCCGACGCGGGGCACATGCTGACGGACGCGGGTTCGCTCGGTCTCTCACTGCTGGCCATCCACTTTGCGGGGCGCAATCCCACGCCGGGTAAGTCATACGGCTATTACCGCGCGGAAATCCTCGCCGCTCTTGTCAACGCGGCGATGTTACTCGTGATTTCCATCGGGATACTCTATGAAGCCTGGAAGCGTTTCCAAAGCCCGCCCGAAGTGATGGGGATGCCGGTGTTGATTATCGCCGCGGCTGGATTAGTGGTGAACCTTACGGGGACATTTCTTCTGCGGCAGGGCTCCGGAGAGAGCCTGAATGTTCAGGGGGCATACCTGGAAGTGCTCAGCGACACCCTCGGCTCGGCGGGGGTGATTGTGGCGGGTTTTCTTATCTGGCTCAAGGGCTGGTATGTGGCCGATCCGCTGGTGAGCGCGGCGATCAGCCTGTTGATCCTGCCGCGAACCTGGACTCTGCTGGGGGAGGCCATGCACATCCTCATGGAGGGCGCGCCGGCTCATGTCGACCAGGCGGCGCTGACGGCGGCGGCGAATGAAGTTTCCGGGGTTCTGGACCTGCACGACCTGCACGTATGGACCATCACATCGGGATTCACGGCATTGAGCGCGCACGTTACAGTGACGCCGGAGGCGGACTTCAGCCGTGTGTTGAACCAGTTACAGGCCCTGCTGCGGGACCGCTTCAACATCACGCACTCCACGCTGCAACTCGAGGCCGGCAAACCCGGCGATTGCCGGCCTCCGATTTGAGAGCTACTTCGCGGCGGCCTCGAGCGCTTCCAGTTCGCGTCCCGCCTCCACCCACTTTCCCTGCGCAGTCAACTCGCGGTAGCGCTGGAGATGGCGGCGTACTTCCTCGAGGCGCTTTCCGGCATCGGGAGATGCCGGCGGCAGAGCGGGTGGCTGCGCCATTCCCGGTTTGGCCTCGGCCGCGGGGGCAGGCGTGCTGAGGCCGGAGAGTTGCGCAATCGCCTGCTCGTAGGTATCGGCGTAGACCAGGGAGTTGCCAGTGGCGATGGCCACTTTCTTCAACTGCGGCATGCGGGCCTGGCTTGCCTGAATGTAAATCGGCTCGATGTAGACGAAGGCGTTATCAATGGGCAGCACGAGCATCTGGCCACGGAGCACCTGCGAACCCTGCTGATTCCACAGACTCAGGTCCTTCGAAATGTTCTGATCCTGGTTGATGCGCGCTTCAATCTGTAGGGGGCCGAAGATGAGCTCCTGCTTGGAAAGCTGCAGGAACAGCAGCTCGCCGAGTCTGTCGCCGTCACAGCGCGCGGCCATGAATCCGATGAGGTTGTCCTTGTTGCGCGGCGTGAAGGGCAGCAGCAGCAGAAACTCGGGGGTGGATTCACCAGGCAGCGTGGCGACGACATAGGTGGGGGCCACCGGCGCCGGACGCCCCTCCTGGGAATTGATGAAACGGGCGATGTCCCAGGCGTCCTCCTTGTTATAGAACGCCTCGGAGTCGCGCATATGGAAGGTGCGGTAGATTTCGGCCTGCACGCGGAACAGCGTTTCCGGGTAGCGGGCATGTTCCCGCAGGTCGGCGGGCATTTCGCCCGCCTGGCGCAGGAGCTTCGGGAACAGGCGGGCGTAGGCCTGAATGATAGGGTCCGAGGGATCGAAGATGTAGAGATCAACGTTGCCGTCGTAAGCGTCGATGGTGGCTTTGACGGAGTTGCGGATGTAGTTGAAGGACCCGAAGGAAGTGCTCACGGTTCGGGCGTAAGGATGGGCCCGGGAAGTTGTGTAGCCGTCGATCATCCATACAAGCCGTCCGGCCCTGGTGATCACCAGGTAGGGATCGCTGTCCCATTGCAGAAAGCCGGCCAGTTCGGAGACCCGCTCGCGAATGTTGCGGCGGATCATCATGCGGCTTTCCGGGGTGAGAAACCCGGTGAGCAGAATGTTCCCGTCGGCATAAGAGACGGCGGCAGCAAGGCGCATCGCCAGGCTCGAGATGGGGAAACCGCCCGTGCCCTCGTAGCGGCTGTGGACGTTTTCGGCGCCCGAGGGGTAGTTGAACTCCCGCTGTCCGGTGCGCACGAAGACAGGCTCATGCGTCACTTCTCCGTAGTACAGCTCCGGCCGGGTGAGCTTGAGGCTGTTCGTCTTCACTTCGAGGGGGGCGTTTTCAATGAACAACTGCGGCAAGCCGTCGGCGGTGATCCTGTTGGCCTCCGCCAGCACGACGCCATAGCCATGGGTGTAGATAAAATGCGGATTCATCCACCGCGACCGGGCGTCGCCACTCAACTGGTTGACATCCAGTTCCCGCGGCGTAAGCATCACCTGGCGCAGTTGGCCATCGATGGTGTACCGGTCGACATCGGTGTCATGGAAGACATAGTAGGGGCGAAGCGCCTGAATCTGGGTGACGGTGTCATGAAACGCCCGCCAGTCCCAGAGGCGGACGTTATCGAGCAGGGGGCGATGCTTAGCCGGATCGATGTGCGCGTCGAGGCTGGCGTTGAACTCCACTTCCTTTGCGCGGCGGTCGAGGCCGTAGGCCGCGCGCGTGGCCGCGATATGGCGCTGGATATAAGGCTTTTGCAGCGAGATTTCGTTCGGACGCACATAGATGGATTGCACCGCCATGGGGACAACGGCTTCCAGAAGCATGGGGACCACAACGGCAATCGCGGCCGTCATCCATTTCCGGCTCCAGGCCATCACGGCGCCGGCCAGGCAACCCGCGATCGTGAGCCAGCGCAAGGCCAGCCGGAAGCGCTCGTCGACATAATCGATGCCCACCATGAAACTGTGATCTTGCGTAAGCATGCCGTAGCGGTCCAGATACCGGCTGGCGGCGAGAGCGATAAGGAAGATCAGAACGACGGAGCGCAGGAAGCCGGAGCGAAGGATGGGGAGCAGATCGAGTTCGCCCCACTCGATGCCGCCGCCGGAAACCAGCCTGGGGCCAGCCCGCCGGGAGGCCCAATACAGGTGAGATCCCAGATGAACCGCCGCGGCGAGGACGGTGAACACCAACACGACCCGGAGCGCCATCGCAAGGAAGGGAAGCTCGAAGAGGTAGAACGAGAGCGGGTGTTGAAAGACGGGATCTTTCCAGGATGTGGCCTCGGGCGGCAGACGGCGTCCACCGAGGAAGAGTACGGCCGTCCAGTTGTCCACGGCGATCGAGGCCGCCGCATAAGCCAGCAGGAGGATGCCGAGCGTGGTCAGCCTGTTGTAAAGCGGATGGCGGCCGAGGCTTGTTCCCGCGGCTTTCACCCCGCGCGCGTGGGCCATCCAGAGAATGACGAACCCGGCGGCGGCAACCGCCATCACGGGCACGAATCCGTAGAGGAGCGTGCTGATAAGCGTGTCCACCTGATGCAGTTCTTTCCACCATTCGTACTCCATCACCCAGTCCGCCAGGCGGCGAATGATGCTGAGCCCGAACAGCGCCACGATCAGGATGAGGAACATCCACGGAGTCCGGTCGTGCCGCTCTCCGTTCATTTTCAAAGCTCCTTGTCTTGCCGCCAGACGAAACGGCCGTTGACGATGGTGGCGGCAGGTCCGCCGCGGAAGGCGCGCCCATGGAATGGAGAGTTCCGGCTCTTGGAAAAAGAGCGGTTTACGTCGTAGGTCCAGGGACGATCGAGGTCAAAGATGGTGATGTCGGCGGGGGCTCCCCTGGCAAGAGTGCCCCTTCGCAGACGCAGGATGCCGGCCGGCGCCGTGGTGAACTTCTCGACCAGTTTGCCGAGAGGCAGCCTGCCGGTATGAACGAATGTCTCGAGAGCGAGCGCGATGGCGGTTTCAAGTCCGAGAATGCCGAAGGGGCAGCGCTCGAACTCCTGCATTTTTTCGCTCCCCGGGTGTGGCGCGTGATCGGTGGCGATGGCGTCGATGGCTCCCGAGAGCACGCCGTCGATGGCCGCCCCGACGTCGCCGCGGCCGCGCAGCGGCGGTTTCATCTTGAAGTTGCTGTCGTAGGGCGCCATGTCTTCGTCGGAAAGCGCGAAGTGATGCGGGCACACTTCCGAGGTAACAGGCAGCCCGAGGGCTTTTGCCTGTCTCACCATGGCAATCGAATGGCGGGAGGAGATATGGGCGACGTGGAAACGCGCTCCCGTCGCTTCCGCCAGCAGGATGTCCCGCGCCACCATGATGTCCTCCGAGCAGGCGGGAATGCCTCGCAGCCCGAGTTTGAGCGATATGAGGCCCTCATGCATGTCGCCGCCCGCGCTCAGATTAAGATCCTCGCAGTGGTCGATCACCGGAAGATCGAAGGAGTGGGCCATTTCCATGCCGCGACGCATCACGCGGGCATTCATTACCGGGCGTCCGTCATCGGAAATGGCGACAATGCCGGCGCGTTTCATCGAGCCGATCGAGGCCAGTTCCTCGCCGGCGCTCTTCTTCGTAATGGCTCCGATGGGATAGACGTTCACCACCGCGTTCTGCTTCGCGCGTTCCACGATGTAGCTGGTGACCGTGACACTGTCATTCACCGGCTGGGTGTTCGGCATGCAGCAGATGGAAGTGAAGCCGCCGGCGGCGGCGGCGCGGGAGCCGCTTTCGATTGTCTCGGAATGCTCGAATCCGGGTTCGCGCAAATGGACATGCATGTCGATGAAGCCGGGGGCCACCACCATTCCGGCGGCGTCGAACACCTCGGCTCCGACGGCATCCGGGCGCGGCCCATAACCGGCGATGATTCCGTCCTCGACCAGCAGGTCGGCAATTGCGTCGTAGCCGGCGGCCGGGTCCACAATGCGTCCGTTTCTGATGAGCAGCTTCGCCATGAGCTTACTTCATGATCCTTTCGAGCACGGCCATCCGCACCGCAATCCCGTTCTCCACCTGGTTGAGGATGACCGATCGCTGCGAATCGGCGACATCGGAGGCGATCTCCCGTCCGCGGTTGATGGGGCCGGGGTGCATGACCAGCACATCGGGTTTCGCCAGGTGAAGGTGTTCCACCTGCAATCCGTAGAACGGGTAGTATTCACTGGCCGGGAACGGCGACTCGTTCTGCCGCTCGAGCTGCACGCGTAACATCATAATGACGTCGGCGTCCTCGATCGCTTCGCGCATGTTGTACATAATGCGTACTCCCGGGGCGAGGTGATCCATCCTCGGCGGCAGCAGCGAAGCGGGGCCACAGAGCACGATGCCCGCGCCGAACTTCGAGAGCAGGTGGATGTTCGACCGCGCCACGCGGCTGTGCACAATGTCGCCGATGATCGCCACCCGCAGGCCCTCGAGCGACTGGCGGTGGTCCAGAATGGTGAGCGCGTCGAGTAGAGCCTGCGTGGGGTGCTCATGGGTTCCGTCACCGGCATTGATGATGGGAGCCGGAAGATGGCGCGAAAGAAAATGAGGGGCGCCGGAGGCGGCGTGGCGCATGACAATGGCATCCGGCTTCATCGCCGCCAGCGTGTTCAGCGTATCCACCAGCGACTCGCCTTTCGCCACGCTCGAACCCGAGGCGGTAATCGACACGGCGTCGGCTCCCAGACGCTTGGCGGCGATCTCGAAGCTCGTTCTGGTTCGTGTTGAAGCCTCGAAGAAGAGGTTGACGATCATTCGCCCGCGCAGCAGATCCAGGCGTTTGTTGCTGCGGTTCTGCAGCGGCTGAAAATCCTTTGCCCGCGCCAGAATCTGCTCGATTTCGGCGCGTTCGAGATCCTCGATTCCAAGTAGTCCTTTTGCCATCTCAATCCACGCGCTCGACGAGCAACACCTTCTCCACGCCGTCCACTTCGTTGAATTTCACTTCGATGATCTCCTTCGACGAAGTCTGCACCATGCGGCCGATGTAGCGCGCTTCGATGGGCAGTTCGCGGTGGCCGCGGTCGATCAGCACAAGCAACTGCACGCGCGCCGGGCGGCCCTGGTCAAACAACGCGTCGAGGGCGGCGCGGATGGTGCGGCCCGTGTAGAGGACGTCGTCCATCAGGACGACATCCATTCCCGTCACCGGAAACTGGATATCCGTGTTGTTCACCACCGGTTGCTGGCCCACGGTGGAAAGGTCATCACGATAAAGATTGATGTCCAGAATGCCCACGGGGATTTTCCGGCCCTCGATCGCTTCGATTTTCGCCGCCAGCCGCCGCGCCATGGGAACGCCGCGGCGGCGGATGCCAATGAACGCCAGTTTGTCGAGATCCTCGGTCTTCTCGAGGACTTCATGAGCCAGCCGGACCAGGGTCCGGTCGATCTCGGAAACGCTCATCAGTTGGGCTTTTTCACGGATGGCCGCCATAAGTGTATGAAGCGACCAGAGTAACATACGGGTGACGCCCGGGAGGATGAACGGGGCGGCCGCTTCAGACCTTCTGCACCCGCCGCATGGTGTAGATTTCCGGATGGACGCGCCCGGTTTCGAGCCTTCTCCAGTCGTCGTTGACGTGGATCACCTTGCCGCTGACATGGTTGGACCGCTCCGATGCCAGGAACATCGCCAGCCTGATCTGCTTTTCCGGCGCCACGCCGCCAGTGATGCGGACTTTCTCCGCCTCCTGCTGTTCCTTCCATCCGGCGCGTTCTCCCGCCCGCAGGATTTCGTCGGTCATGGCCGTATAGGTGCCTCCAGGGGACAGGCAGTTCACCTGGATGTTGTGTTCGCGCACCTCCTCGGCCAGGCACTCGACGAAGCGCACGATGGCGGCTTTCGAGGCCGCATAGGCGGAAAAGTTGGGACGCGCCGACAAAGCCCCGCCGCCGCCGAGGATAATGATCTTTCCGCGGCGCTTCTCGATCATGTGGGGCAACACGGCCCGGCTCAGGTGCATCGCTCCGAAAAGGTTGGTCTGCACCGTTTCTTCCCAGGCTTTCGGATTGCAGTCGGCCAGCGGTCCGATGGGACCCTGAATAGCCGCGGCGCAAACGGCAACGTGGACTTCGCCGAAGTGGGCGCGGGCACGGTCGACGGCCGCGTGCACCTGCTCGTAGTCCCGGATGTCGGCGCGAATGCGCAGCGCGGTCCCGCCGGCGTGCTCGATCTCGAGTTGCGCCAGATCGAGCTCCGTCTTGCCGCGGGCCAGCAGCGTCACCCTCGCACCGGCTCCGGCGAACCCGATAGCCAGCCTCTTGCCAATACCTCGTCCGGCTCCAGCGATGAACACACTACGATCGAACAGGGAACGCACCTCGAATGGCCTCCAGTTAAAGGTAGTTCAGAAGAACGGCTGGAAGTCAAGCGAGCGGCCGGGCGCGCGGGCCGTCCTTACGCGGACTTGTCCTTCCCGAAACACGCCTCGATGCGCGCGTTGAGACTCTCGGGCCCCTCATTGGTCCGGTTTTCCGCCAGCGCCATGGATGCCCCTATGTCGATGAGAAACTCCTCGCCTTGAACGGAAATGGAATAAGTGGCGCACATCTGGGAATGAATCTGGCGAGAACGGGCCATGGCGTCCGTGAGGGCGCAATCGAGCAGCGCCACGAACTGGTCTCCATGCCAGCGGCAGGCAATGTCCGTGACGCGGATACAGTTCGATAACCGGGCGGCGAATTCGCGCAGCACCATGTCGCCCGCCTCCTGTCCGAAGCGTTCATTGACCGTGCTGAAGTTGTTGATGTCCAACATGATCAACGAGAACAGCCGTCGCCGCCGGATACGGGCGGCGATCTGCCGTTCCAGGTTGCGCCGGTTGCACAGTCCGGTCAGGGCATCGAGGCAGACGAGGCCTTCGGCCGCCTCGAGGCGGCGGCGCGTGGCCGTCAATTCGGACTCCAGGCGTTCCACCAGTGCCGATTCTTTTTGGGCGATCGCTTCGATCGTCTGCCGCATTTCCTTCACCTGGCTTCTCAACTGGCGGCGGACTTCGCCCAAGTCGGACCCGGCGGCGATATGCTCGATCCGGCCCGTGAACTGGAGAACTTCCCTGGAACTTTCGCTCCTATGACGGATGAAGGACCGCGTGGCCACCGCCAGCAGATCCACCAGTTCGCGCAGGTCGTCCTCTTTTCCCTGGAAATCCTGAAAAGCCTCCTCGCCAAACCTTGTAAGTTCCTCGCGCAGTCTGGCCAGGGAGGCCGTCAGGTTCGAGCGGCCACTCTCCGTACCGAGGGCGGCTTCGAGTTCGAGCAAGCTGGCGGAGTGATTGTTGGCGAGCGGAGGACAGGCTCGAAGAGCGTTGTCGCGCACGGCCTGGATGGCGGAACGATAGCACGTTACAGCCTCCTCGAGTTGCCGGTCCTGCTCCTCGCGCCGGTGCCGGAGAGCATCGAGTTCGATCGATCGCTTCAGTGAGAACATCCGCCCCTCTGTCTCTCATCGGCGCGAAGAAATCTTGTTTGAGAAACGCACCGTTGCCGCCGCGCGTGCCGCCACGTGCTTCGGCCAAACGTGGGATACGGTATAATTCAACCGAGGAAAATGAGCAAAGAAGACAGTATTGAAGTGACCGGAACCGTCGTCGAAAAATTCCCCAGCGGTTTGTTCAGCGTCCAATTGGATCAGGAGCGCACCGTGCTTGCGCACCTGGCGGGAAAACTTCGGCGGAACCGCATTCGTGTGCTCGCCGGCGACCGGGTCACCATCGAGATGTCGCCCTATGATTTGACCAAGGGCCGCATTACCTACCGCCACAAGTAATTCCTGCTTCATCCCCTTCCCGATCCCAGTCACCAGCAATCAATTTTCTTTTTCCGGGCACACAAGTCTCTGAAAATTCTATTGTTTCAGAGGGTTAAGTTCCAATCCGCTCCCGGGAAGAGAAACCTCCGGCGGGCTAATCGTCTCCATTCGGCTTATATACTCGGGGCACGAAAGGAAATGTCCGCACAATGAAAACTTCGACAAGCACACGGTTCAGAAGACCGGCGGGCGAGACAGCGGATCTGCTGGTGTCGCTTAGCGAGCGCGTGGTGGGCCAGATGCCCGCGCTGGAAGCGATTGTGCCGTATGTTCACTTGTACCAGGCCGGCCTCGCTCCCGAGAACCGTCCTGTCGGGGTGTTTCTTCTGCTGGGCCCCACCGGGGCTGGAAAAACCCGCACCGTGGAAGCGCTGGCGGAAGCCGTCCACGGCAGCGAGCGCAACCTGCTGCGCGTCGATTGCGGAGAATTTCAAATGGAACACGAGGTGGCGAAGCTCATCGGGGCTCCTCCCGGGTATCTCGGGCATCGCGAAACCACACCCATGCTGACGCAGCAGAAGCTGAACGCCTGCACGAGCGAGCGCTCGAACCTTTCGATTGTTCTCTTCGACGAAATCGAAAAGGCGGCTCCCTCGCTCAACCGCCTTCTGCTCGGCGTGCTCGACAAAGCCGTCCTGCGGCTCGGGGACAACACCACCGTCAACTTCGAGCGCAGCATCATCTTCCTCACCAGCAATCTCGGATCGCGCGGCATGAGCCGCCAGATGAAACCGGAGTTCGGGTTCGAGGCGCTTACGGGAGCCCGGCGGGCGAGCCCGCGCCATAAGCTCCACGGCATTGCCATGAACGCGGTAAAGAAGAAATTCACGCCGGAATTCATCAACCGCATCGATGTGATCAGCACGTATTATCCGCTCGAACGCGCTTCGCTCGAGAAAATACTCCAACACCAGTTGGACGATTTCCAGCGGCATATCGCGCAACGGCTCGGACAGCGAGCGTTCGCCGTGGAACTCTCGCGCAAGGCGCGGCAATTCCTGCTGGACAGGGGCGTCAGCGACGAATACGGCGCCCGGGAGCTGAAACGCACCGTGCACCGCTTCCTGATTCAGCCCGTGGCGTCGATGGTCGCCAGGGGGCAGGTGGAACCCATGGGCGCCGTCTACGCGGATTACAGGAGCGGTGACAGGGAACTGGTATTCGCGGCTTCGACCGCGGAGGATCCGCTCGCGGCGTGAGGCGTGTTAGCGGCGTAAGGGGCGATCGCCGGCGGCTATTGCTTCTTCGCCGGCGGCGCGGGCGGGGGCGGCAACTCGATGTGGGCGCTGCCGCGGTGGCAGGTCCAGCAGGTGATCTTAGACGCCACCTCTTCCGGCATCCCCTCGGTCTTCCTGAGATTCATCACCATGGTGAACATATGGCGGGCCACGATCTTTTCGTGCTTGTCGTCCTTGTCCATTTCGCGTGGAACATGGCAGAAGCTACACTGCACGCCCAGACCCTGGCTGGCGGCCCGCATCGCCTTCATGAGGTCGTCGTGCGAGATGTCTTTGGGGAGCACCTGTAGATTCTTCGGCGCCGGCGGCCCCTGGGCCTGCAACAGCATGCCTGCCCAGAAGGCGGCTGCGATGAGGATTTTCATAGGCGCGATGATAGCACGGCGGGGTACGCTATCGTGGTGATTGGGGAATGCTCGAAAAGATCACGGTTCACGGCGCGCGGCAGCACAATCTGAGAAACATTGATGTCGAAATCCCACGCCAATCGTTCACGGTCATCACCGGCCTGAGCGGATCGGGGAAGAGTTCGCTCGCTTTCGATACGATCTACGCCGAAGGGCAAAGGCGCTATGTCGAGACCCTGTCGCCCTACGCGCGCCAGTTTCTGGACCAGATGGAACGTCCGGAGGTGGATTCCATCGACGGTCTCAGCCCGGCGATCTCGATCGAGCAGAAAACCACCTCGCGCAGCCCCCGGTCCACGGTCGGCACCATCACCGAAATCCACGACTATCTGCGTGTTCTTTACAGCGCGATCGGAGTTGCATACTGTCCGAACTGCAATGTTCCGATCACGCAGCAGAGCACGCAGCAGATACTCGAACACATCGTGACGCTGCGCCAGGACGAGCGCATCATGGTGCTCGCGCCGGTGGTCCGCGGCCGCAAGGGCGAGTACCGGAAAGACATCGAGAAACTCGCCAAACAGGGCTTTCTGCGCGCGCGGATTGACGGCATTCTGCGGTCCCTGGACGAGGAGATCATCCTTGACAGGCGGAAGAATCACACCATCGAGGTAGTGGTGGACCGGTTGGTGGTGAAAGAGGGAATCGAAAAGAGACTCGAGGCGAGTGTCGAGACGGCGTCGAAACTTTCCGGCGGCCTGGTGATTGTGGCCGTCGTCAACGGCGAGGAGCGGCTGTACTCGCGGAAACTGGCCTGCCCGGAGTGCGGCGAGAGCGTTCCGCAACTCGAACCGCGGTCGTTTTCCTTCAACAGCCCGTATGGAGCCTGCGAAACCTGCCACGGGCTCGGGAGCTTATGGACTTTCGATCCGGGAAAAGTGATTGCGGATCCGTCGAAGCCGCTGCTCGACGGAGCGCTGAGCGCCGGAGCCGGGTCGAGTCTGATGCTCCACCACCTGACGGACGCCGCCCGGCGGCTGCGGATCAACATCAAGAAGCCATACGAGGAACTGCCGGAGAAGGCGCGCCGGGTGCTCATGGAGGGCGGCAACGGATTTCCGGGCGTGATCAATATTCTCCAGCAGGTTTACGAAGAAGCCACCAGCGAGGATTACAAACAGTGGCTGCTCGAGCAGATGACGCCAACGGTCTGCCCGCGCTGCCAGGGCGCGCGTCTCAAGGCGTCCAGCCTATCGGTGCGCGTGAAGGATGTCTCGATCGCCGAATTCAGCCGGTCGCCGGTGGCGCGGCTTCTGCCGCTGATCGATAGCTGGAAGTTGACCGCGCGCGAACAGCAGATTGCCGGGCGCGTGCGCGAGGAGATCCGGAACCGGCTCCAGTTCCTCTCGGCGGTCGGCCTCGATTACCTCAGCCTGGACCGCGGCGCGGCCACGCTCTCCGGCGGCGAAGCGCAGCGCATCCGGCTGGCTACCCAGATCGGCAGCCGGCTCCGCGGCGTGCTGTACGTGCTCGATGAGCCTTCGATCGGGCTTCATCCGAGAGATAACGAACGTCTGCTTGATACGCTGGCGCGCCTCCGCGACCTTGGGAATACGGTTCTGGTGGTCGAGCACGACGCGGAAACCATCGAGCGCGCGGATTATGTCATCGATCTCGGCCCCGGAGCAGGCCGTTTGGGCGGCGAACTCGTCGCTCACGGCACACCCGCCGACATCGAGCGGAATCCGCGCTCGCTCACCGGAGCCTATTTGAGCGGACGGGCGCGCATTGAAGTGCCGGACATCCGCCGCCCGGGCAACGGAACCTCGCTCGTGATCCACGGCGCGAGGGAGCACAATCTGAAGAACATCGAAGCCGAGTTCCCCCTGGGAACCCTTACCGTGGTTACCGGCGTGTCGGGCAGCGGGAAATCGACGCTGGTGAACGACATTCTCTATCGCGCCCTGGCGAAGGAGATCTACGGCTCGCGCGCCGAACCCGGCGCTCATGACAGCATCGGAGGGCTCGAACTCATAGACAAGGTGGTCGAGATAGACCAGTCCCCGATCGGCCGCACTCCGCGATCGAATCCAGCCACTTATACCGGCGTATTCACTCCCATTCGCGATCTTTACGCGATGCTGCCCGAATCCCGCGAACGCGGGTACAAGGCGGGACGCTTCAGCTTCAACGTCAAGGGGGGACGGTGCGAAGCCTGCCAGGGAGACGGGCTGAAGCGGATCGAGATGAACTTTCTTCCGGACGTGTATGTCACCTGCGACGTCTGCCGCGGGCGGCGCTACAACCAGGAGACGCTCGAGGTGAAGTACAAGGGGAGGTCGATTTACGACCTGCTCGAATCCACGGTGGCCGAGGCCCTGCCTCCGCTCGAGAACATTCCCATGATCAAGACCAAGCTCGCCACGCTGGTGGACGTCGGGCTTGGCTATATCCGCCTCGGGCAGTCTTCCACCACCTTGAGCGGCGGCGAGGCGCAGCGCATCAAACTGGCGCGGGAGTTGAGCAAGCGCCAGACCGGGAAAACACTGTATATTCTCGATGAGCCCACTACGGGTCTGCACTTTGACGACGTACGGAAGCTTCTCGATGTGCTCCAGCGCCTGGTCGACCTGGGGAACACCGTGGTGGTGATCGAGCATCAACTGGACGTCATCCGCTCGGCGGATTGGATACTGGATCTCGGTCCCGAGGGCGGCGAGCGCGGCGGGCACATCGTCGCGGCCGGACCGCCCGAGTCGATCATGAAGGTAAAACGCAGTCATACCGGCCAGGCGCTGGTCCGTATGGCCGCAAACGGAAGGGAGCCGGATTGCCTAGCAGATACAGCAAACAGCCGCTCGAGTTCACGGCGCTGAGGACGGTGCCGATCGCCGCCCGGGGCGGGAAAGTGGCTGTCCGCCACATGGGCCAACCTTATCAAAAGGGTAGCGGGATCAATGGTTTATTGGCCGGGTTGCCGGACATTCTCGCCGCCGGGCAGTTCGCGGCGGTGGTGGAGGCCGTGCTGGAGGCTCGACGCCGGGGACGGGGCATTCTTTGGGGCATGGGCGGCCACGTCATCAAGTGCGGATTGGCCCCGGTTCTGATCGATCTGATGCGGCGTGGGTTCGTCTCGGGATTTGTGATGAACGGGGCGGCATCGATCCACGACTTCGAGATTGCCATTGCGGGGCATACCAGCGAAGACGTCGAGGCGGTGCTGCCGGACGGGCGGTTTGGGTCGGCGGAGGAGACGGGACGGGAGATGAACCAGGCGATAACGGACGGATTTCGCCAGGGGCTCGGGATGGGCGAGGCGCTCGGCTTGCGCCTCCACCATATAGCGAATCAGGAATATGCCGATTATTCCGTTGTGCTTCAGGCCTGGCGATCCTCCGTTCCGGTCACTGTCCATGTTGCGGTCGGTACCGACACACCCCACACGCATCCGTGCGCGGAAGGAGAGGCCATAGGAGGGGCGACGCACCAGGATTTCCGTCTGTTGTGCTCGCTTGTACGCGATATCGATGACGGCGGCGTCTATCTCAATGTGGGCTCCGCCGTCGTCCTTCCGGAGGTTTTCCTCAAAGCCGTATCCGTTGTCCGCAACTTGCAGTATCCATTGACCCGGTTTACCACCGTGAACTTCGACTTCCTCCAGCATTACCGTCCGAAGGCGAACGTTGTTGAACGGCCTCACGCTCAGAGCGGAGGACAGGGTTACGCCCTCACCGGACACCACGAGTTGATGATTCCTCTACTGGCGGCGGCGTTGATTGAGCGCGCATGAACACCGATTTCGAACCGATGGTGCCTCAGCCCCGGTTGCCGGAATCCCCGGCGCCCGAGGAACCCTCCTCTCTGCAATACCCGTTCTGGACCTATGAGGATATTGCCCTGTTCTTCGGCATGGGGCTTCCCTCCCTGGTTCTGAGCGTAGTGCTGATGGAGGCCATCACCTGGTTCCTCCCGGTAAAGCCCGGCAAGGCTCTTTATTTCCTGCTCGCGCAGTTCATCGGGTATGGGCTGTGGTTTGCCTCCCTTGTCCTGTTGTTCCGCGTCCGCTACGATGCGCCATTCTGGCCCTCCCTCGCCTGGGTAGTGCCGAAACAGGGCTTCTGGCGTTGTGTTTTCCAGGGACCCATGCTGGCGTTCGCCGTAGCCTGGCTCGGCTTCCTGTTGCAGACACCGCAAATAGAGATGCCCTTTCAGCAGTTTCTGCGCGACCGCTCCTCCCTGATGGTGATGGGGGTTTTTGCGGTGACCATCGGGCCGCTGTGCGAGGAACTGGCCTTTCGCGGATTTCTCATGCCCGTGCTGGTGCGCAGTTTCGGGCCATGGCCGGGCGTTCTCATCACGGCGGTTCCGTTCGCCCTGCTGCATGGCCCGCAATATTCCTGGTCCTGGCAGCACGTGGTGCTGCTAGTGCTGGCGGGAGCGGCATTTGGACGAGTGCGCTATATTACGGGATCGACGGCCGCCGCGGTCCTGACGCACGCCACCTACAATCTGACGTTCTTCAGCGCCATGGTGGCCCAGGGAAAAAACTGGCAGCCTTAGGGAGCAAATGGTAGAGACGATTGAATGGACAGCGGACGGCGTGGTGATGATTGATCAGACTCGCCTGCCGCGGGAAACGGTGTACGTCACGTGCAGGACATATCAGGAAGTCGCGGAGGCCATCCGGAACATGGTCATCCGGGGAGCGCCGGCGATCGGCGTCGCGGCCGCAATGGGTGTGGCATTGGGGATGCTCGATAGCGATGAAGGAGATTTTGACGCCCATCTCGAGAGGGTATGCGGCGCTCTGGCCGCCACTCGCCCTACCGCCGTCAACCTGTTCTGGGCTATCGACCGCATGAAGCGGGTAGCGCTCGGCCTGCGCGGCCATTCGTTGAACGAGATTCGCGCTCGCCTCATCGACGAAGCGGTGCGCGTCTACCGGGAAGACATCGCCATCAATCGGGCCATAGGGGCCAACGGCGCGCCACTGGTGCCCGACGGCAAGCGCGTGCTCACGCACTGCAACGCCGGAGCCCTGGCGACCGCCGGATACGGAACGGCGCTGGGCGTTGTTCGCGCCGCGGCCGAAGCGGGCAAGAAGATCTCGGTCTACGCCGACGAGACCCGGCCGTTTCTCCAGGGAGCCCGTCTGACGGCCTGGGAGTTGCAGCAGGATGGCATCGAAACCACGCTTATCACGGACAACATGGCGGGCTATTTCCTACGCAGCGGGGAGGTCGGTTGCGTTGTGGTGGGCGCGGACCGGATCGCCCGCAACGGAGACGTCGCCAACAAGATCGGCACCTATTCCGTGGCGGTGCTGGCGAAGGAAAACGGGGTTCCGTTTTATGTGGCGGCTCCCATCTCGACGCTGGACCTGACCCTCGCCAGCGGAGACGGGATTCCGATTGAACAGCGCTCCCCGGCGGAGGTCACGCACGTGTTCGGGGTTCCGGTGGCGCCCGACGGAATCGCGGCCGCCAACCCGGCTTTTGACGTTACGCCGAACCGCTATGTAACCGCCATCATCACCGAGAAGGGCGTGGCGTACCCGCCCTATGAGGAATCGCTGGCGCGTCTGGCGGGGTGATCTCCTTCAACTCTCCTTCATCTCCGCGACCGTGGCTCCGAAGCCGCCCTCGCCCGGCGAAGCGGCATAATATTTCGCCACGTGCGGACTGCGGGCCAGCGCTTCGGCAACCGCCTTTTTCAGAACTCCCATCCCGTGGCCATGCACCACGCGGACGCGCGTCACCTCCGCCATCACCGCCTGATCGAGAAACCTGTCCAGTTCCTCCATCGCCTCTTCCACGTGTTTTCCGATGAGATTCAGTTCGCGATACGAGGTGTCCCACCGGGGTCCGGCGGGGTGGAAAGTGACATTTGAAGGCAGCTTGCCGCCGCCTCCGCCTTCCGGCAGCACCTCGAGCACGTCGTCGATTGAAACCTGGAGTTTGAGGAAGCCCGCCTGCACTTCCAGCCGGTCCGGCCCAAGCTTCCGCTTCACTTGCGCGGGCTCGCGCACGTTCTTCAGACGCACCCGCGCGCCCTCTTCGATCTTCAAGCCCGGAATCACGCCTTGCCGGGCCTCATCCGAAGTCGAGAGCACCGTGGCCCGGATCTCCTCGCGAAACTCGCGCGTGGTCTTCGCCACTTTCCGCTGCGCCTGCCCGGACGCCTTGCGGTTCTGCGCGCCCTGGAGGATCTCTTCAATGGTCTGCCGCGACTGCTCCTCGAAGTTGCGCATCAGCAGTTCGCATCTGCGCTCCAATTCCTTCAGTTTGGCCGATTCCTTCCTCTCCCATTCCCGCGCCACCTCCTTTTCGCGCGCGGCAAGGGCGGCCCGCTGCTCCTCGAGTTTCCGCTTTTCGGCGGCGAGTTCGCTCGTCCTGTTCTGCAACTGTTCGAGGAAATCGGCGAGTTCGCGCTCGCGGGTGGTCATTGCCGCGCGGGCGCGCTCAATCAGGTCCGGCGGCATGCCCAGCCGGCCGGCAATGGCGAGTCCGGCGGATTCACCCGGCGCCCCGACGCGCAGTTGATAGGTCGGTTCGAGCGTGACGTGATCGAAGCCCATCGATCCGTTGAGCACTCCCTGCCGGCTTCCGCCGTATACCTTCAGCGCCATGAGGTGCGTCGAGACCAGTGTGAACGCTTTCCATGAGCGCAGGTTGTCGAGAATCGCCACACCGAGCGCGCCTCCTTCTTCCGGATCGGTGGCGCGTCCCAATTCATCCAACAACACCAGCGAGTCCGCGGTCACCACGGTGAGGATCTCGCGTATGCGGCGGATATGCGAAGAGAAGCTCGACAGGCTTTCGGCGATCGACTGGTTGTCGCCCAGATCCGCCAGCACCTGGTCGAACACCGGAAACACCGCCTCGCGCGCGGGAACCGGAATCCCCGCCTGCGCCATCAGAGCAAGCAGGCCCGCGGTCTTCAGGGAAACGGTCTTGCCGCCCGTATTCGGGCCGCTGAGCAGCAGTGTGCGGACGCTGGAATCGAGTTCGAACGTGATCGGGATGACCGCCTTTCGCTGCCGCCGCAGCACGTCCTCGAGCAGCGGATGGCGCGCTCCTTCCAGCCGGAGCAACGGGTCTTCCTCGCCGCTGAACCGCGGAATGACGCAATCGAACTCCAGGGCAAAGCCGGCCCTGGCGAACACCAGGTCGAGCTCGCCGATCACCTGCATCGACATCCCTATGGAAGGCCCGTGCGCCCGCAACCGGTCCGTCATCTCGCGCAGGATGCGGAACACTTCCCGGGACTCCTCCTCGGTGAGGCTCACCAGTTCGTTGTTGAGTTCGATGGTTTCAAACGGTTCGACAAACAGAGTGTGTCCGCTTCCGCTCGATCCGTGAATCACTCCGGCCACCCGCCCCTGCAACCCGGAAACGACGGGCACAACGAAGCGGTCGTTGCGCAGCGTGACGAACTCCTCCTGCAGGACGCCGTCAGCGCGATGGGCTTTGAGAAACCGTTCGAGCGACTCCTGAATCAACCTTTTCTGGCGTTCGATTCCCTTGCGGATGCGGCTCAGCGCCACGCTCGCGTGATCGGCCACCGAGCCATCGGGCAGGACGCGGTTCGCCAAATCGTGGAGCAGCCCGCGCAACTCTCCACCGATGCCCGCCGCCTGCTTTGCCAGCCGCGGGAAGCGCTCCTCGACGGCGAGCAGGATCATGCGGATGTCGGAAGCCTGGTCGAGCAGGCTCAGCAGTTCGAAGATCTCCTTGCCCTCAAGCGCCGCGCCTTCTATCCTCAGCTTCCGCGCTGCCTGCCGGATGTCGGGAATGCCGGAGAAGCGCAGGCGTAAAGCGGCGCCGCGTCCGGCGGTCTGGGGCTTGCTGGCGCTTTTCAGATACTCGATGGCTTCGGCATTCAGCGCGTGCGCCTCTTCGAGTTGCCGCCGGTCCGTGCAAGGCCTCGCCTTCTCGAGTTCCTCCCGTCCCAGCGCGCTGCCGACGAAGCGGCCCACCAGTTGGCGGAGCGCCTCGAATTCCAGCAGATCCGCGCTCGAATTGATCATGCGCGAACTCTCTTTGCGGGCCGCGGTTCGAGTTTTGCGGCGCGGCGGGTGGCGAAGGCGGCCTCAATCACGGGAAGGGTGCCTTCCGTTAGCCGGTAATCCCGCAACTCCGCCTCGCCTGCCCAGGCGAGCGCGCCGGCGTCGCTCGCCGCCGCCGGTGTGCCGCCAAGAATGCGGCAAATATAGTCGAGGAGCACGTAGTGGTACTGCGCGCGGCCCTTATCGTCGCGAATAATGCGCTCGAAGATGGTGGCGAGCGAAACCGGCTTTACCACGAGTCCCGTCTCTTCCAGCACCTCCCGCCGGATGCCTTCTTCAATGCGCTCCCCTGTCTCGAGCACTCCTCCTGGCAGCGACCACCATCCTTTCAGCGGCTCCTTGCCGCGTTCCACCAGCAGAATCTTGTTCTGCCGGAATATCAGCGCGCCCACGCCGAGCACCGGACGCTTGGGATACTTGCGGTTGTCGCGAGCCACTAGTACTGCACCGCGCCTTTCACCGGCATCCTCACCCGGTACACCGAAGTCATGGCCGTCACGTAGAGCGTCTCGAAGTCCGGATCGCCGAAAGCGCAGTTTCGCGGCGTTTCCGGAAATTGGATCTTATGGACGAGCCTGCCTTCCGCCGAGTAGATGGCCAACTCGTTGCAGGCGACGTAGAGGTTTCCTTTCTCATCCACCCGCAACCCGTCGGGCGGGCCATCCGTTCCTGCAATCAGCACGCGACCGTTCGAGGCGCGTCCGCGCCCGTCCACATCAAAGGCATGGACACTGCGCTCATCCGAATTGGAAACGTAGAGCACGCGTCCGTTCGGGGATAGCGCGATCCCATTCGGACGGCCCTTCATCTTTGCCACCAGGTCCAATTCTCCCTTCGGGCTGATATGAAAAATTCCGTCAAAATCCAGTTCACGATGGTCCGCCTGTCCTCCAAAAGCCGGGTCCGTGAACCAGACGTGCCCATCTTTCCGCACAACGATGTCGTTGGGAGCATTGAACCGCTTCCCCTCGTAGCTTTCAGCGATCACCTCGAGCGTGCCGTCCTTTTTCGTGCGCACGACGCGGCGGGTGCGGCTTTCGCAGGAATAGAGCCGCCCTTGTGAGTCGAACGCGTTTCCATTCGCCCCGTTGGTGTCTGTCCGGAAGCCGGCCACGCCCTGGCCGGGAACGAACTTGCTCATGCGATTGTTCGGCACGTCGCTGAAGATGAGATAACCTTCACGCGACCATACGGGCCCCTCCGTGAATCGATTGCCCGCCGACACCTTCTCGATATGAATATTCGAAAAATCCTGCGCGGGGAGCAACGGGATCAGCAACAAGAGAGAAAGAAAACTCATCGCTAACATGATACTGAACCACCGCCCGGCGCCCGCTGTCCCGTGCGGCAGGAATCTGTGACAAACTGTTCAACCATGAGAGCCATACGTACCGGCCGCGCAGGGTTCACGGCGATGCCGCTTCTGGCGGCATGGTGCGCCGCCGCGCTGGCCGGCCAGCCGGCGCCGCCGAAGCGCGTCTCATACTTTCCCCCCGCCGGAACCTGGGAACACAAGGCTCCAGCCGAAGTGGGCATGGATGCCGCCAAACTGAAGCAAGCCGTCGAATGGGCTCGAGCGCACGAATCGAAGTGGGACTTCGAAAGGGACCAGGTGCGTGTCTTTGGCAGGGTTCTCGGCGACGTACCCGCGCGGCGCGCCCATACCAACGGCGTCATTCTGCGCCACGGCTACATTGTGGCCGAGTTCGGCGATACGAGAGCCGTCGATCCGGCCTACAGCGCCGCCAAGAGCTTCCTTTCCACCACGGCCGCCATTGCGCTCGGCAAAGGACTGATCCGCGGGGTCAATGACCGTGCCGGCGCCTATGTCCACGATGGCGGATACGATTCGCCGCACAACGCATCGATCACCTGGAGGGATCATCTGCAGCAGCAAAGCGAGTGGGAGGGCGTGATGTGGGGAAAGAACGCGAACTTCCTCGGCGTCGAGGAGTTCGGAGCGGGCAGAAGAGAACCGCGGGAAATCCATGATCCGGGGACCTATTACGAGTACAACGATGTGCGCATCAACCGGCTCGCGCTCTCCCTCGCCCGGGTTTTCGGAGAAGGACTGCCGGGCGTGCTGAAGCGAAACATCATGGACCCTATCGGCGCTTCGCCGGATTGGCGCTGGAAGGGTTATGGCGCGAATTCGGAGGTGGAGATCAACGGAAAGCGCGTCGAGTCGGTGAGCGGCGGCACGCGCTGGGGAGGCGGGTTGTGGATCCACTCCCTGGATTTGGCGCGGTTCGGCCTGCTTTTCCTGAACAAAGGAAATTGGAATGGCCGCCGGCTGGTGGCGGAGGAGTGGATTCGCGAAGCCACCACGCCCTCGGCGCACGGTCCGGACTATGGTTACCTCTGGTGGTTGAACACGAAACGCAAGCAGTGGCCGAGTGGGCCGGCCTCGAGTTTCGCCGCCGTCGGCAATGGAGGAAACATCGTCTGGATCGACCCCGAACACAGTATTGTGCTGGTGTGGCGCTGGTACGAAGGCGGCAAGGCGCTCGATGGGATGATCCGGCGGATTGTGGCCGCCGCCGGCGGGAGTTGAGGGCGGCGGGCGCTGACGCGACCGGCGCCCGCCAGCTTACAATTGGCGTAGCAATATGTTGCAGCCAGTCAAGCAAGGCGGCTCTCTGCTCGCGGAGATAGACCAGGCCGAAGCCGTCCGCCCGCGGTTGTGGTGGCTGGGACACTGCGGGTTCGTGGTGAAGTACTTCGATATCATTTTTTACCTGGATCCGATGCTTTCCGATTCCCCCGCCCGGCGCGCCGCTTCGCCGCTGCGGCCTGAGGAGGTGCGCCACGCCGACCTGGTGCTGTGCTCTCACGCCCATGGGGGACACATGGATCCCGCGACGCTTCCCGCGCTGCTTGCGGCCTCCACCCAAGCGAAAGTAGTGTTGCCCAAGAGCGCCGCCAGGCACGCCTTGTCCATCGGGATCGGTTACCAGCGCATGACCACGACGGACAGCGGTTTGCGGGTCGAATATTTCAAGCGGGGAGCGTATGCGCGCGTGTACGCCGTGCCTTCCGCCCATCCCGAGCTCGACTACACGCCGCTAGGAGGCTACCCCTACCTGGGGTATCTCGTGCGGTGCGGCGAATACACCTTCTACCATGCCGGAGATACCGTGCCCTATGACGGACTCGCCGCCCGGTTGCGGCCATACAACGTCAGCGTCGCCATGCTTCCCATCGGTGGACGCGAGCGCGGGAATTTCACCATTGAAGAGGCTTCCACGCTGGCGGCGGAGATCGGCGCGCGGTGGCTCGTGCCGATGCACTATGGAACAGCGGGCGATAATAACATCGAGCAGTTTGTCGAGTATATGTTGTTTCACCGCCCGGAACAGCGGTTCAAGGTGTTCGCTTGCGGCGAGGGATGGCAGGTTCCTCCCACGGACGCGGAATAGAGCATGCACGAGGTCCTCACGGTCCATGAGCCGCTGCTGGTCAATACGCTGGGACACTGTGCCGGAACACTTGTTTTCGCCATTTTCCTCTACCTGCTGTTCCGCGACCGTGCCGGAGCCAGGCTGCGCGGCAGCCGCCTCACTATCACCGCGACGGCCCTGGCGCTGCTGTGGAACTTCGCCTCCCTGCTGGTGATCGCCTGGAACGACCCGGCCAGCCCCTCCTCGCAGGCGCTGGTGGCGTTGAGCACATCGGCGTTGAGCGTCTTGCCCTCCGTGCTGCTTCACCTTTCGCTCGGCGGCAGCTTTGCCTGGATCCGCCACGCCGGCTATGTCCTTGCGGGGTTCACGGTGGCGAGCCACGCGAGCGAGGTGATCCTGAACGCTCCGGAGAATCATACTCTCGCCCTGCGCGTCACGACGCTCGGATTCGGCGCTCTGACGCTGATCGCGGTGATCGCCCTGCTGGCCGGACCGGGCGAGCGTAAACGGCTGACGTCGCGGCTTGCGGGGACCATGTCACTGTTCCTGTTCTCGATGTCGTTCGTGCACCTTGGCGCGGCCACTCCCGGGTCCTGGCCGGGCGAACTGCTGGCGCACCATGCCGGCATCGCGCTGGCGCTGTTCGTGCTGCTGCAGGACTACCGCTTTCTTCTCGCCGATGCCTTCGTCCGCTTTCTGGTGAACATTTTCTTCGCGGCGGTCTTCGTGTTCGCCAGTGTGAGCGCGGTGAACGCGCGCGCGGTGATCCGCTGGGGCGAACAGAGTCCCTTCCACGAGGGCATGCTGCTTGCGGCGGCGTGCCTGCTGCTGTTGCTGTTCGCCGTACTGCGGTCGCGGCTTTCGATGTTTCTCGTTCACCTGGTGTTTCCGCGCAACGATCTCGAGGCATTGCTGGTCGATCTGCGCGGCCGCTCGACGGCGAATGCCGGGGAAGCGAGCCTGATGCGGTGGGCCGAACAGGCAGTCGCCCGTCTTTTCGGGGCTTCGGCGGTTTCCGTGCGCGAAGACTCGATCGCGCAGGCCGCTGGAGCCGTTTCATTGCCCGCTCCCGTGTCCGACCTGCCGGGTCCGGTTCGGGAGGAGCTCGAGCGGCTGGGAGTGGAGGCCATTCTCCCTCTGCGCCCCGCCGGCGAGGCGGGGCATGCCATCTTTCTTGGCCGCCGGCGCGGCGGGCGCCGTTACCTGAGCGAGGATTTCGATGCCCTGGCGCGTATCCAGGCCGAACTAGTGGAACAGATTGACCGTCGCCGGGAGGCAGAGATGCGCCGCCTGGTGACACAGGCGGAACTGCGCGCATTGCAATCGCAGATTCACCCGCATTTCCTCTTCAATGCGCTCAATACGCTCTATGGCATCATCCCCCGCGAAGCCGCTGGGGCCCGCCGCACGGTTCTCAATCTGGCTGACATCTTCCGCTACTTCCTCGACAGCGACCGCCAGTTCATTCGCCTCGAGGAGGAACTGGAGATTGTGCGCGCCTACCTGGAGATCGAAGCCCTGCGGCTGGGAGATAAACTGAAGACGGAGATCGATGCATCTCCACAGGCTCTGCGTGTTTCGATTCCGGTCCTCACCGTCGAACCCCTGGTCGAGAATGCCGTCAAGCACGGGATCGCGGCCAGGACCGGTGGCGGCCTGGTGCGCGTCGAGGCGCGTCTAGAAGACCAGTATCTGCGCGTCCGCGTACTCGACACCGGAGCGGGCTTCGCCTCGTCGTCCAGCCACGGCTCCGGCCACGGGCTCGAGAATGTCAACAAGCGGCTGCGGCTCTGTTACGGGGCGGATGCCGAGGTCCGCATCCACACGACGGAGAAGGGAACCGAGGCCGGATTTCTCGTTCCGGCGGGGCAAATGGAGATGGCGCCGCAATGAGAGTGCTGATTGCCGATGATGAGCCGGTGGCCCGGCACGTGCTGCGGGAGTTGCTCGAGGAAGCGCCGGGCGTCATCATCGCGGGGGAGGCGTCGAGCGGACCCGACGCGGTCGAGCAGGCCCGGCGGCTCGAGCCGGATGTTGTGTTGCTCGATCTGCAAATGCCGGGCATGGATGGCTTCCAGGTGGCCGGAGCATTTCCGCTCCGCTCGCCGCTCGTGATCTTCGTCACCGCCTATCATAAGCACGCCCTCGAGGCGTTCGACGCCGGAGCCGTCGACTATCTGTTGAAGCCCGTGCGCAAGGAACGCCTCGAGGCGGCGCTCGAAAAGGCAAGAGCTCACCTCGCGGGGATCTCCGGCGCGCCGCGTCCGGCTCCTGTTAGCGAACCGCGCAAGATCGTGGGCCGCGCCGGCAGTGATCTCCATCTGATCGAGCCCGCCGAGGTGATCGCCTTCCAGGCCGAAGGCGACCTGGTCCGCATCATCACCGCTTCGGGACGCTACTACTCGGGCCATTCGCTGAAGGCGCTCGAGGAGAAACTGCCCGGAGGCCGTTTCCGGCGCGTCCACCGCTCGACTATCATCAATACCGGCCAGATCCGCCGGATCTCTCCGCTGTCGAGCAAGCGCTGGCTGCTGCGAATGTCGAACGGACTCGAAGTGGTGGTGAGCAAGCGTCTCGCGGGCGTGATTCGCGATGAGACGGAGTGGTGAGGAGGCGCCGGCTCGATTCAACCGGGCCGCGCGGCGTCTGCCCGGAGGGGCGAACGGAAGGAGCATCATGCGCGCTGTAGTCCAACGGGTGAGCCGTGCCAGTGTCACGGTGGATGGCGAAGTAACCGGTAAGATCGCCAATGGCCTTCTCGTCCTGCTCGGGGTGGGAAGGGACGACAGCGAGACGGACGCGGAGTACCTCGCGGAAAAGATCGTGGCGATGCGCGTCTTTCCCGACGCGGCGGGCAAGATGAATCTCAGCCTCGCCGATTGCGGCGGCGGCCTGCTGGTTGTCCCGCAATTTACTCTATTGGGGGATTGCGGCAAGGGACGCCGTCCGAATTTCGGCCAGGCCGCGCCTCCGGAGCAGGCGCGGCGACTGTATGAGCGCTTTGTCGAGGCATCGCGGGCAAAGGGGACGCATGTCGAAACGGGAGTATTTCAGGCCCACATGGATGTCGAATTATGCAATGACGGACCGGTAACTCTACTTATCGATTCACCACGTTGATTTGACAAACATACTGCCTTTACGAGATAGTTGGTCGATAGGAGAAGGAATGGCCAGGCCACGAAAGACAGTTCAGGATCCCACGTTTCTCGCCGCCGCTCTCGAAGGCCTCGAGTTACAGAAGCAGCGTATTGATGAGCAGATTCGTCAGGTTTACGCAATGTTAGGCCGCCGGGTCCCTGCTCCCGCCGCCGCGGCCGCGCCCCCAGTGGGGGAAAAGCGCGCGCGCAAGCGCAATCTCAGTTCCGCCGCGCGGGAGCGGATCGCGGCCGCGCAGAAGAAACGCTGGGCGGAGTTCCGCAAGGGAAAGAAGAAACCGGAAGCGTCCTAAGTCGCGGACCTAGATTTCCCATTGAAACCGCCGCACGACATCGTCTATCGAGCCATGTCCGGCGATGTTTCCTCTCTCGAAAAAGACAGCGCGGGTGGCGAGCGCGCGGGCAAAGGGTATGTCATGTGTTACCAGGATCTTTGCCTGTGGTAACTCATGCAGCAGGCGCGCCAGGTCGCGCTCGGCCGGTGGATCGAGAAAGGTGGTGGGCTCGTCGAGGACGAGGATTTCGGGAGACATGGCCAGCACGCCGGCAAGCGCGACGCGCCGTTTTTCACCGGCGCTGAGATGATAGGGCGCGCGCCCGGCCGCTTTCTCCATTCCTGTCTGCTCGAGCGCGAGTCTTGCCCTTCGCGCCGCCTCTTCGGGCGGCAGTCCGAGGTTACGCGGCCCGAAAGCCACGTCTTCCAGAACGGAGGGCAGAAATAACTGCTCCTCGGAATCCTGAAACACCATGCCGATTCTCGAGCGGATCTTCGGCAGATTCTTCTTACTCATCTCGAGGCCGCAAACACGAATCGTCCCTTCCCCGCGCAGCAGACCTGTAAGATGCAGTACGAAAGTCGTCTTACCCGAGCCGTTAGGACCCAGTAACGCCACTGTCTCGCGTTCGAATAGCTGAAAGTCCACGCCGTCGAGGGCGAGCGTGCCGTCGGGGTAGCGGTAACGCACTTTCCGCGCGTCAATGAGCGGTGTCATGCGGGGATGGTAAGTAAGAAGCGCAGGCCGATCGCCGCCGAGGCGGCTACCGCGAGAAAGACAGCGTCCCGCCATGCGAGACGCGGAGAGTAGAGTAAGTGGATGCGTCCGTCAAATCCTCTCGCCACCATGGCCCGCTCGATTCCCTCGGCCTTTTCATACGAGCGCGCAAACAATACCGCGAGCGCACCCGAAGCGGCGCGGAAGCGCTCCCTCACCGGCCCCCGGCGAAGTGCGGAACCGCGGCAGAGCGCGGCGGAACGCATACGTTGGGCCTGGTCCGTAACCACGAATAAGTACCGGTAGAGAAACTGTAGCACTAATACCAGCACGCGGGGAAACCCCAGGGCGGAAGCCGCGTCGAGCAGGGAGGGCATCGCCGTCGAGGCGGCGAGCAGCAAGACTCCAAGCGCGGAGGCGTAACTCTTGGCGAGCAGGCTGGAGGCGGTCTCCATTTCTCCCGTCAGCGCGCTGATGGCCGCGAACGTGGCGGAGAAGGGAAGCACAACCGCCGCCCGGGCGAGCATCCCGCCCAGCGGCAGGCGGGCCGCAATCACGCCCGACACGGCAAGCGCGGCGAAGGCGGCAAAGGCGCTCCATGTGAAGGGATGGGTGGTGGCAACGGCCACCAGGTACAGCAGCAGAGCGAGGATCTTGACACGTGCGTCGAGGCGGTGGAAATAGCTGTCGCCGCGGCTCCAGCGTTCCAGCACATCGTAATGCAACTTCAGACACTCCGGGCGGCGCCGGACCTGCGCGCGGCAATTTTACCGAAGCCGAGGCAGGCGGCATAGACCACACCGAGTCCGAGGATTCCCGCCACGGCCTTGCGGAGCCATTCTACCTGAAGAAACCGCGCCTCGTAATCGGCGAACGGGGAGGCGAGGAGCGCTTTTGCCTGCCCGGCTATGCCCACGTTCTCCGCGAGGCGTTCGAGACCATCGGGAAGCGCGGAGGCGAGAAGCGCGCCCACCGAAGCAAGCAGCAGGGCGGTAACCAGAATTACCCCTACTCCCGATCGCGCGTTTCGTTCCGTGCCTTGCACCCACCGCGGATTCAACCGCTCGAGCGCCCCCACCACCGCCAGTGTGATGCCGCCTTCCATTGCGGCGCTCGCCGCGAACAGCGCCAGAGACAACATGGCCACGGCGGGCGGCATGGGGACTCCGGAAAGCAGCAGTTGCGACATCGCCAGGCAGGCGCTCACGAACACCGAAAGAAATCCGGCGCAAAAAACGGCAAGCCCGCGGTGACGCGTCGCGCCCCAATAGTGGTATGGAAGGTAACCGGCCACCACCCCGGCAATCGCCATATTGAATACGTTCGCTCCCAGGGCGAGCACGCCGCCATCCTGGAACAGCAGCGCCTGCACGGTGAGAATCGCCGTCATGACGACGCAGGCCGCGGCCGGGCCCAAGGTGATGGCGAGCAGCGCGCCGCCGACGAGATGCCCGCTGGTGCCCACTCCAACCGGAAAGTTGATCATCTGGGCGGCAAAAACGAACGCCCCCATGACGCCCATCAGCGGAACCTGCCCGTCCTCGAGGGCGGCGCGGCTCCGGCGGGCGAAGTAGGCGACTCCCGGAACGCTGGCAGCACCGGCGCAGGCCCAAACCGGCGTTGACAGGAATCCATCGGGGATATGCATATCTCTACTGAGACAGTATCACGAAACTGAAAAGCGTGGCACGACGTTGCGCGGCCCGGAAATGCCCGCTACTCTGACATACGCATGAGCGCCCTCAGCCGGATTGGCGTTGCCATCGATTCCGACCTGCTCGAAAAATTCGACGCTCTCATAGCCACGAAGGGGTATACGAACCGCTCGGAGGCCTTCCGCGACCTGATTCGGGATGAACTGGTGGAAAAGGCCGGCGAGCGCCCCGACGCCCTGGTGGTCGGCACCGTGACTCTGGTTTACGATCACCATGTGCGTATGCTGAGCGAGAAACTCACGGATATTCAGCATGAAGCCTTTCACCACGTTCTCTCGACGCTGCATGTGCACCTCGACCACGACCACTGCCTGGAAGTGCTGGTGCTGCGCGGCAAGTCGGCCGCGGTCCGCCGCATAGCCGATATGTTGATCAGCACGAAGGGCGTCAAACATGGGCGTCTGGTCATCACCGCCACCGGAGCCGGGTTGTGATTGTGGGCACGGGGATCGATCTTGCGGAAGTGAGCCGCATCCGCGAGGCGATGGAGCGCTATGGCAACCGCTTCCGGGATCGCATTTACACGGCGCGCGAAATCGCCTATGTGGAGCGCAAGGCCAACCGCTACGAGCGCTACGCGGCGCGTTTCGCGGCCAAGGAAGCGGGCATGAAAGCCATCGGGACGGGGTGGCACGGCGGAATCCGCTGGCAGGACTTTGAAGTGCTCAACCTGCCCGGCGGAAAACCGGAGTTACACCTGCACGGGGTGGCGGCCGAGGTGGCCGCCCGGCTTGGCGTAAGACGCGTCTCGCTTTCGCTTACGCATACCGCCGGACAGGGCATGGCGTCGGTCATCCTCGAAGATTAAAAATCGCTTATACTTGTGTGTTTGGGCTGAACCTTTGCCGGGCCCGGGCCGGCGGATAACAGTCATTGCAGGGAACACCATGCCAGCGGTCAAGCTCCAAGAACTCAATCCGGAACAGGTTGCCGAATCTCAGAAAAGGGCGGACCTCGCCCGGCAATCGCTGTACTACATGGCGCTGATGCGAGAGGTGGAAGAACGGATCGAGCGCCGTCTGTACCGCCAGGGCAAGGTGCTTGGCGGCGTTTACGTCGGCCGCGGGCAGGAGGCTATTCCGGTTGGCTCCGGCCTTGCCGCCCGGCCGGCGGATATGCTGTTTCCCTCCCACCGCGACCTGGCGCTCTATTTCATCCGGGGAGTGACCCCGCGCCAGGTATTCGCCCAGTATATGGGGCGCGCCGGGGGGTTGACGCGCGGCCGCGACGGCAACATGCACATGGGCGATCTCGACCGGAAACTGGTGGCCATCATCAGCGCCATGGCCGCGAGCATCCCGGTTGCGGCGGGGGCTGCCATGGCCATCAAGTACCAGAAAAAAGACGACGTGGCCTGGGTATGGTTCGGCGACGGGGCCACCAGCCGCGGCGACTGGCATGAGGGCATCAACCTGGCCACGGTGCAGAAGGCGCCGCTGGTGCTCATCTGCAACAACAACCAGTACGCCTATTCGACGCCGCTGAGCAAGCAGATGGCCTGCCGCAACGTCGCCGACCGCGCTCCGGGGTACGGCATGCCGTCGGCTATCGTGGACGGCAATGATGTTCTCGCGGTGCATGACGCCGCCGTCAAGGCGTCCGCCCACGCGCGCGCCGGCCTTGGCCCTTATCTGATCGAGTGCAAGACGTTCCGCATGACCGGCCACTCCGCGCACGATCCGGCCGACTACGTGCCGAAGCACCTGTTCGAGGAATGGGGCGAGTTGTGTCCCATCCGGCGCATCGAGCGGCGCATCCTTGACCAGGGATGGGGAACCAGGGCGGAGATCGAGGAAATTCATGCCCGCATACGCCGGGAAACGGACGAAGCCATCGAATGGGCCGGGAACAGCCCGTACCCGGACGCCTCCGAACTCCTCGATAACGTGTACGGGAGTTAGAACCATGCCTTCAACTTATGTCGAAGCGATCCGGCAAGGGATCCGCGAAGAGATGGAGCGCGATCCGAACGTGTTCCTGATCGGGGAAGACATCGGGATCTACGGCGGAGCGTTCAAGGTTACAGCCGGGATGCTCGATCAGTTCGGCGACGAGCGGGTGGTGGATACGCCCATTTCCGAGTCGGCGATAGTGGGCGCGGCCATAGGAGCCGGCTTCATGGGTCTGCGTCCGGTGGCTGAGATACAGTTTGCCGACTTCATCAGTTGCGGATTCGACCAGATTGTCAACTATGCGGCCAAGTGCCGCTACCGCTGGAACGCTCCCGCGCCGATTGTCGTGCGCGCTCCCTGCGGGGGCGGCGTTCACGGCGGGCCGTTTCATTCGCAGCAGAACGAGGCGTGGTTCGCGCACACACCGGGGCTGAAGGTGGTTCTGCCGGCCACGGCGCGCGACGCCAAAGGTCTGATCAAGGCCGCCATCCGCGACAATGATCCGGTGATCTTCTTCGAACACAAAGCGCTATACCGCCGCGTGAAGGACGAACTGCCCGAAGGGGATTACACCGTCCCGATCGGCAAGGCGAATGTTTTTCGCCAGGGGAAAGACATTTCCGTCATTACGTATTCGGCGATGGTTCACGTGGCGGCCGAAGCTGCCGCGCGGATGGAGAAGGAAGGCGTGTCGGTGGAGATCATCGACCTGCGCACGCTTACCCCGCTTGATGAGGAGACCATTCTGGCCAGCGTCCGCAAGACCTCGAAGGCGGTGGTTCTCCATGAAGCCAATCTGACGGGAGGCTTCGGCGGTGAAATTGCGGCGCGGATCACGGAAAAGGCGTTCGAGGATCTGGATGGCCCCGTCCTGCGCCTCGCCGCGCCGGATACGCCCGTGCCATACTGTCCGCCGCTTGAAGAGGCGTACCTGCCGAATGCGGACAAACTGGTCGAAAAACTCCGCTGGCTCGCCCGCTACTGAGGCGGCAGTTCCAATTCGACTGTCCGGGTGGCAATCCGTGGTGCGGGTCGCGTCATCAGACGCCTTGGATCGAAGAGGTGTTGGGGTTTGAAGTGTCTCCGGCTCCAGGTCGAGCCCTCCTCGAATTGGACTCCCATGAAATAGCCGATATCGCGGTAGACGCAATAGCGGACATATCCGATAAGCTGACCCTTGGGGTAGCTGATGCGAAGAACGGTTTTGAGGGGGATAGGCTGGTCCAACTGAAGACAGGCGCCGGACAGGGAGATGTCCTCGAGGTTGGCGACAGCGCGCCGCACCTTTCCGGAGGGCTCGTTCCATTGGACATTCACCAGGTCCGCGCACAGCATTCGGGATTGTATACGCCTGTCGTGCATATACCTTTTTATCGTCCGCGGAGAACCGCGAGTGTAGGTTGGGGGGAGGGGAAAATTGCCCTAAGGGTCCAATTCGCAATGGTCTTAGCCAACCCTCAACCTTTGCGCTACTTCATCCGATGAGGATAGAGTGCGGACCTGCGCGTGCTTACTGTTCTGCTTTACCCTGGTGGCCCAACCCCCTCAAAAGGAGAAACCCCAGCCCTCGATGCCGGAAGCCATGGCGGCTTCCATAGCGAAGCAGAAAGCCTCTGTCCGCCGTCAGATTGCCGGGGAGGGCGAGTCCGACAGCCCACACTCCTGGTTCACCACCCCCTGGCCGAGGGCGCCATTCGAGATCGTCGCGCCCCAGGCGCCCACTCCTGAACCCTCTTCCTCATCCCTTCAGGCCCCTTGCGACCCGCTGCCCCAATCGGATGTGGACGGGCTTATCCGAGACGCCTCCAGCCGGCAAGGGCTCAAGGAGGATCTGGTCCGCGCCGTCATGCAGCGGGAAAGCGGCTTCCGTCCCTGTGCCGTCTCCGCAAAGGGCGCCCAGGGCCTGATGCAGATCATGCCCGCCACCGCCGCCGAACTCGGCGTAAAGAACCCCTTCGACCCCGGTGAGAACGTCCACGCCGGAGCCCGACTGTTGAAACAACTGATCGAGCGCTACAAGGGAAATCTCGAACTCGCTTTGAGCGCCTACAACGCCGGGGCGGGCCGCGTGGACCGCGAGGGAGCCGTTCCCGACATCCCCGAAACCAGGGATTATATTCGCGACATACTCGGCAAGTTGAGCTACTGAAACGGGCTATCATAGTCCGCGATGGGGCTTCGCTCGCTCTCGATCACGCTTTTCGCCTCCGTCTTGCTGGCCCAACTGCCCGAGCCCCAAGGCCGCTATACCCCGGCGCGCATGACCTTCGTTGCCAGAGACGCTTCACGCGATGAGCCGTTGACGCCCGACCCTACCGATCGCCGCGAGTTCGCCGTTCACGTCTGGTACCCCTGCATGCCCGCCACCGGGTCCCAGGCCCAATACCTGCCTGACCTCTCGAAATGGCGCGAGGCATTGGGTGACGATCTCCTCCTTTCCGCGCTCGATGGAGCGTTGGAACCGGCTTCCAGGGCTAGACCCAAGGTTCGCGCCCAGGGCGAAGTGCTACATGGCCGGTTCCCCCTGCTGGTTTTCTTCCCCATGCCCGGCGCGAGCAGCCTGGGGTACACCACTATCCTCAGCAATCTGGTCAGCTACGGCTACATCGTGGTCGCGCTCGACCCCGCCTACGAGGTGTTCGCCACCACGCTTTCCGAGGGCCGCATCGCCGGATTCGCCGCCATGGGGTGGTTCGAGCCGCCCGAGTCCAGGATCAGCGTCTTCGAGGCGGAGCGCGTCAAGGTGTGGACAGCGGACGCGAAATTCGCTCTGGACCAGATGGCGGCGAGCAAGCTGTTTCTGCGCAGCATCGACTGGCGGAAGGCAGGCGCTCTCGGCCACCTGACGGGCGCAAAGGCGGCCATGGCGCTCACCCGCCAGGACTCACGCGTCAAGCTCTGCCTGAACCTGGACGGTTACCCGCTCGACGAAGGCTTTCCGAAGCCTATCGCCATCATCCACGAGGAGTTACGGGAGCCGGTCCGTCCCGTCCCCGGCCTGATCTACGACATCCTCGTTCGCACGTCCGCGATGCATATGCGCAGTTATCTCGACTTCGACGTGCTGAACGGACGGCCAGGAGCGGAGGAGACCATGCTCCTGCTGAGCCAATATACCGCCGCCTACTTCGACAAGGTTCTGCGCCATAAGATGGGTACGGTGCTCGACTATAAGGCTCTTCCGGGAGTGGAGGTGAAGCAGTACGAATCACCGGAAGGACGGTGATCACGGCTACCGCAGGCTCAGCCCCCCGTCGACGGCCATGATCTGGCCCGTCACGAAGTTCGAAGCGCGGAGGAAATAGGAAACCGCCTCCGCGATCTCGGCCGCCGTACCCGCGCGCCGCGCCGGGGTGGCGCGCACCATCGCCTCGGCCTTTTCATCGAGCGCGCCGAAGGGGATCACTCCCGGGGCCACGGAATTTACGGTAATGTCCGGCGCAAGCGCTTTCGCCAATGCCTTGGTGAGCATGATGACCCCCGCCTTCGATGCGCAATAGTGGACGTGCCCGGCCCACGGGCGCAATCCGCCGAGCGAACTGATGTTCACAATGCGTCCCCCGCCGTGCTTACTCATCAGCTTCGCACCCTGCTGGCAGCAGAAGAAAACGCTCTTCAGATTCACGGCATGGATGAAATCCCAATCCGCCTCGGTGATGTCGAAGGGATGGAAGCGCGTGAATCGCGCGGCGTTGTTCACCAATCCATCGAGCCTTCCGTGCTGGCGCTCGATGGCGGCGAACATCTCCGTAATCTCCGCTACGTTTTCGAGATTGGCCCGGTATATCCCCGCCGCTCCGCATTCGTCCCCCGTCCGGCGCGCTTCCGCTTCGGAAGAACCGTAGTGGATCAACACCCGGGCTCCCTCGCTCGACAGGTGTAAGGCGATACCGCGCCCCACCCTCTTCGCCGCGCCGGTCACCAGCACCAGCTTTCCGGTCAGCGCGCTAGACGGTTGGTTCATGCACTTCCACCTCCTCCGGTTCGATGCCTTCCCGGGCGGGCTCGGGAAGCCGCCCGTACGAGTCGAGCGCCAGCCAGTAGACAGCCGTGAGCGAACTGATGGCGCCCGACCATGCTCCAATCGTGCGCGGGCTGTAGAACTGGCTGGCGGCGCCCGCGGCGGTCATCGACAGCATCATCATTCCCCAGGTCAGCGTCTCATAGGTGGAAAATACACGTCCGCGGTATTCATCGGCAACATGCCGCAGGAGTTGTGAGAAGTTCATCACCGAACTGATGGCGATCGCGCATCGGGAAAGCGCGATGAAAACAAGCGCCATGGCGAACTGTTTCATCTGGCTGAACACGATATACGCGCCGCCATGCACGAGGAAGCAGAAGGCGACGGTGCGTTTATAGCCCACAAAGCTCAACCGCGGGCCGAACCTGTGCGCGATGAATCCGCCGATGAGCAAACCCACGCCGGCGAAACTCCAGATAGTCCCGATACCCGCCGCTCCGCGGTGGAAAACGTTCTCCCCGAACAGGCTGAAGAGGATCTGCGCGGCGCCGCCTCCACTGGCCCATCCGAGCCCAAGGACCGCGATGCCGAGCAGCAGCGGATTCCGCCGCATGTAGCGCAGCCCCTCCGCATACTCGTGCCACGGCCGCACCACCTCGTTTTCGGTAAGCGCTTTACGCTGCGCCCGGAAGGCTCCGCCCGGCACGCGCAGCCTCGAGATGCTCCAGGCGGAGAACAGGAACGACAACGCATTGATGAAAAAAGCCCATTGATACCCCAGTTGCGAAACGCTCGCTCCTCCGAGCATGGTTCCAATGGTCAGCGTGGTCCACTGTGTTGTCTGCGTCAGCGAATTCGCGGTGTGCAACTGCTCGCGCGTGGCGATGGCGGGAAGAATCGAGGAGCGCCCGCTGGTAAAGAACGGCGAAGCCAGCATCAGCAGCGCGCTCAGAAGATACAGCGCCTTGCTGTTCATCGAATGGATTGTCGTGATGAACCCCAGCGCCACCACGGCGCGCGTGAGATCGCTGATGATCATGATGCGCTTGCGGTCCATGCGGTCGAGCAGCACGCCGGCGAGCGGCCCCGCGAGAATCGCCGGAACCGCCCTCGAGAGCAGGACGCCCGTCACCACCAGTCCCGAATCGGCGTGCTGCACCGCCAGTCCGAACACGGCGATGTTGTTGAAGTGGTCTCCGATTTCGCTCACCACTTGCCCCATCCATGTGTAGCGGTAGTTCGGATTTTCCTTGAGAAGCTCGATGAATCCGGCCATCAGCCTCGCTCCGTGAGGAAGACTCCGCCAAGCACCAATGCTCCGCCCGCCACCAGCGCGGAGGTGATGTGGTCGCCCAGCAGGAGGACGCCGAGTATGGTCGCCATGATGGGCTGCAGGTAGCTGAAACTGCCTACTCGCGAGGCCGGAATATACGTCAGGGCGTAATAGAAAATCAGGTAGGCCACGGCTGACGGGAAAGCGGCCATGTATAGCAGGCTCAGCCATCCCGCCGGAGTCACGCGCGAGTAAGAGAAAGTGAGGCTCTCCCAGGCGATCACGGGCAGAAGCGTCAACCCGCCGCCGAGAAAGGCGAACGTGTTGATGGTCAGCCCGCCGTGTTTCGCCGTCAGTTTCTTGCCGATAACGGCGAAGGCCGCGAAAGCGGTGCCCGAAAGCAACACCAGAAAGTCGCCGAGCAAGGTGGCGTTTGTTCCCGCCGAGCGCGATGTCTGCAGCACGCCCACACCGCTCAGGGCCAGCCCCATCCCGGCGAGGCGCAACCCGTTCAGCCGCTCGAGGCCGGAGAGCGCCGAGAGCGCCAGCACCTGGAGCGGCATGATGCCCGTCATGATGGCGGCATGCGGGGTGCTCGTACGCTCCAGCCCCAGCAGGAACAGAACCTGGTTGAACGTCACCCCCGTCACCCCGAGCAGCAGCAGAGTCGGAATGTCCTTCCGCGTCCACGGCTCATGATCGAACTCGCGGCCTTTCCAGATATAGAGAGGCAGCAGGAGCAGTCCGGCGATCAGCGCGCGCAGGCTGGCCGCCAGCAGAGCAGGAAAGTACCTCAAGGCAACGCGCGCAATGACGAAATTCAGCGCCCAGAAGAACACCATCAACGTGAGCAGCGCATACAGACGGACATGAGAGGGTTGTCCCGCGATGGTTCCGCTGCCGCAGGCGGCGGAAGGGCTCTGCGTGCTCAACGCAGGGTCTCCTCCCGGACCGTGATCTGCTTCAGAAAGTTCATGTCGATCGGGTAGCCGAAGCCGGGTTCGTCGCGAACCACGATGGTTCCGCGGGCGGTCACCTCGACCGGCGGAGCGATGATGTCACGGGACCAGTAGCGGCTGCTCGCGGAAACATCGCCCGGCAGCACGAAGCCGGGCAACGTAGCCATTGCTATGTTGTGCGCCCGACCGATTCCAGCCTCGAGCATTCCACCGCACCATACCGGAATGCCGTGCGACTGGCAGACATCGTGTACTTTGACCGCTTCCGCGAATCCGCCTACCCTTCCCAGCTTGATGTTGATAATGCCGCATGCCTTCATGCGGATGGCCTGCCCGGCCTGGTGCGCCGAACGGATGCACTCATCAAGACAGATGGGCGTCTGGAGCGCGGCCTGCAACGGAACGTGGTCGATAATCTCATCGTGCGCCAACGGCTGTTCGATCATCATCAGGTAGAACTCATCGAGCCGCCGCAGATGATCGATGTCCTTCAGTGTGTAGGCGCTGTTGGCGTCCGCCATCAGTTTGATCGAAGGGAACTCCTTACGAACCTCCCTGATGACGTCAACGTCCCAGCCGGGCTTGATCTTCATCTTGATCCGCTGATAGCCCGCCTTGATCTCGGTTTCGATCTTCTGAAGCAGTTGGGGGACGGTGTCCTGAATCCCGATGGAAACTCCGCACGGTATCTCCCGGCGCGCGCCCCCGCCGATGTGCTGGTGGAGCGGCTTGCCGAGGAGGCGCGCCTCGAGGTCCCACGCGGCCGCCTCCAATCCGCCGCGGGCCATATTGTGCCCGCGAATGTGCGCCGTGCGCGCGCCCACTTCGCCCGCCGCGCCGAATTCATGGTGGAGCACGCGCGGAGCCACGTAGTCACGCAGAATCAACCACGCCGAATCGGTCCACTCCTCGTTGTAGAAGGGATTTTCACCGCAGGTGGCCTCCCCCCAGCCCGCGATTCCGCCGCCTGAAACCTCCACCAGAATCATCGTGCGTTCATACGTCCGCCCGAAGCTCGTCTCGAAGAAATGCACCAGCGGCATGCGGATCTGCCGCAGCGTGATCTGATCAATACGGAATGACATCGCTCCTCCTCAACCCTCCCGGGTGGAGAACAGGTAATCCCCCGTTTCCCCTGTCCTTTCGAAGCCCGATGCCTCGAGACCCCGGCGCAGGTATTCGAGGAAACGCTCGCGCACCATGTCCTGAACGGCGCGCGCCTGTTGCGCGTCCATCTGCCGCAGCGTGTCAATGTTCGATGGAATGGAGATGCGCGCTTCGACGGGAGGCGGCGGCGGGGGAGTGTGGTTCAGAATGGCCCGCACGCGCGGGGAATCGATATACCACTCGGCCACGCAGCGGTCTGTCGGCAGGCCCCCGTGCAGGTGGCTCGATGTTGTTCCGTACTGGTTGGGAACGAAACGCCGCACCACGGCTCCCAGCCGGTCGATGTTGAAGAAAGCGTTCTTCAACTCGAGCGGATCGAACGTCCACTCGATCAGCCTGATGCCGCGCGATAGCGCTTCCTCGCGCTGCATCAGCTTCAGCTTTCGCCCCAGCCCGCGGTCGCGGTATCCGGCCAGCGTGCCCAGCATGTGGCTATGCAGGTAAATGGATCCGTCGGACTTGAGTCCGGGGATGGCCACCAGAAACGCCACCATGCGTTCGCCGTCGAAGGCGCCGAACGTCTGTCCTCCCACTTTGTTCGCCACCACGAACAGCCGCCGCGGCAGCAGTTCGACGTCCGCGAACCCCCAGATCTCCCGCTGGAGATTCACCGCCTCCTCGTATTCCGCGATGGTGGTCAGTTGCCGTGTCTCGATCACAAACTCTTTGCCTCCTGCCAGAGCGCCTCCATCTCCTCGAGAGTCGAGGCGCTGACGGTCTTCCCGCGCGCGGCCAGACCCTGTTCCACGTGCGCAAACCGCTTCCGGAATTTCGCATTCGTGCGCCGCAAAGCCTGCTCGGGGTCCACTTTCAGGAACCGCGCGAGGTTGACTATGGTGAACAGCAGGTCCCCGATTTCACCTTCCATTTCGCCCTGGTCCCGCGCGCTGCGCGCCTGCTCCAACTCCGCGATCTCCTCGCGGACCTTATCGAACACCTGCGCGGCACTCTCCCAATCAAAGCCCGCCGCGGCTGCCTTGGAACTGATCTGTTGCGCTTCGACCAGCGCCGGCATCGCCCTCGGAACGCCGTCCAGCATCCCCCGCTGCTCTCCGCGGTCTTTCTTCTCCTGCTGTTTGATCTCGTCCCAGCGCACCTTCACTTCATCGGATGTTTTTGCGTTTCCATCGCCGAAAACATGCGGATGACGGCGGATCAGCTTTTCGTTGATCGCCTGAAGCGAGTCCTCGATGGTGAAATGCCCTTCCTCGGCCGCCATCTGGGCATGAAAGACGGCTTGCAGCAGCAAATCGCCGAGTTCCTCGGCGAGCGCGCGCCAGTCCCGGTTGTCGATGGCTTCCATCACCTCGTAGGTCTCCTCGAGCGTGTACGGCTTGATGGAATCGAAGGTCTGCTCCCGGTCCCAGGGGCATCCGCCGGGCGCCCGCAGGCGCGCCATGATCCCGACGAGTTGCTGGAATCGCTGGCCGGCGTTTGCTGAGGATTCTGACATTATTAGAAGCGGCGACCGTGACCGCGGCGAGAGGATACGTCTAAATTTATCATGGCCGGGGCGCTCACCGCCGGGCGGATCAATACAGCGGTTTACGGACTCCCTGTGTCACTTGAGCGGTGATGCGCCCCACTCCCTCGATTCGCCCTCCAACACGATCGCCCGCCTTGATGCGCGCTCCCTTCGGGCAACCCGTGCTGATCAGATCGCCTGGATGCAAGGTCATGAAATCGCTATGAAAGCGCACCAGTTCGAACGGACGGGTCCGCATGTGCCGGACGAAGTCGCGTGAGCATATGCCGCCGTTGTGTTCCGTGATCACCTCGAGACCGTCCACGTCGCCGGCCTCGTCCGCGGTGACAATGACAGGCCCGAAGCTGAAGAAGGTGTCGATGCTCTTCGAACGCGTCAGGTAGCGCGTATTCCCGCGGAGCACATCGAGCGCCGTGAGATCCAGCGTGACCGTGTACCCGTAGATCACTTCCCGTACATGTTCGGCCGGAACGAAACGGCATGTCTTTCCGATTACCACGCCCAACTCTCCTTCCGCGTCGACGTCGCTCGATATCTCCGGCGGCGGCAACACGATCTCCCCATCCGGCGGAAAGAGGCAACTCGACGGCTTCATGAAACTGCCCGGTTCTTCCGGCTGCACCGCCTGGATGTCCTCGGCGTGAGAGAGATAGTTGAGTCCGATGCACCAGATCTTGGGCGGGTGGTCATAGGGCAGCGCGGGCTTCACTTCGCTGAGCGGCAGTCCTTCCACTTCAGCCACGGGCATGGCGCCGATGCCGGCTGCAATCAATGCGAGTACGCTATCCGGATAGTTCGTGCCGTGGCGGGCGTTGATCAACTGGACTGGATAAATCGCGCCGCCATCCACAACTCCGGCGTGGCGTCCGCCCTGATAAGAAAAGCTCATCAGTTTCATAGGCTCGAGACCGCGCCTCCGTCGATGCGGATAACCGAGCCGGTCACGTAGGAGGCCCGTTCCGAGGCGAGAAACGCGATCACGGAACCGAACTCCTCCACCGTCCCATACCGCTTGAGCGGAACCGCCGCCAGGCGCTCTTCCCGGATCTGCTCGAGAGTCCGGCCCGTCTTTTCCACGGCTGCCTGATCGAGTGTGGCCGTGCGCGCCGTCAGGATGCGTCCCGGAGCGGCGCAACAGACCAGAATGTTGTCGCCTGCCACCTCGGATGCCAGCGTCTTCGCCCACCCGGCGAGCGCGGGCCGGAAAGCGTTGGAAATGATGAGCCCGGGGATGGGCTGTTCCACCGAACTCGAGACGATGTTCACAATCCGCCCCCATTTCCTTTCGCGCATGCCCGGAAGCACCGCGCGCGTCAGGCGCAGCGCGCTCAGAAACACCTGTTGAAACGAGGCCATCCATTGCTCCTCGGTAATGGAATCGAACGTCCCCGCCGGCGGTCCGCCACAGTTGTTCACCAGGATCTCAATGGGGCCGAGTTGGGCCTGCACGGTTGCCACTGCCGCGTCGATATCCCCGGCGCTCGCCAAATCGCACGGGACCGCCAGCGCCGCCCCGATGCCGCCGGCCGTGCGCCGCAACTCCTCGGGACGGCGCCCGAGGATCGCCACACGGGCGCCTTCCGCCGCCAACGCCGCCGCCGATCCCCTTCCCAAACCCTGGCTGGCCGCGGCCACCAGGGCAACTTTTCCTTTAATGCCCAAGTCCATGGTTCCCCAATATCTCACACTCCCGCCGGGGGGCAGGCTATACCGTGGGGGCGGAAACCGAATCCGCCGGCCCGCGCGCCGTGGCGAGGGTCTGACAGGCTCACCCGATTTCAACAATCCACGATGGCGCGCCAGCGTCTTTTTCAACGCTCCGGGGCATCGGCGTACTCGATCCGGACGGCCACCAACGCACGGTAGCCGGATCTGAAGCGTACGGCGGATCAGGAAGCGATTCAGCGCCTCGCGCTGCCGGCCGGACAAAGCCTCCCCTGCACGCGCCAGCGGCCGCGACCCGCGAAGCCGCTTTGTGGAAGCCGTTTCCCGTTCGAGGCACCAGCCGCCCCGTGGCTACAATGGATTTCAAATGACGGTCATCGCGGCCGCGACGGACCAGGACGCCGTCCACTTTCATCAGATCGCCATGTGGCTCCAACTTCAGAGCCGCGAATCCGAGGCCGCGAAAAAATACGGCTTCTTTCTCTACGTGGGGTCGGAGGAAGACTACCGCGAGACGATTCGTGAATCCCCGTTCTGTTTCCTTGCCCGGGACGGCGAACAATGCACCGGCTTCCTCACCACGGTAACGCCGCAATCGCTCGCCCGGATGCCCGCCGGGCCGGACCGCGATCTCTTCGAGCGAAACGGAGAGTTTCCATTGCTGATCGAGCAGATCGGCGTTGTGCCGGAATGGCAGGGCAGGGGCATTGGCCGGGAGTTGCTCGAAGCGCTGGTCAGGCACAGCGGGGCCACCTGGCTGATGGCAACCGTGGTCCATGCGCCGGTGCGTAATGAGCGGTCCATCCGTTTTCTGCTGCGCAACGGCTGGACTCTCTATCGCGAGGTCCCTACCCGGAGGCGCGTGTGGGGATTTTACGAGTTTCGCCGCGCCCTGAAATAATGGTGGTTTGCCTATTGCTCCTGTTCACATCATCGGCGGTGGACTGGCGGGTTCCGAAGCCGCTTGCCAACTTGCCCGCGCAAACGTTCCCGCCGTCCTTCACGAAATGCGCCCTATCCAAACCACGCCGGCGCATCAGACGGACCGCCTGGCCGAACTGGTGTGCAGCAATTCCCTGAAGAGCGAATCACGGAACACCGCGCCCTGGCTGCTGAAGGAAGAACTGCGCCGCATGGGTTCCGTCCTGCTCCAGGCCGCGCAAGCCGCCCGTGTCCCCGGGGGACAGGCGCTCACCGTGGATCGCGAGGCGTTCTCGGGAGAGGTCACTCGAACCGTGGCCGCGCTGCCGGGCGTCGAGATTCGCCGCGAGGAAGTACGCACCCTTCCATCCGGCATCGTCATCATCGCCTCCGGACCACTGACATCGGATCCGCTCGCCGGCGAAATCGCCCGCCTCACCGGAGCCGGGCATCTCTATTTCCATGACAGCATCAGTCCAATCGTGGATGCCGAAACCATCGACTATTCGATCGCGTTTCGCGCTTCGCGTTATGGCAAGTCCATCGATTCCACCGATGACTATCTCAACTGCCCCATGGATAAGCGGCAGTATGAGACCTTCGTCGAGGCTCTGCTAGAAGCCCGGAGCCATACGCCGCACATCCCCGGCGACATCCCGTATTTCGAGGCTTGTCTGCCGGTGGAAGAGATCGCGCGGCGCGGGCCGGACACGCTGCGCTTCGGACCGATGAAGCCCGTGGGTCTGATCGACCCGCGCACGGGGAAGCGTCCTTTCGCGGCCGTCCAACTCCGGCAGGAGACGCAGCGCGCCTCGAGCTATAACCTGGTTGGATTTCAGAACTATCTCAAGTACCCCGACCAAAAGCGTGTCTTCCGCCTTATTCCGGGTCTCGAGAACGCTGAATTCCTGCGCTACGGCCAGATTCACCGCAACACCTATATCAACGCTCCCGCTCTGCTCGATCCCACGTTGCGGCTCCGCGCCGCGATGCGCTTCTTTTTTGCCGGCCAGATCTCGGGCGTCGAGGGCTATGTCGAATCCATCGCCACCGGGTTGCTCGCCGGGCGATGGGCGGCGGCCGCCGCGCGCGGTGAAGAGCCGCGCCCGATGCCGCGGGAAACCGCGCTCGGTTCGCTATGCCATTACATCTCCCACGCCGAGCCACATGGCTATCAGCCGGCCAATATCACGTTCGACCTGTTGCCCAAACTGGACGAAGAGTCCCTCCGCCGATTCCGGCATGACAAGAAGGCCCGCCACGCGGAGGTGTGCCGCATGGCCCTGGAGAAGTTGGAGGAGCACCTCGGTGTTGGTGTCTGAAGCGGCGGCATTGTTTCTCGAGAACCTCAAGCGGACCGGCGTATCTCCCCACACGCTCAGGAACTATGGCTCCGATCTCGAGGAGTTGTGCCAGTACTTCGCCCGGGCGGAGGAGCCCTCCGTGGAATCGGTCGATGTCCTGGCCATTCGCGAATGGCTGGGGCATCTGTACCACCGGAAACTGGCCGCGGTGACTCTGCGCCGCAAGATGGCCGCGGTCCGGTCGCTGTTTCGCTTCCTCCACAGACAGGGCATCGTGCAACTGAATCCCGCGAAACTGATCCGCGCGCCGAAAGCGCCGAAGACTCTTCCCAAGGTTCCCACCGAGGAACAGACCAACGTGTTGATTGACCAGGTGGCGGCGGACATCCTCGATCGTCCGAGCGCGAAGCGGGACGCCGCACTATTCGAACTGATGTATGGCTGTGGCCTGCGCGTGAGCGAACTCACCGGGCTGGAGCTTTCCGATTTCGATTTCGCGGACCGCTGGGTGCGCGTGCGCGGCAAAGGGAACAAGGAGAGGCAGGTCCCGTTCGGCGGGAAAGCGAGCGCGGCGCTCGACGCCTATCTCGCCTGCCGCGCTCCGGAGCCGGGCGTGACGGCCGTCTTTCTCAACTCGAAAGGCAGGCGGCTCAGCGACCGGGCCGTGCGGTACATCGTGAAACTCTACTCCACGGCGCTCACCGGCGATCCGTCACTGCACCCGCACACTTTCCGTCACGCCTTCGCCACCCACCTGTTGCGGGACGGAGCCGACCTGCGCGCGATACAGGAGTTGCTGGGCCACGCGCGGTTGTCGACTACTCAAAAATACACTCAGGTTTCGCTGCGCGACCTGATGGCCGTCTATGACCGCGCTCATCCGAAAGCAAAGGGATGAACTCTCGACGAGGGGCGGGTCCAGCGCTCAGAAGTTGACGATGGTGGCGAAGGAAGCGGCATCCAGGCTGGCGCCGCCCACCAGCGCTCCGTCGATCTCCGGTTGCGCCATCAACCCCTTGATATTGCCGGGCTTGACGCTCCCTCCATACAGGATGCGCGTCGCTGACGCCGCTTCGGATCCATATCTGGCCGATACCAGGCCGCGCAGGAATCGATGGGCATCCGCCGCCATGTCGGGCGTCGCCGTCCTCCCGGTCCCGATCGCCCAAACCGGCTCGTAGGCGATGGTCACCTGGGCGAACTCGGCTTCGCTCAAACCGGCGATGCCCTCCTGGAACTGCGTCTGAAGCACCTGGTCCGTCTTGCCGGACTCCCGCTCCTCCAGGCGCTCGCCGGCGCACACGATGGGTTTGAGGCCATGCTCGATCGCGGCTTTCGTCCTCTTCAGCACCGTCTCGTCGGTCTCGCCGAAATACTGGCGCCGTTCGCTGTGTCCGATGATCACCCAGCGGCAGCCAATGGCGGAAAGCATGGGGCCCGATACCTCACCGGTGTAAGCGCCCTCTTTCTCCCAGAACAGGTTCTGCGCTCCAATCTCGACGCGGCTCCCCGCCGCGGCGGCGACGGCCGCCGGCAGATCCACGAAGGGGGCCGCGATGACGATGCCGCAGTGCGTTGATGAGGCCACCAGCGGAAGAAATTTCTCGAAGAACGCGGCTGTCTCGCCGGCGGTCTTGTACATTTTCCAATTGCCGGCCATGAGCGGTTTTCTCATAATGTGTGATCCTCCAGTGTAACAACCACCGGTTGCAGAAGCGCTCGATTTGCACCGGCAGCGCATCCTGCGATTTCATAAAGGCATGCGCACTTCTTTGCGATCGGTTTTGGCCCTCACCTGCTTCGCCGCTCTGGCGGCGCCGTCAGCCGTCCGGGGCGCTGAATTTATTGCCTACATCGGAGCCGCCGGCCGGAACAGCAAAGGGATTTATGCCTTCCGGTTCGATTCAAAGAGCGGGAAGTTGGAGCCACTCGGCCTGGCGGCCGAGGCAAGACGGTCTTCCTTTATCGCGCTCCATCCCAACCGCCGTTTCCTCTATGCCGTCGCCGAATCGAAGGGCGGCGCCGTGAGCGCCTTCCAGATTGACGCCAGGTCCGGCAAGCTGACTCTGCTCAACACCGTCTCCTCGAAAGGCGATGGGCCATGCTACGTGCGTGTCGATCGCACCGGCAAAGCGGTGCTCGTCGCCAACTACGGCAGCGGCAGCGTGGCTGTCCTGCCCATCGAACCCGACGGCAGGCTTCGCGAATCGGTGTCTTTCGCGCAGCATTCCGGCACGGTCGCCGACCCCAAACGGCAGGGCGGACCGCACGCCCACTCCTTCAATCCTTCTCCCGACAACCGGTTTGCCATCGCCGCCGATCTCGGTCTCGACGAACTGCTGGTCTACCGCTTCGATGCCGCCGCCGCGACCATCACCCCCAACAATCCCCCGTTCACCAAGGTGGCTCCGCGCTCCGGGCCGCGCCATTTCGCTTTTCATCCCAACGGCAGGTACGCCTATGTGATCAACGAAATCTCGTGTACCGTGACGGCGTTCGATTACGACGCCAAGGCCGGCGTGTTGAAGGAGATTCAGACTACCTCGACGCTCCCCGAGGGCGTGAAAGTGACGGACGCTCTCTCGACAGCGGAGGTGCAGGTGCATCCTTCGGGCAAGTTCCTCTATGGGTCGAATCGCGGGCACGACACCATCGCCGTCTTCACCATCGCCCCCAACGGCAAGTTGACGCTGATCGAGAATGTGTCCACCCAGGGCAAGATTCCCCGCAACTTCGGCATCGACCCCACGGGATCGTTCCTGCTCGCCGCGAACCAGGACAGCAACAACATCGTCGTGTTCCGTATCGACAGGAAAACCGGCCGCCTCACACCCACCGGGCAGACAGTGGAAGTTCCAACGCCGATGTGCGTGAAATTTCTCGCCCTGAAATAGCCGCCTTCACCTGCGCGCCGCGTGAACAACAGGAGCCAGGATGCGCGAGGCGTGCGTGCCCTGATGATGCAGTGTCAGGGTGGCCGCCTGCGTTCTCACGGGCCGTTCGTATGTCAGCGGCTCCCCTGTCTGCGGATTGGGGTCATAAAACGGCGCCCCCGTGCTCCCCACGCTGATGCGGATGCGATGCCCGCGGTTGAAGATCTGGCTCAGGTACCCCACGTCGAAGGCGATCCTGTAGATTTCTCCCGGTTTCATGAACACCTCGCGCTCCCAGGAATCGCGAAAACGCGCGCGCCGGATTCCATCGATGATCAGAATGGACCGCCCGTCAGGATACACATCGGTCACGCGCGCAATGAAATCCGCATCGGGGGCGGTGGAGGAAACATAGAGCTCCGCCCGCACTTTGCCGGTCCACTCGACGGGTTGCTTGAGGACACCGGTTGTAAACGTCCGCACATCAGGATACTGGTCGAATGCCCGGGCGTCGCGCGCTCCCGGAAAGGCACGGCCGGGGATGGGAGCCGGATGCGCCGGGTCGCTGTGATAGGTGGTGACGGGGGGACCCTGGGGTTCATCCACCAACCTCCCCGCCGTCCCTGACGAAGCGCCTTCGAAGTAGTAGGCTGTCTCGCGCGCCGCCGGCGGCCAGTCCGCGCCCTCGCGCCACACATTGCCCGGGGCGCCGTTTTCTCCTTCACCCACCGCTCCCATCACGTAATAGCGGACCGCGGGCTCACGTTCCACACCGTTACTGATTCCCTTCAAGTAGTGATCGAACCAGCGTCCCATGTGCTCCCACACGGGGAAGATCGAATTGGCCGGATACACCAGATCGCCCACCGGGCCGGTATGACGATAGCTGGAACCATGCAGCCACGGCCCGATCAACAGATGCTGCCGGCCGCGCGATTGAGGTCCGCCTTGATGCTGCCGCCCGGCGAAGCTTTCAATCGAGCCGGTGTTCATGAAGTCATACCAGCTTCCGAGCGTGAAGCAGGGGACATTCATCCTGTCAAAGTGCAGGGTAGTGTCCTCGAGGCGCCAGTAATCGTCATAGACGGGATGGCGGAACATCATCAGATTCAGATTCACGGCATCCCGCGGATCCCGCGCCTCGTCGAATGCCATCCTCCTTGTGGTTCCGCCTCTCCGGTAACCCAGGTGGAAGAGGCTCTGTCCGGTGTCCGTCATGTATTGGGCCACCAGGTGCGGAGGCTGTGTCACGGCCAGAAAGTTCTGCGCGTAGCCCGCTTGCGAGCCGCCGAATGTTCCGACTTTCCCGTTCGACCAGGGCTGCCGGGCGAGCCACTCGACGGTGTCATAGCCGTCCTGCTGTTCCCCCCAGCCCAAGGCGCGGTAACCGGTGTAGACGCCCTCGGATTGCTGCGCGCCTCGAAAATTCTCAGCGGCCACCACATAGCCCTTCATCGCCAGAGCAGCGTAGTTCCCGCGGCTGGAAGGGACCGTGACATTCGAATACCGCTGCTCGTAGAGCACTGGCCAGGGGCCCTTTCCAGGCGGCAGGAACAAATAGATGGAAAGCTTCGTTCCATCACGCATCGGCGCCATGACGTGTAATTCCGTCACCGGCGCGACGTTCACCTGTTGCTGGGAGAAGGCGGCCGCGCAGAACAGAACGAACCCAGCCGCGCGCATCAACGCCCCTCCGTTACCTGGCGGATCACGCGCAGCCAGTTCCCGCCCGCGATCTTCCCGATCCGCTCGTCCGAATACCCGAGTTGCCGCATCGCCTTGATCATCTCCGGGTAGTCGCTCACGTCGTGGATCTGGCGCGGCAGGGGTGGGCCTCCGTCAAAATCCGAGCCGAGTGCGATATGGTCTTCGCCCACCAGCCGCACGCCGTAGTCGATGACGCGCGCAAGCTGATCCGTGCCCATCCAATACTCATCCGGAATCACGCCCTTGAACACGAACGGCAATCCGCGCGCCACCTCCCTGTCGACTTCGGCTAACGTCAACGCCGGGGGCCGTCGGGGGCCGTCCGGCTTTGGCGCGGCGGTCTGCTTCGACCGCACCCATGCCGCGTACTTTGGATTGTTGAACGTGCTGCCGAACTGAATCCCGATTACGCCCCCTTTCGCCGCCAGCGCCCTGGCGGCTTTGTCGGTGATGCAGCGCGGAGTATCGACGATGGCGCGGAACCCGCCGTGACTGTAGATGACGGGCTGCCGGCTGGCGGCGACGGTTTGCAGGATCGCATCCTCTGAAGCGTGCGCCACGTTGATCACCATCCCCAACTTGTTCATCTCCTCGACCACGGCGCGGCCGTGAGCGTTCAGTCCGCCCCAGCGGCTCACGTCGCAGCAGGAGTCAATGAAGGCGTTCGTTTTGTTGTGCGCGGTGAGTTGCAGGGAACGCAGGCCAAGCCGGTGGAGCGCCCGCAGCAGATACAAATCGCCGTCGAGGTCAAAGCTGCCTTCGAGATCGAGGAACGCCGCCATCTTGCCCGCGCGATGAATACGCTCGATATCGCCGGCGTTCCGCGCGAGCTCGATCACGTCCTTGTTCTTCTGAATCTGCTCGAGAGCCAGTTCCACCACGCGGAATGTGTTCTTCACCTCGAACCGGCCGGGATAGTAGGGCTCGGGAGTGTACACCGAAAAGAACATCGCGCTCAGTCCGCCCTGCCGCGCGCGCGGCAGATCGAAATGCCCGTCGGAATAGCGCTGCCCGATGTCGAGGCCTTGCAGCAGTTGCCGCGTCATCACGTGAATGTGGCCATCCATTACGAACCGCGGTTGAGCCTGGCAAAGAACCGGCGCCGCGCACGCCAGGAAAAGTAAAACGCTCTTGAGAGTCATGATGCGGAAGCCAACAGTGTATCCAAGATCCTGATTTGAGTTTCGCCCAGGCGGACGCGCGCCGGGAGCGTTAGTTTCATACACTGGTTACCGATGCAAGAAATCAACCGCAGAGATCTGATACGGCTCGGCATGGGCCTGGGCGCGGCGCTGGCGCCCCAGGCGGCTTCCGCCGCCGCGCGCATGCGTTTCAGCAAGTACGAAATATTCCCCACCAGCATTCCCATGGCGGAACGGGTGCGTGCCGCCTGGGAGGAGAGCTACCGCCTTCAGGGAAGCTTTCAGACGCACTACAGCGCTGTCATCGTACGCCTTCACACCGATGAGGGGCTGGTGGGAACCGGCGAATCCCTGGTCAGCGCCGCCCAAACCGAAGCCATCCTGAAGCGCATGATCGGGCACTCGCCCGTCAGCTACTGGCAGGATGACTCCCTGCAGGGCGTGCTCATGGCCGTTCACGACATTCTCGGCCAGGCGGCGGGTTTCTCCGTCGCCCGGCTGCTCTCTCCATCGCCGCTCCAGCGCATCCAACACACGTGGTGGTCTCACTGCCTTCCTCCGGACCTGATGGCCGCGGAAGCGAAACTCGGGGCCAGCCTCGGTTATCGCATCCATAAGGTGAAGGCGCGTCCCTGGCAGGATCCACTCGAACAGGCCGCGGCGATGTGCGCGGTGGTTCCCAGGGAATACCGCTTCTGGGCCGACGCCAATGCCCACTGGAGCTCCCCGAGCCGCGCCCTGCATTTCATCAACGGCCTTGCCCAACACCACAACTATTTCGCCGTCGAATCTCCCGTGCAGTACCGCAATGTCGATTCCTTCCGCCAATTGAAGGGAAAATCTCCGCTGAAGATCGCCGAGCACATGGGCGAGGATCCGATGGTCTTTATCCGCGAAGGGTTGCTCCAGGCGTTTGTCATCGGCGGTCCTCTCGGCCGGACCATGACCAGACGCGCGCTGATGGCCGAAGCCACCGGCGTCCCGCTGTGGGTCGAGTATGGAACACAGAGCGGCATCGCTCAGGTCTACCAGACGCAGCAGGCGGCGGCATATCCCGGCATCGAGTATTGCATTTCGGTTACTCACTGCCTGGCGGATGACCTTGTGGTCGAGCCCTTCCGCGTGCAGAGCGGCTACTACACAGTGCCCACTGTTCCCGGGCTTGGAGTGACGCTCGACATGGCGGCGGTGGAAAAATTCAGGGTGAAGTAACGCTAATAGGGAGCGGCGCGCGAATCGCGTATGTGTGTTGACACCCCTGGTTCCCGGCTGTATAGTCAACACTCGAATAGTGGAGGTTGCCATGTTACGCCGCTCCGGATTTTTCGCCGCTGCCTTCGCGTGCGCGCTCTTCTTTTCCGCCGCTGCTCCCAACGGCTCCGCCCAGCAGACAACAAAGGATGGCGTTCGCCTCGAGAACGCAGTCAACAGGCCCGAGCGCCCCTACCGTCAGGCGGGGTCCTCCGATCCCCGCGACAGCGGTCCGCATGTCGCGAAAGGCTTCGGCAGGCGTGACCGCCGTCTGGTTTATGTTGCTCTCCCCGGCGGGTCCGCCGGCGGACAGTTTTCTTCGGAAATGAATGGTGTGGGGATTGTCGTGGTCGACGCCGGCCGCAACTTTGAGTTCGTCAAACGCATCCCCACCTGGAATGTGCCCGCCAGCATCAGTCCGGAGGAAGTCTCCGGGGTTGCCGCAAGCGTGGCCACGAACATGTTCTATATCTCGACCCGCGGCCGGCTGGCGGCGTTCAACCTGGGCACGGATCAGAAGGCGTGGGAGAACACTTACGATGGAATGTGCTGTGAACGGCCGGAAGTCACGCCGGACGGTAGGACGCTTGTCGTAGGCTCCGACCTCAAGGATTTCTGGTATGTCATCGATGCCGGTAGCGGGGCGCTGAAAGGCAAGATCCAGGCGCCCAAGAGCATGTTCGCGCACAATATGGCGCTCAGCCCGGACGGCAAGACGGTATTCATGGCTCCCAACGGAGTCACCATGACCGTGGGCGATGTGCCTTCCATGAAGGCGATTAAGACTATCACCTTCTCCGACCATGTGCGCCCGTTCGTTATCAACCACGATGCCACGCGCGTGTACGCGAATCTGAACAATCTTCTCGGTTTCGAGATCGCGGACGTAAGAACGGGCCAGGTGATCAAGCGCGTCGAGGCGCCGGATGCGATGTGGAAGCCGCAGTGGGGCGACTTGAGCAGGCGCTTTTACGGACACGGTTGCCCCAGCCATGGAATTGCCCTGACGCCGGATGAAAGCGAGATCTGGGTGGTGGACAACATCAATTACGGAGTACTCGTCTACGACAACACGGGCGAGTGGCCCGTGCTGAAGATGACCTTCCCCACGACAGCCTCCGCGGACTGGATTACGATGGGCCTCGACGGCCAGTACGCCTTCCTCTCCTCGGGTGACGTGGTCGAAGTGAAGTCCAAGAAAATCGTCGCCCAGATGAAGGATGAATATGGCAAGCCGATGCACAGCGAGAAATACCTCGAGATGTCGTTTTCGAATGGAAAGCTGGTGCGGACGGTGAGCCAGTTCGGGGAAGGCCGTCCGGAAGCCGTACGCATGCGGCTCTCCGCGCTCGGGACAACGGCTTCCAAGTGACTTCGAGGCGTGTGGCGTTTCGCTTCCGGGCCGCCATCGTGGCCGTGGCGGCGTCCTTGGTTTCCATAGCCGCCTTCGAGCCGGATCCGAACCTGCAGGCTGTCCAGGTTGTCTGCGGCCGGTGCCACACTACGGCTGTATTTCTGAAAGAGGCGCGATCCTGGGAGCGTTGGAACGACGTGTTTGAGGACATGACGCGGCGCGGCGCCGGCGGAACCGATGAACAGTTGGAGCGCGTCACCACATACTTCCTGGAAAACCTCACACTGGTGAACGTGAACACCTCGCCCGCCGAGGAACTCACCGGGGTGCTCGGTATCAGCAACAGCGTGGCCGATGCCATCATTGCCACGCGCCGGAAGCAACCCTTCGCGAATCTCGCCCAACTCGCCGCGATTCCCGGCGTGGATCACGAGACGCTGGAACGGCGGAAAAGCCGCATTCTGTTTTGATCCGGCGGAGGCCCAATGCGCCGGAGCAGCGGTCATTTCGTTCCATCAGACATCCGTAGCTGTTTGGCATGCCCGCAAGACGCCGCCGCCCCGGGAACGATAGGATGAACACCTGGGCCTCCTCATGAACTCTCTGATCTTCGATGCTCATCTCGACCTCTCGATGAACGCGATGGAGTGGAATCGCGATATCCGCCTTCCCCTGGCCGAGCTCCGCCGCCGTGAACTCGGGCTTACCGACAAGCGGGACCGGACACGCAACACGGTCTGCTTCCCCGAAATGCGCAGGGGGCGCGTCGGCTTATGTGTCGCCACGCAGATTGCGCGATTCTCGGGCCGCTTCAGCAAACTGCCCGGGTGGAGCAGTCCCGAGCAGGCATGGGCGCAGACGCAGGGGCAACTGGCCTGGTATCGAGCCATGGAAGAGTGCGGGGAACTCGTGCAGTTGCGGACCAGGGCCGACGTGGAAGCTCATGCCGCCATGTGGCGCGCGGCGGCGGACGAGGACACGGTCCGGATGCCCATCGGCTACCTGCTGAGCCTCGAAGGGGCGGACTCCATTCTCAGTTGGCGTCATCTCGAAAAATCGCGCGCCGATGGACTGATCGCCATCGGGCCGGTCCACTACGGGCCCGGCATCTACGGGCATGGAACCGATGATCAGGGGGAACTGACGCCGAAAGGCCGCGAACTGCTCAAGGAAATGCAGCGGCTGGGAATCATCCTCGACGTCACCCACCTCTGTGACGAGAGTTTCCGGGACGCCTTGGACCACTATTCCGGTCCCTTATGGGCGAGCCACCACAACTGCCGCGCGCTTGCGAACTGGAACCGGCAACTCGCCGACGATCAGATCAAAGCGATCATCGAACGCGGCGCGGTGATCGGGATGGCCTTTGACGCCATTATGATGGTGCACGGCTGGGCCCACCTGCGCTCGAAGCCCGAGGACTTCCAGCTCAAGATGGAGAAGATCTGCGAGCACATCGACCACATCTGCCAGATCGCGGGCAATGCCAGGCATGTGGGCATTGGAACGGATCTTGACGGCGGCTACGGGACGGAACAGACGCCGATGGACCTCGACAGCATTGCCGGCATCCGCTCGCTGGCGGCCCCGCTGGCGGCGCGCGGATATTCCCAAGCGGACATCGACGGCATCTTCAGCGGCAACTTTCTGCGGTTCCTCATCGAGCACCTTCCGTGAAGCCCACTCGCGTTCGCTATGTCCTGCTCGGGGTAGCCACCGCGAACGCGTTCCTGCTCTACCTGGACCGCATATGCATGGCGGCGGTAGTGCAATCGGCGAGCTTCCAGCGTGAGATGGCGCTCGATCCGCAAGGAACAGGCGACGTGCTGGCTTCCTTCTTTTTCGCATACGCGCTCGGACAGATGCCCGCCGGCTGGCTGGCCGATCGCTTCGGTCCCCGGCGCATGCTGGTGGCCTATATCGCCCTGTGGTCGTTTTGCACGGGGCTGACCGGCTTTGCGGCCGGACTGCTTGCGTTGATTATTGTACGCTGCGCCTGCGGGCTGGCCGAAGCCGGCGCTTATCCATCGAGCGGATTGCTCATCTCGCGCTGGTTTCCCTTTCAGCACCTCGCTCGCGCCAACAGCGTGGTGGCGTTCGGCGGCCGCGCGGGCAACGCTATCGCCCTGTGGCTCACGGCGGCCGCGATAGCCGCCCTCGGTTCCTGGCGGCCTGTCCTGTGGACCTATGGCGCCATTGGACTCACGCTCGCCCTGGCATCGCACGTTGTCTTCCGGGACACACCGCAAGAGCATCCCTGGACCAACGAAGCCGAGCGCGCGCTGGTGACGCCTCTGAAACCCCTGCGCCACCGGTTTCCGTGGCGCGCGCTCATCCGTCATTCCGGACTCTGGTTCCTCAATGCCGGAGGACTCGGGTTGAACTTCGGCTGGGCGTTTCTCATCACGTGGCTGCCGGTGTACCTGCACGAGGTTTACAGCCTGGACCGCGTGGCATCGAGCCGCTATGTCTCCATGGCGCTGGTGTTCGGATTGGGCGGCATGCTCTTTGGCGGCTGGTGGTGCGATCTGCTCACGCGCCGCTTCGGACAGCGGTGGGGGCGGCGCCTGCCATTCCTCACCGGCAGCGCCGTATGCGTTGCGGCCTATCTGCTCTGTCCCCTGTTCGGCAGTCCCTTGGCTGTGGCGGCCGCTTGCAGCGTGGTGGCGTTTGCTTCCGATAGCGTCGGACCCGCGCTGTGGGCTATCGGCCAGGATATCGGCGGGCGCCATGTAGCGTCCACCATCGCCTGGAGCAACATGTGGGGAAACTTCGGAGCTTCCGCCGTGGCGAGCGTCATTCCCTTCATACTCGGCACCCGGCTGCATTTCGCCGATTGGCGCGAGATCTTCTGGATGTGTGCCGGAGCCTTCGTCCTGCTGGGTCTTGCCATCCTGATGGTGGATAGCACGCGCCGCCTGGACGAATAGCAGCCTTCCTCTTTGGTTAGGGAAGCGCGGGAGGCGCCTGCTTCAACCACGCCAGATTAAACGAATAATGGTTCTTACTGGTGATCAGATGAACCACGCCGTTCCTGCTCTGGCAGATCGCCATATAACCCCATGGCTCGGCGCTGCTCGCGCTCATGGTGAATGTTCTGTCGTCCGTCGTCTCCACTTCGCGGCCGGGGCCGTCATCGGAAATCAGGCGGCGGGCCGGCCAGGTCTCTCCTTCATCGAAAGACAGCGCCGCGTAGATGCCTGAAACCGGCCGCTGTTTGCCGGAGGCATCCGTGATCATCATGTCCTCTTTGCCCGGCTGCGTTTGCGCGCCGCAAAAGGAGATGAACAGCAGCGGACCTTCGCGCAGACGCATCAAAACCGCCCGCTGTCCGCTGCGAATCGCTTGAAACGGGCTTGCTGAATAGGTCCAGGTCTTTCCCATGTCAGTGGAGATGCTTTTCGGCATGAACCCGTTGATGTTATCGCCGCGGCCGAGCGCCATCAAACGGCCATCCCTCAACTGCACGACACCGGCATGGATCCCCGCGATACGTCCTCCGGCGTCCTGCCACGTGCTCCCATTGTCGCGGCTGAGAATCACCGCCGAACCGGGATTGGCGTCTGAGACAAGGACGATGGATCCATCGGCGGCGCGGAACACGGATTGAACAGGCATGTGCCGCTCGGCATGCTCGGGCCCGATCAGTCTTGCGGCGGACCAGGTGGCGCCGCTGTCGGTCGACGTGCGCATGACGAGCGCCAGGTTGGCGCGATAGGTGGCCGCCGCCGACAGCCCCCCGAAGTGATAGATGGTCTTGCCGCCGTCGTACCACATGGCAGGCGCGTGATCATTCCTGTCGGGCGCATCCCAGAACGGCGACGCCTCATCCCACTCCTCCTTTCCATAACGGAGGCGGCTGGCCAGCAGGGCGAGTTCGCGCCCCGGTTCGGTCACGCAACTGTACCAGATGGCCAGCAGGTCCCCGTTCGGACACTCGACGAGCGCGGGATCGTGATTGTGAGTCGAGAACATCGGGCCGTAGGAACCCGGCGGAATTTTCACGTACTTGCGAGGACCGTGGAAGTAAGGCTTCAGCGGGTCGGGTCCGCGCGTGAAATCAGGCGCGCTACGCGCCACGCCCGTCTGATTCAGCGGCCGGGCGGCCACGGGTAAAGGTTTTGATCGTGGAGCCGGACCGAGGACCACACGAAATCCGATGAGTCCGTGCTTGTCATCCGGGAGCGTTCCCATACGGTTATCCGACCGCAGGTAATAGGCTTCGGTGGAATGGCTGCCGCCGCGGGTGACACGAAAGTCGCCGAGTGCCCGTCCGGTGGGATCCACCTGCTCCCCGGCTTCATAGGGTCCATACCAATCGTTCACCCATTCCTCGACGTTGCCGTGCATGTCATACAGCTTCCATGGATTCGGAGGAGTCCGGCCGATCACCGTGGATACCGGTTCCGGCGGCGGATAGCGGCTTTGGACCGCATTCTTGAGGAAGGGCGCGGGCAAAGTGTTCCCGGTGAAGTAATGGCTGGTGGAACCGGCGCGCGCAGCATATTCCCACTCCGCTTCCGTTGGAAGGCGATACGGCAGCCCCTCCTTCTTCGAAAGCCACCGGCAGAAGCGGACAGCATCGTGCCAGCTTACAAAGACCACCGCTTCGTTGTCGTCCCTTGAGAATCCAAGTTTGCCGCGCAGGGATCGGTGGGCGGGATCGAACTGCTCATACTGCGCGTTGGTGACCTCGAAGGCGCCCATGTAGAAGGAACGGGAAATTCTCACCTTGTGCGCCGGGCGCTCGTCGAAATCACCGCCCGCCCGCCACGCATTCCGCCCCGTTTCGCCGGAGAGCGGCTCGCCGCCGAAGCCCATGACGAAGGATCCGCGCTCGATGCGAACCAGCCGCATTCCTATCGTGTTGATATGTTCCGCTTCCTTCGGCATCCGAGCGGCGGACGCCGCGGCGTGAAGCAACAGAAAGCAGAATGAAAGGCGGAAAAATCGCATGGGCGGATTCCTGACGCTGAGTATACCGGCGGTGGATCAGAGCTTCAAGATACGGCGGGCATTCCCATGGCGGATCTTTTCCTTCACCGCCTCGCTCGCATCCAGGATCTCGAGCTTGGTGAGCGCCGGATCCGCGTAGTGGAACGGCATGCCGGTTCCGAAAACCACTCGATCCTCGCCCAGGTTCGACAGCAGTTGGCCGATCTCGTTACTCAACTCCGCCGTCAGCAGCGAAATGTCGATGGCGTAGTTCGCGGGCAAGCCGTTGTTCTTACGGCCCAGCCTGGAAGCCGTGAAACCCGATCCGTTCGTCAGAATGAATGATACGCGCGGAGCGGCTTCGATGAGCGCCGCCGCCTCGTCGCGGTTGACGTCCGGTATGTCCACCAACCAGCTCTGCTGGCGGCGGTCCTCCACCCGCATGGGAATCGTCACCGCGAGCCCGCGTTCGCCGGCCTTGTGAACCATGTCCAGGCACGCGGCAGCGGTGAGCTTATAGTTGTGCCACCGCGGATAGAGGCGCAGCGCCTTCATTCCGAACTCTTCGTGACAGGTCTTGAGGTCATCCTGCCAGCCCGCGTAGACCGGATTGAGCACTGCACAGCCGGTCAGCCGGTCCCGGTGGTTCCTGATTTCGGCGGCCACTTCCTCATTGCCCGCGTGCGCGTTGCGGTAGGTGATGGAGGCCGCGCTCGACACCAGCGCCCGGTCGATGCGCTTGCGGTCCATGAATCGCAACAGGCCATCGGCCGTGTTGTGGCGAAGCTGCCGGAAGGCGAAATGGCCGAGATAGGCGTTCACGTCGATCATCGGCTGCTCCTCCGGCTGAGAATACGTTCCATGTTGGCCCCGAGAATCTTCTTTCTGTCGGCGTCGCTGATATCGGCGCCGCGGATGCGTCCCACGCTGGCCGTGAGCGACATATCACAGGCAAACAGGAGCCGCTCGGCGCCCAACGTGCGCACCGCCATCTCGACCACCCCTTCATCGGCGACACTGCCGCTGGTATCGAGGAATACGGCCGGCGCGTCGCGCAGCGTCTTGATGGTCCACTCCCAGTCGCCTCCGCCGCAGACGTGCGCGCAGATCAGCATCAACTCGGGGTAACGCCGCGCCAGTTCGGCGAAATGGCCCGCGTCGCTGATGCGGGGCTGCGGACTGGGAAGCCAGCTCACATGGCCCGCGTGATGCAGAATGGGGATCTTCAATTCGATCGCCAGTTCAGCGATGGGGAACACGACGGGCTCGTTGGCACGGTAGTCGTTATAGAGCTTCACGCCGACAAAGCCGTGCTCCTCGACATACCGCCTGACCTCGTCGTGCGCCTCCTTCGTGTAGCCCGGATTCACGAAACAGTAACCCCGAATCCTGCCCGGGAAGCGGCGAATGGCTTCGGCCAGGTAACGGTTGCAATCGCGAAAGCTCTCCATTCGCGTGGGCCGCTCCGGAGGCAGAATCGAGCAGCAGAGCTGGTCGATGCCCAACTTGTCCGCCGCGTCAATCAGCTTGCGGTCGTCTTCGCTCCAGTTCGGGTTGCCGTGATGATGAAGGTGGGCGTGGGCATCAATAACCTTCACGCCCTGCATTCCCGCATACGCGGCCGCGCCGAGACTCCCAAGAAATGCTCGCCGGTTCATTGTCGTCGCCAATTGCCTTCTCCGGCCATGCTTCGCGCAGTGCCAGTGTTCCAAGATACCAGTTCGGAGGGTATCCCATGCCGTGCCCTTCCACACTCTCTCGCCCGGCGGCAGACTGACCCTCAGCGCCGTAGAGAATCCAACATTCGCCGCACGGCCTCTCCCCTGTGGCTCACGCGGAGTTTCATCTCTTCGGCCGCCTCCCCGAAAGTACATCCCAATGCCGGACAGTAAAATAGCGGATCATAGCCGAAACCGTTTCCGCCGCGGATTTCCCCGATGATCTCCCCTTCCACGGTTCCGCGAAACACGCCGAGCGCTTCGCCTTTTCGCGCCAAGGCGATTACGCACACAAATCGCGCCCGCCGGTTTTCCGCCCGCCTCAACCTCTCGAGCAGCAACCGGTTGTTTCTTTCGGCCGTTGCACCCTCGCCCGAATAGCGCGCCGATTTCACTCCCGGCTCGCCACCCAAAGCGTCCACCTCGAGGCCGGAATCGTCGGCGAAGACCAACTCCTCGCTGAAGCCGCTGTAGTATGACGCTTTCAGAAGCGCATTCTCCTCGAATGCGGACCCCGTTTCCGCGGGAGAGGGAATCTCCTCTATCCCCGGCAGGGCCTCGATGCGAAAAACATCACCGCCCAACTCAACAGCCGCGTGCCGGAACTCCCGCAACTTGCCCAGGTTCGTGGTCGCGCAATAGAGAATCACCGTGCTTCCTCGAGCGCCTGTTTCTGCAGCTCGACCAACTCCTTCACGCCCTTCCGCGCCAGACGCACCAGTTGCCCCATCTGCTCATCGTCGAACGAATTGCGCTCCGCCGTTGCCTGGAACTCGACAAACTGCCCGCTGCCGGTCAGCACCACGTTCGCGTCCACTTCCGCCTGCGAATCCTCCTCGTAACACAAATCGAGCATCGGGACGCGGCCCACGATTCCGACACTGATCGCGGCGACATGGTCACGCAACGGGCTCTTTTTCAACTGTCCGTAGCCGGTGAGTTGCTTCAACGCGATCGCCATCGCCACATACGCTCCCGTAATGGATGCCGTTCGCGTACCCCCGTCCGCCTGGATCACGTCGCAGTCCACAATCACTGATCGCTCTCCGAGCGCTTCCATGTTCACCACGGCCCGCAAGGACCTTCCGATCAATCTCTGGATCTCGAGTGTTCTTCCCGACTGGCGTCCTTTGTTCACCTCGCGCGGCGTGCGCGCCGCCGTGGCCCGGGGGAGCATCGAGTATTCCGCCGTCACCCAGCCCTTCCCCTGGTTCCGCAGGAACGGGGGCACCGTCTCTTCCACCGTTGCCGCGCACAACACCCTGGTATTGCCGAATGTCACCATCGCTGACCCTTCGGCCGTCAACAGATATCCCGGTTCTATCCGGACCGGACGCAACTGGTCCGGCTCACGCTGATCAATTCTCATCTATTTCACACTGGAACTGAGGACCGCGTAGAAGAGCAAACTCAACAGTGCAATCCCCGTCAGAATCAGAATCGCGCAAGGGATCGCCCCTGGCTTTTGCGGCAGATTCTTATCCTTTCGCCGCACAGGCTTGAACTTCGCCATAGAACCTTACAGTTTAGTCACACATTCGCGACGGGAAGCAACCTGACTCTTCCGTTCGCGTCATTTCGCGGCAAATCGCAGCGCCTCGCGGAAAAACGAATCGAGCGCATTCCGCGTCTCCTCCCCCCAGTCCTTCATCACCAGCGCGACCACCGCGCGCCCCCGCTCCGCCAGC
>JABAQT010000022.1:0-34482 GCA_019187195.1 Bryobacteraceae bacterium
GCGTGAATACTGCCGTTCGACGTATGAAGCGTGGCCCCTCCCGTAAAATCGGTAAGTTCCACGGCTCCGTTCGAGGTGCCGGCGTCGATGTCGCCCTTCAGATTGGCGGCGCGCACACTGCCATTCGAAGTCTTCAGCCGCGCCCGCCCTTCGATGTCGCGAACACGAATGCTTCCATTCGAACTCGCAATCCGCTCCAGGACAACTTTGCGCGGCACACTCAGCACGTACTTTACGCCCATGCCCCCATGGCGGCCTTGAGGACGCACGGTGCGGACGCGAATGGAATCGGGAGTCGACGTGACATCGATTCGGATCTCCTTCAGCAGGTCGCGGTTCGCTGCCTCCTTGGTCCCATTGATCTCGACCACATTCTTATCCCATCCGGCGATCTCGATGCTTCCATTGAAGCTTTCCAACTCCAAACTGCCCCCGGATTTCAGATCGTAGCTATAGTGGAAGTCCTCTTTCTCGCGGATGCCGCCATCGAACCCTTCGATGTCGCAGCCGGTGAGAACAAAACAAGTAGCTAGAATGACGCTGCCCGCAAGCCGGTTCATGGTGTTACCTCACGGAGGTAGTACGCTTCCGGAGGGGTCAACGTTCCATGTTACGCTCAAAAAAGCGCCCCCGCCTCGAAGTTATTACATGAAGAAACTGCTTGCACTCAATCGCGGAGAGATCGCCATTCGCATCTTCCGCGCTGCCAACGAGTTACGAATCCGGACAGTCGCCGTATATTCTAAGGAAGACCGGCTCAGCCTCCATCGCTTCAAGGCCGACGAAGCGTATCTGATCGGCGAAGGCATGGGCCCGGTCCAGGCGTACCTGGATGTCGAGGGCATTGTCGCGCTCGCCATCGAGAAGGGCGTCGACGCCATCCATCCCGGATACGGCTTCCTCTCCGAAAATCCCGCTCTGCCCCGCGCCTGCGCCGCTTCCGGCATTACATTCATCGGTCCCAGCCCCGAATTGCTCGAACTGTTGGGTGACAAGCGCGCCGCTCGCCGGTTGGCGAAAAAGGCCGGCATACCGGTCGTGCCCGGAGCGGAGCGGCCCCTGAACAGGGTGGAAGCCGCCCTCGCCCTCGCCTCTGAAATCGGGTTTCCGGTAATCATCAAAGCTGCCTTCGGCGGCGGCGGACGCGGCATGCGCGTGGTGGAGAACGCCGCGGACCTGGCCGCGCGCTTCGAGGAGGCGCGCCTCGAAGCGGGCAATGCCTTCGGCAACGATGCGCTCTTCATGGAACGCTACATCCGGCGCGCCCGGCACGTCGAAGTGCAGGTCCTCGGAGACAGGCACGGCAACATTCTGCACCTTCATGAACGGGATTGCTCCGTGCAGCGCCGCCACCAGAAGGTAGTCGAAGTGGCCCCGGCAGTGGGGCTGAAAGAATCCATCCGCAGGGAACTGGCGGATGCCGCGGTGTCATTGGCGCGCACGGCGGATTACCACAACGCCGGCACGGTCGAGTTCCTGGTCGATGTGGATACGGACGAATGGTTTTTCATCGAGGTGAATCCCCGCATCCAGGTGGAGCACACGGTCACGGAGATGGTGACGGGCATCGACATTGTAAGGGCGCAGATTCAGGTGGCCCAAGGCTACGCCCTCCACGGACGTGAGATGATGCTTCCGCGCCAGGAGAACATCCCCCTGCACGGCTATGCGTTGCAATGCCGCGTAACCACCGAGGACCCGGCGAACAGCTTCATCCCCGACTACGGCAAGATCCATACCTACCGCTCCCCGGCGGGGTTCGGCATCCGTCTGGATGGAGCTTCCGCCTACGGCGGAGCAGTCATCACCCCCTACTATGATTCGCTGCTCGTGAAGATGACCGCCTGGGGACGCGAGTTCCCCGTCGCCTGCCAGCGCATGGACCGGGCTCTGCGCGAGTTTCGCATCCGCGGCGTCAAGACCAACATCCCGTTCCTTGAAAACGTCGTCAATCATCCGAAGTTCGAGCGCGGCGATGTCACGACGGGATTCCTGGACGAACACAGGGAACTGTTCCGCTTCACTCCCCGCCGCGACCGCGCCACCCGGCTCCTCACCTACCTGGGCGACGTCATCGTCAACGGCAACCCCGAGGTGGCGAAAAAGACCAGGCCCGCTGCTATCAGGGAAGCCGCCGCCCCGGCGCACAATCCGCTGCCGCCGCCCGAAGGAACCCGCCAGTTGCTGCTGAAACTGGGCCCCGCGAAGTTCGCCGAATGGACACGCAAACAGAAGCGGCTGCTGCTCACCGACACCACCTTCCGTGATGCGCACCAGTCATTGATGGCGACACGCGTACGAACGTACGACATGATGCGGATTGCCAACTACGTTTCCCATCATCTCCACAATCTGTACAGCCTCGAAATGTGGGGCGGCGCCACCTTCGACGTGGCGCTGAGATTCCTGCACGAGGACCCCTGGGTCCGGTTGGCCCGCCTTCGGGAAGCCATTCCCAACATCTGCTTCCAGATGCTGCTGCGCGCTTCGAACGCCGTGGGGTACACGGCTTATCCGGACAACGTGGTCCGCGAGTTCGTTCTCGAAGCAGCCGCGCGGGGCATCGATATCTTCCGCGTGTTCGATTCGCTGAACTGGCTGCCCAATCTGAAAGTTTCGATGGACGCCATCCGGAAAACGGGCGGCGTTTGCGAAGCGGCAATCTGCTACACGGGTGATATTCTTGACCCCCAACGCGACAAATACCCGCTTGCCTATTACATCCGGATGGCGAAGGAATTGGAGCGCATGGGCGCGCACGTGCTCGCCATCAAGGATATGGCCGGTCTTTGCAAGCCCTATGCCGCCGGCAAACTCGTAAAGGCGTTGCGCGAAGAGGTGGGCTTGCCCATTCACTTCCACACCCACGACACCAGCGGCATCAACGCCTCCTCCATCCTGAAAGCGGCGGACGCCGGCGTCGACGCCGCTGACGGAGCCATCGCATCCATGAGCGGCACTACGTCGCAGCCCAATCTGAACTCCGTGGTCGCCGCCTTATCCAACACGGCCCGCCAGACCGGGTTGGACATCGGCGCGCTCAACATCTGCGCGGACTATTGGGAGACTGTCCGCACGTGGTACCTCCCCTTTGACAGCGCGCCGAAATCGGGAACCGCCGAGGTATATCTGCATGAGATGCCCGGCGGACAATATACCAACCTGAAAGAGCAGGCTTCTTCAATGGGCCTTGGAGAAAAGTGGCCGCAAATAGCCCGCGCCTATGCGGACGTGAATATGGCGTTCGGCGACATCGTCAAAGTCACTCCCTCGAGCAAGGTTGTCGGGGACCTTGCGATCTTCCTGGTGAGCCACGGCCTGACGGTTTCGGACCTGCTCAACCTCGGCCCCAATCATTCGCTCACCCTCCCGAATTCGGTGATCGAGATGATCTCCGGCGATCTGGGGGAACCGGAAGGTGGTTGGCCGCCGAAGATCGTGGAAGTTGTGCTGAAAGGCGGTAAGCCTCGCAAAGGCCGTCCGGGAGCGCACCTGCCCCCTGTCAACCTGGCCGAAACCTCGGCGTTGTTGGAAAAGAAGACGGGACACAAGCCGGCCCGGACCGACCTCATGAGCTACCTCATGTATCCCGAAGTGTTCCTCAAGTTTGACCGTAACCGCCAGGCATGGGGCGATATGGAAGTGCTGCCCACGCCGCAGTTCTTCTACGGCATGGAAAAGGGCATGGAGATCTCCGTCGAGATCGAACCCGGCAAAGCGCTGATCATCAAGTTCCTGGCCGTGAGCGAAGCGCATCCGGACGGCTCGCGGACCGTGTTCTTCGAACTGAACGGGCAACCCCGGGAGGTGAATGTCCGCGACCGCGCCCTGCAGGTAACCACCGAGGCGAGGGAGAAAGCGGACCCGAACAATCCGGGACACGTCGGCGCGCCTATTCCCGGAGTGGTCAGCAGCATCGCGGTGGAACTTGGCCAGCGTGTGGAAAAGGGAGAACGCGTGCTCGTGATGGATGCCATGAAAATGCAGACCACAGTCTATGCTCCCATCGCGGGGCGCGTGAAGAAGGTGAGCGCCAAAGTGGGACAAAACGTCGAGCCGAAAGACCTGCTGTTGGTAGTGGAGTGAGCGGCCGCCTAGCCGCCGGTATCATGACGGAGCACGGACTCCACGTTCTCCGCGAACACAGGCGGATGCAGGTGATAGCCTTGTCCGAACGGACACCCCAGTTCCGCCAGTTTTTCCGCTTGCCCGCGAGTCTCCACCCCTTCCGCAACCACCGGAATATCCAGGCTCCCGGCCATGGATAATATCGCCTTTACGATGGCCTGGCTCCGCGGTGACTCGAGCATCCTGGACGTGAAGGAACCGTCGATTTTCAACATCTGAACGGGCAGGCTGGCCAAATAGTTCAGAGAGGAGTAGCCGGAGCCGAAATCATCCAGCCATACGCCGATGTTGAGATCGCTCAACCTCGTAAGCGCATGCTCGAACAGGCTCAGGCAGCCGATCAGAGACCGCTCGGTGATTTCAATGCTGAGCCACTGCTCCGGCGACCCGGCAATCTCCAGCGCCTCCTCGAGACTCTCGATCAGGCGCGGCCGGGAAAGAAACGCGGCCGACATGTTGACGCTCAGCTTGATATTCATCCCGCGCGATCTTCGCCAGTGCCGCTGCTGTTCGGCCGCGAACGTCAACGCGAAGTGGTCCAGTTCCGCCACCAGCCCGACATCCTCGGCGAGAGGAATGAATTCGGAGGCCGGAGCCCACCCCCCCTCCGGCCGTCGCCACCGCAACAGGCACTCCCAGTGTCTGATCTCCCCATCCGCAAGGCAGGTAACGGGCTGGTAGGCGATGGCGAACTCGCGGCGCGCAATCCCGCGGCGGATATCGTGTTCGAGCCTGAGGCGGCCGCGGGTAGTCGAGCACGCCGTGTCATGGGAAGCCGCCACTCGAGGACCTCCCTTGGATTTTGCTTCGTGAAGCGCGCTATCGGCGCACTGCACCAGGTCCTGCGCCCGTGAATCCTGTTCTCCGCTGAGGGCCACGCCGATGCTCACACTGGGGTATACGGTTTGCGAAGCCAGCAACAACGGCTCGCACAAATCGCGGCGCATGTCGCGGGCGAACTTCAGAGCATCCTCCAACCCGCCGGCAGGGTCGAGCAGAATCGCAAAATCATCCCCGCCCAACCGCGCAATCGTGTCGGTGATGCGCAGCTTTCCCGACATGCGGGTGGCCATCAGTTGAAGAAACATGTCGCCGGCGGCCTGCCCGAAGGAATCGTTGATGAACTTGAAACGATCCACATCGAGCAGCAGAAGGGCGAACGGATGGTCACGCTGGCTCTGCCATAACCTTGCCCGGTGATCGAGGCGTTCCAGAAAAATCGCACGGTTGTATAGGCCCGTCAGCGCGTCATGGAAAGCATTGAACACCATCCGCTCTTCCATGTTCTTTCGCAGCGTGATCTCCGTCAGCGAGCCCGCCATGCGGTAGGCCATTCCGCCGTTCCGCACCGCCACTCCGCGAGTCAATGCCCACCGGTAATCTCCCCGGGGGAGCCGGATCCGATGCTCATGTTCGAAATGAGGACTCTCGCCCCGGAGATGGGAGCGAAGATTGGCTCTAAGCCTCCGCGCGTCCAGCGGATGGACCAGGTGGAACCACTCCTCCATGGTCCGCGGCGGCGCAACTCCCTCCTCGCCGAACATCGCAATCCAGCGCGCCGAAAGGAACAGCAGATCCGAAGAAATGTCCCAGTCCCAAAAGACGTCGTTCGAGCCGTTCGCGGCGAGGGCAAAGCGTTCCTCACTCTCCCTCAGGGCTTGTTCGGCCGTTTCCTTCTCCTGCGAGGTCTTCCATTGCTTGAGCGCCCTCTCCGCGATATGCGGCATATCGTTCAGCGCCGCCTCCGACTTCACCACATAGTCGGTGGCGCCCCGTTTCATCGCCTCGATTGCCAGCCGCTCGCCGCCGGAAGCGTTGAAGAGAACCACCGGGCAGAACTCGCCCAGATCCCGCGGGCTGAAGCCATCTCCCTCCGACAGCCGCCAGTCCGCCAGAATCACCTGGGGAATCGTCCCCGTCCTCAGGATCTCCACCGCCGCCTTGAGACTGGATACCGCCTCGAAATTCGTCCGCGGCATCTTGAGGCGGAAGGCGCGGCGCACCAATTCCACATGATCCGGCTCGTCATCGACCATCAGAACGGCTTCGAGACGCGGTGACATCAGGCCTTGCACATCTTCCACGGAGCCGGCCTGAATCCCGCGGCTTCCAACTTACGCCAATGGTTGCCACGCCAGTCAACGGGGTGGCAACCGCTTGCGCCGTGCGCCATCACCGGACACAACGCAAGGAAAACTGCCCGCATCGGATGCTTGTCCATACGCGTGATATGCAAGACACTTTATCACGATGAAAACGATTCCGCGATCGAGCCTTGTTAACATGTACGCAGATGGCATTTCTCACCGTCTCGGGCGAGCCCGGTTGCCGCGTCGAAGAGATCGCCCGGGTGACCGCGCACCGCCTCAAATTCGGAATTGTCACGGAATCACGGCTGCGTGAGTTGATCGCCGGAGAGTTCGGCTCGGAAGGGATTCCCGAAAAAGCATGGGCGGCCGTGGCTTCCAGCATGCTCGCCCACCTGGCGATGGAAGCGCCGCTGGTTGTCTGCGTGCCCGGAGCGGAACTGCTGTTTCGTGACATCTCCGGCGTGTTGCGAACCTTCGTGGTAGCCCCCGAAGCGCGGCGTGTCGGATTGCTCATGATCGAGCACCGCCTCGACCGTGTCGCGGCGAAACAACTGCTGCGGCAACTCGAAAGGCAGTGGAAGGAGACCAGAAGGCTGCGATTCGGAAGGGTGAACCTTCCCCCTTCCACCTACGACATCACATTCAACGCCGAACAGTTTGACAGCGAGGCCATCGCCGAACTGCTGGACCGGGCCGCGACTTGGAAAGGACTGCTGGCCGAACCGCGCCTCAGCCCCGGAGCCGCCGCGCAGATCCAGTTTCAGACACGCCTGCAACTGGCGAAATTCGGAATCAGTCCGCCCGGCAAGGTGGCCTTGAAGCGTGTGGCCTTCGCGAATCCGAGTGAGGAGATATTCGCCAACCTGCTCGATTTTTACCGTATCGCCTGGGAGTATGAGCCCCGCAGTTTTCCAATCCAATGGGCTAAGGATGGACGCGTGCTCGAGGCGTTTACTCCGGACTTCTACCTGCCGGAGTTCGATCTGTATGTCGAACTGACTACCATGAAGCAAGCGCATGTGACCAGGAAAAACCGCAAGGTGAAACTGCTGCGGGCCATGTATCCTCATATCAACATCCAAGTGTTCTATCAGAAGGATTTTCGCAATTTGATCTTCAAGTACGGGCTCGCGGACCGGGCCGTAAACGTATGAGCCTCCCACTTCCGGCGGGCGTGGAACGGATGCTGTTCACCGAAGAACAGGTTCACGAACGGGTGCGGAAAGTCGCCGCTGAGATCAGTGATCGCTATCGCGGGCGGGAGTTGAAACTGGTCGGCGTGTTGAAAGGGTCCGTGTTTTTCCTCACCGAACTGGCCCGCGCCATCGAGATTCCCGTGAAGATCGACTTTCTCTCGATATCAAGTTTCTCAAGCAAGAGCGGAAGCGCCGGAGTGGTGCGCATCGCCAAGGATCTGGACGATAGCATCGAGGGCGAGGACGTGCTCCTGGTCGAGGATATCATCGACACGGGGTTCACCATCCGCTATCTGCTCCAGACATTGGCCGGGCGCGGGCCGAACTCGATGGGTCTGTGTACCCTTCTCGACCGCACGTCGCGTCGAATTGTCCAGGTTCCCGTGGATTTTCGCTGCTTCGAGATCGGCGATCACTTCGTCATCGGTTGCGGGCTCGATTATAAACAGCTCTACCGGAACCTCAGCTATATCGCGGTGATGAACCCCGAGATCCTGAAGAAATCCGTATGACCCGCTTCGCCTTGATGTGGATTCTGGCGCTGACCCTGTCGGGACAGACCCGGAAAGCGGCGCCGCGCCCCAAAGCCAGGACTCCTGCTCCCAAAGCGCAGCCCGGGCCCGAGGAGAAACCCAGGTTTCCCATCGTCTCCCTGAAGGTTGACGGCAATCACATCTTCCACACGGACCGGATTCTGGCGGTCGCTGGAATTCGTCTCGGCGAAGAGGCCAATGAAGCCGCCTTCGAGGCCGCCAGAAACCGCCTGGTGGACTGTGGCTTCTTTGAAAGCGTTGGCTATAAGTACGGCCCCTCCGCTGACGGGACCGGCTATGCGGCCTCGTTCCAGGTGAAGGAAATCGAGCAGTCGTATCCCGTCTACTTCGAGAGGATCGCGCGGCCGGAAAAAGAACTGCGGGACGCGCTGCGAAAAGCGGACCCGTTATTCGGCGATCAGACGCCGGGAACGAAGCAGATTCTCGACAGGTATGCCAGAATCCTCGAACCCGTTGCCGGGGAGCGTATTGTGGGTCGCGTCATGCCGGGTCCGGACGGGGCGCTCCGTATCGTCTTCCAGCCCGTGCGCATGCCGCCCTCGGTCGCCGAAGTCGAGTTTGTGAAGAACTCCGTGCTGCCCTCCCAGGCTTTGCGGAATGCGGTGGCGGGAGCCGCCGTCGGCGCGCTGTATGACGAATCGAAGTTCCGCCAGATTCTCGACGCCGGCATCCGGCCCCTTTATGAGGCCCGAGGCCGGCTGCGAGTGTCCTTTCCAAGGATAACCACGGAGCCGCTGAAGGACGTCAACGGCCTGCGTGTCACCGTGGAGGTCTCCGAAGGCGGCACATTCACCCTGGGCGATGTCAGTGTGATATCCGAGGCGCTCCCGTCGCGCGACCTGCTTGCCGCGGCCGGTTTCAAGACGGACGATATCGCCAACTTCAACGAGATCGATGCGGGCGTTGACCGCATGAAAAACATGGTAAGGCGCCATGGCTACCTGCGGGCGAAAGCCACCGTGGAACGCCGCATCGATGACGCCCACGGGAAAGTGAATCTCATCATCAAAATCGACCCCGGCCGGCGCTTCACCTTCTCGAAGTTGAATATCAGGGGCCTGGATATCCTCTCCGAACCCCAGATCCGCAAAGCCTGGGCTCTCAAGGAAGGTGAGCCTTTCAATCCGGACTACCCCGATGCCTTCCTGGCCCGTTTGCGCGAAGAGGGCGTCTTCGAAAACCTGGGCAAGACAAAGGCCGAGGTAAAGACGGATGAGCCCGGCGGCACGGCCGAGGTGACGCTCTATTTTTCAGCCGGCCCCTCTACGCCCGGCCAAAGAGGACGGAGATCTCCCTTGCCATAGCCCGCCGCGACGGGAACGGCTCGACGTAATGGAAGCGCCGCCCCGAGGGTGTGGTTTCGATCGTCTTCGACCAGTCGATGCCCATTGCGGAGTAGATGGTGGCGGCGATATCGCCCATGAAAACGGAACGTCCGGCTCCCCAGCCGCCGTCGATTACTCTCGACCCGGTTTCATCGGTCTTGCCGATAATCTGGCCCCCCTCGATACCGCCGCCGGCGGCGAGAACCGTGAACGCATGCTCATGGTGATCCCGCCCCTTCAAGACGGTAACCTCCCCGGGAGTGCGTCCGAATTCGCTCATGCAGACCACAATGGTTTCCTCGAGAAGCGTCTTTCCGGCTCTGCCCTTACGCTCCGACAGGTCCTCGAGCAACGATGACAGCGCCGCATCGAGATCCCGGCAAAGCCGGTAGTGGTTCCCGCGATGGTAGATGTCTCTGTGATGATCCCAGCCATTCTGCTGGAGAAAGATGAATCGTGTCCCTGCTTCCGCTTCCACCAGGTTTCTGGCGATAACGGCGGCGTCGCCCGTGATGGTTGCGCCGTAGCGCTCGTGCTCACGGGCGGTTATCCCGAAGCAACCGGCTGCTTGGGCGTGCCACTCCTGGGAACTCCCCGACGTATCCACGTGGAAGGGTGAGCAACTCGCCGGAAGGAACCCCGAACTGAGCAGCCCGGCCTGGCTCTCTGTCGCGTTCAGAGCCACATACGGCGGCAGAGTATCGGAAGGCCGGCGGAGCCCGTCGAACTCCATGGCCACCACCGCCCCGATCGGCGGAATCTCCCTTTGCAGCGCGGGATTCAACGCATGCGCGGCCTGCACGCGGTATTGAGCGCGTCCGTGGACGCTATCCCCCGCCTCCACCGAGCGCACGAGCGCGAACCTGCCGGTTTGCTTCGCCAGCCGGGGGTAGAGCGCGGTGGGCCACTTCAGTCCGGGCTGGATCTCCTTGACCTCGAAATCCGGCGGTGTCCACCTGCCTTCCTTGAGGTCCCAGGCGTCAACGTGGCTTTGCCCGCCGTCGAGCATGACGAAGATACAGCACTTCGCCGTCCCGCGCGGGCTCACCCTCGCCGCGGCACGGACGTTGTAGGGCTGAAAAGATGAGAGGAAACAGCGGGAAGATAGGGAAACTCCGCCGATCTGCAACGCTTCCCGGCGAGTCAGAATCCTATCGAACGCGCTCATTGGACCAGCCGGTTTACCCGTGTGAGCATTATATCTCCCTCCTCTCCCCGAAGAATCGGGACCGCCGCCATCTGTCAAAATGAAACAAAAGGAAATCCATGACGCGACTCGTCTTCATTCCCTCATTTCTCGTCCTCGGTTCCCTGCTGGCGGCGGGTCCGGGGTTCAACGGCCGGTGGGATATCACCGTGAAAGGCGAGCCGCGCAACCGCGCCTGGTGGCTCGGAATCGAAGGAGCCGGCACACCCCACCCCAAGGGCTCTTTCATCAGCGCCTTCGGCGGCGCGCTGAATCCCATCGAGGAGATTTCCGTCCACGGAAACCAGCTTACCTTCGGCTTCCGCCATGATGGGCGGCATCTCGTCTACAAGGCGACACTCGCCGGCGGCCGCCTCCAGGGGATCTTCGAAGAGGACGGAAAACAGAAACTCACCTTCACCGGCGTCCGTGCCCCCGTCATCCGCGATAAAGAAGACGGTACGTGGAAAAAAGCCTCCCCCGTCGATCTTTTCAATGGCAGGGATATGAGCGGATGGAAGCCCCTTATCCCGAACCTCCCTCTCGGCTGGAAGGTGGAAAACGGCGTCCTCGTCAACACCCCGAAAGCCAACAACCTCATCACGGACCGCAAGTTCTGGAACTTTGAACTCGATGCCGAATTCCGCGTCGGGCCCCACAGCAACAGCGGCATCGGCCTGCGCGGCCGCTACGAAGTGCAGATCCTCGAGGACTACGGCCGCCCTCCGGACGCGCATTCAAACGGAGCCCTCTACAGCCGCATCGTCCCCAGCGTCAACGCCAGTAAACCCGCCGGCGAATGGCAGACCTACCATATCCGCCTGGTGGGCCGGACCGTCACCGTCGCCCTGAACGGCAGGAAGATCATCGACAAGGGCGAGATCGACGGTCTCACCGCCATCGCCGTCGACCCCAACGAGGGCGAGCCGGGGCCGCTCATCCTCCAGGGCGACCACGGAAGCGTCGAATTCCGCAAACTCGTGCTCACTCCCCTGACGCATTGAGGTCCACCTGATGCATCGCCGCAAGTTCATCTCCACGGCCGCCGCCTTATCCACCTGTCTGCAAGCCCAGGAAAGGAAACCCCAAGTGCGCTTCGGCATCGATCTGTTCAGCATCCGTTCCCAGAACTGGACCCCATTCGAATATCTGGATTACTGCGCCCGATGGAAGGCAAAAGTGGTCCACTTCTCCGAAATCCGCTTTATCGGCGGTTTGGAACCGGCTCATCTAAAGCAAGTGCGCGCGCATGCCGAAAGACTAGGGATTGAGATCGAATTGGGAATGCGCTCGATTTGTCCCTCCTCGAAGGCGTTCGACCCTGCCCAGGGCACGGCGTCCCAGCAACTGCTGCGCATGCTGGAAGCCGCGAAACATGCCGGCTCCCCCATCGTCCGCTGCTTCCTTGGGACCATGGCGGACCGTGTGGGAGGCTCGGCCACCATCGACGGCCACATCGAGAACACCGTCAAGGTGATCCGCCCCCTGCGCTCCCGGTTTCAGGACGCCAACGTCAAAATCGCCATCGAAAACCACGCCGGCGATATGCAGGCGCGGGAACTGAAAACCCTCATCGAGGAAGCCGGAAAAGATTTCACCGGAGCCTGTCTCGACTCGGGCAACCCCGTATGGGCCATCGAGGATCCGCACCTCACGCTCGAAACCCTGGCCCCTTATGTCCTCACCAGCCACGTCCGCGACAGCAGCGTGTGGATGACCCCCCAGGGAATCGCCGTCCGCTGGACGCGCATGGGCGAGGGCAACGTCGGCATCGCCGCCTGGGTGCGCCGCTATGCCGAGCTTTGCCCCGGCCGCGCCATGTCGCTCGAGATCATCGTCACCGGACCGCGCACCCATGCCATCTACGACCCCGCCTTCTGGGACGGCTACCGCAACACGCCCGCCTGGGAGTTCAGCCGCTTCCTCGCCATAGCCGAAAAAGGGAAGCCCTCCCCCTACACCCCTCCGCCCAGGGACGAGGCCGTCCGCCGCGAGCGGGAGGATCTCGAAGCGAGCGCCCGCTGGGTGCAGGACTTCTTTCACCTATGACCCTCAAGGACAAAGTGGCTCTGATCACCGGCGGCAGCCGCGGCATCGGACGCGCCATTGCCGAAGCCTTCGCCCGCGTGGGAGCCACCGTCGTCATCTGCGGCCGCAAGCTCTACTCCCTCGAACAGGTGGCGCTCGATAACGAAAGAATGTCCGGCTCCATCGTCCCCATCCAGTGCAACGTCACGCGGCTCGAAGAGATGGAGTGCATGGTGGAAACCATCCTTCAGGAACAGGGCCGCATCGACATCCTGGTCAACAACGCCGCCCTCAATGTCTTCTCCGGCTCCGCCCTGGAGCTCGGCGAAGGGGAGTTCGACCGCACTGTCGAAATGAACATCAAGAGCGTGTTCCGCATGACCCGCCTCGTCGCCCCCTCGATGTGCGATCACCGCGCCGGAGCCATCATTAATATCGCCGCCACCGCCGGGCTCCGTCCCGAACCCTGCAACCTCCTCTACTCCATGACGAACGCCGCCATCCTCATGATGACCCGCTCCTACGCCCTCGAACTCGCCCCTCACGGCGTGCGCGTCAACGCCATTGCACCCGGTCTGATTCAAACCGAAATGAGCAGTCATGTCTGGAAGGACGAGTACCGCCTGCGTGAACACCTCGCCCGCCAGCCCGTGCGCCATGTCGGACAGCCCGAGGAGGTTGCCGAAATCGCCCTCATGCTGGCCGGCGAGCGCGCTTCGTTCGTTACCGGGCAGACCTTCGCCGTCGACGGCGGACTCATGCTCACCTGACCCTCTCGCACCCGGTGCTACACTTGTCCGCGATGTCCCAGGGAAACGTCGAAACCGAGATCAAGCTCCCCATTGCCTCCCCCGAAGATGCGAACCGGCGCATCGGCGCGCTAGCCTTCCGGCTGAAAACCCCCCGCGCCTTCGAATCGAACGTACTCTACGACACCGCCGGTGGCGCGCTGCGCGGCAGCGGCTGCCTGCTGCGCCTCCGCGAATCCGGCGGCAGCGCCATCCTCACCTATAAGGGGCGCGGACAGGCCGGAAAGTACAAAGTCCGGGAGGAACTCGAAACGCCGCTCGGCGCGGCGCATTCCGCCTCCCTGATTCTTCAGCGGTTGGGTTACCAGCCCGTCTTCCGCTACGAGAAATACCGCACCGAATACACGGATGGAACCGGCATTCTGACTCTCGATGAAACCCCCATCGGATGCTACATCGAGTTGGAGGGAGATCCGCAATGGATCGATGAGACAGCGGGAAAACTCGGCTACCACGAGCGGGACTACATCACGAAGAGCTATGGCGCGCTCTACCGCTCGCACTGTCTCGAGCGGCAAGTCCCGCCGACAAACATGGTCTTCAGGGATTATCCTGAGGCCGCCGCCACAAATTTACCTTAGTACCTTGAAAATGCTTGCCTTGCCGCCTTCATCCCGGTTATCTTTGGCTTGGAGCAGATCTCCAGAAACGCATGTTTGTGAGCATCGTCATTCTCGGTTTCTCCGTACTGCTGTTCCTGTACTGGTTCCGCTACACCTGTCTGCTGATTCTCAGCACGAAGACGGCGAAGGATTACACCAGGCAGGTGGCCGCCGCAAACCAGTTGGAGTTCCCCGCCATTCGCGTCCACCTTCAACGCGCGGTCCCCGAAAGCGGCATGGACTCGCTGCAGCGCTCGCTGGAGAAGGACTACCAGTTGCTCACGGGCCTGTTGCGGCACGCGGCACAGTTTCAGGTGGGCGGCCTGAGCCTGGAACAGCGAATGCTCATGGTGGACTACAAGGCAATGAAGGCATGGTTCGCCCTGGCGCGCCGCTTCTCCAAAGCCGCCTACGCCCAGCAGGCTTTGCAGGAAATGTCGGACATCGTATCCCACTTCGCTAACGCCATGGGAGAACGAGCAGCCGTCGGCTCCCGCGCGTAGCTTCCTCCTGTCTCCTGCCTTCTCTCTCCTCCCTCCTCCCCATTGCGCACCCCCATCCCCATACGTTACGATGCAACGTGTCCGGACCCACACCCCCTCCAGGAGAGCTTGGCATGATACACCGCAGAACACTCATCCAGGGAACTGCCGCCCTGGCGGCCGCGCCCCTGGCGCGGGCGCAGTCCCCGAAAGGCCATCTCCGCGCGGGTCTCGTCGCCTACTCCTACCGCAAGCCACTGGCGGCGAAAACAATGGATTACGAGACCCTGATCCGCAAAGTCTCCGAAATGGGCCTCGACGGCCTCGATACCACTGTCTACTGGTTCCCGGACACCTCCGATGCCTATCTCGCCCGGCTGCGCGCAACCGCATATAAGAACGCCGTCAGTCTCTACAGTGTCGCCGTCCGGGTTCGCCTCTGCCAGCCGGCCCCCGAGTTGCGGCGCGCGGAAGTCGAGAACGCGAAGAAGTGGGTCGACGTGGCCGAAAAAGTCGGAGCGTCGCACGTCCGCGTCTTCGGCGGAGCCATTCCCAAGGGCGTCACCGAAGCGCAGGCGATTTCATGGGCCGCCGAAGTGCTCAAACGCGCGGCCGATTACTCCGGCGGAAAGGGCATCTTCATCGGCGTGGAAGACGACGGCGGACTCACCACCACCGCCGAACCCACCGTCGAAATCGTGAAGCAGGCTGACAATCCCTATGCGGGCATCAACCTCGATACGGGCAATTTTCCCAGGGATGGCTATGCCCAGGCCGCGCTCTGCATCCCCTATGCCGTCAGCACTCACGTCAAGGTTCACATCGCCGCTCCCGGCGGTGCGAAAGAGAAAGCCGATTGGAGCCGCATCGCCGCCATGCTCGTCAAGGGCGGCTACAAGGGCTACATGTCGCTCGAGTATGAAAACCAGGATGATGATGCCGGCGCCGCCATTCCGAAGTTCGCGGCCGAGTTGCGCCGCGTCACGCGCAGTCATTCCGTCTGATATTCCTGAAACACGCCTCCCGGCCTGTCATCGTGACAGGACTTCATCCTCTCCCTCGAACGATCGACTAGAATGAGATTGTGTCAGTGTCCGCCGATCAAAAAGTAGAGCAGGCAACCTCGCTGCTGAACAGAGTCCGCGCTGAAATCGCCAAGGTCATCGTCGGGCAGCAGGATGCCGTGGATGGCGTCCTCATCTGTCTCCTCGCCGGCGGCCATGTCCTCCTCGAGGGCGTTCCCGGCCTCGGCAAAACCACTCTCCTGCGCACGCTTGCCCGCGTCCTTCACCTGCGCTACTCGCGCATCCAGTTCACTCCCGATCTCATGCCCGCCGATATCGTCGGCTCGATGATCATGGAGTCCGATGAGCGCGGCCTCAAGATGCTCCGCTTCCAGCCCGGACCCATCTTCGCCAACCTCGTCCTTGCCGACGAAATCAACCGCGCTACCCCGAAAACCCAATCCGCCCTCCTCGAGGCCATGCAGGAGCGCACCGTCACCAGCGGCACCACCACGCATGAACTCGAGCCGCCGTTTCTCGTGATGGCCACCCAAAACCCCATCGAGATGGAAGGCACCTATCCGCTCCCCGAAGCCCAGTTGGACCGTTTTCTCATGAAGATCGTCGTCAGCTATCCTTCCCGGACGGAACTGATGCAGATCCTCGAGCGCACCATCCAGAAGGAGGAAGCCGATCTCGACCGGATCATCGACCGGCCGATGATCCTTGAACTCCGCTCCATCTGCCGCGGCGTCATGGTTGCGCAGCACGTCCAGGACTTCGCCGTCGATCTCGTCATGTCCACCCAGCCCGGACACCCGCAGGCGCATGAAATGGCCAACAAGTACATTCGCTACGGCAGCTCTCCACGCGGAGCCCAGGCGCTGCTCGAATGCGGACGCGTCCTCGCCCTCATGCGCGGCCGTTTCCATTTGAGCGCCGACGATGTCCGTCACGTCGCCACCTCCGTCCTGCGCCATCGCATCATTCTCAACTTCGACGCCCACGCCGGTGGCCAGACCCCCGAAACCGTCCTGCACGAGATCATCGAGAGTGTTGCCGCCGCCAGGACAAGATAGGATGTAGCCATGGCTGCGCCATTGCTCGACCGGGCCTTCCTCGAACGCCTGGAACGGCTTACGATTCACTGGCTGAGGTCTTTCCCCGGACTCGTTGGCGGCCACAACACCTCCCGCTTCGCCGGTGCCGGCCAGGAGTTCCTCGACCACCGCCGCTTCCACCACGGCGATGACCTCCGCGCCATCAACTGGCGCGCCTACATGCGCCTCGAAAAGCTCTTCCTCAAAATGTTCCAGGTGGAGCCGCGTGTCCCCGTCCGCATCCTGCTCGACGCGAGCGCCTCCATGTCCACCGGCGAGCACGGTGACAAATTCAATTACGCCCGCCGCCTCGCCGGAGCCCTCGCCTATGTCGGCCTCGTGCGCCTCGAAACCATCACGCTCCAGCCCTTCTCGAACAGCCTCTGGGATTCGCACGCCTGTGGCGGAGGCCGCCACCGTTTCGCTCCCGCCGCCGGATTCCTCAACTCGCTCGAGGCTACGGGCCAGACAAACTTCCTCGACGTCGCCCGCGAGTTCTCCGCCGAATACCCGCAGCGCGGCCTGCTCATTATCATCTCCGACTTCCTGACAACCGGCGAATGCGAAAAACCCCTGCAATACCTCGCCGACCTCGGACATGAGTTGCTGCTCCTGCAGATTTGGGCCGAGGAAGATCGCACCCCTCCCTGGAGCGGCGAACTCGAACTCATTGACGCCGAGTCCGGCGAAAAGCTCGACCTGTCCTTCGAGGACGACGTTCGCCGGCTCTATACGGAACGCTTTGACGCCTATGCCCGCGGGTTGCGTGACCTCGCTCTCCGCAAGGGCGGCCGCTATCTCGGCTTCTCCACCCGCACGCCCGTCGACGAAGCCGTCTTCGGCCCCCTCAATCAAATTCAGGCGGTCTATTGATGTTCCTGTTCAACCTCTCCATCGCCGAATTTCTCGCCCTCTTCACCGCCGTCTCCTCCTTCGTGGTCATGCTCTACCTGCTTGACCGCTCCCGCCGCCGCCATGTCGTCGCCACCCTCCGCTTCTGGAGCCAGTCCGATCTCCCTTCGCGCCGCAAGCACCGCCGCAGGATCCAGCAGCCCTGGTCGCTGATTCTTCAGTTGCTGGCCATCCTCATGCTGCTGCTCGCCATCGGACAGTTGCGCATCGGCTCGCCGGACCGCTCCTCGCGCGACCATGTCCTTCTGCTCGACGCCTCCGCCTGGATGGGAGCCACCGAAGCCGGCGGCCGCCCGCTCATCGCCGAAGCTCGCGCCGCCGCTCTGCGGTACATTCGCGCTCTCCCCTCCGCCGACCGCGTCATGCTGGTTCGCGCCGATGCCCTCGCCACCCCAGTCACCGGATTTGAAACCAACCGCCAGACTCTTGCTTCCGCCATCGAGGCCATCGAGCCTGGAACCGCCGCCCTGAACCTTGGGCAAGGTCTCGATTTCGCCGCCCAGGCCCTCCGTCTCGAAGCCCGCCGTCCGGGCGAGATCGTCTTCGCCGGGGCAGGCCGCATGGCGCGCGAAGCCCTCGGCGAACTGCCTCCGCTTCCCGCGAACCTCCGCGTCCTCCCGGTAAGCGCCCGCATCGAAAACTGCGGCATCCGAAAGCTTACCCTGCGCCGCGCTCCCGATCCGGAACTGTGGGAGATCTACGTCACCGCCCGTAACTATGGACATACGCCCCGCACCGTTCCGCTCTACGTCCTCTTCGGGGGCGCGCCCGTCGGCACTCGCAACCTCACCCTGCCGCCCTCTTCCGACGTCAGCTCCACCTTCCAATTCCGTACCCGCGCCGCCGGCTGGCTGGAGGCGCGCCTGGACTCCCCCGACCGCCTTCCCGCCGACAACACCGCCACGCTCGAACTGCCGGCACAGGAATCGAGACGTGTCGTTGTCTATTCGAACGAACCCGGCCTGCTGCGCCCCGTCCTCTCCGCCAACCGCCGCGTCGAGATGATCTTCGCCAAGCCCTCTGCTTACAAGCCCGATCCGAAAGCCGCCATCGTTATTCTTGACCGCTTCCGTCCTCCCGTCCCGGTCGCCGAAAACAGCATTTGGATCGAGCCGCCCGCCGCGTCCTCCCCCATTTCCGTCCGAACCCAGGCCCGCGATGTGCTCCTGCGCTGGCGTTCCGATCAGATTCTGGCGGCTGGCCTCCACACGAAGGACGCCCGCATCGAGAACACGGAAGTTTTCTCCGCTTCCCCCGATGACATCGTAATCGGCGAAGTCGAGGGCGGTCCCGCCATCCTCGCCCGGCCCGGCAAGACTAAAACCGCGGTGTTCGGCTTCCACCCCATGCGCTCCTCATTGCGCTATGAACTCGCCACGCCTCTGTTGTTTGCGAATGTTCTCAAGTGGATGGCGCCGGAGATCTTCCTGCGCGTGGAACTCCAGGCCGGAAGCGTGGGAACCGTCACCGTGCCCCTCGATGCGGATTACGATCCCTCCCTCGTCAGCGTGGACGGCGAAAACGGAACCACGCTTCCTTTCACCATTCGTGACCGTGTGCTGCGCTTCTTCAGCGGCGCTCCGGGCATCGTCCGCGTCCATCTGGGCGACCGCGAACTGGTCTATTCCTTGACTCTGCCCGATGTCGCTGACTCGACTTGGGAGCCGCCGAAAACGGTCCGGACAGGCTTTGCCTCCGCCGGTGGCTTTGAAACCGCCGCCCGGGATATCTGGCAATGGCTGGCGCTCGCCGGCGCGCTCCTCCTCGTTGCTGAGTGGTTTTTCTTCGGACGGAATACGCAGGACCGGCCCTTCGCGCTGAAACTCTTCAACCGCCCCGCCGCGGCCCGGAGGAAGGCATCATGACCTTCGACCGCGCCTGGGTTCTCCTCTTTCTGCCGCTGGTGGCCGCTTTCGCCCTTATCGAATGGCGCCGCGCCGCCTCGAAAATCGGCCTGCTCGTAAAGTCTCTCGCTCTCGCTGCTGTCGTCGCCGCTCTTTCCGAACCCCAGATGCTCGTCTCGGAGACCAAGATGGCGGTCGCCGTCCTGGTGGATACTTCCGCCAGCATCTCGCCCGATGACCTCGAACGCGCGTCTCAACTCGCCACGGAAATCGATCGCTCGCGCGGCCGTCATTGGGTTCGTGTCATCCCCTTCGGCCGCGCTACCCGTCCTCTCGAACCGGGTGAATACTCAAAGGGTTGGCGCCTGAAGCAAGCCTCTGGCGATGTCGCGCGCGCCACCGATCTCGAAGCCGCAATCCGCGAAGCCTCCGCCTCTCTTCCCGCCGGACTCGTCGGCAGAATCGTCCTCATCTCCGACGGCAAGGAGAACCGCGGCAGCATCACCCGCGCCGCCTGGCAGGCGCGGCAGCTCGGCCTCCCTGTCGATACCTATGCTCTCAAAGGAAGACCCCGGCCCACTCTTCGCATCGAATCCCTCCATATGCCCTCCTTCGCCTTCACCGGCGAACGCGTCCCCATCGAACTCGTCGTGAGCTCTCCGCGCAAGTCCTCCGGAACCGTCGAAATCTCCGCCGAGGGCCGCTCCCTCGGAACGCACCCCGTCAATCTCGACGCCGGCGACAATTCCCTCCGTGTCTTCTCCACCATCAGCGCCGCCGGGGCCATCGACCTGAGCGTGGTCATCCGCACCGAAGATCAGGGAGAGGTTCGCTTCGAGCAGGCTCTCATGGTCCGCCGCCCCCGTGTCCTCTACGTCTCGCAGGACCCGCCGGGCACGGATAAGGATCTCCTCGGCGTCCTCGAAACCGGCAAGTTCCAGGTGGACAGTGTCCCCGATGTCCGCTCCGCCAGGCTCTCCGAATATCAGTTGGTCATCTTCAACAACCACAATCTGGAAGCCATCCCCCCTCAGCGCAAAGCCGATCTCGAATCCTACGTCAAGCAGGGCGGCGGCATGCTCGTCATCGGCGGCGAGCAGAACGTATATGTCGAGGGCAAGAAACAGGAGGATCCGCTCGAGCGCTCCCTTCCCGCCAAACTCGCTCCCCCGCGCTCGCCCGAGGGCACGATGGTGATCCTCATCATCGACAAGTCCTCATCGATGGAAGGCCGCAAAATGGAACTGGCCCGGCAGGCGGCCATCGGCGTCATCGAGAACCTGCGCCCCGTCGATTTCGTCGGCGTCCTCATCTTCGACAACTCCTTCCAGTGGGCCGTCCCCGTGCGCAAAGCCGAGGACCGCGCCGCCATCAAACGGCTGGTCGCCGGCATCACCCCGGACGGAGGCACTCAAATCGCGCCGGCGCTCAGTGAGGCCTACCGCAAGTCCCTGCCTGTCCGCGCCACCTTCAAGCACATCGTGCTGCTCACCGACGGCATCTCGGAGGAAGGCGATAGCATCCAGCTCGCCAAGGACGCCGCCAATGCCCGCGTCACCATCTCCACAGTCGGCCTCGGCCAGGATGTGAACCGCTCCTATCTCGAAAAAGTGGCATCCTTCGCCAAGGGCAAAGCCTACTTCCTCAACGATCCTTCCGGGCTCGAACAGATTCTGCTGCGCGATGTCATGGAGCACACCGGTTCCACGGCCATCGAAAAGCCCATCGTGCCCGTTGTCCTCAGGAATACGGAGATCCTCGATGGCGTGGACATGGCCGCCGCCCCGCCGCTCAAGGGCTATGTGAAGTTCATTACCAGGCCCACCGCCGAAACCATCCTCGGCATGGATCGCGATCCGCTCCTTGCGCGCTGGCAGTATGGGCTTGGCCGCGCCGCCGTTTTCACCTCCGACGCCAAAGCCCGTTGGGCTGCCGATTGGATTACCTGGAAGTACTATGACCGCTTCTGGGCGAACCTTCTGCGCGACCTGCTCCCCCATACTCAAGCCGGCGAGGCCCGCCTCGATTACGACAGCGTCAACGGAGATCTGGTCGCCGAGTACCGCCTTGCCCCGGGCGTTCCCGAGCCTTCCCCGCTGCCCGAACTGTTCGTCTTCGGCCCGGATGGTTTCCAGAAACCGGTCGAGATGAAGAAGGTGTCCCCCGGCGTCTTCCGGGGCCGCCTCGCCGCCGGCAATCGCCGCGGCCTGTTTCGCGTCCGGCCGCTGGTGGAATCAGCCGCTTTTCCCGAAGCGGGCATCTACCGCCCCGAGGACGAACTGGCAGGCTACGGTTCCGATCAACTCCTGCTGAAACAGGTTTCCATCCAAACCGGAGGAAGGTTCGAGCCCCGCCCCGCCGATATCTTCCAATCGGGCGGCAAGTCCGTGCCGGCCACCCTTCGCCTCTGGCCCGGTCTTCTCGCCTTCGCCGTCGCCGTCAACGTCATCGAACTTGTCCTGCGCAAGTGGAAGGGCGTGCTCCAGTTCTTCCAACGGGCCTAGGCCGCTATGCGCCCTCCACGTTCAGCCCGATCCACTGGCACACCAGCCGGTAAGTAAATCCCCACAGCGGAACATGATCCAGTTCGATTGCCGGCCACTGCACCCCCGAAGGCAACCCGGCGATCGTCACGCGCGTATGCCGCGCCGTATCCGCCAGCACCCGCACTGGAACCCACGCCGCCTGCGCCGCCTCTTCCGGGTTCACATTCACCGGAAGTATCTCCGGCAGCACGAATCCGAACGGAGCCACCCACAGCTTCCTCCCCACTCGCCGCCCCGCCCATTCATACGGCAGGCGCTGCGTCAAGTCCGCCCTGTTCAATCCGATCCCACACTCCTCGTGTAACTCCCGCAACGCCGTATCGAGCAGGTCCCGATCCCCGGCATCCCTTCTTCCTCCCGGAAACGCCCACTGTCCCGACCACGGGTCCCGTGCATTGGTTGTGCGGCGGATCAGTAAAATGGATTCCTCGGGAGCCTTGGCGTGCAGTATGGCTACCGCGGCCTCTGGCGTCGGTTGGGAGTCTTCAGGCATGAAGAAGCGGCTACTGTCAGTGTAAGCCGCCGGTCCGGCGTTTTCCATCCTTACGCCACCGCGGGAGGTAACAGCGAGTGTCGATATGCTAATCTTGAAGATTCAAAGTGGTCGCTGGTGCCGGCCCGAGTCAGTGAATCATTCGTCCTGAGAACGTATCCTTTCGGAGAGGCGGACTTGATTGTCAGCTTCTTCACCCGGGATCAGGGAAAGTTGCGGGGCGTCGCAAAACGAGCGCGGCGGCCCAAGAGCGCCTTTGGGGCCGGGCTGGAACGTTTGTCGCTGGTGCGTATGCACTATTTCCAGCGGGAAACACGGGAGTTGACTACGCTCGATTCCTGTGAGCTGGTGCGGTCTCCCTTTTCCTTACTGGGGAACTTCGAGACCGGAGTAGCCCTGGATTATTTGGCCGAAGTGACCGATGAGCTGTTGCCTCAGGGCGACGCCAATGAGCGGCATTTCCGGCTGCTGGTTGCGGTTCTGGACTATCTGTGGACACAGAAAGGCAATCCGGCGGCGGTATGGCCCGCCGTGCTCTATTTCGGCCTTTGGGCCGTGCGGCTCGCCGGTTTCCTGCCCGCCCTGCGGGTGAAGCCGGAGTCGCTCGAGATGGCGCGAGAGATGTACGAAACACCGATCCGAGACCTGAAGGCGCGGGAATGGACGCGGCAAACCGCCGCCGACCTGCGTCATCTGGTCAACCGCCTGATTGAAGAACACACCGAGCGCCGCTTGCAGAGCGCGCCGATGTTAGAGAATCTCTGACAAAGCAGTTGGCTACCGCATGGACACCTTCCAGGAAACAATCTTCAAACTGAAAAAATACTGGTCCGACCGGGGCTGCATCATCCAGGAGCCCTATGACGTCGAAGTGGGGGCGGGCACGATGTGCCCGGAAACCTTTCTGCGCGTGCTCGGGCCGAACCCTTACCGGGTGGCCTACGTACAGCCGAGCAGGCGCCCCGCCGACGGACGCTACGGAGAGAATCCGAACCGTCTCTACAAGCACCAGCAGTTGCAGGTGATCTTGAAGCCCCCGCCGAACGACATCATTGACCAGTATCTGGGGAGCCTCGAGGCGATCGGGATCGATCTGGCGAAGCACGACTTGAAGTTCGAGGAGGACAACTGGGAGTCGCCCACGCTGGGAGCCTGGGGAATCGGTTGGCAGGTGATGATGGACGGACTCGAGATCACCCAGTTCACTTATTTCCAGCAGTGCGGCGGAATCGATCTCGATCTGGCGCCCGCCGAGATCACCTACGGCCTCGAACGCCTGGTGGCGTTCCTCCAGGGCAAGGACAGCGTCTTCGACATCGACTGGACGCGGGACGTGAAGTACGCCGAGGTGCGCCACGCCGAGGAGTTGCAGCATTCCGTGTACAACTTCGAGATGGCCGACGTCGAGACGCTGTGGCGGCTGTTCGAATTGCACGAGAAGGAATGCCAGCGGCTGGCCGGAGCCTACCCCGGTTTTCCGCGGAAGGAGCGGTTTCCCGTCCTGGCTGCCTATGACCAGGTCTTGAAGTGCTCGAACCTGTTCAACCTGCTCGACGCGCGCGGGGCGATCAGCGTGACGGAGCGCGTCGGTGTGATCGGGAGGGTGAGGAAACTCGCCGTCGGCGTGGCCGGAATGTGGCTCGATCAGAACCTGCCGGCGGAGGTGGCCCAATGAGCACCGCTCCCCTCTTGGTCGAGATCGGCGTCGAGGAGATTCCGGACTGGATGATCGCGCCCGCCGTCGGGCAGTTCCGCGACATGCTCGAGAAGATGCTCGCCGCGCAGCGCCTCGGCGGAAAACTCCGCATGGCCGACGGGACGCCTCGGCGCATTTTCGCCATCTTCGACGATGTGTTGGAACAGCAGCCCGACGCCGAAGAGCTCGTGCTCGGCCCCTCGAAGGCGGCGGCCTTCAAGGATGGGAAGCCCGCCGGGGCGGCGCTTGGATTCGCGAAGAAGAACGGCGTCGATGTCGGCCAATTGCACATCGAGACGACGCCTAAGGGCGAATACGTGGCCGTCCGGAAGCGGATCGAGGGCCAGGCGGCGAAATGGATATTGGGAGAACAGATTGCCGCGCTGATTCCCAGGATCCATTTCCCGAAGACGATGTACTGGACGGGGAAGAACGGCGTGCGGTTCATCCGCCCCATCCGGTGGATCGTAGCGTTGCACGGCGACAATACGATTCCGTTCGAAATCGGGGGAGTCGAGGCGGGATACTACACGGCCCCGCACCGGCTGCTCGGGGCGGCAACCGTTGGGGTGAACGCGGCGAATTACGTGGATCAACTGGCCGGCTACGGCGTCATTGTTTCGTCGGCTAAACGGCGGGAGATGATTCTCACCGGCATTTCGCAGTTGCTGATGGGGCGGGGTCTGTTGGCGCGGATGGACGAGGCGCTGCTCGAGACGCTGGTCTATCTGACCGAATGGCCCGCGCCGATTATGGGAAGCTTCGACCCCGGATACCTCACCCTGCCCGAGGAGGTGCTGGTGACGGTGATGCGCCATCACCAGAAATACTTCTCGGTGACCGGCGCCGACGGGAAGTTGGCGCCGCACTTCATTGCCGTGATGAATATCAAGGAAGATCCGGACGGACTGGTGCGGCAGGGCAATGAGCGGGTGCTGCGGGCCCGCTTCAACGACGCACGGTTCTTCTGGGAGTTCGATCAGCGGAAGAAGCTGGCGGATCGAGTCGGCGATCTGGCGAACGTAACCTTCCAGGCAAAGCTGGGGTCGTACCTGGACAAGACGAATCGCGTCGTGGGCGTGGTGAAGGAACTCGGCGGCAGCGCCGTGGCCGAGCGGGCCGCGCTCCTCTCAAAGTGCGACCTGACGACCGATATGGTGAAGGAGTTCACGGACCTGCAGGGAGTCGTCGGCGGATTGTACGCGCGGGCCCAAGGGGAGGACGAGGCCGTGGCGCGAGCAATCTACGACCACTACAAACCCCTGAGCATGGAAGGTCCGGTTCCCTCGACCGCGGAAGGTTGCCTGGTGGCGCTCGCGGACAAGGTCGATACGCTGCGCGGCTGTTTCGCGATCGGACTGATCCCCAGCGGATCGAAGGATCCGTTCGCATTACGGCGGGCGGCGCAGGGAGTCGTGAAGATCCTGGTCGAGAGCAGGTTGCCGGTTCCGCTCGGTAAACTGGCGGCCGGGGACAAGGGTCTGCTCGAGTTTCTCCTCGACCGCGTGCGGTACTACTTCAAGGACGTTCGCGGCTACGCATATGACGAAGTGAACGCGGCGCTGGCGGCCGGGTATGATGATCTGCCGGATGTGGCCGAGCGCCTGGCGGCGATTCAGGCTGTGAGGCCGACGGCCGATTTCGAGCCGCTGGCCGCAAGTTTCAAACGCATCAAAAATATATTGCGGCAGGCGGGGTTTGAAGGCGGCGGAGCAGTGGATGCGAACCTGCTCGAGGCGGGTCCGGAGGCCGGCCTGTCGGCGGCGTTCGAGGATCTGCGGGCGCGGGTGGCCATGTTCCGCGAGAGAAAGGACTATCGCACGGCGCTGGCGTTGATCGCCTCGCTGCGTCCGCAAGTGGACCTGTTCTTCGACAAGGTCCTGGTCAACGCGCCGGACGAAAATGTGCGGCGCAACCGGCTGACGCTGCTGGCGAACTTACTAACCGAATTTTCCGCGATCGCCGATTTTTCGGAGATCGTGACCAGTTTCTAATGGAAGGCATGTTAAGGAGAGACATTCAGGTATGAACAAGTACGTTTACTCGTTCGGCAACGGGACCGCCGACGGCGAAGGCAGGATGAAGGATATTCTCGGGGGCAAGGGCGCGAACCTCGCCGAAATGAGCCGCGCCGGCGTGCCGGTTCCTCCGGGGTTCACCATTGCCTGCCAGGTGTGCAACCTGTACTTCGAGTCAGGAAATCGTGTTCCGGACGAGATCACCGAACAGATGTACGAGGCGCTGGGAATCCTGGAAGGACGGATCGGGAAACGGCTGGGAGACGCCGAAAATCCGCTGCTCGTGAGCGTGCGGAGCGGGGCGAAGTTTTCCATGCCCGGAATGATGGATACGATCCTCAACCTGGGCTTGAACGACAAGAGTGTGAAAGCCGTGGCGAAGCTGACCGGCGACGAGCGGTTCGCCTATGACTGCTACCGGCGCTTCATCCAGATGTTCAGCGGCGTCGTGCTCGAGATTCCAAAGGACGACTTCGAACATATCATCGAAGCCCGCAAGAAGAAGATGCGCGTGAAGCTCGACACGCAACTGTCGGCGGCTGACTGGCAGGCGGTGATTGAAGAGTACAAGAAACTGGTGAAGAAACACAGCGGGCGCGAGTTTCCGCAGGATTGCAGGCAGCAACTCGAGATGGCGCGCGACGCGGTGTTCCGGTCCTGGAATAACGACCGGGCCATCTATTACCGCAACATGAACAAGATACCGCACGACCTGGGGACGGCCGTCAACGTCCAGGCGATGGTGTTCGGAAACATGGGCGAGACGTCGGCGACGGGCGTGGGCTTTACGCGCAACCCCGCGACGGGCGAAAACAGGTTCTACGGCGAGTTTCTCGTCAACGCGCAGGGCGAGGACGTGGTGGCCGGAATTCGTACCCCGCGGCCGATCGAGGAGTTGAACGACGTGATGCCGGAGGTGTACCAGCAGCTTCGCGACATTACGGCGATGCTCGAAAAACACTACCGGGACATTCAGGATTTCGAGTTCACCATCGAGAAGAACAAGCTGTGGATGCTGCAAACGCGGAACGGGAAGCGCACCGGTCCCGCCGCGGTGCGGATTGCCGTCGAGATGGTGAAGGAAGGGCTCATCAACAGGAAGGAAGCAGTGATGCGCGTCGAGCCCGCGCAGCTTGATCAACTGCTGCATCCGATGCTCGACCCGAAGGCGCTCAGGAATCTGACAAAGCTCGGGAAGGGACTGCCGGCATCGCCCGGAGCCGCGGTGGGGCGGATTGTCTTCACCGCCGACCACGCCGTCGAACAATCGAAGAAAGCCCCCGTCGTGCTGGTGCGCAAGGAGACCGTGCCCGACGACATTCACGGCATGGAAGTGGCGAAGGGCATTCTCACCTCGCGCGGCGGGATGACAAGTCATGCCGCGGTGGTGGCGCGCGGCATGGGCACGCCCTGCGTGGCGGGAGCCGAGTCCATCAGTGTCGACGAGCGCAGCCAGACCATCAGCGTGGTGGTGGACGGGAAGAAGCTGACCCTGAAGGAAGGCGACTGGCTGTCTCTTGATGGATCGACGGGCGGCATTTATGCCGGACAGGCGAACACGCTGGAGCCCGACCCCACATCGGGCACGCTGGCCGAGTTCATGAGTTGGGCCGACGAGTTCCGGGGCGAGTTCGGAGTGCGGGCGAACGCGGACATCCCGCGCGACGCCAGGCAGGCGCGGAAGTTCGGAGCCGAGGGGATCGGGTTGTGCCGTACCGAGCACATGTTCTTCGGGGAAGACCGGCTGCCGCACGTCCAGGCGATGATCCTGACGGACAACGAAAAAGACCGCCGCCAGGCGCTGCGGAAACTGCTGCCGATGCAGCGCGCGGATTTCGTGGGGCTGTTCAAGGCGATGGACGGGTTCCCGGTGGTGATTCGCACGCTCGATCCGCCGCTGCACGAGTTCGTGCCGAAACGGGAAGAGTTGATGGTGGACATCGCGAAACTGCCGTACGCCGATGCCAGGGCGAAAAAGGAGATGGCGGCGCGCTACCGGATGACGCCCGGCGAATTGAAGAAAGGACTGCCCGTCTTGCTCGCGCGGGTCGAACAGTTGCACGAGTTCAACCCCATGCTGGGGCACCGCGGATGCCGCCTCGGAATCACGTATCCGGAGATTACGGAGATGCAGGCGCGGGCCATCTTCGAGGCCGTGGTGCAGGTGGCGAAGAAAGGCGTCAAGGTGATTCCCGAGGTCATGATTCCGCTGATCGGCGGAGTAGAGGAGTTCCAGCATCAGAAGGCCATTGTGAAGAAGGTGGCCGATGAGGTGCTCGAGAAAGCCGGCATGCAGGATCAGAAATACCTCATCGGAACGATGATCGAGATTCCGCGGGCCGCGCTCACGGCGGATCGCGTGGCCGCCGAGGCGGAGTTCTTCAGCTTCGGAACCAACGATTTGACGCAGACGACCATGGGCTTGTCGCGCGACGATTACACCAGCTTTGCCAAGGATTACGCCGAGAAGAAAATTTTCAAGGCGGATCCGTTCGCGGTCCTCGACCAGGAAGGCGTGGGCAAACTGGTGAAGTACGGGGTGGAGAACGGGCGGGCGGCGCGTCCGGACCTCGAAATTGGAATCTGCGGCGAACACGGCGGCGAGCCGAGTTCCGTCGAGTTCTGCTTCCGCGTGGGCATGAACTACGTAAGCTGCTCGCCCTACCGTGTGCCGATCGCCCGGCTGGCGGCGGCGCAGGCGGCAATCAGCGACAAGACCGAAGTGGCACGCACGGCCTGAGCAAGGCGGGATCGGCCTCCCGGCCGGTCTTCCCACTACCTCAGGGCTTCGATGTGGTTCGGTAAAGAGGCCGGTTCCTTGCGGGGGCCGGCCCTTTTTCTGAACTCCGCGGAGGTATGGAGTTCAAAAAGATCGGGTCCTGGTCGAGCCCCGGGTTGGGGCTCGGGTCAGTGTAGGGTGGCGGCGTGTCTTTCCAGAAAAGGATTTCCCAATCGGATCGGCCGTGGACGTACAGGCGGGCGATGGGCCCGGCGAGCGTATCCGTTTCACCGCTGTTGATGCCGAGGACCTGCGGGTAATAGCCGGCGTCGTAGCTGACCTTGCCGAGGATTTTCCCGGGCGGGGACCACCCCGAGGGGTTCGCCAGATCGGGATTGAACGTGACGTAGATGCCCTCCTGTGGCCAGTTGGGCGAGCAGCAGGAGTGGCTCATGAGGATGACATAGGATTCGAGGTAGGAATTCCAGTGGATCGAGGGACCCCAGAAGGAGTTCGCGTCGGCGCGCTGCCAGGCCGCCGCCGCCGGGAAGATGGGCGTGAGCCTGCCGCCGAGGCCGGGTTCGGTCCAGCCGCCGTCGTAATATTTCCAGACGGCTCCGGCGGGGTTGGCGCGGTAGTCGATGCTCATGCGGGCGATGGCCACGCCCTGGGTCGAGACATCGCCGCCATAATTGTCGAATAGGAAATAGAGATAGCTCCCCTCCCGATCGGGAATCACCGAAAAATCGCCATGGCCGCCGCCGAAAAATCCGTTCCGGGCCGAACAGTCGATAGGATCCGGAGCGGAGAGAATGATGCCGAGGTCCGTGAAGGAACTCCCCCCGTCGGTGGAGACGAGGGCGCCGATTTCCGGGGCGGTCAGATTGGAGTTGGGGCACAGGCCGGCCGGCTCGTGATGATACCAGGCGTACAGGGGTCCTCCCGGATCCTGCCAGACGGCTTCGATCCACATGGGAGAGTGGCCGCCCGGAGCGATGCGAACCGGTTGAGGAGTGGACAGGGAAAACTGGCTGCCGCCGTGGCTGATCATCGAACTGCCGATGGAGTTGATCAGGTATAGCGTATCCCCACGCCAGAAAGCGGGGCTGTTGGAATCGACTTGCGCGGGCATTTTCACGGTCGGCGCCGCCCGGATCTCCACCCTCTGGGCGAAGGAAAGCGAAGCCGTTATGAGCAGGCACACCAATAGCCGGTAGTCGCGCATCGGAATCCCGGAGACGCGGGCAACAAGCCGCCGCAAGCGTCTCCTGTCTGGTTAGGCGCGGCGCGGAAACCCGCGGTTACCCGGGCAGTGTAATGCTTTGTTAAGAGTTGGCGTCCCCAGCGGGATTCGAACCCGCGTTATCGCCGTGAAAGGGCGGTGTCCTAGGCCGGGCTAGACGATGGGGACGCTAGGGAAGGCAGGCCGGACTGTCTTCCAATGTAACACTTGCCGATAGCCCGCCTCAACCTGCCGGAAGACCGGAATGCGCGGAAAACGGTGGAATTAGAGGGTCTTCAAATACGCGATGATGTTGTCTTTTTCTTCATCGCTGAGAATGCTTTCATAGGCGGGCATCCCGTTCCCGCCGGTATTGATGATTGCGCGGACGTTGGCTTCGTTGACCGGTTTGCCGTTGCTGAGCTTCTCGTGCTTGAAAAGGCCTTTGAGCCCCGGACCCATTTTCTTCTCGGTGCTGTCTGTGTTATGACAGACGGCGCACTGCTCAAAGGTCTCTTTGCCCTTGGCGGCATCGCCCTTCTGAAAGCCGGACAACAGGTTGGCCGCCACCAAGGCGGTCACGATTCCAACGGGAGCGATCATTTTCAACATAGGAAACCAATTTCTCCTGGGATGGCGATTAGCCGAATATCTCATTCTACACGAAAACGTGCAGTAGCGTAATGTGAGGACGTGATAGGCTGGCGGAAGGATACAGTCGTGAAAGGATTTTAAGCAAGTGCAAGGCGTGGCGAGGCCCGTGATCCTGCTCTTTGCCAAGGCGCCCGTAGCCGGAAAAGTAAAGACGCGTCTTTCTCCTCCGCTCGGAGAGGAACAAGCAGTGAGAGTGCACAAAGCGCTGGTCGCCGGGATGTGGACACGCCTGGGCGAACTGCGCGAGGCGGACCGCGAGTTGCACACCGACGGCGAAACGGATGCCTGGCCGGATGCCGTTCCGCGAAAACTGCAGTCGGGCGGGGACTTGGGAGCGCGGATATTCGCCGCGCTCGATGAAGCTTTGGCGAAAGGCCGGCCCAAGGCGATGATCGTGGGGAGCGATACGGCCGGCCTGCCGCCGCGGCTCCTGCGGGACTTGCTCGAGAGCCGGTCGGATGTGGCCCTCGGTCCCGCCTACGACGGAGGGTACTACGCCATCTGCTGCCGCAAGGTCAAGGCGGCCATGTTCGACGAGGTGAGGTGGTCGACCGGGCACACGCTCACCGACACGGTGAGAGGAGCGCTGCGCTGCGGATTGACGGTGCACGTGGGTGAACCCTGGTTCGATATCGACACGGCGGACGATTTGAAACGCCTGCCGCCGGAGTTGCAGCGCGAAATCGGTTGGGAGCGTCAATAAGAGTATGAGGATATTACTGTTCAGCGGAAAGGGCGGGGTGGGGAAGACGAGCCTCGCTGCGGCCACCGGAACGCGCCTCGCCAGGATGGGATACCGGACGCTGGTCATGAGCATTGATCCCGCTCACAGCCTCGCGGACAGTTTCGATCTGGGAGGGGACCTGTTTCCCGGGAGCACATCGGATCCGCTCGAGTTTCGGGAGAACCTGTCGCTGCTGGAGGTGAACATCCAAAAGGAGATCAAGCGGCACTGGAAGGAGATCTCCTCCTATGTGGTGGCGGTGCTGCGGGCAACGGGTCTCAACAACGTCGAGGCGGAGGAGTTGGCCATTCTTCCGGGTATGGAAGAGTTGAGCGCCATGCTCTATGTCAACGAATACCGCCGAAACCAGGCCTACGACGTGGTGGTGCTCGATTGCGCGCCGACGGCCGAGTCGATCCGCTTTGTCAGCATGCCGAATACGCTCGACTGGTACATGAAGCACATCTTTCCCTTCCAGCGGAGCCTGTTGAAGGCCGTGCGGCCGATCGCCAACCGCGTCTCGCCGGTGGAATTGCCGCCGGATACGTATTTCCGGAACATTCAGGACCTGTTCGCCAAGCTCGAAGGGATCAGCGAAGTCCTGGAAGACCCGCGCACGACGAGCGTCCGGCTGATCACCAACGCCGAGCAGATGGTGCTGCGTGAGACCCAGCGGGCGTTCGTCTATTTTTCCCTCCATGGGCTGACAGTGGATACGATTGTGGCGAACCGCCTGCTGCCCGGCCGCGTGAGCGACGAGTATTTCAAGGATTGGCGCAGGTCTCAGCAGAAGATATTGGGCATCATGGACGCCTATTTCGCGCCGGTTCCAGTGAAGCGCGTGGAACTTTTTCCGAGCGAAATGCTCGGCGCCGAGCGGCTCGAGGAACTGGCGGACATGCTCTATCCGGAAGGGGAAGATCCGGCCGCGCTGATCAGAACGGAGCGGCCGTATACGTTCACGAAAGAGGAAGATCATTACGAGGTGCGGCTTCAGATCCCCTTCACCGGCAAGCAGGAGATCGGACTGTTCAAGAAGGACGATGAACTGGTGGTCGAGATTGGGAGCCTGCGCCGCCACATCGGGCTACCGACGACCATGGCGGCGTTGGCGCCCGCCCGCGCCCGGTTGGATAATGGTGTATTGACGATAGTGCTCAAGGAGAGTGCCGCATGATGGAAGATAAGGCAACGGCGGAGTCGGCCGGCGCGCCACCGCGTGGTGGTTGCGCATGCATGGGGGCTGGACCCGTGATTTCGGATATGTTGCGGCGTCTGGGGCCGGACGAAGAAGTCCGGCGGCACTTCCGCGCCGCCCGGATCGAGTTCCTGAAAGGGATTCGCGAGATCATCGACCGGCGGATCGGAGAGCTGTCTAAAGAGACGCCGCACAAGGGCTCTAAAGTAGTGGTGGAGTAATTACGCACGGCCGGCAATGAATGGAAAATTGATTCCGCGGAAGGAATCATGATAGCCTGAAAAGGTCGTTTTTTGCGCCCGTAGCTCAGTTGGATAGAGCGTCTGGCTACGAACCAGAAGGTCGGGTGTTCGAATCACTCCGGGCGCACCATCGATACGTTCTCACCGCTTCCTCCTAACCCAAACACTGTGTGACTCCTCGCGGCCCGCTTGCCGGAACGCTGGCGCTGCGTCAGCAGTCTCCTTGCTCCAGCAATTCCCCCTACCGAGCCTCCTCTCCCGGTGGCGCCCGCAATCTCCCTCCTCTGCGGCTCTCAGCCCGTCAGTTCATCCAGCATCCCCACCGCCCCTTCGAGCCACCCGCTGTCCCATCGGTGCACCCTCCGCACCGTATTCTCGTACCGGTGCGCCATCCCCAGCCGCTCCATCAATACGTGCGCCTTCTCCATGTGCTCCCGGAACGCGTCGTATCCGAGCAACGCCACCCGCGCGCGCTTCCCTGCCCACTCCCCCGCGCGCCTCTCTAACAGGCGCGGCACGCAATACCCCGCGAAATTCTTCGCCGTGCCGAAAATCTCCGCCATCCCGAACTGATCCGGAGCTTCTTTCATTAGCGGGGCGTCCCACACCGCCGCCGCCGCGAACAACTCCGGCCTCCGCAACAACAACTGCATCGCCCCGTTCCCGCTCTTGCTGAATCCCACCAGCAGCCGCTTGCATCCGGGAAACAATCCGTCCACGAATGGCACGACATCGCCCAGGAAATAGCTCTCCTGCCGTATCTTCGGATTTTCCGGATGGTCCGCATACCAGGGCCACGCGCTGAACGACGGGCCCACCAGCGCCATTCCGTGTCTCTCATGCAGTCCCAGCCGCGCCGCCGTCTCGAATCCGTCTCCCCACTGGTAGCTCACTCCGGGATTCACCGGCAGGACATACAGGACCCTCCGCGCCGCTTTCGACGGCCTCAACACCCGCAGCGAATTGTCATTAGCCTGGTTTCGCGACCGGATCGTATACGTGCGCGGCCGCGCATCCACGGGCCCCATCCCCGCCGCCAGCATCTTCACTGCCTTTCGCCGTGTCACTGCAATAGCCTGCGCAGTTTCTGCAAAGCGTCCGAAGCCGGCGCATATCGCGGAGCCGTCTCCAGCGACTTCCCGAAACACTCCCTCGCCTTGCTGTATGTCTCGAGCGCCACATACACCCGCCCCAGGTTGTACCAGGGATAGTGATACGCCGCGTAACGCCGGCTCACGATCGCCTTCTCGAGCCATGGGATCGCTTCTTCCGGTTTCCCCTGCTCTATCAGGTACGCCCCGATGTCGTTGTACGGATTCCCAAAATCCGGATCCGTCGCAATCGCCTTCTTACACTCCTCGATCGCCGCATCGAGCTTGCCTTGAAACCGGTACGTCCAGCCCAGAAACGTGTGCGCCTCCGCCGTCGGATGGAGTGCGATCGACTGCTTGTACAGAGAGACCGCCAGTTCCAGTTCCCCGTCCATCTGCATCCTGTACGCCTTCTCGAACAACTCCACCGCCACCTGCGCCCGCTCGTCAGTCATTTCATTTCCCGTGTAACACACCTCTGTGTAAGGTTCGTTCCCAGCCAAACCACAATTCTATTACCCTCTCGTCACAACTACATACATGACCAGCCCGCAAATTCCCTATCCCCGGCATGATACAACCAGTCCGGAGCGGAACCCCGCCCGCCGAATGATGCAAA
>JABAQT010000022.1:34582-101991 GCA_019187195.1 Bryobacteraceae bacterium
ACTCCGGACGCCCCACGGGCCACGTCCGATCAAGCGCCGGAGCCAGGATCCTCCGCACCGCCGCCACCATCTCCTCATCCGGAGCCACACCCACGCTTCGCCGTTCCGGCGCGCGCTCCCGTCTTGGCTCGCTGCCCGGACAAAACCGAACACATCCGAACAGAAAACTCCGGAACGTCCGTCACCATCCGCCATCCCTACTGGTACTCCGGACGCCCCACGGGCCACGTCCGATCAAGCGCCGGAGCCAGGATCCTCCGCACCGCCGCCACCATCTCCTCATCCGGAGCCACACCCACGCTTCGCGCGTTCCGGCGCGCCTCCTCCGCCGTCCGCGCTCCCGTCAATGTCACGTGGATTCGCGGATTCGCCATCGCGAACCGCATCCCCAACTCCGCGATGTTCACTCCACGCGAGGCGCAGTATTCGGAGGCTTCCCGGCACGCCGCCTTTATCCCTTCATCGGCGAGATGCCATGACTGCGGTCCCTGCGGCGTCAACAACCCCAGCCCCAGCGGGCTCGCGTTGATCACCCCAAGCCCATGCTTCTCAAACAGCGGCAGCATTCCTTCCACGCTCGTGTTCTGAAGAGTGTAGTTGGCGTACGTGATCACCACATCCAGGTCCGCCCTCGCCAAAATCGCCGGGTAGATCTTCAGTGGCAGCCCCGATGCCCCGATAAACCGCACTTTCCCCTCCGCCTTCGCATCGAGCGCCGCCCGCAGCCCCTCCTCAACCACCTGGTTCAACGGAACAAACTCGATGTCATGCAGAATTACGATATCCAGGTACCCGCACCCCAGCCTTGCCAGTGTGCCTTCCAGTCCCTCCTTCACCCTCTGATACGAGAAATCGGAATCATCCACCGCATACCGCCCCACTTTCGACGAGATGTAATACCGGTCCCGCCCGATCCCTTTCAACGCCTTTCCGGTAATCGTCTCCGATTTCGTCAGCGCGTACAACGGAGCCGTATCGAGGTAGTTGATCCCTTCATCGAGAGCCGTATGCAGAGTCCGGGTCGCCTCCGCCTCCGTCAACTCCCCATACACGCCGCCCAACGCCGCGCACCCCAGCCCGAGAGCCGATACCTTCAGCCCTGTCTTTCCCAATATTCGATATTCCATTTCCTGGTCCGGCCTTCACCCGCGCGCTTCATTCAAAGACAATCACATCATCGAGCGCTATATCCGCCCCCTTCGAGTCGAAAATGCTCTCCCCCAATACCTCGACGCGCAGCGTGTGCTTCCCCCTGCCAAGTCCAAACAGGTGATACATCGAGTCGTTGCTCTTCTTGTGAGGTTCATCGGGGTAGCAGTCCGTCACCTTCTCCCCGCGCCCGTCCACGCTCACCCTGGCCTTGCCGCAGGTGGTGAGAAACGGCCCCGTAAGCACGATGCCCGTCCCCTCGAATGTCACCTCCGCGCTCGCTCCCTTCGCCGCGCTGACGCGCAACTGCCGCGTGCCTTCCCGCACGGTCTGGGAATCCCGCCGCCAGTTCCCGGAGAAACTCCAGCGTGAATCGCTCACCGCGATGCGCTCTTTCGGAGCCGCGCGATCCTTCCACGTCTCCCACGGCGCGGGCCGCGCCGCCTGCCGCTTCACCAATAGAACGCCCCCCTGCCGCGAGCCTCCATTGCGCTCCGCCATCGCCACCGCCCGCCGCTGCGTGCTCTCCACAATGCTCTCGAAGGTGAAGTCGGTGTATCGGAACTTCTCCTGGGAAAGAGCAGGAATGCCGCCCTTCCAGTCCTCCGGAATGCGGTTGTATCCCAGCATCACACCCAGAATGCCGCCCGCGCTCGAAGGGTTGCAATCGGAGTCCTGCCCCGCGCGCGTGCTCACCTCGATCGTCCGGCTGAAATCCCCGCCGCCGTAAAGAAGACCCAGCGCAATGTAGGCGCCGTTGAGAGCGGCATCTATATTAAATGGACGCAGCGCTCCTTCCGGGCAGGGTTCATTGCGGTTCCATTTGGAATCCAGCCGCTTCCACACCGCTTCCCAGTTTCCTGGCTCCGCTCTCGACCACGACAGCACATCGCCGATCACTTGCGCGTACTTGCTCCGCGGCGGCAGACACCGTAACCCGGCCTCCACCACCCCTCGCGGGTCCTTCTCGAAAAATGCGGCCGAATACATACACGAAACAAACACCCCGCCGTATATGCCCTCCCCGAAGTTCATGACCCTTCCGGCGCGCATCGCGATGTCCAACGAAGCGCGAGGCATCCCCGGGGCCATCAAGCCGATGAAATCCGACTCGATCTGGAAGTCGATATCATCGCCATGGATGTTGTACTCCATCGTTCCCGACAGCGATGCCGGAACTCCCCGCTTCAGATTCCGCCTCGCCGCCAGGTTGGCGTGCCACAGCGAATACTGCGCCTCCCGGAACATCCGCCCGAAGTCTTCGGTGGTGGCATCGAGACCTCTGTCGTCAAGAACCTTCGCCAGCGTCATATCCACGTACAGGTCATCCTGGTTCAGCGCGTTGCTCACCTTCTCCGGCGACCACTTGGGCAACTCCTCCTTGGGAATGATGCGGCCGTTATACCGGAACTCCGTCGGAGCCCCGAAGCTGACGCCGATCATCTGCCCCGCCCATCCCCCGCGAATGCGGTCTCGCAACTCCTCGAGGCTGATCCGGGATGTCTGCTGGCCAAAACCCGCCAGGGGAAGAAAACACAAAGCGGCGATCACAACTCTCATACGCATTGATTAGCTTACCTGGATTTCATCAAACCTGGCGTCCCTTCCAGGCCGTCTTCACTCCCAGGATGCTCGCCAGCACCGCCGCCGTTGCCACGCATTGGAAAATGTAGACGGCGGGAAAAAACAGCACCGCCCGGAAGATGCTTCCGTACCAGGGCCGGAACAGCAGCAGTGGAACGAGAAGCCAGGCGGCCAGAAATCCCCACTGCTCCTGCCGCCACAACCAGACCGCCACCGGCGCAATGCTCGTCAGCAGCAGCGACGTGAGTATCACCTGCGCGCCCCACGCCTTGTCCATGCGCAGCAGCCGTGCCCCGTTCTTCCTCAGTCTGCGCCACAACGATGCAAACCCCCTGTACACCCGCGCGCTCCCCAGCTTCTCGGCCCGCACGATGCGCAGTGCCATGTGGTGCCGCTTCACCTTCCCTGCGATGGCGACGTCATCGAGCGGGCTCGTCTTCACCGACATGTAGCCGCCGAAAAATTCGTGCGCCGTTCGCAGGAAAAGCGTGCACTGACCGTCGGAAATGAAGTGAGAGGATCGCGGATCCTGAACCTTCCGCACGTTGATTCCGGAAAAGTAAAGCGCCTGTATGTAAGGGACCAAGATCTTCTCGATCAGCGTGACGTGCCTCCGTTTCAGCAGAATGACGGTCATCACGCTCTTTGATTCCGCGGCGTACCTTACAGCCGATGAAAGAAAACCAGGTTGATAGCGTGTGTCGGCGTCGGCAAACAGAATATAGCCGGTCTCCGCCAGTTTCGCTCCCGCCGCCATCGCATTGGCCTTTCCGGCAACGCCCCTCGGCAACACCGGCGCCGGAACCACTTCCGCTCCCGCGCCGCGCGCCTTGAATGCCGTCGCGTCGGAGGAATCGTCGTCCACCACGATCACCCGCGCGTCCCGCAACCCCGCGGCGCACGGCCCGATATTCGACTGCTCGTTGCGGGCTGGAATGACGACCGTCACGTCCGGCTTGCCCTCCCCTTCCACCGCGGCAAGCGACGGCAGCGCGTTGTAGTTCCGGCGCCCCTTGTACAGCAGAAAGAACAGAAGCAGAAGCAGCAGGACCGCTGCCGGAGCGCTCCATGGAAAATATTCGATATCTTCCGGACCGCCGAGATTGAAGTCCAGTTCGCGCCAGGATTGCAGAAAAATGAGTATCGGAGCCACGGGAAGACTTACAGGAATTAGACCACGGCTGCGCGCCGCGCGTCGCGTGTGACAATGGAGGTGTAGTCCATGCGGGCATTGCTTAGCATCGCCTTCATCTGCTCGAGCGGCTTTGCGGGCGCGGTGGAACTCGCAAACTCGAACAACGGCAGACAGGCGCTCGAGGAGCAGGGCTGTCTCGGGTGTCACAATTTCCAGGTGCGTCCCCGAAGCGACGCTCCGGGGGTTCTCTCGAAGCGCCGGCTTTCGGCTACACGCCTGGCGGCGGCTATCTGGAGCCACGCGCCTACCATCTGGCATGCTCGGGAACAGCGGTCCTTCACCGTATTGAGCGCGCCTCAGGCTTATGATCTCGTGGCCTGGTTCATGGCGGCAGGCTACTTCGAACAGCAGGGAAGCGTGCGCAAAGGCGGAATCCTGTTCGAAGCGGAAGGTTGCCTCAAGTGCCACGCCGTAATCGGAAAGCCCGCCGCCAGTCCGGATAACGCGGGACCCCCGCTCTCGAGTTGGAATACCGTGACCGATCCCGTGCCGTTCCTTAAAGCCATCTGGAGCCACGCCCCCGTCATGCGCGCGGCGATGGATCGCAAACAGATGAACTGGCCTAGCCTCTCCTCCCAGGAGATGGGTGATATCCTCGCCTACGCCGGAGCCGTTGCCGGCCGTCCCAAGGATCCGGAGCTCGTCCTGGGGGACCCGGAGAAGGGGAAGGCCATATTACGAATGCGCGAATGCGCCTCCTGCCACAACGGAAAACTCCTTGTGGGATCCGAACCCCGGGACCACACCTTGACCGAACTGTCCGCCACCCTCTGGGATCACGCTCCCATGATGATGAACTTCCCGCCCTCCCTCAATGGAAGTGAGATTTCGAATCTGCTTGCCTTCCTTTGGCAATCCGGCTACTTCGAAATGCCCGGCAACGCCGTGCACGGGAAAGCGGTCTTTGAGGAGAAAAGCTGCGCGCTCTGCCATCAAGCCTCGAAGCAGAACACGCCGTTCCCCGGCAGGGAAGGTTTCGATGCCGCCAGGATGATCGCCGCCTTGTGGAGCCACCCGCCCCAGGTGATCGAGCAGGCCCGCGGCAAGGGAATCGTGTGGCCGCGCTTTGACGCCGTCGAGATGGCTGATCTCATCGCCTACATCAGGAACGGAAACGCTTCCCGCTGGCAAATCGAGCCCCGGTAAAGGCAAACAGGAAAATGAGAAGGGGCGAACCAACGAACGCCCCATCCTCTGTTAAAATAGGGGATTCGTTGTCAACCCGTCCCTGGTCTCGTGAAACCAATCAAAGGGGTTAAACGTCTCGATAAGGGCGCAGAGAGGAAAGGACCGTTGTATTGATGATGTCTCCCAGGCTTGGAGGCCTGCACGCCCTCTTCGTCTTGCAAGCGGCTTTATTTCTAGGGGTTTTCAGTTCGGTGCAGGCTCTGCTTGCGCAGCAATCTCAACCACAGGCTCCTCCGCCGAAGCCTGCGCCCCAACAAAAAAAGGCCAATCCCTTCGAAGCGGTGCCGGAAGCGGCTCAACCAGAAACACCACAGGCGAAGCCCGGCCAGGCGAAGCCGGTGCTCGAAACTCCCAAGGCGGCTGAAGGCGCTCCCAAGCCGGGCGCCGTCGAGAATGTCATCGAGGCCATCGAGTTTCGCGGCTCCCGCCGGGTTCCCCAGGATACCCTGCGTGCCCTCATCTTCAGCAAGAAGGGTGACAAGGTGGATGACGATGCCCTGCATCGTGATTTCATGGCGTTATGGAACACCGGGCGTTTCGACGATATCAGCCTCCAGCGCGAACGCGGAACCTACGGCTGGATCATCCGCTTCATGCTTACCGAACGCCGCGTAGTCCGCTCCATCAAGTACGAGGGCAACAAGTCGATTACAGTCTCCGAGATCCTGGACCGGTTCAAGGACCGCCGCGTGGGCTTGTCCGTCGAGTCACAGTACGACCCGAACAAGGTACAGCGCGCGACGAATGTCCTCAAGGAGTACCTCGCCGAACGCGGCCGGCAGTACGCTTCGGTCGAGCCCGAGATCCGCCAGATCCCTCCCTCCTCGCTCGAAGTCCTCTTCAAGATCAAGGAAGGCCCCAAGGTGAAGGTCGGCAAGATCGATATTCAGGGCAACAAGGTGTTCAGCGATCGCGTCGTGATTCGCGCCATGAAGAACCTCCGGCCCATCGGAATCCCTCACAGCCTCCTCTTTGAGAACCTCTTCGCCAAGAGCTTCGACTCCACCAAACTCGAGGAAGACAAGGATCGCATCCGTAACTTCTACCAGGAAAAAGGCTACTTCACCGCCCGCGCCCTCGACCACAGCATCAAGATGCGCGATGTGGGCGGCGGCGGCTTCCGCATTCCTCTCTTCTATCCGAACAAGCCCGGCAAGCGCGCCGATATCACCGTCCCCATCGAAGAAGGGCGTCAGTATCATTTGAACAAGATCAACTTCGTGGGAATGAAGTTGTTCCGCACGCCCGATTCGCTCATGAAGCCTCTTTTTCAGATGGGCGAAGGAGACGTCTTCTCGACGGCCAAGCTGCGCAAGGGCCTCGAAAGCATGCGCAAGCTCTATGGCCAGTTCGGTTATATCGATTTCGTGCCCGAGCCTGGCTTTGACATCATCCCCAACAGCGACAAGCTGGATATGACGCTGACCGTCGATGAAGGCAAACAGTTCTTCGTGCGCCGCATCGACTTCAGCGGCAACACCACCACGCGCGACAAAGTCATCCGCCGCGAACTCCTCATCGACGAAGGCGACATCTACAACACCCAGCTCTGGGATGTCAGCATTCTCCGCCTCAATCAGCTCGGCTACTTCGAGGTGCTCAAGGAAAACGAAGCCGCCACCATCACCCGCGACACCAAGAACAACACCGTGGACATCACCCTCAAAGTGAAGGAGCGCGGCAAGAACTCCGTCCAGTTGAATGGCGGCGTTTCCGGCATCGCGGGCAGCTTCGTCGGCTTCGGATACTCCACGAATAACTTCCTCGGGCTCGGTGAAACGTTGTCCATCAGCTCGCAACTCGGCGACCGCGTCCGCGACGTGACCTTCGGATTCACCGAGCCGTACCTGTTTGACCGGCCCATCCAGGCCGGCTTCACCGTCTACATGCAGCGGTTCAACTACGATCAGGCGCGGGAAGTCTCGCTGCTCTCCGGCCGCAACCTCATTCCGCTGTATCAATCTCTCGGTACGAATAACCTGTTGAACTATGTTTCAAACGGCGGCGGCTTCACGGCGTACACCAGCTACCAGTTGCGGCGCAGCTTCGCCCGCGTGGGCCTGAGTTACGGATATAACCGGCAGAACATCACCACCCTCACCGACGCCTCGAAGGCCTACTTCGACTACATCAATTTCCAGGGCTTGAGCGGACCGAACTCGCTCAGCGGAATTCGAACCAGCCAGTTGATCCCTTCCTATAGCTACAACACGGTGGACCACCCCATCACGCCGAGCCGCGGCAAGAGCCTGTACATCACCACATCCTTCGCCGGCAGCTTCCTGCGTGGGAACGTGAACATGATCGAGCCGACAATCGACGCCAAGTATTTCCGGCACGGCTTTTTCAAGGGGCACGTCATCGGCGCCCACGTGTTGGGGCGCTTCGTATCCGGCTACGGCGGGCGGACAGCGCCGCCGTTCAACCGCTTCTACATGGGCGGTGAAAACGACATCCGCGGATTTGAAATCTGGGGCATCAGCCCGATCGCCTACATCCCCAGCAGCGGGCAGGTGCCGCTGTTGAACTCGGACGGCTCTGCCCGCCAGCAGAAGCAGATCATCGACGGAGTGGAACAGTGGGTGACGGTCACCAAGACCATTCCCACCTATCAGTTGATCTTCCCCGGCGGCGACACGCAGGGAGTAGGAAACTTCGAATACCGCATCCCGATTGTCGGCCCCGTTGTGCTGGCCGCGTTCTTCGATATCGGGATCAACAAGATCAGCCTGCAGCGGGACCTCTCCTTGAACGCCGGGCGTCTGGCGGAGTTGAATTCCACCTTCCCCCAGGCGAACTTCAGCCCGCAGGCCGTCATCGTCAAGGGGACGGAAAAAATGCGCAGTTCGACGGGCCTCGAACTGCAGATCATGATGCCCGTCGTCAATGCCCCTTTCCGGCTGTATTGGGCTTATAACCCCAACATCTACCGCGACATGCTGATTCCACCCATTGTCGCGGACCGTTCGCTGTTCCCCAACAACGCGTCGTTCATCAACGCCGTGCAGACCATCGGACAGCCCATGCCTTTCTGGGAGAAGAGAAGTACGTTCCGGTTCACGATCAGCCGCACATTCTAACCCGTGCGAGCAGAGAATCGTCAAAAAAGTTGCTAGAGTGAGAAGATTCGAAGGAGTTTCGCAATGCAAATGAGACAGCATTTGTTGCTGCCCCTGCTCGCGGCCCAGGTTGTGGGTATCGCGGCGGCACAGGCGCCGAACAAAGTCGGCATCATCAATATCAACGCGGCGATCGCCAGTACGAAGGACGGGCAGAAGGCAATCGGTGAGCTGGAGAAGAAGTTCGCGCCCCGCAAACAGGATCTCGAAAAGAAGCAGCAGGCCATCCAGAATCTGCAATCCCAGTTACAGAAGGGCGGGTCGGTGTTGAGCGACGATCAGAAGCGCAGGCTGATGGGCGACATCGACGCGCAAACCAAGAGCTACAACCGCGACTTGCAGGACGCCAGCGAGGAACTGGAACAGGCGCAGCAGAAGATCTTCCAGGACCTTGGCGGCAAGATGATGGCCGTAATCGACAAGTACGCCAAGGAAAAGGGGTTTTCGGTGATTCTGGACGTCAGCTCCCAGCAGACTCCGGTGCTTTACGCGGCTAGTGAAGTGGACGTGACCAAGGATGTCATTACCGCCTACGATACGAGCGCTCCGGCCGCGACAAGCGCCGCGCCGCCCGCTTCGCTTCCTTCCGCGGCCAAGCCGGCGCCCGCCAGGCCTGCCGCCCCGGTAACCAAGAAGTAAGTATCAGTAACCTTCGGCGCGCACCCAGTAACTTTCCCGCCACCGTCCTCCGGGGGCGATATGCTGTAAGCCGGCGTATTTCCCCTCGTGGGCCAGATTGAATGCGTTGGTGACTCCCGACATCGGCTCGAAGCAGATGAAGTCGCGCCCCGGCGGCGCGTATACCACGGCCACCTGGAACTTCGGTCCGAAGCGGAGCGCTATCTTCTTACCGCCGCCTTCGACGGAAAATTCCGCGCCGTGATCGACGCCGGCAAAGACGTCGTCGAGTTGCCGCCCATCGAGGGAGATGGGCTGGGCCGCCGTATATGGCTCCTGCTGGCCGGTTGGCGTCAGCTTTTCGTTCAAGACGACGTGTTCGCGAACAGGGATGCGAACCTGCCATTGGGCGCGCGGAACGCCCGGCAGCGTGAAGTACGGATGGAAGGCTACCGATACCGGCATCTGTTCGACGGAGAGATTCTCCACGGTGGTGTCCACCTCGAGTACTCCGTCTTTCAAACGGTACGTCATCTCGTAGGCATGCGCGAAGGGAAACTGCGCCATCCATTCCGGATAGCGCCAAAACTCCAGGCGGCTGGTGGCGGCGGCGTGTTCCTCACCGCTTTGCAGCGAGGTCACCTGCCACTGCGAAGCGTTACTCACCAACCCGTGGATCGGCTGATGGAAAGGATCGTAGCGGAAGTTCTTCAGGTCGGGATTGAGCCGGTACTTCCTGCCGTTGGCCCAGAAGGCGTCCTGGTCCAGGCGATTCGCCCACGGAGCCAGGAACGGATTCCCCAAAAGCGCGGGCTTGGCCTTCCATTCGGCCAGCGTCCGGTAGGGCGACCAATACACAGGCTGTCCGTTCACGGTCATCTCATGGGAGTTGTTGCCCATTGAGGGGACGATCGAGACCTGTGCCCGGCCGCGGGCGTCAGTAAGACGGACAATCTCAAAGCCGTCGATAGTTTGCCGTTCGGCGGTGTAATTCATGTCGGTTAGTTATCCAGCTTCTCGCGCGGATCGAGCGCGGTTTCCTGCTGGCAGCATACACACTTACCGGGCGTGTAAGTACGGATGGCGCAAACATCGCACCAGTAAGTGACATACAACTTCTTTCCATCCTTTTCCACGAAGAGACCGCGCTTGTGCATCGGCTCCACGCGAAACACGCCGGCCGAATAGTGGCCCGATACTTCAAGCGGAAAGCCGTTCAGCCGTGGATCATTCAGTACGCTCGTGGTGGGCTCGTCCGCGGCCAGCCTGACCGTGGAGCCATCCTTCAGCGCCAGCGCGGGAGGCTGCCCCTTCACCTGGGTGAGCGTGCCGTGCAACTCCTGAAGCCCGTCCGCGGAAGCGCCGGCCCGGGCGGACGTGGACGCCAACAGCAGAAGGAAGGAGAACTGCCCGCGGGTCACCCCCTCATTGTAACGCGGCAACGGGCACAGTCCTGTTACAATCCTTCTTTGACATGCCCGCCCGAGTTTCCATTTTCGTCACCTGCGTCGTCGATCAGTTGTTCCCGCGCGTTGGAATGGCCATGGCGGAAGTGCTCGAGCGGGCAGGCTACGAAGTCGAATTTCGCGAAGACCAGACATGCTGTGGCCAGCCGGCGTTCAACACCGGCTACCGCGAGGACGCGCGCAAGGCAGCCGGGCATTTCATCCGGGTCTTCCGCGACGCGGAGTTCATCGTGGTGCCGTCCGGTTCGTGCGCGTCCATGGTTTCCCATCATTTTCTCGACCTGTTTCCCAAGGATTCCAGCCACTACGAAGAGGCGGAATATCTGGCCCCGCGCGTCATCGAGTTCTCGCGATTCCTCACCGACGTGGCGAAAGTCGAAGACGTCGGGGCGCGGTTTGAAGGCATCGTAACCTATCACGACAGCTGCCACGCGCTGCGCGAGTTGCGCATCAAGGAGGGACCGCGCCGGCTGCTGCGAAAAGTCCGCGGGCTCGAACTGCGCGAGATGAGCGCGGCCGAGGAATGCTGCGGTTTCGGAGGCACCTTTTCCGTGAAATTTCCCGAGGTGTCAGGAGCCATGGCACGCACGAAACTCGAGTCCATTCTCGCCACCGGAGCCTCCACGGTGGTTTCGATCGACTCCAGTTGCCTGATGCAGTTGCAGGGAGTGTTTACCCGGGCAGGCGCTCCGCTGAAGACGATGCATCTGGCTGAAGTGCTCGCCTCGAGGTAATTCGCGATGCTGATGAAACCGGAACAAGAGAAGCAGATCCGCCAGACCGTGGCGGATCCCAAGATTCAACTGGCGCTCTATTCAGCGACGGCGCGGCTCAAGGAGAAACGGGAGGAAGTGGTGGCGCCCGAGGCGCTGCCCGAGTACCAGGAACTGCGCACGCAGGCCAACCGCATCAAGAAGCACACGCTCGAAAATCTCGATGTCTATCTGGAGGAGTTCGAGGCCAACGTCGAGGCGCACGGGGGCAAGGTGGTCTACGCGCGCAACGGCCAGGAGGTGACGGATTTCATTCTCGGGCTGGCGCGCGAGCGCGGCGTGAAGATGCTGGTGAAATCGAAGTCGATGACGACCGAGGAGATTCACCTCAACGAACGTTTGGAGCATCACCACCTGGAGGCCGTCGAGACCGACCTCGGCGAGTACATCATTCAGCTCGCCCACGACCGTCCCTACCACATCGTCGCCCCGGCCGTGCACATGACCCGTCAGGACGTGGCTGACGTTTTTGAAAAGAACCTAACGGATCCGCGCACCGAGGAACCCGGCAAACAGGCGATGATCGCCCGCCGCAACCTCCGCGAGAAGTTTCTCGAAGCGGGCATCGGCATTTCCGGCGCGAACTTTCTGGTGGCGGATTCGGGCGCCGTCTGCATTGTCGAGAATGAGGGAAACGCCCGCCTGACGACCACGGCTCCGCCCATCCACATTGCCGTGGCGGGGATCGAGAAGATGATTCCGCGGGCGCGTGATCTGGCCGTGTTTCTGAAACTGCTGGCGCGCAGTGGAACGGGTCAGTTGTTGACGGTGTACACCTCGTTTCTCTCCGGCCCGCGGCGCGGCGGCGAAGCCGATGGGCCAGCCGAATTCTACGTTGTGCTCATGGACAACGGCCGGACGCGTCTGCTGGCCGACGCGGAGAAACGCCAGTCGCTCTACTGCATCCGCTGCGGCGCCTGCCTCAACGCCTGCCCCGTCTACCGCAAGATCGGCGGGCACAACTATCCCGGCGCTTATTCCGGCCCCATTGGAGCCATCATTACGCCGCAATACCAGGGCATCGCAAAGGATCCGTGGCTTCCTTTCGCCTCGAGTCTTTGCGGAGCCTGCGCCGAGGTTTGTCCGGTCAAGATCGACATACCGAAGATCCTCCTCGATCTGCGCAAGGAGGTGATGGAGGACCGCGCGGCCCGCGGTGACGGCTTCCTCGAACGCAAGGCGTTTCAGATGTACGGCTGGCTGACGCGGCGGCCGAAACTCTATGCCCTGGCCGGACGAATCGGGGCGAGGATGGCGCGCGCGCCGGGGGCGGCGTCGATGGGCCCGGCGGCGAAGTGGGCGAGCGTGCGCGAAGTGCCGCTGCCGGCCAGGAAGAGCTTCCGTGACCAATGGCGGGAACGGGAGAAATCGAAGTGACACCGCGGGAAGAGATCCTCGATCGTGTACGAAAAGCCCTCGGACGCAAAGCCGGCCAGGGGCGCGATCGGGTTCCGGAGCCACGTATCCGAATTCCGGAAATCCCCCCCGAGCGCCGCGTGGCTCTTTTCGCCGAACGGCTGGAGGCTCTCGGAGGCAAGGTGTACCGCGCGGCCGCGCTCGCGCAGGTTCGTGATATCACGGCCGGAATTCTCGAGGGCTCCGCCGCGGTGTGTTCCATGGATCCGCTCCTTGAGAAAGCCGGCATCCCCGGTCTGCCGGGCGTCGTCTCCGGATTCGGGGACGAGCCCTCGCTTCGCGCCGCCTGCGCCGCCGCGCCTTTTGGCATCACGGGCGCCGATTACGGTCTTGCCGAAACAGGAAGCATTGTCACCCGGTCCGTAAGCGAAGCGCGGCTGATCTCCCTGCTGCCGCCCGCTCATATCGCCGTGCTGCCGGTGAGCCGCATGCTCACTGGCCTGGATGAATTCTACAGCGAACTCCCCATGCCCGCGGACGCGGCTTCTTCCACGGTCTTCATCACCGGCCCCAGCCGCAGCGCGGATATCGAGATGATCCTCGTGCGCGGCGTTCACGGTCCTCGCGTGATTCACGTTATCGTTGTAGATGAGGAGCATGCTACAAATCGATGAGACGGATGAGTCCGCGAGTCTTCTGCTTCCTGCTGTTTTGCGCTGTTCCCGCGCTTCCCCAATCGGCCGAGTTTTCAATTATCGGCGGCGTGTCCCGGCTGAATAACAAGAATCTCGGCGTCTTGAACGACGGGCAGAGTCTGACTGCCTATAGCCTCACCGACGGCTGGAGGATCGGCTTCCGGACCACGCTCAACAACTGGCGCTATTTCGGCCATGAGTTCGGCTACGCTTACAACCGCACGCACCTGCGAAATGATACGGCCGGCCAGGAGAATGGAATGGCCATTCACCAGGGCTTCTACAACTTTCTGGCCTATGCGACCAAGGAGGGCTCGAAAGTGCGGCCATTCGCCGCCGGCGGAGTTCACTTCAACAGCTACACGCCGCCGGGAACGAGCGTGACATCCGGCGGCGCTTATACGAAGTTCGGCTTCAACTACGGCGGTGGAGTGAAATACCGGCTGACGCCCATCTTCAACCTGCGTTTCGACGTGCGCCAGTACCAGAACGGCAAGCCTTTCAATTTTCTGGTGAACCGCTCGGGATTCATCGGGCAGTTGGAAGTGTCGGTTGGGTTCGGGCTGGTGATCTGAGAAACGGGACCCGCCGGCGAGGCCCGCTCGCTATCAGAAAATGAACTTCAACGCGAGTTGCATCTGACGCATCGCGGTGCGCGTGCTTGCGATGGTGCCGAACGCGCCGGAATAGAAGTTCGTGCTGGGATCGCCCCAGTTGGGATGGTTGATGGAGTTGAACAACTCCCAGCGGAACTGAGTTCTCATCGTCTCTTTAATGTAGAAGTCCTTGATCAGAGACGCGTCGATGTTGAAGATGCGCGGGCCGATCATGGTATTCCTCCCCACGTTGCCGAATGTTCCGAAGACCTGCCCCGAGTAGGCGTTCGTGTTGAAGAAAGCCTCGGTGGTTTGCTGGCTGCGGGGGCGGACGGGATCGATGCCCGGGACGGCATTGGGTCGGTCAAACCCCGCCCCGATGTTCGAAGAGTCGCGGGCGGCGGCGCTGATGGTGAGAGGGAAACCCGACTGGTAGGTCCAGATGGCTCCAATCTGCCAGCCGCCAATGACCGCATCGAGGGCACGGCTCTGAATGTTTTTCTGCCGTCCCCTGCCGATGGGAAGATCGTAGAGCAGGCTGGTTACAAAGCGGGATTTTGTGTGGAATTGGGAGAGCGCCCGTTCGCAGCGCAGGCAGTTGCTGTTCTGTGGGAACAGAGTATCTCCGTTGTGCGTCCGAATCGAACTCGAACTGTCAATCGATTTCGCCCACGTGTAGGAAACAAGATAGGTCAGCCCGCTGCTGTAACGCTTGGTCAGTTTGCCGGACAAGCCGTTGTAGTTGCCGTTCGAACTGGCGTCCACCAACTGGATGCGTCCGAATTCGGCGAAGGGCGTGCGCTGGAGCACGGGCGTGGTGCCGGGAATCGCTTCATTCACCGCGCGCAGCGACTCGAGGTGGTGGCTGATGGAGCCGAGATAGCCGACTTCGACCACCGTGTTTCCGGGCAGTTCCCGCTGGATGTTGAGGAGCATCGTCATGCTGCGCGGGGTCTTGCGGTCGTAGAGATTCGCGAAGGCGTAGGGACGGAACACCGTGGCTTTAGCTCCGGCGAGGCTCGCGAAGGCGTTATTGAAGGTGTAAAGAACGGGATCGATCGATTCGAAGCGTGTGCGTCCGGCAAGATTGCGCGCCATGTCGAAACGGGGGTTGCCCGTATCCTGCGAGAAGAAAGTGCCGAAACCGCTGCGGACCACCCATTTCGGGGTGGGATTCCAGGTGATGCCGATGCGCGGCGCGAAGTTCATGTTGTCGACGGAGACCAGGCGGTTGCCCAGGTGTCCGTCGCGCCGCGACTGGATATCCGGCCAGAGAAGATTGATTCCTTCGTAGAAATCTCCCGAGCCTTGTCTCTCCCAGTAGGGATGAAGCTTGGGATCGGCCACCTGGGGAACCATGGTGTCGAGCGGAATGGCGGCGGTGATCAGTTTGCCCGTCTGGTCCTCGAAAGGCGGAGTGCGCTCGTAACGCAGGCCGAGGTTCAGGGTCAGCTTCGGACTCACCTTCCAGACATCGTCGATGTAAGCGGCGAAACTGGTGGACCGGAACTGAGCTTCGGCGATCTGGACGGCCGCCTCGGAGCGCTTCACCTGGCCGAGCAGAAAGTCGGCGAAGTCGTCTCCGCCGGCAGCCATGGCGGGGTTGCGCGTGGCGTTGATGTCGAAGGTGAAGGACCCGCGCGCGAACTGATTGCCCACCTGGTTGTAGGCGTCGCGGCGGATCTCGCCGCCGAAGCGGAACGAGTGCTTTCCGCGCACCCACGAGAAGTTGTCGACAAACTGGAGCGCATTATTGTCGTTGGCGTACGGACCTTCCGAGCTGTCGCCGAAGCCGCTATAGCGCGCGAAGGCGACGGCGGGAATGCCCCACGTCACCGGGTCGCCGGCATTCAGGCCGGGAATGGCGAGTTCCTTCACGACATTGCGGATGAAGGCCAGCTCCCGTCCCGCCGAATTGAAGAACCGCGAGTAACCGAAGCGGAATTCATTGACCATGGAAGGGCTGAGTACGCGCGTGTTCGAGCCCATGTACTGCTCGACATTGGTGAGCACCTTGAAGCCGTTCAGCTTCAGCCCTTCGTTGAGCAGATTCTCGTCTCCCCAACTGTAACGGCCCGCCCATTGGGAGTTGGCTGATTCATTGAAATCCATGCGCAGGATGAATTGATCCTTGTTCCGCGGCGCGGCCTGGGATTGCTGGAAGTTACGGATGAGCGTCGAGTTCGGCAGATTAGGGGCGGGATAGAAATCGAGAAACTTCTTCGAGATGGGGTCGATCCGGTTAGCGGGGATGAGGTTGCCGGCAAACTGCGTGGCGCTGATCTTTCCATCGGCGCCGGTGACGCGGGTGGCCGGATCATAGATGGCGATCCCGCGGGCGAGCATTTCGGAAAAGTCCCCGTTGCGCATGGCCGAAGAGGGCAGGTTGTAGAGAGCCTGGCTGCTCTGCCTTTGCCGGAACGATTCGTAGTTGCCCATGAAGAACAGTTTGTTCTTGCCGTTGAAGAGCTTGGGAATCAGAACCGGTCCCCCGAACGTGCCCCCGTATTGATTCCACTTGAACGGGTACTTGGTGGTGCGGACGGAAGTGAACGAATAGTTATTGGCGTCCAGGGCGTCGTTGCGCAGGAACTCGTAGAGGGTGCCGTGATAGCTGTTGGTTCCCGGCTTTGTCGAGACGTTGATCTGGGTCCCCTCGCGGCCGAACTCGGCCGGGTAGACGCCGGTTTGCACCTTGAATTCCTGCAGGGCGTCGATCGAGGGCTGGATGATGTAGGTGTTGAAGTTAGGGTCGGTGTTATCGACGCCGTCGAGGGTGAAGTTATTGAACTCGCTGCGGGCGCCGCCGACGGAGATATTTTGCGCGGCGCGTTCGCCCCCCTGGCGCGCGTCGGCTTGTCCGGCGCCCCCGAACCCGTAGCTTACGTTGGGGGCAAGAGAAACAAGCTGGAGATAGTTACGGCCATTGAGCGGCAATTCGACAATGCGTTTGGTCTCGACGACGGTGCCGACGGTGGCGTTTTCAGTGGAAAGCAGCGCGGCGGATGCGGAAACCTCGACGGATTCGGAGACCTGGCCGATAGGCATCTCGATATCGAGACGCGCGCTCTGTTGCACCTGAAGCTGGATGCTCGTGCGGGTGACCGACTTGAACCCCGCCTTCTCGGCGCGGACGTTATACGAGCCCGGCACCATGGCCGGAAAACTGTAGACTCCGGCGTCGTTCGTTACCGTGTTACGGGAGACGTTGGTTTCGGTATTTGTGGCGGTAACCTGGACTCCCGGAATGCCTGCTCCGCTTTGATCGCGGACTTCCCCGCTGATTTCACCGAAAGTCTGTCCCCAAAGGGAGAGGCTGAACGCGAGGACAAAGATCCCCGCTCCCAACGGCTTAGTTTGCATAGACACTGACCCCTGTGCTGAATACTATCCAAAGTTACCGGCGGACGGTAATATCGGAGCTAACCACACCAACCCTGTCCGCGGAGTTCCTCTTACCCGATCTCCGCTGAAGCGCTGAACCGTTCCACAGTACAACCGAAAATTAGTGAAGTCAAGGGCGGCTCATTGGACGAATCGCCTCAGGCAATAATCCCCGGGACCGGTACGCCATACACGTCGGTAAGTCGCATCTGCCGTCCCTGGTAGCGGTAAGTCAGCCTCGTATGATCCATGCCCAGCAGATGAAGGATGGTCGCATGGAGATCATGGATGCTCACCGGCTGTTCCTCGGCTTTATAGCCGAACTCGTCACTCGATCCGATTACCTGGCCGCCCTTGATGCGGGCTCCGGTCATGAAGATGGTCATCGCGCCGGGATTATGGTCGCGCCCCACGCCACGTTGCGAGATCGGCATGCGGCCGAACTCGCTTTGCCAGATCACCAGCGTGGAATCGAGCAGGCCGCGATTCCGGAGATCGGTGATCAGGCCGGAGATGGGGAGGTCGACCTCGGCGGCGTGGCGCGTGTGATTGTCCGCGATGTTTTCGTGCGCGTCCCAGGTGTCGAGGTTCTGGATGCCGAGCCCGCCATGGTACAACTGCACGAAACGGACGCCGCGCTCGACCAGGCGGCGCGCCAGGAGACACTGCCTGCCGAACGGCTCAGTCGTGGGCTGATCGAGCCCGTACAGCTTCTTCGTCGCCGGGGATTCCCCTTCCATATCGACCGCCTCGGGCGCGCGCGACTGCATACGGTAGGCCAGTTCATACGATGTGATGCGGGCGGCCAGTTCGGAATTCGCGGGATTCCTCTGCTCGTCGAGTGCATTGAGCCTGGCGAGCAGGTCGAGCCGCGCCCGCTGCCGCGCGTCCGAAATGGAAGGGGGCGGTTTCAGATCGGTGATGGGGCTGCCGGAGGAGCGGAAGATCGTGCCCTGATACACCGCGGGCATGTAGCCCGCGCTCCAATTGGCGGGACCTCCGAACGGGCCTCCCCTGGCGTCGTAGATGACGACAAAAGCCGGCAGATTCTGATTCTCCGACCCGAGCCCGTAAGTTACCCATGAGCCCACGGACGGCCCTCCCATGCGTACGGAACCGGTTGCCAGTTCGTAGTGGGCCATCACGTGGTCATTGGACCGTCCCACCACGGACCGTATAAATGCCAATTCGTCGGCGTGGCGCGCGATCTCCGGGAAGATCGATGAGATTTCCATTCCACAATCGCCGTACCTGCGGAACTCGAACGGAGAAGGCATCAAGGGTCCGGGATGGCCTTGTCTCACGACGATCTCGCCCCTGCCCGCGAGCGGCTGTCCGGCATACTTGCGCAGCGCGGGCTTCGGGTCGAATGTGTCCAGGTGGCTCACGCCGCCACTCATGAAGAGGGAGATTACGGCTTTGGCGCGCGGCGCGAAGTGGGGTTTTCCCGGCGCCAATGGAGTTTGGCGAGACTCGCCGGCGGACTGTGCGGCAAGCAGATCCTCACGGTCCAATAAATAGGCGAGCGCAAGGCCGCTCAGGCCTCCGCCCGCTTCAAACAGGAGTTGCCGGCGCGAGACAAACTGCTTCGGCATGGGCTACCTCATGTAGAGAAATTCGCTGAGGTTGACCAGAACGTGGGTCAGATCCTCGATGCTGTTGTGTTGCAGAAACTCGAGGCCGAGGGAACGCTCCTTGTCCGTGGGAGGGCGGCTGAGAGCGATCTCGTAGGCAAGCCGCAACTGTTCGTCCGGCCTGCTGGAAAGGCCTCGAACGCGGTCCGCAAAAAGCCTCGACTGTTCGAGGACAAATTCGTTGTTGAGCAGGGCGAGCGCCTGGGTCGCCACCGTGGATACGTTCCTCCGCCCGCAGGTGATGGTCTGGTCCGGCAGGTCGAAGATCTCGAAGAACGGGAAGGGAAGGCCGCGTTTGCGGTAGACGTATACGCCGCGGCGCCACGTTTCCGGCCCGTCTTTCTGGCGGCGCCAGATGCCGTTCTTCATCGATTCGAGCGACTCCCTGGGGAGGGCGGGGAACACGGCAGGTCCTTCCATTCGCGCGTTGAGCGTTCCGGCCACGGTGAGGATCGCATCGCGCACGATCTCCGCCTCGAGGCGCTGTTCACGAAAACGCCACAGCCACGTATTGTCCGCATCGCCGGCCTCATCCCGCGCGTCTCCGAAAGAAGAAGCCATCTGATATGTCCGGCTGTTCATGATGAGCCGGTGCAGGTTCTTGATGCTCCAACCCCGCTCGCGAAATTCCACCGCCAGCCAGTCGAGCAGATCCGGATGCGAAGGCATATCGCCGGTGTGGCCGAAGTTATCGAGCGACGGTACGATGCCGCGCCCGAAGTGGTGATGCCAGATGCGGTTCACGATGACCCGCGCCACCAGCGGGTGGTCCGCTGAGGTGAGCCACTCCGCCAGCGCGCGGCGGCGTCCGCTGGTATGACGTCCGGGGGGCGGCGACTCGACAGGCGGTTCTCCTTTCACCAGCACGGTTACAAAGCCCGGCCGCATGGTCGAGCCATGGCTGTACATGTCCCCGCCATAAAGGAAGTAGGATGGCGGGGGAACGTAGGGCTTGCCGGGATCCGGCCGGTACGATCCTTCCGCCGCCTCGCGCCTCATCCCCTTGCCCGGCGCCGGCTCATCACCGGGACCGTCCGGAGCGAAGCGGTAATCCCCATCCGCGATCCCCATCGCCATCGGGATGGGCGCCGGCCGCTCCCTTTCAATGTTTCTCATCTCCGCCAGAATTCCGTCGCGAAGCGCGCGCTCTCCGGGTTTAAGAAGCGGTTCCACTTCCGCGCTCGAGACCGTGGTGGTGCGAATCACCTGGTTGGCCAGCAGCGACTGGCCGGGGGTGCGCCGCTCCTCGGGGGTCGCGATGGCTTCCCTGACATTGGCCGGGAACTTCTCGTATTTTTGCCGGACCAGAAGCAGCTTATAAGGATTCTCGATGGCGGCGATCCGGCGTTTCAGCGGCGCGAGGCGAGCGTCGATGGCGGCGTTGCGCCGCTGGTATTCTTCCGCCCGCGCCTTGGAAACCAGGGGGTAGTCCACCTCCACGTAGCTGAACAGCGAGGCCTGGAGCCGGTAGTAATCGCGCTGGAGGATGGGGTCGAACTTGTGGTTGTGGCAGCGGGCGCAGTGGACGGTCAACCCCATCACGCCGCGCCCGAGCGTGGCGATCATGTCATCCAGGTAGTCGTAACGGAACTGAGGATTGTCCTTCTCGCGGAAGCCGACCTTGGCGTAGTTGCGAAGAAATCCGGTTGCGATCAACGTGTCGTTGGTAACATCGTCTACTTCGTCGCCCGCGATCTGCTCTTCGAGGAACCGGTTGTAGGGCGTGTCCCGGTTGAACGCACGGATTACGTAGTCACGGTAGCGCCAGGCATTGGGCCGGTCGAAGTCATGTTCATAGCCGTTCGAGTCGGCATAGCGCGCCACATCGAGCCAGTGGCGTCCCCAGCGCTCGCCATAATGCGGCGAGGCCAGCAGTTTGTCGATGAGTCTTGCCCAGGCATCCGGCCGCTTATCGTCGAGGAAGGCGCGAACCTCGGCGGGAGAGGGGGGCAGCCCGATAAGGTCGAGGTACGCGCGCCGTACCAGCGTGCGGGCGCCGGCGCGCGGAGCAGGCGTCAGGCGGCGCGCGTCGAGAGCCGCCTTGATGAAGGCGTCAATCGGGTTGTTCGCCCATTGCGCGTCCGTCACCAGGGGCACGGGCGGGCGAGTGGGAGCGCGAAAACTCCACCAATCGCCGGCATGGGGCGGCAGAGGCGAATCCTCGAGCGCCTTCAGCGGATTGGCCGCCGTCTTGCCGATTTCCCCCTCCCATACGGCTCCCTGATCGATCCACTCCCTGATGGAGTCCACTTCGGCCGCCGTGAGTTTTCCGTCCATCGGCATGGCCGGCTTTCCGAGGCCGGAAATACGCTGGAAAAGAACGCTTTGGCTGGCGTTGCCCGGGGACAGGGCGGGTCCCTTTTCGCCGCCCTTGAGCGCCGACCGGCGGCTGCGAAGATCGAGTTTGCCCAACTGTATGGCGGCCCCGTGACACTTCACACATCGCGCCTCTAAAATAGGTCTGATCTCTTTTTCGAACGAGACCGGCGCGGCCGCGCACACGGAGATCGCCAGAAACAAGAACAGGGGTCTTGGCGCCAGCATTGGAAACTTGGGTGCAATTATATTCCTGTTGAGGTGTGAATGCCAGAACGTGAGATTCCGGATATTGCCGGATTACAGAGCCTGACCGGCGAAGAGGTAGCCGTCAGCGATTGGATCGAGATCACGCAGGAGCGCATCAACGCATTCGCGGATGCCACGGGCGATCACCAGTGGATCCACGTCGATGCCGGGCGCTGCGCCCGCGAATCCCCGTTCGGAACCACCATCGCCCACGGCTTCCTGACACTGTCGCTGATCCCGCGGTTCACCGATACGGCCATCCGCATCCGGCAGAAATTCGCCATGACCATTAACTATGGTTGCAACAAGGTCCGCTTTCCCCACCCGGTGAGGTGCGGTTCTCGCCTGCGCGCCCGCCACCGCCTGCTCGAAGTGGCGGAAGTGGCGGGCGGATGGCAGGCCCGATGGCAGGTGACCATCGAGATGGAAGGCGTGACGAAGCCAGCGTGCGTGGCGGAAACCGTGACGCGGTACTATGTTTCGGGTCCGGCTTGACCTGGCGGCCCGGTTCCTCAGGTTTTCTTCCTACGCCGAATCCCCGGCCGTCCGCCGATCCATTCCAGGAATGCCCGAACCTACCCTAGCGTTCCTCTCGAAGCAAAAACTCCACCTCCGCCGCGACGGCGTTACCCGGATGGTGGAAAGCGAATTCGAACGCACCGTCCGTGAGCGGGCCGCGTCCATCGAGCGGCGGCATGCCTGGAAAACCCAGGGCCGGGGCGCCGCGTTCATGCACGGTGTCTGGGCCACCGAGGCGAATGGACATAATGCCGTACCTGTGCTGTGGACGGGACTCACCGCCGGACCGGACGGCTCCCTGTTCTACTCGATGGAGACGGATGCCGTCAGCGGCATCTTTCTGCTCGATGCCGCGGGCGTGGAGACGCGGCTCTTTCACACCGCCGATTTCCATATTCGCCACGCCGCCATCCACCCTTCCGGCGCCACGCTTGCCGTCTCGGTCTTTCACACCGATAGCGCGCGCTCGAATATCGCCGTGCTCCCCGTCCACGGCACGGATTTCCAGGAAGTGACCGAAGGGGATTCCTTCGACCAGTCCCCATCCTGGGTTCCGGGAGTGAGGCGGCGGATCATTTTCCAAAGCGGCGGAATCGGGCGCGACGCGAGCGGGCGCTTTGCGGGTCTCGGCCCGTGCACCATCCAATCGCTCGATCTCGATACGGGCGATCTCGAGGAGGTGGCCGGGGAGCAAGGCCATGACCTTCTTCAACCGCGCCAGACCGCCGATGGAACTCTCTACTACATCCGTAAACCGTACGAATCCGGCGTGCCCGCCGCGAGCGTGCTCGGCTCGTTGAAGGATGCCGCTCTATTCCCCTTCCGCATGGCGCGCGCCGTGTTTCAGTACTGCAACCTCTTCTCGATGATGTACACGGGCAAACCATTGGTCTCGGGCAAGGGAGCGATGCACCGGCGAATGGACCCGCGGCAGATGTTCATCCACGGCAACCTCGCCCAGGCCCAGGCGCCGCAGGCCGGGGATGAGGCGCAAAGCCTGGTTCCCGGATCATGGGAGCTGATACGGCGCGCCCCGGGAGGACAAACGGAAACGGTGGCGAAAAAAGTGCTTGCCTTCGATCTCGCCGCTGACGGCAGCGTGTATTGCTCGGACGGCTCCGCGATCACGCGGATCCGTTCGCGGGGAAGCGCCGAGCGCCTCGTGCAGGCGGAAATGATCGACCGCGTACTGGCGCTGTAAACTCTTCCCGCCTCAGCTCCCCGCTTCTTTTTTCTTCAACTGTGCGTCGTTGGCCGCGATGAACTGGCGCAGTTCCTCCGACCGGCCGAGGAGCCTTTCCCATTGCTCCTTGTATAAAGTGATGGGGAAGCGTCCCAGTCCATATACGGAAACCGCGCCCTTGACGCTGACCTTGTAGCTGATGGCCCCTTTGGCCGTTGATTTTTTCAGCGCCTCGTTCTCCGCCTTGAGACGCTCATTTTCACGCTGCAGATCGTCCGGGGTTGACATAGTATTGGGATTCTAGCGCGGATCGGGACCCCCTTGCATGATACAATCCCCACCGTCATGCAGCGCAGGGAATTTGCCGGACTCATTCCCGCGGCGGCTCTGGGCGCCGGGGGTTCTCCATTCCTCAAGAGCATTTGCGGCGGCATCTTCCCGCCGGAGATGCCACTTGCGGAGCAATTCCGCCGCGCGCGCGATGCCGGCTTCGCGGGCCTGGAGATCCGCCTCGGCGGCGAGTTGCCGCACGATGCTCCGCTCGAACAGGCGGCGCGCCTTGCCGAAGAAGCCCGAAGAGCGGGGATCGCCATTGTCAGCCTGTGGGTGGGGCAAGCGCTGAGCGCGGCTCCGCTGAATCACCCGGACCCGGAGGTGCGCGCCAGGGGTTCCGCCGTGATTCATCAGGCGATCGATCTCGCCAGGGCCATGAATTGCGGCGCCCTGCTTATCGTGCCCGGCCGTCTCGGCGACGGGGGGAAGTTCATCCACGGCTATCAGGACACCTGGGACCGCGTGACGGCCGAGTTCCGCAAATTGATTCCGCACGCCGCGCGGGCGCGCGTCATGCTGACGCCCGAAAATGTCTGGAACAAGTTCCTCGTCAGTCCGCTCGAGATGCGAACCTTCATCGACCAGTTCTCGAGTCCCTGGCTGCAATCTCATTTCGACATCGGCAATGTCATGCAGTTCGGCTATCCGCAGGATTGGATTCAAACGCTCGGACCCCGCATCAAGCGGGTCCATGTCAAGGACTATAAGCTCAGCCGGCGCGCCGAGCAGGGCCGTTTTGCCGACCTGCTCGAGGGCGACGTGGATTGGCCCTCCGTGATGGCGGCGCTCCGGAAGGCGGGCTATCGCGGCTTCCTCAGCCCCGAAATGGGGCGCCGTCCCGAAGATCCCGGCTATCTCGAAAAAGTCTCGAAGGCTCTCGATCAGATCCTCGCCATGGCATAACGGGATAATGGAATTGGCGCATTCATGAAACTGAACGACCGCTATGCCGTCGAATCGGGCTCCGTCTATATGACGGGCATCCAGGCGCTGGTCCGCCTGCCCATGGACCAGATGCGCCTCGACCGCGAAGCGGGTTTGAAGACCGGGGCCTTCCTCTCCGGCTACGAAGGATCTCCCCTCGGCGGCTATGACCTGCAGTTGGAGCGCGTGCGCGGCATGCTTGCGGAACTGGATATTCACTTCTGGCCGGCTGTCAACGAGGATATGGCGGCCACGGCGATCCTCGGCAGCCAGATCCACCAGGTGCTCGGCCCGTCGAAATACGATGGCGTGCTCGGCATCTGGTACGGGAAAGGCCCCGGTGTCGACCGTTCGGGCGACGCGTTGCGTCACGCCAACCTCGCCGGCTCACCCGGATATTGCGGCGCGCTCGTGCTGGCGGGCGACGATCATGCCTGCAAGAGCTCCTCGATTCCCCACCAGAGCGATTTCAGCCTGATGAACGCGGGCATCCCCGTTCTGTTCCCCGGCAATACCCAGGAAACTCTCGATCTCGGCCTCCTCGGCATTGCGCTCTCGCGCTACACCGGAGCGTGGTGCGGAATGAAGCTTCTCACCGCGGTGTGTGATGGCGGGGGTACGGTGGAAGTTGGCTCGAGGAGGGAAATCCGGCTGCCGGATGGCTACCGCAAGCGGACCGATCCGCGGCTGCTCATTCCGTTCACAAGCGGCATGGAGCCGGAAGTCAACCACCGCCGTCTCGAGGCGGCCAGGGAGTTCGCGCGCGCCAACCGATTAAACCGCTGGTTCGGGGCGCGCGGCAACGCATGGCTCGGCATTGCTACCGCCGGCAAGTATTACTACGACCTTGCGCAGGCTCTGCGCGACCTCGGAATCACCTCCGCCAGGCTGGAGGAGATGGGCATCCGGGTGGCGAAGTTCGGCATGACCTTTCCCCTCGAACCGCACTTTGCCCGCGACTTCGCTTCCGGCCTCGAGAAGATCCTCGTCATCGAGGAAAAGCGCAGTTTCCTCGAAATGCAACTGCGCGATGTCCTTTATAACCTCGACTCGCGTCCCGTCATCCTCGGCAAGGAGGACGAATCCGGCGCGCCGCTGCTGCCCGCTTCCCACGAGATGGACGCCGATCTGCTCGCCCGGGTCATTGCCGGGCGCTTTGAGCAAAAGGAACTCAGCGAGTCCATGAGGAACAGGCTGGCGCGCCTCGACGCGGCGTCATTGCGGCCAATGCAACTTGTGCCGGTGCGTCCTCCCAGCTTCTGTTCGGGGTGTCCGCACAACCGCTCGACACTCCTGCTCGAGGGCCAGGTGGCCGGTGGCGGCATCGGCTGCCACGGCATGTCGGCCATGCTGGATGATGCAAGCCGTGGCTACCTGTTCTGCACTCACATGGGAGCGGAGGGTGTTCCGTTCATCGGCATGGCGCCGTTTGTCGAACGCAAGCACATCTTCCAGAACATGGGGGATGGAACCTACTTCCACTCCGGCTCGCTCGCCATCGAGAGTTGCGTGGCGGCCGGCGTGAACATCACCTTCAAGATCCTCTATAACGGGCACGTGGCCATGACGGGCGGGCAGGAGGCGACGGGCGCGTTACCCATCCCGGAGCTCTCGAGGAAGCTCGAGGCCGAGGGGGTCAAGAAAATCGTCGTCCTCGCGGAAGACGTATCCCGTTACCTCGACGGAGCCGTAATGGCGAAGAACTGCGAGGTGCGCGACCGCATGGAAATTGAGGCGACGCTCGCTGAGCTCGAGAAGATACCCGGCGTCACCGTCATTATTTACGATCAGGAGTGCGCGGCCGAGAAGCGCCGCGGGCGGTCGCGCGGCAAGACCAGGGAACCAGTGAAGCGCCTGGTTATTCACGAGGAAGTCTGCGAGGGATGCGGCGATTGCGTAAAGCAATCCAACTGCATGAGCCTCCATCCGGTCGAGACGGAACTGGGGCAGAAAATACGCATTCATCAGTCTTCCTGCAACAAGGATTACACCTGTGCTCTCGGCGATTGCCCTTCCTTTCTTACAGTGACAATCGCCGAGGGAACGGGCCTCAGGAAGCGGACTCTGCCGGCTCTCCCGGCGGCGGACGTTGCCCCGCCGCGGCAGAAGGTGAAAGCGCGCGACGGCTATCGCATTCTCATGCCGGGAATCGGCGGTACGGGCGTGGTAACCATTAATGCGCTGCTCGCCGCGGCCGGATCAATGGATGGCCTGCACGTGCTGACGCTCGACCAGACGGGTCTGGCGCAAAAGGGCGGAGCCGTGGTTTCACACCTCGTGCTCAGTGAAACGCCCATCGAGATGGCCGCGCGGACCAACACCGGCAATGCCGATTTGATCCTCGGCTTTGACCTGCTGGGCGCGGCGAATGCGGACAACCTGAAGACGGCCGATGCCGGACGCACGGTGGCGGTGCTCAACACCACCCATGTGCCGACCGGAGAAGAGGTGCGGAACCGGAGAGCGCTCTCCGGCCTCGATCACCTTACGGACGCCGTCAAGAGCCAGACACGGCACGGTCTCAACGTCTACCTGGACGCGACCCGTCTGGCGGAGAGCCTGTTTGGAAGCCACCTTGCCGCGAATGTGATTCTGCTCGGAGCCGCCTACCAGGCGGGTTTGCTGCCCGTGAGCGAAGAATCCCTCAACGCTGCCATTCGTCTCAACGGCGTCGAAGTCGAGCGTAACCTCCAGGCGCTGCTATGGGGCCGTAAGTATTACGCCGATGCCGCCTGGGTCGAAGCTTTCCTGTCACCGGAAAAGCGGGAACAGCGGCCGTTCGACCGGGTGGGGGAATTGACCCGCTATCAGAGCGCCGCCTACGCGCGGCAATACGAGGACTTCGTCGCCGAGGTGGCCCGCCAGGCGCCGCCGCTCGCGGACGTGGCCGCCCGGTATCTGTACAAATTGATGGCGTATAAGGACGAGTATGAAGTTGCGCGCCTGCTCACCAAGCCGGAGACGGAGCGCGAGGTGCTGGGAATGTGGGAAAAGCCCGAGTCGCTCTCCTATAACCTGCATCCGCCGTTTCTGCGCGCGCTCGGGGTGAAAAGGAAGATCCGGCTGGGGCCGTGGTTCCGCACGCCTCTGCGTATCCTCGCGGCCCTCAAGTTCCTGCGTGGCACGCCGTTTGACGTGTTCGGCTATTTTCCCCACCGCCGCATGGAGCGCCAACTCATATCGTGGTACCGGGAACTCACTCGCGAGGTGCTGAGCCATTTCACGGGGGAGAATGACGCACTCGCGCTGGAGATTTTGACCCTGCCCGAACAGATCCGCGGCTACGAGCGGATCAAAGAGGAGAATGTCCGGAAGGTGCGGAATCTGGCGGCCAGGAAACTCGAGGAGCTGCAAAAGCGGGGGGCGGGAGCGGCTGTAAAGACGGGCGGCTAGGCCGGCACTGGGGCAGTTCACCCAGGAAGACCGCGCGGAAGGTTTTCCCGGTGGTTTGATCTTCTCCGTTATTTTGTTTCTTTTCAATCTCTTTCAATAATCGATCCGGTTTGGAACGGCTCGTGCTATCCTGCACTCCGGTTGTCTCATCCTGTAACCGAAGGAGGAGCGTTCTAATATTATGAGGACTAGCAGAAAGCGAAGAGTCATCCTTCGAATCAGCCTGACGCTCATGGTGTTGATCGGCGCGGCTGTCCTGGTGAGCGCGCCCAAGTCACCGTTTACACAGAACGACAGGGCCTATTATCTCGATGAAAAGACGGTGAACTATGTGCGGCCCGGATTGAAGGTGACCGTAACCGCCGCATCGATTGCCACCGACGGCGTCATCACGGCGCGGGTGAAGTTCACCGATCCGGCGGGCGTTCCGCTGGACAAGGACGGCATTCAAACCCCCGGCGTGATTGCGGCGAGCGCCATTGCCGCCTACATACCAAATGGCCAAAGCCAGTACACCGCCTACACCACGCGGCGGCAGACCAGCGCCCTCACGGGGGAGAGCGCGATACAGGCCAACGCCGATTCCGGGGGAACATGGACCAAAGTGGCGGACGGTGAATACGCCTACAAGTTCGGCTTCAAGGCGCCGGCAAACTATGAGAAAAGCTCGACCCATGCCATTGGCGTCTATGCCAGCCGCAACCTGACGGAATTCGAACTGGGCACGGCGCTATCCGACTCGGTTTTTCCTTTCGTGCCCGACGGCTCGGTGAAGCCCGAGACGCGGGACGTCGTTCGCACCGAAAGCTGCCAGCGCTGCCATGTGGATGATTTCGCCTTCCACGGAACCACCGGAAGAACCAGCGTCCAGATGTGCGTTCTCTGCCACACTCCGCAGTCGACGGACCCGGACACCGGGAACACGCTAGACTTCCCGGTGATGGTCCACAAGATACACATGGGCAAGGACCTGCCGGGGGTGAAGGCCGGCGGAAAGTACCAGATCATCGGATTCGGCAATGCCGTGCATGACTATTCCCACATCGGCTTTCCCACCGATCAGCGGAACTGTACGGTGTGCCATGAACAGACCACCGGCGCCGGGCAGGCCAGGAACTACCTCACCAAACCGAACCGCGCGGCCTGCGGCGCCTGCCATGACGACGTGAATTTCGAGACCGGCGAGAACCACGTCAATCTTCCGCAGGTCAGCGATAACCAGTGCTCGGGATGCCACATTCCGCAGGGTGAGTTGGAATTCGACGCTTCCATCCTGGGCGCGCATACCATTCCCTACAACTCACGGGAGTTGACGGGGTTCCAGTTTGCCATCACCAAGGTGGATAACGGCTCGGCCGGAAAGAAGCCGTCGGTCACCTTCACTCTCGCCGACAAGAACGGCAATCCGCTCGCGCCATCGAACTTCTCGTCGCTGAATGCGGTGTTGGGCGGGCCGACGACGGACTATATCACCAGGTTCCCGGGAGCCGCCACGAGCGGTTATGTCTCCGAGAGTGTGCTCAAAGCGACAGGGGCAGACGGCACCTACACCTACACCCTTTCCAATGCGATTCCCGAAAACGCCCGCGGAACCTTCTCGATCGGATTGGAGGGCCGGCGCGTCGAGGTCATCTATAAAGGCACCAGGCAGGAACAATCCGTCCAGTACGGGCCCAAGAAGAACGCCGTTGCCTACTTCACGGTTGACGGGACCCCGGTTTTCCCGCGCCGGCAGGTTGTGGCGATCGAAAAATGCCAGCGCTGCCACGTCAGCCTGCGCCTGCACGGTGAAAACCGTATCGACACCATCGAGCAGTGCGTCACCTGCCACAACCCCGTGGAAACCGATGTGGCGCGGCGTCCCGCTTCGGCCGGAGCCCCGCAGAGCATCGACTTCCGCCAGATGATTCACAACATACACGGCGGCGAGAGAACGAAGAATGCGTACAAGATCGAGGACTACATCATCTATGGATTCGGCGGCGCCGTGCATAACTTCAGCGAAGTCACCTTTCCTGGCCGTCTCGCTTCCTGCGACATGTGCCACGTGAACGGATCGCAGCAGTTGCCGCTGCCCGAAACCAATGCCGAGGTCTCGAATCCACGCGGCTACCTCAACCCGGGCGGACCGGTGGCGGCGGCCTGCCTGTCCTGCCACCGCGGCAGGGACGCCGCCTCGCATGCGCTCGCCAACACGACAACGCTTGGTGAGAGTTGCGCGGCCTGCCACGGTTCCAACTCGGAATTCGGGGTCGTGAAGGTTCACGCGGCGCCGTCGACTCCCCAGGCAAACGAATAGACGATCACCTCCTTTGTGGTAATCAAGGCCCGCCGGGTTGGCGGGCCTCTTTCTTGACCCTCTTAAAAAAAGATCCGGTTCCGTGATGGGTTTTTCCCGTCGATTTCGCTTTTCAATGTGGAAGCACGTTGCCCGAAGTCCCTGCCATCGGCTTCGAGCGGGCTGAAACTAGAAAGAAAGACGAAATTGCCTGCTCGTGTTTGCTCCCAGGGCCTCCGCAAGCATTATCTGTTGAACTTTGGGATGTGCTGTGATAGGTATGTACAACGGGCTGCTGGGAGAGGGGCTTGCGCCCTCGTCCACGCGCATCCCAATGGAGATCGAAGTTGGTGGTTCTCCAGCCGGCGTAACGGTCGGGTGACGCCTTCCTGAGAACCGGAAATCTAAAGAGGGTTTGAAATGGCAAGAGAAAGCGCTCAGCATAAACTGGATCGGGTACGGCCCCCGAGAGTTCATATCACCTACGACGTGGAAGTGGGCGACGCAATCGAGATCAAGGAGTTGCCGTTTGTCCTCGGCGTTCTCGGTGATTTCACCGGCATGCCCGAACAACCCCTGCCCCGCCTTCGGGACCGCAAGTTCGTCGAGATCAATCCCGACAACTTTGACAAAGTCCTCGAGGCCATGAATCCGCACCTGGCCTTCCAGGTCGAAAACAAGCTCAGCGAAGATCCGGACGCCGGACAACTTCGCGTCAATCTGAATTTCAAGAGTCTCGACGACTTTGAACCGGAACAGGTGGCCAAGCAGGTGAAGCCTCTCAAGGAACTCCTCGACCTGCGCACCAAGCTGGCCGATCTTCGCGGCAGCCTCATGGGCAACGACAAACTCGAGGAAATGCTGCTCGACTCCGTCGGAGATCCGGACAAGCTCGCGAAATTGAAGGCGGAAGTAAAGCCCGAAGGAGGCAGCAATGAGTGACGCACAACGCGTAGCCGCGCAGGCGCAGGAGACCGTCCTTGAAACCAGTCTGCTCGACAAGATCGTGGACGAAGGCCGTTTAGGCAAGGACCCCGCCGCCAAGGAGCGCGGCAAGGAACTCATCAAGATCTTCGCCGAACAGGTGCTGGAAGGCTCGATGGCCGTGTCGAAAGACGCCGAGGCCATGATCAACGCGCGCATCGCCCAGATCGACCACCTGCTCTCCATCCAGTTGAATGAAGTCATGCACCATGCCGCGTTCCAGAAGCTCGAATCGACCTGGCGCGGCGTGAAGTACATGATGGACCAGAGCGAAACGAGCGATATGTTGAAGATCAAGATCTTCAACTGCAACAAGCGCGAACTCCTCCGCGACCTGCAACGGGCGCCGGAGTTCGACCAGAGCACCCTGTTCAAGAAGGTTTACGAGGAAGAGTTCGGTGTCTTTGGCGGCGCGCCCTTCGCGGCCCTGGTCGGCGACTACGAATTCAGCCGTCATCCGGAAGACGTCGAGTTGCTCGAGCGCGTGGCCCAGGTGGCGGCTTCCGCGCATGCGCCCTTCCTTTCCGCCGCTTCACCGGAAATGTTCAACCTCGAGAGCTACACCAGCCTCGATGCTCCTCGCGACCTCGGAAAAGTGTTCGACACGACGGAGTACGCCAAGTGGAAGTCCTTCCGCGCCAGCGAGGACAGCCGCTACGTCGGTCTCACTGTTCCACGCATCCTCATGCGTCTGCCCTATGGCCGGGCCAATAAGCAGATCGAAGCCTTCAACTACGAAGAGGGAGTGGACGGCACCGACCATAGCAAGTATCTCTGGGGCAATGCGGCCTGGGCTCTCGGCGCCCGGCTGACCAACGCTTTTGCCCGCCATGGCTGGTGCGCCGCCATCCGCGGCGTCGAAGGCGGCGGCCTCGTCGAAGGCCTTCCCGTACACAACTTCTACACTGATGAAGGCGACGTCGCCATGAAGTGCCCCACCGAAGTTCCCATCACCGACCGCCGGGAGAAGGAACTCGCCGACCAGGGGTTTGTCCCGCTGGTGCACTGCAAGAACACCGACTACGCCGCTTTCTTCAGCGTGCAGTCCTGCCAGAAGCCCAAACTGTATGACAAGCCGGCGGCTAACGCCAACGCCCGCCTGTCCACGCAGTTGCCCTACATTCTTGCCTGCAGCCGCTTTGCGCACTACCTCAAGGCGATGATGCGGGATAAGATCGGCAGCTTCATGTCGCGCACGGACTGCGAAATCTGGCTCAACCAGTGGATCAATAATTACGTGGTTCCGGATGACACCGCGTCACCCACCATCAAGGCTTCGCACCCGCTCCGTGAGGCACGAATCGACGTCCAGGAGATTCCCGGCAAGCCGGGAGCCTATCGCGCGGTTGCGTTCCTGCGGCCCCATTTCCAGCTCGACGAACTGACAGTTTCGTTGCGCCTGGTAGCTGAACTCCCCGCGCCGGCGAAGAAGTAACCGGCAAAGGAAAACCTTCCTGGAGAGTTACCGCACCTGACTCTTCGTAACTGATAGAACAAACACTTGAGCTGAGAGGAGAATTCTCGAATATGTCGCAATTTGATGCATTCCTGAAGATCGATGGGATCAACGGGGAAACCGACGACAAGATGTTTCCGCAGCACATCGAGCTGCTTTCCTATTCGTTCGGAGCCACGCAGACCGGTAGCTTCGCCTACGGCGGCGGCGGTTCCACCGGCAAGGTCCAGTTCCAGGACTTCCACTTCAGCAAGCGCGCCGACGACGCCACGCCCCACCTCTTCGATGCCTGCTGCAGCGGCAAGCACATTCCCAAGTGCGAGCTGCTTGTACGCAAGTCGACCGGTGACGGCGGCCAGCAGGTCTTCTACAAAGTGACCTTCGAGGACGTGCTGCTCTCGAGCCAGACCGTCAGCGGCCAGGGCCACGGCGATCCCATCCCCACGGAGTCCATCAGTTTCAACTTCGCCAAGATGATCATGGCGTATGGGAAACAGGACGCCAAGGGCAAGGTGGGCGCTCTCGTCCCCAAGGGCTGGGATCAGAAGAAGAACGCCAAGGTTTAGTCCGCGCGTTTCTTCGGCTGATTGTAACGGAAATGACGCATGGCGCCCGACCGTATTTACCGGACGCCATGCGCCCGACTATTTTGTTCTGCTGCCATGCGGGCAGATTAATCGAGTAAACAATGACATCCAGGGAACTATTCCAGGCCGGCAAGCTGACCGAGGCCATTCAGGCGCTGAGCGCCGAGTTGCGTGACAACCCCAGCGACTCCAAGAGGCGGACATTCCTGTTCGAACTGCTTTGCTTTGCCGGCGATTTTGACCGCGCCCGCAAACACTTGGAACTGCTGGCAAAGGAAAATCAGAAAACGGGCATGGGCGCTCTCCTCTACGAGGGGCTGATGAACTCCGAGCGCACCCGCAACGAGACTTTTGAAAAGAAGGAGTATCCGTTCGTTCCCGCCGGCCCATCCCGCGGCGGCGTCCTGAACGGCACTGCATTCGAATCCATCGAAGACGCCGACCCGAGGATCGGCGCGCGGCTCGAGGTCTTCACCGCCGGAGCCTACTTGTGGATTCCCTTCGAGCATATCGATTCCATTACCATCGAGCCCCCCAAACGCCTTCGGGATCTTCTTTGGGCGCCGGTTCTCATTCACACCGCCGAGAGCTTCAGGGGAGCGGAACTGGGCGAATGTCTCCTGCCCGTTCTCTGCCCCTTCTCCTTCAAACACCCCGATGACAATGTCCGGCTCGGCCGGTCGACGGTCTGGGAATCCGAAGATAGCAGGGACATCCCCTACGGCCAGAAGATGTTCACCGTCGACGGCGAGGACTTTCCCCTGCTCGACATTCGCAAGATCGAGTTCCACGCAGCCGAGGCGCCCGCCGCATCCGCCGGCGAGGTGGGAGAAGCATCGGCGAGCTGATCACTGCTGCCTTGGCGGGGGCAAACCTGGCGGCATCTCCGTGTCCCCCCGCGCTTTCGCCACGGCCGGTTTGACCCATGCCCAGGGATAACGATCAGATTGTTTCGCTGCCGATCCTCGACAGGCTGACGGATCTGGAGCCGAATCTGGCCTCCGACCCTCCCCTCACGAGGGCCCATTCCGTGCGCCTGCTCAAAGCCTCCTTGCGGCGCGACCTCGAATGGCTCTTCAACTCGAGGGCGAACCACGAATGTCCCCCCGCTTCCGAACTGCCCGAGGTGGCCAAATCCGTTTACAATTACGGTTTGCCCGACTATACGCACCTCAGCCTCAACAATTTTGGAGACCGCCAACGCCTGCAAAAGCAGTTGGAACTGGCTATCAGTCTCTTCGAACCGCGCCTTGACGGCATCACCGTCCGTCTTCTCGACAACAGCTTCGATCCGGGCCGTGCCCTGCGCTTCCACATCGACGGCATGCTGAAGATGGACCCCGCCCCGGAGCACATCTCCTTCGACACCGTGCTCGATATTCCGACGGGTGAGTACCAGGTGAGGGATTCCAGTGCGGGATGATTTCCTTCCATATTACGAGAAGGAACTCAGCTATCTCCGGCAAATGGGAGCGGAATTTGCCGTTAAGTATCCCAAGATCGCCTCCCGCCTGTTCATGGAGCCCGACAAGTGCGATGATCCGCACGTCGAGCGCATCATCGAATCGGTGGCCTTCCTCGCCGCCCGCGTGCATCTCAAGATCGACGATGAGTTCCCGGAGATCACCGAAGCGCTCCTGTCGATCGTCTACCCGCACTACGTCCGCCCCGTACCCTCGATGTCCATTGTCGAAATGGTCCTCGATCCGGAGCGCGGCAAGCTCACCTCCGGCCTGAAAATTCCCCGCAACACGACGATGTATTCAAAGTCCGTCGGCGGCGATCCCTGCAAGTTCCGCACCTGCTACGACACGACGCTCTGGCCCGTCAGCATCACCGAAGCGAACTATCTGCCGCCGGACCGCCTCACTCCGCCCATCAAGTCGACCGAAGCCGTGGGCGCCGTCCGCCTGCAACTGCAGACGGCGCAGGACGTCCAGTTCGATAAACTCGAAATGGACGCCCTCCGCTTCTATCTTCACGGCGACAGCAAGCTGGTTCATACCACCTACGAACTCCTGCTCAACAACTGCGTCCAGATCCAGATTCGCGATCCTCAGAATACCCGGCGCAAGCCCATTATCCTGCAGCCTTCCAACCTGCGCGCCCTGGGCTTCGCCGAGGAGGAAGGGATGCTCCCCTATCCGCGCCGCTCGTTTCTCGCCTACCGGCTTTTGCAGGAGTATTTCACTTTCCCCGAGAAGTTTTTCTTCCTCGAGTTGAAGGACATCGCCCATGTCTGGAGCATGGGCTTCAAGGAGCAGGCGGAAATCGTGTTTCTGATCCGCCCCTTCGAGCTCGAGGACAGGCGCCAGGAGCTGGAACTGAACATCAGCCCCAAGACTTTCCGCCTTGGCTGCACCCCCATCATTAACCTGTTTCCGCAGACCTGCGAACCGATTCTGCTCGACCAGCGCAAGTACGAATACCCGGTCATTCCCGATATCCGGAGAATCAATTCCACGGAAATCTTCTCGATCGAGGAGGTTGTTTCCATAGACCCGCAATCACGGGAAAAGAAGACCTTCGAACCTTTTTATTCGTACCGCCACGCCGCCACGCGCGATAACAAACAGACGTTCTGGGTGGCCAACCGCCGCCTCTCGGAACGGCGAAACGACGAGGGCACCGATATTCATCTTTCGCTGGTCGATCTCTCGATGCGGATGGTGCGGCCCGACGCGGACACCCTGACCGTGCGCACCCTCTGCACCAACCGCGATCTCCCCTCCCGTCTCCCGTTCATGAGTGAAACCGGAGATTTCAACATCGAGGGAATGTCGGCCCTGCGAAAGATCGTGTGCCTGCGCAGACCGACATCCCCGCTGCGCCCTCCCGCCGGCAAGGGCATCTTCTGGCGCCTGATCTCCCATCTCTCCCTCAACTACCTCTCGCTGGTCGAGGAGGGCAAGGATGCTCTGCAGGAGATTCTCAAGCTGTACAATTTCACTGACTCCGTGTACACCGCCAAGCAGATCGACGGGATTGTCGCCTTGAAGAGCAGCCGCCAGTTCGCCCGCGTGATCTCGGAAAACGGCATCAGCTTCGCCCGCGGGATCCGCGCCGAGGTGACATTGGATGAAGAGCAGTTTGTCGGGGGCGGCGTGTTCCTCTTTGCCGCCGTCATCGAATATTTCCTCGGCCTTTATGCGACGCTCAACAGCTTCAGCCAGTTGGTGGTCCATACGCGCCAGAGAAAGGAGGCATTGCGGGAATGGCTGCCGCGAGCCGGCCAACGGATTCTGATGTAAGACAACCTGTTCTCGCGGGCGACATCAGGCAGACCCCGTGGGAGTTCCAGTTTTTTCAGTGCGTGCGCTGGCTGCAACGCATTGAAACCGGCCGCGGGCAGATCGGCAAGTTTTATCCGCCTTCGCGCGAGGTGTTGCGCTTTCATGCCAACCCCTCGACGGCATTTCCGCCCTCGCAGATCCATGGCATCGAGTGGCCCGAGGAGGGCGCTATCGCGCTTACGGTGAACTTCATGGGGTTGTTCGGCCCCATGGGCGTGCTTCCGCTCTACTACTCGCAGTACATTATGGCGCGCCTGCGGACGAAGGATGGCGGCTTCGCCGCTTTCCTCGATATGTTCAACCACCGCATGATCTCGCTCTTCTATGCCGCCTGGGAGAAGTACCGCTTCTATGTGTCTTATGAGCGCGGCGAACGGGACCGGCTGTCGCAGTATCTGATGGATCTGATCGGACTGGGCACCAAGGGGCTGCAGCGGCGCCAGGACGTGCGCGACGACTCGCTGCTCTTCTATAGCGGGCTGCTTTCGCTGCTGCCCCGTTCGGCCCTCGCCCTGGAGCAGATCCTCTCGGATTACTTCGACGTTCCCATCGAGGTGGAGCAGTTCGTCGGGGCGTGGTATCCGCTCGAGCCGAACTCGATCTGCCGCTTTCAGCGCGGCGACAGTTATGCCGAACAGTTGGGCGTCGGCGTCGTGGTGGGCGACGAAGTGTGGGATCCCCAATCGGGGATCCGCGTGCGCGTGGGGCCGCTGACGCTTCGCCAGTATCTCGACTTTCTCCCCAACGGGACGGCCTACAAGCCGCTGAAGGCGATCACCCGGTTTTTCTCGAACGGGGAATTGAGCTTTGAAGCGCAACTGGTCCTCCGGCGCGAGGAGGTGCCCTCGTGCGAGTTGGGGATGCTCGGCGAGGCCGGACCGCGGCTCGGTTGGGTCACCTGGGCCAAGAATGTCCCCATGCAACGGGATCCCGACGAGACCGTTTTCAAGATATGATTTTGCAACTCTGGAAAGGACTGCTATGGGCGTCAACCTCAAACAATTGATTGGCAAACTAAACGACGTGACGCGTAACGCGCTCGAGGGCGCGGCGGGACTTTGTCTCTCGCGCACGCATTATAACGTCGAGATCGAGCATTACCTGCTCAAACTGCTGGACTACAGCGACTCGGACGCTGCCAGGATCCTGCACCAGTATGGAGTCGATCCCTCCCGGTTGACCGCTGAACTGGGGCGTTCGCTCGACCAGGTGAAGCGGGGCAATGCCAGCACTCCCTCGATCAGCCCGAACATCTTCAAGCTGATGACGGAAGCCTGGACCTATGGCTCGATCGACTATGGCGCCGCGAAGGTGCGCAGCGGATTCACCCTGCTGGCGCTTCTCGCCAACGAGGAACTCGCCCGTGTCGCGCTCTCCTTTTCGAAGGAGTTGCAGAAGATTCCCGTCGAGGCGTTGAAGAAGGACATCCTGTCGATTGTCTCCGGCTCCTCGGAAGACACCATCGCCGAGATTGCCGAGGCTCCCGCTCCCGGTAAACCGCGCGCCGGCGGCAAGACTCCCAACCTCGATCAGTACACGGTCGATCTGACGGGCAATGCCCGGAAGGGCAAGGTGGATCCGGTGCTCGGCCGCGATTTCGAGATCCGGCAGATCATCGACATCCTCATGCGCCGCCGGCAGAACAACCCGATTCTCACGGGCGAGGCCGGCGTCGGGAAGACCGCCGTGGTGGAAGGTTTCGCCCTCCGCGTCGTGCACGGCGATGTTCCGCCTCCGCTCAAGAACGTCGAAGTCCGCACGCTGGACCTCGCGCTGCTGCAGGCCGGAGCGGGGGTCAAGGGCGAATTCGAGCAGCGGCTCAAGAACCTGATCGAGGAAGTGAAGTCCTCCCCAACCCCCATCATTCTCTTCATCGACGAGGCGCACACCATGATCGGCGCCGGCGGGCAGGCCGGACAGGGCGACGCCGCCAATCTGCTCAAGCCCGCGCTGGCGCGCGGCGAGTTGCGCACCATCGCCGCCACGACGTGGTCCGAATACAAGAAGTACTTCGAGAAGGACCCCGCCCTCGCCCGCCGTTTCCAGGTGGTGAAGGTCGAGGAACCGGACGAGAAGACCGCCATGATCATGATGCGGGGCATCGTCGGAGCGCTCGAGAACCACCACAAAGTCCGCATTGTCGATGAAGGCGTCTCGGCGGCGGTGAAATTCTCCCACCGCTACATTGCCGGACGCCAGTTGCCGGACAAGAGCGTGAGCGTGCTCGATACGGCGTGCGCCCGGGTGGCGCTCGGGCAAAACGCCATTCCACCGGCGCTCGAGAATGCCCGCCGCGAAGTGGATGACCTCGAAACGCAGGAACGGGTGCTGAAGCGTGAGGAGACGGTGGGAGCGGACCACTCGGAGCGCCTCGAACAGATCGCCGCGCGGAAGGAAGCCACGATCGCGAGGCTGAAGAGCCTCGAGGAGCGGTTTGAACGCGAGAAGGGGCTGGTCGAGAAGATAAGGGCCATCCGTTTCCGCCTCGAGGATCCCAACGCCAAGATGCCGGAGGGCATGGAAGAACCCGCCGGCACGCCGCAGGAGATGAAGGAGAACCTCATCGCCCTGAACAAGGAACTCGACGAGTTGCAGGGCGAGACCCCGCTGATGCGGGTGACCGTGGACTCGACCGTGGTCGGGGAGATCATTTCCGGCTGGACGGGCATTCCCGTCGGCAACATGATGCGCGACGAGGTGAAGACCATCATGGAGCTGGAAAAACACCTCGGCAAGCGGGTGATCGGCCAGGATCACGCGCTGTTCGCGATCAGCCAGCGCATCCGCACCAACAAGGCGCGGCTTGAGGACCCCAAGAAGCCGATCGGCACTTTCCTTCTGGTGGGTCCGAGCGGCGTGGGGAAAACGGAGACGGCGCTCACTCTGGCGGACATGCTCTACGGAGGCGAGCACAACGTCATCACCATCAACATGTCCGAGTTCCAGGAAGCTCATACGGTGTCGACCTTGAAGGGTTCGCCCCCCGGATATGTGGGTTATGGAGAGGGCGGCGTGCTGACGGAAGCGGTGCGGCGCCGGCCCTACTCCGTGGTTCTGCTGGATGAGGTGGAGAAGGCTCATCCGGACGTTCTGGAACTGTTCTTCCAGGTCTTCGACAAGGGCATGATGGAGGACGGAGAAGGCCGCGAGATCGACTTCAAGAACACGATCATCATCCTGACTTCGAACGCCGCCACCGATTCCATGATGAAGCTGCTGGCGGATCCCGAGACGGCCCCCTCGCCGGAGGGCCTGGTCAAGGCGATCAAGCCGGAGCTCGACAAGGTCTTCAAGCCGGCGTTCCTTGGAAGGCTGGTAATCATACCGTACTATCCGATTCGTGATGAAGCGATGAAGAATATCATCCGGCTCAAGCTGGGCAAGATCCAGCGGCGGCTTCAGGAGAACCACAAGATCGAACTCACGGTAACGCCGGAACTGGTGGATGAAGTGGCGAAGCGCTGCACGGAAGTGGAAAGCGGCGCTCGCAACGTGGACAACATCCTCACCAACACCCTGCTGCCGGACATTTCGCGGCAGTTGCTGGCGGCGATGGCGGAAGGCGTGAAACTCGGCGAGATCCACGTGGCCGTTGGGGAAAACGGCCAGTTTGTCTATTCCTAAGAGTGAATTGAGCGGCGGCGGGCGGCGTCATTTTTCTCGGTCGAAATGATAACGCCCGCCGTTTTTTTGCGCGTATCTATATTGAAGCCGGAAACGGTCTACACTAATCCGGAGGAGGTTGGCCGATGCCTGAATATACACAAACGGACCGCCCGATCAAGGTGAAAACACCCCTTGGCGAGGATGTCCTGCTGCTGGAGAGATTTGACGGCAAGGAAGCGATCTCGCAACCGTTCGAGTTCCACCTCCACATGGTGTCCACGCAGAAGGCGCTCGACCTCAGTCAGCTGATCAATCAATCGATCACCCTCTACCTGCGGCTGCCCGACAATACGAACTACCGCTGCATCAACGGCAAGTGCCGCAGCGCGCGGCAGTTGGAACTGGACATGGGGCTCACCACCTACCAACTCGAGATGACCTCCTGGCTCTGGTTTCTCACGCAAAGAACGAATTGCCGGTTTTTTCTGGATAAGACGGTTCCCGAGATTCTGGAAACGATCTTCGGCGAACACGGCGGGACTTTCACCATGGCTCTCTCCCGGGGCTACGAAAAGCGCAAGTACTGCGTTCAGTTTCGCGAGACGGATTTCAATTTCGTGAGCCGCCTTATGGAGGAGGAGGGCATTTCCTACTACTGGCAGCAGAGCGAGTCCAGCCACACGATGGTCCTGATGGACGCCCCCTCGAGCGTGAAGCCCTGTCCGGTGCAATCCACGGTGAAGTTCGCCCACCAGGTCTACATCGACGAGCCCGAGGATTTCATTCACACCCTCGATTTCGAGCGCTCCTACCGTACCGGGAAGGTGTTTCTCGCGGAGTTCGATTTCACCCAGCAGTACGATCCGTTTACGACGAACGTCAGCGGAAAGTACAGCGAATCGGAGAAGTACGATTTTCCTGGCTACAAGTGGAATGGTCCGGGGATGGATAAACTGGCGCGGGACTGGCTGGAGATGGAGGAGTGGCCGGAGAACCTGGTGCGGGGGCACAGCACCGTGCGGTCCTTCACCCCGGGCTACAAGTTCACGCTGGCCGAACATTTCAATGCCGCCATCAACCAGTCCTACCTGCTGCTGGCTGTCTATCACCGGGCGGAAGGAAGCAACTTCCGTTCGGAACTCGAGGAGCCATTCCGCTACACCAACACATACGAGGCAATGCCGTCCGCTATCCCGTACCGGCCTCCGCGCCTGGCCATCAAGCCCACCATCAAGGGGACGCAAACGGCCATCGTGGTGACCGACGTGGCCGGGGAAGAGATCTATCCCGACAAGTACGGAAGAGTGAAAGTGATGTTCCACTGGGACCGGGAGCGGAAGAACTCCTGCTGGATCCGCGTATCGCAGTCCTGGGCGGGCCACAAGTGGGGATGGATCACGATTCCCAGGGTGGGCCAGGAAGTGGTGGTCAGTTACATGGAGGGCGATCCCGACCGCCCGTTGATCACGGGCCGCGTGTACGACGAGATGCAGCAGGTTCCCTACACGCTGCCGGATCACAAGACGGTGAGCACCTGGAAATCCCGCAGCAGCAAGCAGGGCGGCGAATCGAACTACAACGAAATCCGCATGGAGGACCTCAAGGGCTCCGAGCAGCTATTCATCCACGCCGAGTTCCAGCGCGACGACCGCACCAAGCAGGAGATGCGGGAGTACGTGGGCGGCTCGCGCCACCTGATGGTGAAGCAGGACCAGCGGGAGGATATCACCGCGAACAAACACCTCAAGGTGGGCGGCGACCAGAAGGAAAAGATCGGCGGGAACTATTCGCTCAACGTGGGCGGCAACCAGCAGAACAAGGTGGGCCAGAACGCGGCGCTCGAGGCCGGTATGGAGATCCACATCAAGGCGGGGATGAAACTCATCCTCGAGGCGGGCATGCAGGCCACCCTGAAGGGTCCGGGTGGATTCGTGGATGTCAGCCCGGCCGGAGTGACGATTCAGGGCACCATGGTTCTGATCAACAGCGGCGGATCGGCGGGGAGCGGTAAAGGCTGCAGTCCCGAGGATCCGACGGCTCCGGATCAGGCGGACGACGGAACGAAGTTCACGAAGATGTAAGCCCTCGGCTGTGTAGTGGCGCTATGCAGGCTGTCCAGTTCCGCCGCCGGGATTGATGTATAATTTGCGGCGCTTATGAATCGCATGGAGCAGCGCCCTTCCGGCCAAGATTCCGCTTCACGGTACGTCACGATAAAGACGATCCTGCAGAGGACCGGCGTCCACCGGCAGACGGTGCATTACTACCTGCGCAAGGGGCTGCTGCCGCAGCCGGCCCGCACAAGCCGCACGTCCGCCCTCTACCTGAGCTCGACAATCGACCTCATCCAGTTGATCCGCACCCTGCAACGGCAGCAGCGGATGAGCCTCGATGAGATCGTGGCTCTTTTCCACCGGCACGGCTACGATGTCCGCGCCATCCGGGCGGCCGCGCCGCAAACGGCCGGAGCGTGGGCCGCCGATGGGCCGAGAGAGCCGGCGACCGCGCCCATCGCGATCGGGGATATCGCCGACCGGTTGGACCCTCCCCCGGCGCGCGAGTGGATCGAGCGGGCGCTTGGTTCCGGCATCGTTCATTCGGAGATGAGGGACGGGCGCAGGGTGATCCCGGCCGGCAGTCTCGAGACGCTCGGCGCCATGTGGGAGGGCGTACGCAGCGGCGCCTCGCTCGATCAGTTCCGGGAGCTGGCGCAGTCGATTGAGCAACAGGCGCGGACGGAGTTCGATCATTTTCTGTCGGCGCTGCGCAACCTGAACGCGGTGAGCGAGGCGGGTACGCAGGTGGCGCGTCTGTTTTCGAGCCTCGAGCGGTTCGGCGCTTCCCGCCGGCGGGAGACGCTGTACAACCTGTTCATGGAGCGGCTGCGCCTGCCCGGCTATATTTTTCTTCGTCCCAACCGCACAAACGTGTTTCCCAGCCGGACGTTTCTCCAGCGCATGGGCCTGTTCCGGGAACTGGATCTGATTCTGCGGCAACTCGACCGCCGGCCGGACGACCTCGCGGCATTGCGCAACCTCGCTCGGGCGAGCTATCTCAGCTCGGACTGGGTACGGTCGCGGAGCGCGGCGGCGGAGATTCTGCGGCTGGTTCCGAACGACGCCGGCGCGGAGGCGCTGAACGGACAGGCGCTCACGTTTCTGGGCCGCATTCCGGAGGCGATCACGTTTCTCGAGGACGCGGTGACGCACGGGCCAAACCCGATGGCGAAGATCCGGCTGGGGCAGGCCATCGCGTTGCACGCCTACGAAACGGGGGATGCTTCGCTGTTGCTCGATGCGGTCGTGCGGCGGGCGCGCCTGGCCAGGGAGGCAATCCACGAATCGGAAGGAAACCCCGGACTGCGGCGCAAGGTTCGTCTGAACGTGGTTCTGGATACCCTGCACTTCAGCGATCCGCTGGGATTGAACCGCCCCGTGGAGAAGGAGGCCCAGGCGCTTTACGAAGAGTTCCGCGCCATTCCCGATAAGAAGCTGCCGGTATTGGCGAGGATTTCGCTGGCGATGTCGAGGATGTACATCACCTACGCGCTCTATCTCATCCGCCAGCAGCAAGGGAATCCGAAAGCGGAAAAGCTGCTATCGGAGATCGCGCGGCTGGACCCTGATTGCGTTCTCGCGGGACGGGGCGCCGGACAACCGGCGCCGGTCAAAGGAGAGAAAGCAGCGCGCCGCGCATCCAGGCGAGCGTCTCCTCGAAAGCCTGCTGGTGGGGTTCGTGGCGGGCCCCGGGGATGAACCGCGTCTCGACGGGGCCCCGGCAGCAGGCCCGGATAGCCTCGATCTGGGCGGGTGAGCCGTACTCGTCGTCGGTTCCCTGCAAGGCGAAGACCGGACAGCTTACCCGCTTCGCCTCTTCGCGGATGTCGAACGCGTCGAATGAGGGCGCAAGCCAGGAGCCCGCCCAATTCCAGAACAACGTGTCGGTTTTTTCGCCATGATGCCGCATCAGCCGCTCCCGCAGACCCTGGCCGTAGGCGTCCACGGCCGCTCGGATGCCGGCGCGGGTGATGCCGTCCACAAACAGGTGCGCCGCCTCGGTGAGGATGGCGCGCGGCGGAGTGGCGTTCGCAAGCGCGGCATAGAGGAGGGCGATGGAGGCGCCATCGCTATGGCCGACGAGAAAAAAATCGCGTATCTTTTCCTTGCCGATCAGATGATCAAGCGCCTGGGCCTCTTCATGCAGGTAGCGCGGAGTGCGTGGTTGCGTCAAAGCCGGTGAGCGGCCGTGTCCCTTGCGGTCATAGATAAGCGCGGGGCACCCCACCGCCTCGGCGAGCTTGGCGGGGTAATCACGCCACAGCGACACACACCCCAGGCCGTGATGAAGAAAGATCATCAGCGGATGATTCCGCCGTCCCGCGATCCGCTCGACGTACAAAGAACCGGAACACACTTCCAAATTATAATCGTGCCTGTGAATACGGCTTTTCTGGAACGGGCCATCGAACTGGCCGTGGAGAACGCGCGCGCGGGCGGCGGCCCGTTCGGCGCGGTGATCGTCCGCGACGGTAAGATCCTCGCCGAGGGCGTCAATATGGTGATTTCCACCAACGATCCGACGGCGCACGCCGAGGTGACGGCGATTCGCAACGCGAGCCGCGTGCTCGGAGCGTTTCATATGCCCGGCTGCGAGATCTATTCGAGTTGCGAGCCGTGCCCGATGTGCCTCGGCGCCATCTATTGGGCCCATCTCGATCGCGTATATTTTGGGGCCACCCAGCGGGAAGCGTCGCAATCGGAATTCGATGACTCGCATATCTACGAGCAGATCGCGCTGCCGCCGGAATCCCGGCTGATTCCCATGATTCACGTGGCGAGCGGAGCGCGCGCGCTCGCGCCGTTCCGGGTGTGGATGGAACGCGAGAACCGGATCCGGTATTGAGAGTCCGGAAAGGGTCAATATTCGACGCTGCTGACTAGAGTCGACTGAAGCCGCACGAGGAAACGTCCGCCGTCGATGGTTCCTTCCATTTCGGAATCCGATTCCCTATCGAGAGTGAAGGTCTTCGATTTTCCCTGGAGCACCTTCTTGTAGAGCCGGAAGACATCGCGGGCGGCCTTCTCGTCCTGCCAGTCGGAGGCGTAGAGCAGGACCGCGCGGGACTTGTCCTTCTTGTTCTCGAAGATGCGAAATTCGGCTCCGCGCCACTTGCGGGCGAGTTTGGCGTCCGCTTCGCCGCCGTATTGCCGGAACAGGATCTCGTGATCGAACTCACCAACGGTTCCCTCGACCACACCGGTGTATCCCTTGGTGGAAGCCTTCGGAAGAGGAGGTTTCGTGGGTTGTATCTTGTCGAAGTACTTATCCGGGTGGATGATCTGCTGGGAGCTGCGCGGCGGGTTCCTGAAAACCTCGAGAAACCCTTCCTTGCCGAGTTTCAAGACCACCGCCTGCTGGAAGGCGAAGCCCTTGGTGTAGGGAAACATCAGCGATTCGCGGAGGTAGAGGGGGACGGAATCGAAGACGGGGAAGGCTCCGGCGGAAGAGCCGGCCATGCGGCTCATGACGTCGACCATTTCGGGGGACTTGGTGAGGGATCCGCCCATGCGGGACATGATGTATTCCGACATCAGCCAGGTGGCCTGTCCTTCCATGACCGCCTGGCGCGCGAGCGCCGAGTCGTCGCTCCGGCTCTTGAAAATGTACTTCTCGAGGCTGACCTGGGTATCGGCCAGGGCGTGCGCGAGTTCATGCACGAGTACAGGTTTTTGGGTGATGGTGGCGTTGGTGTCGAGAATGAAGAGCTTCTTCTTGCGGTAATCGTAGAAGGCGGCGGCCTGTTCAGTGAGCAGGTCGACGGTGGTTTTCCTCAGGTCGAAGGTTTTCGGCACGAGCCCAAGCTTCTTGAGCGAGAGTTCCTCGGCGTGGAGTTCCTCGGGCTTGACGATCTCCTTCATGCGGTCCTCGAGGAACTGTTTGAGGCCATCCTTGGTTATCGTGTCCGAGTCGACCTTCCTGGGGGCCTTCCAGCCGGTGAACTTGGAAAGCTCGGCGAGAATTCCGTCCATCTCCTCGAAGAGTTCGGGTTTGGCGCTCTGCTGCGCCGGCGCCGGGGCAAGCCACAACAGAAGCGGGATCAGGATGGTGGTCAGACGAGGCAAACTTCCTCCTGTTGATGGACCCAGGCTTGGAACGCGGGCATGGCGAAACGGAACGCGATGCCGCCGGCAAGGCACAGGACGCCGGCCGAAAAGACGACCGGACGGGGGCCGAAACGGTCCGCCAGGAAGCCGGCGGCGAGGCTGCCAAAGGGCAGCAATCCGGTGACGAACATGGTGTAGAGGGCCATCAGGCGGCCGCGGAACTCGTCGGGAACGGTGGTCTGGATCAGGGAGTTGCCGCCCGCGTTCTGGCGCATGATGCTGAACCCGATGCACATCATCATGAACAGGGAGAGGGAGAACCAGGGGGACAGGCCGAAGACGGCGAGTGAGGCGCCCATGAGCAGAGAACTCGAGAGGATGATTCCCGGCAACTGCCGTATGCCTTTGTACCGCGCCAGGTGCACAACGCCGATGACGGCTCCGATGCCCATGGCTCCAAGGAGAAATCCCAAACCGGCGGATCCTTTCCGGAAGATATCATCGGCAAAAAACGGCCCGAGCGCGAGGAGGGGCGCGTACCCGATGTTGAGCAGGCCGCTCATGACCAGCAGGAGGCGCAGTTCGCGGCTTCGCCAGGCGTAGCGGAAGCCCTCGGCGAGGCTGCCGGACCCCCCTTTGCCGAGGGGGTTGATGACATGGGGCAGGCGCATCGAGGCGACGCAGGCGAGCATGGCGAGAAAACTGGCGGCGTTGATGGTAAAGCAAACAGCCTCGCCGAAGGCGGCCACCACAAGGCCGGCGAGCGAGGGGCCGATAATGCGCGAGAGGTTGAACACGGCGGAGTTGAGGGAGATGGCGCTGATGAGGTCCTGGCGGCCGACCATCTGGATGAACAAGGTCTGGCGTCCGGGGATGTCGAAGGCGCTGATGACGCCGACAACAGCGGCGAGGGCAATGACGTGGTAAGCGGTGACGCGGCCGGACCAGGTGAGCGCGGCGAGGGTGAGAGCCTGCAGGAGGGCCAGGAGTTGCGTGGTGAAAACAATCCACTTCCGCGAGAACCGGTCGGCGGCCATACCCCCCAGGGGACCGAGCAGGAGGACGGGGATGTAGGTGGCAAAGAGCGTGATGCCGAGCATGGACTCGGAGTGGGTAAGCCGGTAGACGAGCCAGCTTTGGGCCACCGATTGCATCCAGGTCCCGATGAGCGAGACCGATTGTCCGGCGGTGTAGAGACGGAAATCGCGGTGGCGGAGCGCGCGGAATGAATCCTGCAACCCGGATAGCCCCACACTGACCGCGCTGTTGGTTTCGACCTTCAAAGCCCTTGCTTTCAGGATAAACCGTGGCGGGTTACAATATGGGATTGGATTCACTTAAGAAGAGGGGAATTATCACCTTGGCAGACGAAAAAGCGACCAGCGAGAAGCTCTACAGCGCGGAGTACATCGGCAGCGGCACGTTCATCATCAGCAAGCCGCCGCGGAAGAGGAAGAAGATCCAGCAGAGCCGCGTGAGGAACCCGCGCCGCGGGAGCAGAAAGTAGCGGAAGTCCGCCGGGCGATCCGGATCGGGTGGCAGGACGGGCGGGGGTTTCCGGCGGGATCAACGGGGGAGAAAGGCGGGGTGCGAACCGGTGGGACCGGATCTGCCCTCGGACAACTCCACGTTAGCCGGAAGGCGCTCGACTTCCCGCCTGCTGATTTTTCAACTCATTGTATTAATTCGAGATAAAATTTTCGTTCGGTTGTTACCGCCAACCGGCGGGCCGATCGGATTCTGCCGCATTCAGCCTGCCTGCGTGGCCAACCGCAGCTCGTCTTCGAGTTCGTAGATCCTGTCCTCGAGATTCCGCACCGGCTTCGATGCCGCCTTCGCCTCCTCGAGCTTCTTCCTTGCCGCGGCCAGCCGCTTTTCGAGGCCCGCAACCTTGGGCCCCGGCCTGGCGGGCGGTTCCTGCGCCACCGGCGGGGTTTGCTTCCTTGCCGCCTTCCTGCCCTTTCCCTTGGATCCGGATTTATACCGGAAGGCCGTTACGGGGGCGGGGGGCCTGAGGGCGGTTCCAAAATCGGACCGGTACTCCTCGGCCACCTGGACAGCCTCGGCGAGGAGGTCTTTGAAGCGCGCCTCCATCGCCTGTCTGGCCTGAGCCCGAAGCGTCTCGCCTTGCTGCTTCCACTTCTGGTATTCCGAAATGACGTTGCTCATTCCTGTGATTTTACGCCAGTTCCCGTTTTTCACGCGGTGAGGCGGCGCGTGGCCCAGGTCCTGGTGGGGCCGTCTTCCAAAACATTTTTCACCGCGCGTGCCGGTTCCCGCCGGAGCCGCGGATTTGACTCGCCTTCCCGCGGGTCATTATAGTCAAAGGTTGAGCAATATCTCAGCCCCTCAACCTATCCGCGATGCCTACTTCCTATCCTGAATCCTATTTCCCTATCTTGCTGCAGGCGATGCTGGGGTGTGTCGTCGCCGCCGCGCTAGTAGGGTTGGCATTTCTACTGGGGAAGCGAGTGAAGAACAAAGTCAAGGACACTCCCTACGAATGCGGAGTGATCCCCGTCGGCACGGCGAAGGAGCGCTTCAGCGTGAAGTTCTACCTCGTGGCGATGGTCTTTATCCTCTTCGACATTGAAGCCATCTTCCTCTATCCCTGGGTGGTCGTCTACCGCGACCTGAAAATGTTCGCCTTCATTGAGATGGTGGTCTTCATTGCTCTCATCCTCTGCGGGTTTTTCTATATCTGGAAGAAAGGGGTCCTCAGTTGGGCCGAAGAGGAATGGCGCCACGGCGGCAGAACCGAGCTTTGGAAGAAGGGCGCGGCACGCTGATCCGCCCCCGGCAGGAGCCTGCATGATTCCCGAAGAATTGAACCAAGACCCGATTGTGGCCGCGATACGCGAGCGGTTTCCCGATGCCATTCAGGAAGCCAGAAGAGACTTGGGCGAACTCACCCTGATCATCGCTCCCGGGCATCTGGTCGAAGTCTGCCGCTTCCTCAAACGCGAGCAGACATTCGTGCGGCTGAGCAGCGTGACCGGCGTCGATTGGATGCCGCGCACCCCGCGTCTCGAAGTGGTCTACCATATCGAGTCGGTCGCGAGAAAGCAGCGCCTCCGGCTGAAGGCATGGGCCGGCGGCGAGCCTCCCGCGATTGATTCGGTGACGCCGGTATGGCGCGGCGCCGATTGGTATGAGCGCGAGGTCTTCGACCTGTTCGGCGTCGTTTTTCGCAATCACCCCGACATGCGGCGCATCATGATGCCGGATACCTGGGAAGGGCATCCGCTGCGCAAGGACTTCCCGGTGCACGGGTATAAGTACAGCTACGCGGACGAGGAGTAGGAAACCGTCATGGCAGACATCGATACGCTCACGGAAAACGCGGGAGAAACAGCGGCGGCGGAAGCGGGCACCACCCGCAAGATGACCCTCAACATGGGTCCGCAGCATCCCTCGACGCACGGGGTGCTGCGCATTGTGCTCGAACTCGACGGCGAAACCATCACCCGCGCGAAGCCGGAGATCGGCTTTCTGCACACGGGAATCGAAAAGCAGGCCGAGACACGAACCTGGCAGCAGGTGGTTCCCCTGACCGACCGCACGGACTACCTGGCCAATCTCTCGAACAATCTCGGCTATGTGCTGGCGGTGGAAAAACTCCTCCAGATGGAAGTGCCGCCGCGGGCGCAGTTCATGCGGGTGATGCTGACCGAGATAACGCGGATCAACTCGCACCTTGTGTGGCTCGGCACGAGCGCCCTCGACGTGGGCGCGATGAGCGTCTTTTTTTACTGCTTCCGCGAGCGGGAAGAGATTCTGCGGCTGTTCGAGTTCTTTTCCGGGCAGCGGCTCATGACGAGCTACTTCCGTATCGGGGGCCTGGCGCTCGACGCGCCGCGCGGGTGGCGGAAGTGGATCGAAAAGTTCCTCGATGTAATGCCCTCGCGCATCGACATGCTCGAGGGACTGCTCACGGAGAACATCATCTTCAAGCAGCGTACGCAGGGAGTGGGCTACATCAGCCTCGATGACATGCTCGATCTGAGCGTCACCGGACCCATGCTGCGGGCGGCCGGACTGAAGGTGGACGCGCGCAAGGACTACCCTTATTCGAGCTACGACAAGTTTCAGTTTGAAGTTCCCACGCGTACCGAAAACGACGTCTATGCGCGATACCTGGTGCGCATGGCGGAGATGCGGGAAAGCCTCAAGATCATTCGCCAGGCGCTCGATGGAATGCCCGAAGGACCGTACACCGCCGACGCCCAGAACGTGGTCCTGCCGGACCGCGAGAAGATGAAGACCCAGATGGAGGCGCTGATCTACCACTTCAAGATCGTCAGCGAAGGATTCCGCGTTCCTCCGGGCGAGGCCTACCAGGTGGTGGAATCGCCGCGCGGCGAACTGGCCTATTACGTAGTGAGCGACGGCACTTCAAAGCCCTACCGCGTATTCATGCGGACGCCGAGTTTCGGGAACCTGCAGGCGCTCGAGACCATGTTCGTGGGCTTCCCCATCGCCGACTCGATCGCCTCGCTCGGCAGCATGGATTTTGTGCTGGGCGATACCGACAGGTAAGAGTGAAATGACGTTCTCCCCTGAGCTTGAAGCAAAACTCGAAAAACTGATGAACAGCTACCCGCCGGGTAGAAAGAAAAGCGCGCTGATTCCGATGCTGATGTTCACCCAGGATGAAGTGGGCTCGATCACTCAGGAACTGGTGGAAGAGGTGGCCAGGCGCATCGGCATTCCCACGGTGCAGGTGGACGAGGTGGTGACTTACTATTCCATGCTTCACCGCAAGCCGATGGGAAAACATCACATCCAGGTGTGTACCAATATCAGTTGCCTGCTGTGGAACGGCGACGAACTCTATGAACATGCCCGCGAGAAACTGGGGATCGGCCACAAGGAGGTGACCGCGGATGGCATGTTCTCGCTCGAGGAAGTGGAATGCATGGGCGCCTGCTCCTGGGCTCCCGCGATTCAGGTGAACTACGATTTTCACCACCACGTGACGAAAGAGAAGCTCGATCAGATCATCGACAGTCTGAGGAAACTCCGGTAAACGTTCATGCTCTTCAACGACCCCAGCCCGCTCGAGGTCAAGATCCTCACCAGGCGTCTTGGCCTTCCCAATTCCGCTTCGATTGAAACCAATCTCGCCAACGGCGGCTACAAGTCCTTCGAGAAGGCGCTCGAGATGACGCAGGACCAGATTATCCAGGAAGTGAAGGATTCGAACCTGCGCGGCCGCGGCGGAGCGGGGTTCCCCACGGGGATGAAGTGGGGATTCGTTCCGCGGCAATCGCCCAAACCGAAGTACATCGTGGTGAACGCGGACGAGAGCGAACCCGGCACATGCAAGGACCGGGTGCTGATTGAAAACGACCCGCACCTGCTGATCGAGGGGTGCCTCATCGCGGCGCAGGCGGTGGGAGCGAAAGCCGGCTATATCTACGTGCGCGGGGAATACCGCTACCTGATCGGCATCCTCGACAAGGCGATTGGCGAAGCCTACGCGCGCGGCTACCTTGGAAAGAACATTCTCGGCCGTGGAGTGGATTTCGATCTCTACACGCACACCGGCGCCGGAGCCTACGAGTGCGGCGAGGAATCCGCGCTGCTCGAATCGCTCGAAGGCAAGCGCGGACAGCCGCGCATCCGTCCGCCGTTTCCCGCTGTCGCCGGGCTCTATCAATGCCCCACGGTTTTGAACAATGTCGAGACGTACTGCGCCGTGCCGTCCATCATCGAGATGGGCGGAAAGGCGTGGGCCGCCCTGGGCATTCCAAAAGCCGGCGGCACCAAGCTCACCTGCCTCACCGGGCATGTGAACAGGACCGGCGTTTATGAGCTCCCACTCGGCTTTCCCGTGGAAAAGATGATCAATGAAGTGGGCGGCGGCATTCGCGGCGGTAAGAAGATGAAGGCGTTTATCCCCGGCGGCTCCTCATGCCCTGTGTTGACCGGCGAGGAGGCATGGCCACTGACGATGGATTACGATTCGATGGCGAAGGCCGGAACGATGCTCGGCTCGGGCGGCGTGATCATCATGGACGAGGATACGGATATGGTGAAGGCCGCGCTGCGCATCATGCACTTTTACGCGCATGAAAGCTGCGGGTGGTGCATCCCCTGCCGCGAGGGGACGGCGTGGTTGAAGAAACTGCTGACGCGGCTCAACGAAGGCGTGGGCACGGCGAAGGACGTCGACCTTGTGGGCGACCTTGCCGACAACATGCTGGGCAAGACGTTCTGTCCGCTGGGCGATGCGGCGGCGCTCCCCACGGCGTCCATTGTGCGCAAGTTCCGGCATGAATTTGAAGCGAAACTGGCCAGGGCGCAGGCGGCGGTTCCCGGCATGGCCAACAATCCTTTCGCGATTGTCTGACGCTTGGGAGAAACGGTGGTGTGAATGGCTGATCTTGTCAACCTAACAATCAACGGCCGGGCCATCCAGACGCCGGCGGGAACGCTGGTGATCGACGCGGCGAAAAAAGCGGGGATTGAAATTCCCGCCTTCTGTTACTACGAAGGCTATTCGCTGCAGGCGGCCTGCCGGATGTGTCTGGTGGAAGTGGAAAAGATGCCGAAGCTGCAGGCGGCCTGCACGCTCCCGGCCGGTGAAGGGATGGTCGTGCGGACCGAATCGGAACCGGTGGTGAAGACGCGCAAGTCGATGCTCGAGTTCCTGCTGGCGAACCATCCACTCGATTGTCCGGTGTGCGACAAGGGCGGCGAGTGCGAACTGCAGGACATGTCCTTCCGCTACGGGGTGGGCGAGAGCCGGTTCACGGAGATGAAGCACCACGTGGACGAAAAGCAGTGGTCGCCCGTGGTCTTTTATGACGGCCCGCGCTGCATCCTCTGCTACCGCTGCGTGCGCGTGTGCAACGAAGGCATGGGCGTGAGCGCGCTGGGGGTGATCAACCGCGGCGAGCAATCCCTGATCACGCCGAACTTCGAGGATCATCTTGAATGCGACGAGTGCGGCATGTGCATCGATATCTGCCCCGTGGGGGCGCTCACCAGCGGCACCTACCGCTACCGCACGCGGCCCTGGGAGATGAAGCATACCGGCACCATCTGCGCGTTCTGTTCGGATGGCTGCAAGACAACGTTGGGCACGCGCGGCCATGAGATCATCCGCGGCAACAACCGGGACCGCAGTGGAATCAACGGGGAATTCCTCTGCATGAAGGGGCGCTACGCCTTCGATTTCATCGAACACCCCGAGCGGCTCACCTCGCCGCTGATGAAGGTGAACGGCAAACTCGAGCCGGTGAGTTGGGCAAAGGCGCTCGAAGCCGTCGCCAGGAAGTTCACCGAGGTGAAGACGCGCGGAGGCAGGTTCGGCATCGCCGCTTCCACCAAGACGACGAACGAAGAGAACTACTATCTGCAGAAGTTCGCAAGGCAGGGGCTGGGAACGAACAACATCGATCATCACCGCTCGGGCGACGTGGTGGCGCTCATCGACGCTCTCAACGGCCGCGCGGATGCGCTCGCCACCATGCAGGATGTGTACACGATGACGGCGTCGCTCGTCATCGCATCCGACCTGGCGCAGGAGCACCCTCTCATTGCGTTCCAGTTGCGGGCCAACAACCGGCATCACCAAAGCAATACCTATACGGTGACGAAAGGTCCGGTTCGCGAGGATAAGTACGCGGCCGCCTCGATACGCTGTGAAGAGGGCGGGGAACTCGAGGCCGTGGCGGGGTTGCGCGAGCAGCTATCGAAAGAGAAAGAACTCCTGGTAATCTTCGGCGGCGCCATTAAGGGCGAGGCGGTGGGGAAACTGGTGGCCTTCGGCGATTCGCTGGGCATCCCGGTGAAATATATCTGCCTGGTCGATTACTCGAATTCCCGCGGGGCGATGGACATGGGGCTGCTGCCCGATCTCGGCCCCGGCTACGAACCGGTGGATCAGCCGGGGATGACGCTGCCCGGGATGATGGCCGCCAGCGACCTGGACGTGCTCTGGGTGGTGGGGTCGAATCCGCTGGCGCGCTATGAACTGGCCTCGCCAGGCGCCTTCGTGGTGGTGCAGGAAATGTTTCTCACCGAAACCGCCGCCCGCGCCGACATCGTCCTGCCGGCGTCGGCCGCCTATGAGAAGGCGGGCACGCTCACCAACGTCACCGGAGAATGCCAGAAACTCCACGCGGCCGGTCGAACCATGGGCGCCAAGCCCGATCTCGAGATTCTGGGACTGATCGCCAGGGAGATGGGGCTCAATCTCGGGATCTGGTCATCATCCAATGTTTTCGAGGAGATCCGGAAATCCGTTCGTGGGTATAATATTCCTTTGCCAATCATAGCTACCGGCCAGGCAGCGCAAACCAACCCCGTGAAGGGGGGAGTTCCGTTGAGGCCGCGTCCGGACCTGATTCAACCGGCGGGGAATACGCTGTTCACCTCGGGTTCGCTGGGGCGGTACTCGAAGAAGTTGACGTCGGTTATCGAGTATCCCGGCCAGCTATACCGGCCGTAACGCGGAATTCGAAATGGAATTCATCATCATCAGCCTAGTGAAGGCCGCACTGGTGGCCGCCGTATTGCTCACGCTCGCCGCCTACCTGGTGTGGATTGAACGGAAGGTCCTGGCGCACATCCAGTTGCGCGTGGGGCCCTATCGTGTCGGTCCCAACGGGCTTCTTCAGCCGCTTGCGGACCTTGTCAAACTGGTCACCAAGGAGGGCGTCATGCCCGCCCAGGTGAACCGGTTCTACTACCTGCTGGCTCCCTTTCTGGCGGTGGCTCTGGCCCTGGTCTCCATCTCCGTCATCCCCTTCGGAACCGAGATCGAGGTCTTCGGAATCAAGACGTACATGGGGCTGGCCGACGTCAACATCGGGCTGCTCGTAATTCTGGCGATTTCGGCCGTCAGCGTCTACGCCATCGCCCTTGGCGGATGGGCTTCCAACAACAAGTACGCGCTGCTTGGAGGGCTGCGGAGCGCGGCGCAGATGATCAGCTACGAGTTGCCGATGTCGCTCGCCATCGCCTCGCCGCTGTTGCTGGCGAACACCCTGAGCCTGAGGGAGGTAGCCGAGGCGCAGGCCGGTTTCTATTTCGGCTTTCTGCCGAGGTGGCACATCTTTCAGATGCCGATGCCGCAATTGATCGCCTTCGCCGTCTTTCTCGTTGCCGGGTTCGCGGAGACCAACCGCGTGCCATTCGATCTTCCCGAAGCGGAAAACGAACTGGTCGCGGGCTTCCACACCGAATACAGCAGCACCTGTTTCGCGGCTTTCTTCACGGCCGAGTACGTGAACATGGTGACCATCTCCGCGCTGGCGACCCACCTGTTCCTGGGGGGCTGGAATCCGATTGTTCCCGAACCGGTCGCGGGACTCGTGCCGGTGTTCCTCTTTCTCGCGGCGGCCGCCGCGCTGTTTTTCCACGGTTTGAACAGTGTATCCACGCGGCCGTGGGACAAGTATTCTTTTCCGGTGGTTGGCGTGGTGGCGTTGGGGCTGGCGGGTATTTTCGCGCTGGCGTTCCTGCCGCTGCCGGGCCCGTTGGCCTCCATCGCCGCGGCGCTTCATCCGCTGTTCTGGTTTTGCGCCAAGGTGGGCGTCATTCTGTTCCTGTTCATCTGGGTCCGCGGCACGCTGCCGCGGTTCCGCTTTGACCAGTTGATGAAGTTCGCCTGGACGTTCCTGTTTCCGGTCGCGATTGTGCAGTTGCTCGCCACGGCATTGATGGTGGCGCTGGTGAAATAAGTTCCATGGATGCGATTCTGTTTCTGCTGTTCGCGGCCATCGCGGTGGCCTGCGGAATCAACCTGGTGGTGCAGACCCACCCGATTTCGAGCGCCCTGTCGCTGATTGGCGTCATGGCGTCGCTGGCCGTTCTCTATCTGCTGCTCGGAGCCGAGTTCATGGCGGCGGCCCAGATGATTGTCTATGCCGGAGCCATCATGGTGTTGTTTGTCTTCACCATCATGCTGCTCAACGCCGGCGCGGAGCACAAAAAGGGCAGATCGGTCATCGCCAGATTGTTGGGCGTGCCCGCGCTCATCGGGTTTCTGGGGCTGGTGAGCTTTCTCATTCAGTCACTGCTCCCGCGCAGCGAAGAGGTGAGGTTCGGCGCTTTCACCGGCGGCACCGCGCAGGCTATCGGAAAGAAGTTGTTCACCGGATACCTGCTGCCCTTCGAGGTTACCTCGGTGCTGATTCTGGTGGCGATACTCGGCGCGGTGGTGCTGGCCCGCAAGGAGATCTGACCCATGCCCACAACGGTCCCTTTGAACTGGTATCTGATTCTCAGCGCGATTCTCTTCGGGCTGGGAATCGCCGGATTCATCTTCCGGCGCAACATCATTACGGTGTTCATGTCCATTGAGCTGATGTTGAACGCGGTGAACCTGAGCTTCATCTCGTTCAGCTATCAATTGCGGCAGGTGGACGGACACATATTCTCGTTTTTTGTCATGGTGGTGGCGGCGGCCGAAGCCGCGGTCGGGCTGGCGATTATTCTCACGGTGTTCAAGAACCGCGCCACGCTCGCCATTGACGACGTGAGCTCGATGAAGAACTGATCCATGCAACATCTCTGGCTGATTCCCTTACTGCCCCTCACCGGTTTTCTGATCAACGGCCTCTTCGGCAAGAGGCTGCCGAATTTTCTGGTCAGCCTTATCGCCGTGGTTTCGGTGGCGTTGAGCTTCGGATGGGTGTTGAAGACGCTATCGGCGCTCGGCCCGCTCGAGACAGCCTACGTCGAGCGTTACTACACGTGGTTCCAGAGCGGCGCGTTGAACGTCGGAGTGGACCTCGCCGTGGACCGCCTGACCGCGATCATGCTCCTGGTGGTGACCGGCGTGGGCTTGCTCATCCATATCTACGCCATCGGCTACATGGCGCATGAAGGCGGCTACTACCGGTTCTTCTCGTACATGAACCTGTTCATGTTTTTCATGCTGACGCTCGTGCTCGGAGCCAACTTCCTGCTGTTGTTTGTCGGCTGGGAAGGCGTCGGTTTGTGCAGCTATCTGCTGATCGGCTTCTACACTCTGAAAAAGAGCGCCGGCGACGCGGCCAAGAAGGCGTTCATCGTCAACCGCATCGGCGACTTCGGGTTCGCCCTGGCGATGTTTCTGGTGGTGGTGAACTTCGGCACCCTCGATTTCCAGAAAGTGTTTGACGCCGCGCGCCCCATGCCGGTGGAGCAGAGCGCCGGATTGCTCACCGCCATCGCGCTGTTGCTCTTTGTCGGAGCGACGGGCAAGTCGGCGCAGGTTCCGTTGTACGTGTGGCTGCCGGACGCAATGGAAGGCCCCACCCCCGTCTCCGCCCTGATCCACGCCGCCACCATGGTGACCGCGGGCGTCTACATGACCGCCCGATCGGCGGTGATCTTTGAGCGCGCTCCGGTGGCGATGGACGTGGTTGCGGTGGTGGGCGTCATCACGGCGGCGATGGCGGCGACGATCGGCATCACGCAGTTCGACATCAAGAAGGTATTCGCTTACTCGACCGTTTCGCAGTTGGGCTACATGTTCATCGCCTGTGGCGTCGGCGCCTTTTCGGCGGGCGTCTATCACCTGGTGACGCACGCCTTCTTCAAGGCCCTGCTCTTTCTTGGCGCGGGCAGCGTGATTCACGCCCTCGGCGGAGAGCAGGATTTGCGGCACATGGGCGGGCTGATGAAGAAGATACCCATCACCTTTGGAGTGCTCGCCTGCGCGTGGCTTGCCATCAGCGGGGTGCCGGGTTTCTCGGGTTTCTACTCGAAGGACGAGATCCTCATGGCGGCGCATCACAGCTCTCCCTGGATCTACTGGGTGGGGGTGGTGACAGCGGGCATGACGGCGTTCTACGTTTCGCGCGCCATGTTTCTGTGTTTCTTCGGCAGCTACCGCGGGCATCACCATCCACATGAATCGCCGTTTGTAATGTGGGGTCCGCTCGCCGTGCTGGCCGTGCTTTCGGTAATCGGCGGATGGTACTTCCAGGTGCCTCATTACCTGGCCCCGATGTTCCCGCTCGCCGAAGGCGCGCACGATGAAACTCTGGTCTATATATCCGTAGCCTTCGGATTCGGCGGCATCGCGCTCGCCTATCTGATGTACGTGGTGAGCCCGGGAATCCCGGATGCGATCTCGAATGCCCTGGGACCCATCTACCGCCTGGTCTACCGCAAGTACCTCGTGGACGAGTTGTATAACGCGGTGATCGTCTCGCCGCTGGTGAATGGATCGAGAACCGTCCTCTGGCGGTTCGTGGACGCCGGATTGATCGACGGCATCGTGAACGGGACGGCGACGCTGTCGCGAACCGTCGGCGGAATGCTCCGGCTGTTCCAGTCCGGCAGCATACGCAGCTACGCGGCATGGGTCACCGTGGGGTGCGTGGTGGTGCTGGTGGCGCTCGGCGTAATGGCGGGAGGTGCGCAGTGAATCTGCTGAATCTGGTTCTGGCGCTTCCGCTCGCCGGCTTCCTGGTGACGCTGCTGTTGCCCAAGAACAACAGCCATGCGATCCGGCTGTTCTCGCTCGTCGTCTCGCTGGCGGTCTTCGTCCTCTCGCTCGGTCTGACGGCTCCCTTCCATGCGACCGGCAACGGCAACTGGTTTGTCACGGATGTGCCGTGGATTCAGAGCCCGGAGATCCGCTATCACGTGGGACTGGACGGCTTGAGCCTGTGGCTGGTGCTGCTGTCGACGCTGCTGACGCCGGTTTCGATCCTGGTGAGCTGGAAATACATCGACCGGCGGGTGAAGGAATTCTACGCCTTTCTACTGCTGCTCGAATTCGGGCTTATCGGCGTCTTCGTTGCCTGGGACCTCTTCCTGTTCTACGTATTCTGGGAAGTGAGCCTGGTGCCGATGTACTTCCTCATCGGCGTATGGGGTCATGAACGGCGAATCTACGCCGCCGTGAAGTTCTTTCTTTACACGATGGCCGGATCAGTGCTGATGCTGGCCGGGATCATCTTCCTTTACAACAAAGCAGGCACGTTCGATTACGTAAATCTGGTGGACCTGCTGCAGCGCGGACGGCTGGTGCTGACTTCGCAGGAGCAGTTGCTGCTGTTCCTCGCCTTCTTCGTGGCGTTTGCCATCAAAGTGCCGCTGTTTCCGCTGCATACATGGCTGCCCGACGCGCACGTGGAAGCGCCCACGGCCGGTTCGATCATGCTGGCCGCCGTCATGCTGAAGATGGGCTGCTACGGCCTGGTGCGGTTCTGCCTGCCGATGTTTCCCCAGGCGGCTCACCAGTGCCAGAGTTGGATCGTGATCCTGGCGATCATCGGAATCATCTACGGCGCGCTGGTGGCGATGGTGCAGCCGAACATGAAGAAACTGGTGGCGTATTCATCGGTGAGCCACCTTGGTTTTGTCGTTCTGGGCGTGTTTTCGTTCAACCAGAACGGACTTGACGGCGCGGTTTATCAGATGTTGAACCACGGCATCTCGACGGGTGCGCTCTTCATGCTGGTGGGCTATCTTTACGAGCGCACGCACACGCTCGAGATCAAGGATTACGGCGGGGTGTCGACCCCGGCTCCGATGCTGGCGACAGTATTCCTGATCACCTTGCTGGCGAGCATCGGACTGCCCACGCTGAACAACTTCGTCGGCGAGTACCTCGTCCTGCAGGGATCGGCGGCCGTGAACTTCAACTGGACCGTCGCCGCGGCGGTGGGCGTGATCCTCTCGGCCTGCTACATGCTCTGGCTCTACCAGCGGGTCTTCGTGGGCGAGACCAACAAGGACCTCTCGCACCATCATCCCTTCCTCGATCTGAACGGGCGGGAACTGGCGGCGGCGGTGCCCCTGCTGGCCCTGATGGTGTGGATGGGCGTTTACACGAAAACATTCCTGCCGGTGGTAAGCGCCGCCAACCAGCGCATCATCGAGCAGAGCAAGACCGGAGTGGAAACGCTGGTCGAGAAACAGGGCGGTAAGCGAATCGCCGAGTTGAGGGAGCTGATCCATGGCCGATAACTTCATGCCGAGCGCCGCGGAGATGCTCCGCTTCTTGCCGGAGACGGTGTTGATCGTCTTCGGTACGCTCATCATGTTTCTGGACGCGCTGGTGGGCGAGGGGAAGAAGGCCTGGCTCGGGACGGTTGCGATTGTGGGGCTCCTGCTGGCCGCCTGGGGGACGGTGGTGGCATGGTCGAATCCCGGTCCGGCGTTTCAATCGATGCTCATGGTGGACGGCTACGCCACATTCTTCCGCTTCCTGGTGATTGCCGTGGGAGTGTTGACCGTTCTCGCTTCCGTCACCTATCTCGAGCGCGAACGCGCCGACTCGGGCGAGTTCTACGCCCTGGTGTTGTATTCGGTCGCCGGGCAGTGCGTCATGGTCACCGCGAACGAACTGATCATGATTTTCATCGGTCTCGAGATCTCGTCGATTTCAAGCTATATCCTCGCCGGCTACCTGCGGGATGACAAGCGCAATAACGAATCGGCGCTCAAGTATTTCCTGTTGGGCTCGTTCGCCACCGCGTTCCTGCTGTACGGAATCGCCTGGATCTACGGGGCGACGGGGACGACGAATCTGGCCGATATCCGGCGCGTGCTGTCGAACCGCGAGATCGCTCCGGCGCTGGGGCTGATCGGGACCTCCGCCGCGCTGATGTTCGTGGGCTTCGCGTTCAAGGTATCGGCCGCGCCGTTTCAGGTGTGGGCTCCGGATGTATACCAGGGCGCTCCCGCGCCGGTGAGCGCGTTTCTTTCAGCCGGTCCCAAGGCCGCGGCTTTCGCCATTTTCTTGCGGGTCTTCATGACCGCCTTCGAGCCGGTGGCCGACAAGTGGGCGCCGGTGATCTGGGTTTCGGCGCTGGCCACGATGACCGTGGGCAATTTCGCGGCGCTGCTCCAATCGAACATCAAGCGGCTGCTCGCGTACTCCTCGATTGCGCACGCCGGCTATGTGATGGTGGCCATAGCCGCGCATTCACAGATCGGCACCGAAGCCGTGATGTTCTACATGGCGGCCTACGCGTTCATGAACGTGGGCGCCTTTGTCGTGGTGGCGCACTTCGCGCGGCAGGGCGAGAAATACGTGAACACGGACGATCTGGCGGGTCTGGGGCAGCGGCAACCGGTGACCGCCGCCCTTCTCACCATCTTTCTGCTGTCGCTGATCGGAGTTCCGCTGACCGGCGGCTTCTTCGGCAAGTTCTACATCTTCAAGGCGGCGCTGGACGCGAACCTGGTCTGGCTGACGGTGCTGGGCCTGTTGAACAGCGCGGTGGGAGCCTACTATTACCTGCGGATCATCGTGGTGATGTACTTCAAGGAACCGGGCGAATCGATGCACGATCTGCAGCCGCTCGCCGCCGGAACGCAGGCTGTCTTGTGGGGGTCGGCGCTCGCGACGCTCGTGCTGGGAATCTATCCCTCCGTGATTCTCGACTTCGCCCGGAAGTCCGCCGCGCTTGTGAAGTGAACCGGGCGCCCTTCTTCGCCCGGTTCCACTGTGGTGACGATGGACGTCAGAACTGGAAGCGCAGCGCCATCTGAATTGTCCGTGGATTGTTTCCGAAGGCGATCTCCGGGTTATTGAAATCCACGTTCGAGGGGAGCAGGTAGTTGCGCGTATCGGTGCGGCTTTGCAGGTACGCATTGTCGATCAATCCCGGAGTGAACTGCGAGTGGTTGAACGCGTTGTACATCTCCGTGCGGAATTCGATCGACTTGTGCTCGCTGACATAAATCCGCTTGCTGAAGGAGAGATCGAAGTTGTTGATCCCCCGCAGTGGAAGCGTCGAACGCCCGCCGTTGGCATAGGCGCCCAGGCCCGCTGAGATGTACCGCGCGTTGGGGTTGGTGGCCAGGTAGGCCACCGTGGCGCCGGCGCTGTTCTTCAAGGGGGTCACCGCGCTGCCGGTCCCGTCCGTGCCAGCCGGATTGATGATCACGCGATCGCCGGCGGAATCGCCGTTGAGGTTCGAATCGATGCCGCTTTGGACGGTGGCCAGCATGGGGGATTCAGCGATATAGGTTCCCGAGAACGTGTAGTTGGCGAGGAAGTCCCGTAACAGCCAGTTCGTGCTCTTGGCGAACCATGGCGTTTCGTAGACCCAGCTCATGGTGAATCGCTGCCTGCGGTCGAGCGCGGATGAGGCGCGTTCGGCGGCGTAGTTCTGGAAGTCCTGCGGGCGGCGGGGTTGGATCAGGGTCGAGAAGACGGCCGCCGTTCCATCATCGATGTTGTGGCTCCAGGTGTACGACCCGAGAAACTGCAGGTTGCGCGAGAAGCGCTTGCGAATCTGGGTGGCCAGTCCGTGGTAGGTGGAATTGCCAATCGGCATGAAAGCGGTGATGAACTGGTCAAATCCGTATTGAGCCAAAGTGTTCCTTTGCGCGGCCGCCTGCGCGGTGAGCATGTTGAGCGTCAGCGGCAGACTGTCGAGCGTGGCCTGCGAGGGGGCGGACATGTAGGTAGGCAGGCTGTTGCCCGGCGTCACCACCGAGGCCGCGTTAAGCCGCATCTGCGCCGGCAGGTTCACTCCGCGGGTGCCCAGGTAGCGCACCTCGAGAGTGTAGTCGTGAGCGAACACCTTTTCGACGCCGAGCGTCCAGTTGATGGCGTACGGCCGCTTCTGGTCGGGCACGTACGACGCGGTCAGCGCCCGCGCATCGGCGGCGCTCAGTTGCGTGCCGAGCTGCGGCGGCGCGGTCAGCCCGCCGTTTGCCAGGAAGCCCGTGGCGTTGCTCGACAGGTCCACGTCCGAAGTGGTGAAGAATTGCGGCGGCAAGGACAGAATGCCGAGGTTCTGATACACCTGGTCATAGGCCATTCCGAATCCGGCGCGGATCGAAAGCGAATCGCTTCCCCGAGGGGACCAGGCCAATCCAACGCGAGGCGCCCAGTTGTTGGTCTGCGCGGTTGGAGCCCGGAAATCGATCACTCCCGGAACGGAAGCGATGGAGTTCAGAGACTGCGTCTGATTCCCCGCTGGCACCCCCACATATTCGTACCTCACCCCGAGGTTCAGCGTCAGGTTGGGTTTGAGGCGGAAATCATCGTTCGCGTAGAAGGCGTGCGACCAGAGGTTGCCCCAGAACGCCGATGCTCCGAAGCTGCGCTCTCCGATATCATCCGGCACCTGATCAAAGAGGTAGCGGTCAAGCGTGGTGTACTCGTAGTCGCCGCGCACCCTCTGCACAAAGAACTGCGGAGCCACCACGCGCCGCAGGTCGTAGCCGAACTTCAGCGTGTGCCGTCCCAGAACCTTCGTCACATTGTCATTGAAGGTGTAGGTGTTGATCGCCGAACTCTGGGGCGCGTTCGGATCCGGTCCGATCTGAAGATTCAAGTCGTTGGTGAAGGCCAGGTTGGGAAACTGGCTCAATCCCGGAAATTGAAAGTTGCCCACGGGGAAGTCGCTGAAATACCGTGTATAGGCCAGCCTCCCCTCGTTAAACATCGTTGGCGAAAACGTGTGGATTTCGGAGAACGAAGTTACATAGGAGTTGACCGGCGAACTACTAAAAAAGGCGGGCAAGGTCGCCGTGTTGTCGATGGACCGCTGGTTATTGCCCACCAGCCGGAACCGCAACTGGTCCTTCTCCGAAAGGTTGTAATCCACGTTTCCCAGGTAGTTGTAACTGTTGATGTAGAAGGGAGCGACAATGGGCAGAATGCCCGTGGGGATGTTCGTCCCCCCCACGGTGGTGGAAGCCGACGCCGTGGGAGCCGTGGGAACATATTGCTTGAAGATGCTCCAGTTCGTCTGGTTGATGCCGGGCATCTGGTCGATCATGGCCACGCCGGCGGCCGTGGGCGCAAAAACGGCGCTCTCCGGCGTACCCGCCTGCCCGTAGGGGATGTACTCGAAATTGCCGAAATAGAACAGCTTGTTCTTGAGGATGGGTCCGCCGATCGTCGCGCCGAGGCGGTTCTGGTCGAGTCTCTGCCTGTCGCTGATTCCCTGCCGCTTGTAACTCGCGTCGAGGGCATTCAGGTCCCTGTTCTGGAAATATTCGTAGATCGAGCCGTGTAACTCATTGGTCCCGCTTTTCGGAACGACGTTGAACGTCCCTCCCGAATTGTTTCCGAATTCCGGCGACATCATGTTCTGAATCAGCGTGAACTCGCCTGTCGCTTCATTCGAGATGGTGGCTATGGGGCCGGTTACATCGCGCCGGTTATTGTCGATGCCGTCAATCACGAAATTGTTGTTCGTGGGGCGTTGTCCCCCCACCGACGGGCCGATGCCGTAGCCGACGCCTCCCGATGAGGCGACGCCGGCGCTGAGCAGGGACAGGTTGATGGCGCCCAGGTTGTTGAAGCCGCTGACATTGCTTGCCATGTTCAGTTGCATGGCGGCCTTGCTGTCATAGGTGGAAGCCAGTTGCGACGTGGTCGTGTCGATCATCGGCTGCGATTCCGTTACATCAATGGTGGTGGTCACCTCGCCGAGCGCCAACCGCGCGTTGGCGGTGAGGGTCCGGTTCAGTTCGACAACCAGCCCTTTGACCTGCCGCCGCGTGAACCCTTTCGCTTCGATCGTGAGTTGATAGTTGCCTACCAGCACGTTATCGAACCGGTAGGCTCCGGTTGTATCTGTTTGCGTCACTTTCGCTACGTGCGTGTCCACGTTGGTCAAAGTAACTCTTGCGCCGGCAACCGCCGCCGCGCTGGGATCCGTCACGACCCCCACGATGTTGCCCGCCGCCGCCTGGGACCAGACACGCGGCGCCGCCAATACGAGTAAGATCGCCATGAAAAGAAAAAGCGAAATACGTTGGGATGGTTGAGTGTTCACACAAAAACGCATAAGATTACCCCTTCGTTTCGAGACAGGAAGTCTCGCGGCAAAGCGAAATTACACGCAAACGGATTACTCATCCGTATGCGTATTACCGCACAATCTTTGTTTTGTGCTCTCGCAAGTAACTACGCTTCCCGCCCCGTTTTCGTGACTCCCGTCCGTAATGTATTTTCGCCCCCCGCCGCTTGGTAGAAGCATGATTCGGGCGAGGCGGTCCCAGCGGGAGTACAATAGCGGATGCGGAGTGAATCATCGCGGCCACGACGAAATTCAGGCCGGAACATCCTAAGTCTATGAACGCGAATCCCATTCAATCACTGCTGGCGCGCTGGCCCCAAGGCGAGCCGGCGCACGTGGAACTGTTGCGTGACGCTGGTGTCGAGTTTGTGGTGGAGGACTCGCCGCCGCCGCCCTTCGCGGAGGCTTTGCGGAAAGCCGGCATCGGCGTTCTGTCCGACTCCGCGCTTGGCCCCGTGATGAAGGACGGTTTGTGGCCGGGCATCAGCCGCGGCCCCAACGTCGAGGGGAGAGGCGACGAAACCGCGAGCGCAAGCCGTGAGCCGTGGGTGAACGCCAATGGCTACCAGGTGCAGGTGGAGCGCGCGCTCGGCGGCAAGCCGCTGCTTGGCTACCTTCCCAACGACAGGGCGGGGGTCTCTCCGGATCGCGTGGTTCCCTTCGATACCCTGAAACTGGCCCTCACCGAGGCGCGCGTGAATGGAGGTAACTACATTCTGGCGCTCGAACCACATTACCGGACGGCTCTGCTTGGCGGCGAGGAGAAGGCAAAGACCGCCTGGCGCTCTCTCGGGACCACGGCCCGGTGGCTGAAGGCGAATGCGTCCTCATACGGGCTCCCCCTGCTGCCCACCATCACCATGGTGGTGGACCGCTCCGATGAGACGCATGAAATGGCGAACCTCCTGTTCCGGCGCGGGGCGAGTCCGAATGTCGTCTCCGTCGAGCGCGTCCCGAAGCCCTCGCCGCGGATTCTGGTGGTTTCGGCCGCCGGCTTGAAACCGGTTCCGGAAGCTGTTCTCGACCATGCCCGCGCCGGCGCCACGGTGATCATCGACGCGGCGCCCGCCGCCGCGTGGAAGAAGGTGAAGACCGAGCGCGACCGTGATTTCTACAGCCTCGGCAAGGGACAGGTGCTGGTTTACCACGAACCCATTGCCGATCCGAGCGAGTATGCGCTCGATGTGATCGACGTGGCTACCTACAGGCGGCGGCCGGTGAGGATATGGAACGCACTCGCCTCGATCGCGATTGCCGGCTCCGGGCCCGTCCGCGGCCAGACGTTGATGCACGTGGTGAACTACGGGTCGGCCATCGACCAGGAAGTGCAGGCGCGCGTGCAGGGCCACTTCACCAAAGCCACGCTGCTGCGTCCGGAAAGCCAACCGCTTGATCTGAAGGTTTTTCACCGCGGAACCACCACGGAGATTTTCCTGCCATCACTCGATATGGTGGCAACCGTCCGATTCCTTGTGTAAGATGAGAACCATCATGGAACTGTCCCGGCGTCATTTTCTCGGCGCTGCCGCTTTGACCGCGGCGGCGAGTCCGTTCGAACTGGCAGCGGCGCCAGCCGCCAGGCTGCCGAAGTCGTATTTCGGGGTTCATCCCTTTGTCGAGGAGAACCCGAAAGCGGTGTTCATCAAGCGGACAAAGGTGTCCCACAAGATGGACGAAGCCGCCAAATTGAGGGAAGGCGTCGCCTTTGCCCGGGAGGTGTTCCAACCTCTCGATGGTCCGCCGGGCATTCCGGTTTCGCACCGCGTAATCCTCAAACCGAACTTCACCAGCGTCCGCAACAAGCGGCCAAACGAAGAGAACTGGGGAACAGGCACGGATCCGCAGTTTTACGAGGGCATCATCATGGGCCTCAAGGAACTGGGCATCCGTAAGATGTACTTTCTCGAGGCGAACAACTTCCATACCTGGAATTATCGCGGCCTGGCCGATATCAATGACCGCCACGGCGTCGAGATGAACGAACCGGAGCGCCGCGTCCGTAATTTCGAGGACAGCTACGAGATGACGTGGACGAAGGTTCCCGACCCGGTGGTCTATACCCGTATTCCACACTATGCTCCGGTCAACGAGCCCGATACGTGGCTGCTCAACATCGCCAAGTGGAAGTCGCACGGCATGTGCATGACGCTATCCACCAAGAACGAGCAGGGTTTGGTGGTGAAGCCGTACGTGCGGTTCTGTCCGGGTTGGAGCATGGTGACCGGAGTGCCGGACTTCATGAAGCCCGACATCCACCCCGACGTGGAACGCCGCGTCAACCGCTACTTCGAGAACCACCGCAAACTGGGTTACGCCCGCTATGACAGCCCCGCTCCGTTGGGCCCCATGCATCAGGAACTGTGGGCGCACAAGACCTGCGACAATACCCAGACGCTGAACACCGGCCTCGCCATCATCGAGGGCATTTACGGCCGCGACGGCGATGGTTTCGGCATCGGGAACGATTACATGACGAACCTCGTGATGTTCAGCAAGAATAAACTGCGCCTGGACATGATCGGCATGTACCTCGGCGGACACGAACCGGGAGATGTAAATCTGTTCCGCATCGCCAAGGAGCGTGGCCTGCTCGATACGTTCAATCCCTGGGAAGTGCCGGTTTATGAGTGGGTGGACGGCCGGGCGGTGCGGCGGCAATTGTCCGATTTTGAACGCACCCCGATGAAAACGTACTACCT
>JABAQT010000021.1 GCA_019187195.1 Bryobacteraceae bacterium
TATCTGCCCGCCGGACTTGCGCTCGCCGCGCGCCCGGCGGCGGCAGCCATTGTCACGGACACCCGTGGCCTGATCGCCCGGGAGGTGTCTATTCCGTCCCGTGACGGGGAGAGCATTCCCGGCTATGCCGCGCGCCCGGCGCGCCTGAACGGGTATCCGATCCTGCTTGTCGTGGAAGAGATCTTCGGCGTGAACGAGTACATCAGGGATGTCTGCCGCCGTCTGGCGAAACTCGGTTATTTCGCCATAGCGCCGGATCTTTTCCACCGCCACGGCGACCCCTCGGGAATTGGCGACGCGCGGCGTATCATCAGCGGGATCGTGTCGAAAACACCCGATCGCGAGGCGATGGAGGATCTCGATTCGGCGCTCGAATGGGCGATTGCGGAAAAAGGGAGCAAGACCAGAATCGCCATTACGGGTTTCTCCTGGGGAGGACGCATCACCTGGCTCTACGCCGCCCGGCAGCCGAAGGTGAAGGCAGCCGCGGCCTGGTACGGTGTGCTCTCCCGGCCCCCGCGACCGGCGCGCCCGCTCCAGCCGGTTCAACCCGCCGCCATCGCCGCCTCGCTGAAGACTCCCGTTCTCGGACTTTATGGCGGCCGGGACCGCGGCATCCCCCTGGACACCGTCGAGGAAATGATCGCGGAGCTGGCAAAAGGGACCAGCAAATCTGAAATTGTCGTCTATCCGGACGCCCCCCACGGCTTTCATGCCGATTACCGCGCCAGCTATCGCCCGGCGGAGGCCGCCGACGCCTGGAACCGCATGCTCGCCTGGTTCAAGAAGTACGATGTCGCCTGAGGCAGGCCGCGTGTGCTATTCGAGCGGAACGTCAAAGTATTCGAGCGCCCACTCCCGCATGAACCGCACATGAGTAGGCCGCACGACGTACAGCATGAATTCCGGGTTGTCCACCGATTTCAAATAGGCCCGCAGCAGCGGGTTGGCGTCCCATATCTCCCGCCGCGTACGGCCCTCCGTTACGGCTTCCGCGATCCCGGTGACGCGCACCTGATCGTGATCCTTCGTCAGGTAGCACAACTCGACCTTCGCGCACTGTTCGATCTCCGCCGTCTTGTTCGAAGAGCGCATCGAGGCGATGTACACGGTGAACCCATCGGTCTTAACGGGCGAAACCGGGCGCACGCGGGGCTGCGAACCGTCCATGGTGGCGAGCATCGGAAAACGGTCTTCGGCAACCACGGCGAGAGCCATCGAGCGGACTTCCCCGGGAGCGGGCGGAGGCGGGAGCTTCATCTCAATGACCCTGCCCCAACGCCTCGAGCGCCGCTTTCTCCATTGCCGCGCGGGGCGCCGAGAGTCCGGTCCATGTCTCGAATTGCAGGGCGGCTTGCTCGAGAAACATCTGCAGTCCGTTGATGACCACCTTTTTTCCGGCGGCGGCGCGTTTGAGAAGCAGCGTCTCGAGCGGGTTGTACACCATGTCGAAGACGATCTCTCCCGGAATGCGGTCCGCGAAGTAACACTCATCGGTGTGCGGAAACATGCCGAGAGGCGTCGCGTGAACCAGCGCGTCGAAATAGCGCGAATCCAGTTGCTCCTTCATCAGCGGCTCCGCGTTGCACGCTTTCGCCAGCGCGCGAACACGATCGGGATTTCTTCCGGCAATGGCCACTTTCGCGCCCGCGTCGGCGAGCGCGAACGCCGCCCCGCGCGCCGCGCCGCCATTTCCCACCACCAGCACGCTCGACTTCGCCAGCCTTATCTTCTTGCCGAGCGGTCCCAGCACACCCTGCACGTCCGTGTTCAACCCGCGCCACTTGCCGGCCTTGCGATACACCGTATTGACGGCTCCGATCCGCCGCGCCAGCGGATCCACAACGTCCAGGTACCGCAGGATCTTTTGTTTGTGCGGAATCGTTACACTGAACCCAGCAACCGGCAGTTTGTCCGCCAGCAGGAAGAAATCCTTCAATTGCGGGGGATGCACCAGGAATGGCAGATATACGCTGTCGACACGCCGCGATTGAAACGCGCGGTTGTGAACGGCGGGTGAAATCGAGTGCCGCACGGGATCGGCAATCACCCCGTATATCTTCGCCGCCTTCGAGAATTTCTCGACACGGTACTGATTGCGAAGCATCTTCGCGGAAACCTGCCCGGCCGCCGTTCCTTCCGCGGACCATGGCGCCGCGTAGGTGTAGAGTCCTCCCATCGCTGTCGACAGGACGCGCGTGGGAAATCCCGTCTCGCCCATCGCCAGCAGCACCAGCGGACTGCGCGGATGCGCTTTCGCCAGAGAGAGAACCCGGTAGTTGTCGCTCGGCTTGCGAGCCGTGCTCACCAGTTTGTAGGCGTCGGCGGGAATGCGCAGCATGCGGCGCAGCACCGTGTCGAGCGAAGGCGTCCCTCCGTAGTTGTGGTAAGAGAGGACCAGCCAGGCCCGTCCCCGCAGCCCGTCCAGCTTATGCTGGATGTTCTCCGCGCTTTCGACCTCGATATCGACGGCGCGCGCCCCCGCGCCGATGGCGGCTTCGAGAATCTTCACCTGTTCCTCGATGCTGCCGTTGAAATGCCCGTGATTCTGGTGGCGGCGGCAGGTGGCGAGCAGCGTGCACTGGGGATATTGCGACAGAAACTCCGCGATCGCCTTCACTCCCTGTTCGGGCCGCGGCAGGTAGTCGAGCCGGAACTCGAGGAATGTCTCTCCGGATTCGGCCTCGTGCCGGGCATGGGCCATCAACGTGTCTATGTTGGATAACCCAAGAGCAATACAGATCTTGGGAAGCGCTGTTCGATGGGGCATTTCCCTAATGTCGAATCAGCATAACACACCCTTCCGGTCCTCCGTCGCGCGATTATCCCTCCAAATAACCCTCATCTTCCCGCCGCGCGCGGATCTTCCGGAGCCATTCGAAAAACTCCTCTTCCCGTTCCATCTCGATCCGCATCCGCAGCCAGTATATCCGTAAAGGTTTCACATGTTCGGCCGCGTCCGCGGGCAGATTCATCAAATCCTTCCCGGTTGTCAGCAGAATGCGCGCTCCCTCCGCCTGCGCCTGGTGCGCCAGCCGGCGCAACTCGCGCGTCCGGTAATGGTGGTGATCTCCAAATGCCCACGAAAATACCGGCTCGATTCCGAGGTCATGCAGTGTGCCGTGGAACGACGCCGGATTCCCCAAACCGCAAAATACGGCGGCCGGGCTCGACGGCAACCGGCCGGCCGGAGACCGCTCCGTGCCGTCCACGGCCACCCACTCGACCGCCTTCACGCGGCTGTAAAAGACCGGCGCATCCGGCTGGTATTCCCTGAGCCTCCTCTCGAGACCCTTCCACGGCGTGGGGATGGATGCCCGGGCAACCACGAATGCCGATGCCCTTTGAAGGGAACTCAGCGGTTCCCTCAATCTACCGAGCGGTATCAGCGCTTCGCCGCCGAACGGATCCAGCGCGTCCAGCATCACGATGTCGGCGTCTCTTCGCACACGCCAGTGTTGAAACCCGTCATCGAGCACAATTACGCCCGGCCGCAGTTGCCGCTCCAACTCCCGGCCCGTCGCCAGGCGATCCGCCCCGATGCCCAGCGAAGCGGTTCCCGCGCGCAACAGAATCTGCGCCTCGTCGCCGGTTCGCGCCACCGGACACTGCGCCCCCGCCGCGAGCACCGTGCTCCTTTCCGGCGATCCCCGCTTGTATCCGCGCGTCAGAATGGCTGGATGAAAGCCCTCCTCGCTCATCCATCGCGTGATGTGCTCGGTGAACGGCGTCTTGCCGCAGCCCCCCGCGACGATTCCTCCCACGCTGATCACCGGCGCCCGCAGACTTCCGGATTGCGCAAGCTTGCGGCGCCTGTCCCACGCCACGCCCGCGCGCCAGAGCAGGGAAAGCGGACCCAATATCGTAATCGCCGCCAGCGAATGCACTTTGCGCGGCATGGCTTCGGAGTAGCTCTCGATCAGCGCCGCCACGGCGCGTGCCGTCGCCCCTCTCCGCCCCTCCGTCAACCGCCGGGCCGTTTCGCCGATGCGCGTCCGCAATTCAACGTCTGTCAGCAGATGACTCACCGCCCGCGCCAGTTGCTCCGGATTATCGGCCGCGTACACACCGCCGTGCGCGCGAAACTCTTCCGCTATATCCGGAAAGTTTTCCATGTGGGGGCCGATGATAACAGGTTTCGCGAAGAACGCCGGCTCGAGGATGTTGTGACCGCCGCGGTGCGCAAACGTGCCCCCCATGAACACCACATCCGCCAGCGCGAACAGGGAACTCAGTTCCCCCATCGTATCCACCAGCAGAACTCCCGGCAGGCTCAGCGAGCTTTCCGCGGTAAGTTCCGAGCGGCGCAGGAAGCGTACTCCGGCCCGTTCCAGCTTCTCAGCCGCCGGGTCGAAGCGTTCCGGCCGGCGCGGCGCGAGCATCAGCAGGAGCCGCTCATTCGAAGCCAGGGCACGAAAGGCTTCGATGACCACGTCATCTTCATCCGGATCGCCCGCCACCGCGGGGGGCATCGTGCTTGCCGCAATCCAGATCGCCGAAGGTTGAAGCTTCGCCGCCAAAAGCCGCACCATCGCCGGCGGCTCGGCCCCGGCCGCGCGAAAGTCATACTTGAGATTCCCGGCGTCCCGCACTCTCGATGCCGGGGCGCCGAGCGCGAGATACCGGCCCATGGCGATGCGGTTCTGCACGAGAATCGCATCCGGTAAGCGCAGCGTGGCGCGGAACAGTCCCCGCAGACGCATATACCGGGGGAACGCCTTGTCGGAGATGCGGCCGTTGATCACCACCAGACCGCATCCGAAGCGCTTCGCCTCGCGGTAGAGGTTGGGCCAGATCTCCGTCTCCATCACCACGACCAGTTGGGGGCGGATGCGCCGCAGCACGCGCCGCACCGCCCAGCACAGGTCTACCGGCGCGTAGAAGATTCCGTCGCTGATCGTCTTCAGCCGCATCGCGGCGATCTGCCGTCCGGCCACCGTCGTCACCGAGACATAGAGCCGCTGGGAAGGGAACTGCTCCCGCAACTGGCGCAGAAGCTCCACGGCGGAGATCACCTCTCCCACGGAAACCGCATGCAACCAGATGCCGCCGGGCACCGTCGGTTGAAATGCCGGCGGCGCGCCGCCCAGCCGCTCTCCGATGTGGCTCCAATACCGCCGGTCGCGCATTCCGCGGCTCAGAAGGTACAGTAGGATCAATGGAAACGAGAGAACGCCCAAAAGCCGGTAGAGGAAGTAAATGAACACGCGCAGGTCTTGGCTCTTACTCATCCTGAGTATAACCGCTTGGGCCGCCGGCAAGGACAAGCGATTCGAGGTCCAGCCGGCCGATTCCTATCCCACCAAACAGACAAGCGAAGGCCTCATCATCGCCGCCGTGCCCTACACAACCGCCGAGCAGATGAAATCCGCCTTTGGAAAGCTGAATCTCAACGCTTACGGGGTGCTGCCGGTGTTGCTCGTGATGCGGAACGGCAGCGGGCAGACGCTCAACCTCCGCCAGATGGAGATTACCTATGTCACCCCCGGCCGCTACCGCGTCGACGCCACTCCCGCCTCCGACGTACAGTACATCGAGGGGCCGCGGCGGCCGAACCTCGGCGGCAGCCCCATCCCCAATCCCATTCCCCGAAAGCGTAAGAACAAACTCGCCAGTTTCGAGATCGAGGGCTATGCGATGAACGCGAAGATGCTGCCTCCCGGCGAATCCGCGCACGGGTTCGTCTATTTCCAGACACCGCATCTGAAGGGCTCTCACATCTACATTCGCGGCATCACCGAGGCACGGACAGGCAAGGAACTGCTCTACTTCGAGATCCCTTTGGATCAGTGAACCGCCGCGCCCCCCGGCTGGTTCCTGTTAGAATCACGGTGATGTTTAAAGGACTCGAACACACCGCCATCGCCTCTCCCGACCCGAGAAAGCTTGCTCAGTGGTATGTGGACCATCTGGGTTTCCATATCAATTTCAGCTATGACGTTTTCTATTTCGTCAAGGCTCCCAACGGATCGATGCTCGAGATCATCCCCTCCGACGGAGCCATGGCGCGGACGCCCGGGATGAAGGAACCCGGCATCCGGCATCTCGCCATCGCCGTTGATGACTTCGACGCCGGCTACGCCGAACTGAAGGCGCGAGGCATCGAGTTTCTCGGCGAGCCTTACACCACTCAGGGCAATCGTCTGGTGTTTTTCAAGGATGGAGACGGGAACATTGTGCATCTCATTCACCGTGAGAAGCCGCTGCCCTAAGGATCGTCCATTTTGATAAAGCGGGTTTTCAAGGCCTTCGAGTACCGGGATTTCCGGCTCATGTGGCTTGGCGCATGCACCTCCAGCATTGGAACGTGGATGCAGAAACTCGCGCAAAGCTGGCTCGTCCTCGAGTTGTCCAAGTCCTCGTTCCTGCTTGGGCTGGACTCGTTCCTCGGAGAAGTCCCGATCCTTCTGTTCTCACTCGTGGGCGGCGTTGTCGCCGATCGCAAGGACCGGCGCCACCTGCTGATTGCGTCGCAGATCATCCAGATGAGCAGCGCGTTTCTCCTGGCCGCGCTGCTCGCTCTAAATAAGGTGCAGGTGTGGCATATCCTGTCGTTGTCCTTCTGCAGCGGCCTGGCGCAGGCCTTCGGCGGGCCGGCCTACCAGGCTCTGATCCCGCGCCTGGTAAAGCCCGAGGACCTCCCCAATGCCATCGCCCTCAATTCCATTCAGTTCAACCTCGCGCGCGTCATCGGCCCCGTGGTCGGCGGCATCGCCATGGCCCAACTCGGCGCCGCCTGGTGCTTCTCCCTCAACGGCGTCTCCTTCATCGCCGTCATCCTCTCGCTTTTCTTCCTGAATGAACGCTACGTTCCCGCCGAAAAGCACCAGTCCATGCTCGAGAGCATGAAAGAGGGGTTCTCCTTCGTCCGCCGCCAGGAGGCCATGGTTTCGCTGATCTTCCTCGCCTTCTGCATGACCATGCTCGGTTTTCCGATCGTGGTCTTTCTTCCCGTCTTCGCCAAGGATGTGCTGCACGAGGGCGCCAACACCTACTCGCTCCTCCTGTCCACCTCCGGCGCGGGGTCGGTGGCGGGGGCGCTTCTGGTGGCCGCCGTCGGACACATCCGTCAAAAAGGACTGCTGACGCTGGTCATGCTTGTCCTGTTCGGTTTCATGATGGCGGGTTTCGCGTTGTCGAAAACGTTGTGGCTGAGCTGCGTGTTCCTCTTTCTGGGCGGCGCGGCGCTCATCTCCTGCTTCGCGATGATCACCTCGCTCGTTCAACTGATCACTTCCGATGAGATGCGCGGGCGCGTGATGAGCGTGTTCAATGTCGCCTTTCGAGGCGGCATGCCCATCGGAAGTCTCGCCATCGGCTCCCTGATTCCGATCTATACGGCTCCCGTGGTCCTGGCCGCCAATGGGGCCTTGCTGGCCGCTCTCGGCGGCTATCTTCTGGCGATGCGGCGCAAGATCGCATCCCTGTAGCGGCCCGGGCCGCCACGCCCCGCACCCCGAACCTCACCCCCACCGCGCGGCCAGTGCCCTGCCGCCCGCCGCCACGCTGCGGAAACCCGCCAGCCGCACTTCATCCCTGCCCGCGTACGAGAGCAGGCACATCAGGCCCGCATCATGCATCCGCTCCATTGCCGTCTCCGTCAAAAGCGTCTCGGCGCACGGCGTCATCTTCGCTTCCCCGTCCTGCCTGTAGACGTGCATCGGCAACCGGTGAAGGCTCAGGATCTCATCCCCGGCCATGCCCCAGCCGAATTCGGAAAACATCTGTCCCAACAGGTAGGCGCAAACGAAAGCCGGGTTTCCCCAAAGGTAATCTTCGTGATTGGGAACCGCGTCCATCTCCTCGAAGGCGAACAACTCGGTCGATTCGCTCGCCTTTCCATAGGGCATCCGCAGCAGGAATCGCGGCGCTATCAAGCCCAGGTGCCGCGCCTCCGGCAAAGAGCGGATCAGGTTCCATCCCTCGAGTTCCGCCCCCGGCTTCCACTCCCCTGGATACGGAGTCTTAACAAGCGATTCGCAGCCGAGCAACCGCGGGTTCCCGTAGGCGAGAAACGGCGCTCCCGCCTGCCTGGCCAACATGCCGAGCCGCCCCAGCAGGTTCAGATCGCTCATGTCCGGACCGAAGGCATAGGCGCCCACCAGCACAGCCCAGGGATGCGCGCCCGGCGTGCGCACCGTCTGTTCCACCAACACTTTGTAGAGCGCCGTGCCGCGCAGATCGCCGGCCGTGGCGATGTCCGCCTCCACTTCCTCCCTCGAGATGTCGAGCAGGTAGACCTTCAGCATGGGGCCGGTCTCCAACTCCCTGATGAGGAAGAACAGGGCGCGCCACGCGGATTCGAGCGCCTGGTAGGAGGGGTGGTGCAGTATTCCACGCATTACCGCGCCCGTGGCCGCGTCCACCTGCTCGATGACCTCCTTCTTTTTCGGGTCCGGCTTCGGCGCCAGGTGCGGAGCCACCAGCGACCGCAGGTAACGCTCCATCGGATCGTAGGAGGGCGTGGTTCCCATGCCGCGCTCCTCGGTCGCCCGCATCGCCTGTTCGAGCAGGCTCCCTCCCAACAGCGACGCTCCCGCCGCCTGCTGCGTCACCGGCGGAGGAGGCGGCGCGGCGGGTTTCTTTTCGCCGATGGCGATGCCTAGCTCGCGCGCGGCGGCGGCAAACGTCGCCGGGTCATCCAATTGATCGCGCAACTCCCGCAATTTCCGGAAAAGCGGCATTTTTTGAAACAGGTGATCGGGATGAAAATCATCCAGTTCGTGAAACCGGATGTCCAGGCCGGCTCCTCCCTCGAGCGGAATTCTCAGTTGGACATCCAGGCTGTCCAGAACATCCTCGAAGTTGTCCCGATCGACGGAAACCGGCTTGCGCGGCCCCGCCGTCCTGATTCCGCGGCTCGCGCGGCCAGTGAAATCACCCATTACAAGGATCCGGAAAGGAGTATCCCGGTCCGGCCGCTCCAGCCCTTTGTCTGCCTGTGCTTGTGGATGGCCTGGATCCACTTCCAGTTGAAACTCGGCGTAGGAAGTCTTCGGCATGCTTCGACGATTATACGCCTGAATCCGTAATTACAGTCACTACATGTTGCCCGGGAGGCAACACCAGCACCCACCCGTCGTCGAACGCCCAGATCTTCGGCTCCACCTCCCGGCCGTCCACCTCGAGTTTCTTCGGCGTCCGGTTGAGCATGGCGAGCGCCCGCGTGGCGCTCTCGTAGGCCAGTTCCAGGGTGGCGCCCTCCACCCGGGCGCTCTTCAGCTCCGCGTTCAGGTCCAGCAGCCGCACCGCCGGGTCGCTATCGCCCGGCTCGACCACGTGCTCGCCCGCCGGAAGCCACACCGTCCCCTGGCTCACTACCGGCCACGGTGTTCCATCCACCTTCGCCGGACCGTGCCATTTCACCCCTCCGCTGGCGGCAAGGTCCACCACCGTCCGGCGTTCCTCCCGCCGCAGGGCCTTCACCGCGGCCGCCGCCGCGCCCGCCAAGGGCCAGTCCGTCTTGCGCAGCGAACTCTCGAAATACAGCGCGACGCGCGGGAATGCCTGCGCGGCCAGGTGGAGTTCGCGCATCAGTTCCACTCCCGTCTGCTGCCTGGCCGGATAGACATCCTGGTAGCGCTCCACCACGTTGATGTCAATCGCCAGCCTCCCCGGTTTCTTTACCAGAGGGGCATAAGCGGCGGCCAGTTTCGGATAGCGCTCCGGACCCATGTTCCAGGCCGTGGCCGGATCTTCCACCAGAAATGTGAAGTCCTGCGTCTCGAGCAGCGGCAGCAGGCGCCGCGCGTCCGCCCCGATGCGATCCCGCGTTTCTTCGTCGAGCAGGTTATCGACGTGCGTCAGAACGAGGTCCAGGTATGGAAACTCCTTCCGCATTCGTCCGATTTCCGCCATCCACTCGCGCTCGATGCGCTCGGCCAGCTCCACCCTGTAATCCAGAAACCGCCTCAGCCCGGCGGCGTTCTTCGGCCAGTGTCGCTCGCTCTCCGCGCGAAACAGGTCCGCCGGATCAAACCCCGCCTTTTCCCGGAACTCCTTCCGCACATCGGAATTCATTGGGGTGAACCGCGACGGGTTGGCGTGCCCCTCGAGCGATTCGAAATACAGCTCCGCGAGATTGACGCCGTCCCAATCAAAGCGCCGCAGCAGATCCTCCACCCCCTGCCTCACCGCGCGGGCGCAGTCCGGGTTGCGCAGGTTCATCAGCTTACGCCAGTCGAGGTGGGCGTCCGTGCCAAGCGCCGTCTTCTCCCGCCATTCCGGGTGCAATTCCCAGAACCGTTCGCTCACGTGCGGCAACTCGAGCCACGCATACACCAGAATGGCGTTGCGGTGGCACGCTCCAATGAGCCGCCGCAGATAGGCGTCGCGCTGCTCGCTGCCTTCAAAGTAATGCCACGCCGCGATGTGCAGCGCGGCGATGCCGTTCCTCCGCCAGAGCTTCGCCATATAGTCCGGGTCCACGCGCATGCGGTAGGAGGTGTCGAGAAACACCCACAGCCGCTTGCTGGTCAGCGGAGGTTCGAGCCCCAGATCCCGCAGCGCCTGCAGCAGGTATGGAAAGCGTTCCCTCCCGCCCGGCCCCGGATCCGTGGCAATCCACAGCACCGCGCCCGTGTTCCTGCGCATTCCCACAACCAGCGGCGCGCCCGTCCAGCGCTCATGGGCGTACACGGTTGCCTCGGGCGGCGCCTGGAAGACCGGAACCTCCACCGCCCGCTCCCACACCACCTGGACTCCTGGATCATGCCGGTCCACCAGGCTCCGCACTGTCACGCGCTTCGGCCCGGCGTGAAATCCAAGGCTCTCCGCCGCCTTCGACTGCCCCTCGAGGATCACGTAGTAACCGCGCGTGAGACGCAGCGCCACTTCATCGGGCGTCATCGCCCCCGATTCCGCCGGTAGGATCACGGGCGCGCCCGTATCCGGCGTGAGGTTCACCGACGAAAGAATAGCGTTCCAGGCGGCGCCGTCCCCGGCGGCGCACCAACCGGCGGCCAATCCCAACAGCGCCACCGTCCGGCTAACGGCTGATCGCATACCACACCCCGGCGCGCACATCGTAATACACCGGCCCCAGCGGGTATCCATCCATCAGATAGCGGCCCCGCAGCACATCCACCGACCAGACCATGGACGGAGGCATCCACCGCATCCGGAACCGCACTCCCGGGCCTGTATCGAAGAAATTCGCCCACACTTCGCGATTGCGGTCCACCGTGAGGTTCGCGTTCCATGCCACCTGCCATTCGAGTCCGCCAAGGCGCGGCATCGTGAACCCGGCCTTGTTCTGCGAGTACACCAGCGTATTCCACCGGAACCGGCTCAGCGTCACCACGTCGGCATTCGTCTGCGCGAACCACCCCGCCTCGGAGCCGATCCCGCGCCCGAACGCGTGCCCGTAGGAGAGGCCGCCCCTGTAGTCGGGGATCATTCTGCCCACGTCCGTCCGCTCCCGGTAGCGCACCGCGTTGCCCGCCTCCGCCCATCCGGTCAACCCTTTCCATGGCTTAGTCGCCACGCCTACTCCGCCAATGAACGAGCTTTCCGAAAGATACTGCGGATTCAACGTTCCCGCCGCATGCTGCGAATCTCCCACGAAGCGAACGGACAGGTAAGGCCGGAACGGCAGTTTCCCAATCCGCATTTCCGTCTTCAACTGCCCGTAGGTAAAGCCTTCATGCCATCGCGAGGAGAATACCGGCAGCACCCAGGCCGTCGTCCGGAACCGTGCAAGAGCGGGCTTCAGGTTGTGGTACGCCCGCTCCGCTTCGGCCCTCTGCTTTCTGTCGGCGCTCTTGCGCGCCATCTCGAAATAACGGATCGCTTCCTCGTCCCGGCGCAGCATGTTGTAAGTCCAGCCGAGCTTGAGATTCACCTCGTGATCGCGCGGGTTCTCTTCATGCGCCGCGAGATAGTACCGCTCGGCGTCCTTCATGTATCCTTGCTCGTAGCTGCGGTCCCCCATCGCCTTGTTGCCGCGCGGCTCGACAGCCGCCCGCGGCTTCAGGCCCTTGGCGTTCATCGCGTCCCTCACCCGCTTCACCAGCGCCGGGTCGTTGCCCCGCAATACCTTCTCGAGTAGCGGCAGCGCGCCGGCGGCATCATTGCGCTCAAGCCGCATCATTCCCAGTTGCGCGAGCGACAACAAGTCATCCGGCGCGATCTCGAGCAGTTGCGCAAACTCCGCCTCCGCTTCCCGTGGCTTGCGCACCGCCAGCCACAGGAACGCCAGTTCCCGGCGCAGTTCCACATTCATCCGGTCGAGTTCAATCGCCTTCCGGAACTCGGACGCATAAGGATACCGTGCCGGGAGAAACTCCCGCGCCTGCTCGGCCGCCCTGGGATTGCCTCCCCGCGAAGCCGCCAGCCACGCCGCCAGCGCGCCTTCCTCATCACCCGTCATCCGCCGCGCACGCCCCAGGTCCACCAGCAGACCGCGCCCGGCCGGACGCAATTCCCACGCCCGCCGGTAGTGTTCGGCCGCCGTCTTTCCATCGCCCCGCTGTTCGGCCGCCCGCGCCAGTTCGAGGTGCGCGCCGTAGTCGTTGGGGTCGTGCGCCAGCGCGTTCGTCCACCGGCGGATCGCTTCCATCAACGGCCGGTCCACGTTCAGGAAGGCCTGTTCCGCGGCCGCCTTCGACGCCGCATCACCCGCCTTCCGCACATGGTCGAACACCCGCCTTGCTTCCCCGATCCGGCCGGTCTCATGACACAGGTAGCCGTACTCGAGAGCGCTGTGCCAGTCCTCCGGAGCCAGCTTCACGATGGAGGCGAACTCATCCCGCGCATCCTCCGTATCCCCCATCTTGAGCAGCGTATAGGCGAGCTCTCTCCGCGGCTCGATGCGCTTTGCATCTCTCTGAATGGCCTCGCGGAACCGCGCCGCCGCGGTTTCGTAATCCTTTGCTTTCAGCGCCGCATAGGCCTCCGCCGTGGGATCACTGCCCCACGGGATGGCCGCGGCCGCGCCCAGCACACACAAACACCACTGCAACGCCACAGTGGATTAGTGGCCCGAGGCGCGGCTTCCTCTCACCCGCGCGCCTCACCGTGACGGTTTGAGAATCCGGCCCGGACGCGCCCCCGTGTGCCGTTCCTGATCGAGCACCACTGTCCCGTTCACCACCACATACTCGATCCCCGAAGCATACGCATGCGGCTTTTCGAACGTGGCGTTGTCCGCCACCCGTGCCGGATCGAACACCGTCACATCCGCCATCATCCCCGGCCGCAGCAGGCCCCGGTCATACACATGAATCTTCGCCGCGTTGGCCGATGTCATCTTTCGGATGGCATCCTCCATCGGGAGCGTCTTCTCCTCCCGCACGTACCGTCCGAGAACGCGCGGGAACGTGCCGTAATAGCGCGGGTGGGGATGCCCCTTGGCGAGCGGCCCCTCCGTTGTGACCGCCGTGCCGTCCGACCCGATCGAGACGAACGGCTGCTTCAGCGCGTAGCGCATGTCTTCCTCGGAGTGGTGGAAATAGACCGTCGGGACGCTCCCCGAATTGTCGATCAAGACCCGGAAAAGCACGCCGATCGGATCGCCTCCCATCCCCGAGATCACCTCATTCATGCGCTTGCCCTCATACTTCTTGTACGCGGGGTTCGAAAACGAAACCAGCAGCATTCCCTCCCACGACCCCGTGGCCGTGTAGTGGTTGTACCAGTTCGAGCCCGGAATGCCGTTCAATATCTCCCGCTCGAGGCGCGGACGCAGCGCCGGATCCTTGAGGCGCGCGATCATGGCGCTTCTGCCCCCTTCGTGCGCCCACGGGGGAATGATGCTCGAGAGGTTATTCTGCCCGGCGCGGTATGGGTAGACGTTGGCTTCCACCTGCTGGCCCTGGGCGCGCGCGTTGGCGATGGTGGCCACCAGTTCCGGCATGCGGCCCCACAACTTGTGTTCGGCGATCTTGAGGTGAATGATGTCCACCGGCACGTGCGCCCGCCGGCCGATCTCGAGCGCTTCGGCCACCGATTCGAACACTCCGAAACCTTCCGTGCGCATGTGCGTCGAGTAGATGCCGTTGTAGGGCGCCGCCTGCTCACACATGGCAACCAGCGTGTTGGTGTCGATCCAGGAACCCGGAGGCCCACTCAACGAACTCGCCACGCCCAGCGCTCCATCCTCCATCGCCTGCCGCACCGCGGCGCGCATTCTGTCCAGCTCCTCCGCTGAGGGCGGACCCGCCCTTTCTCCGCGTACCTGCACCCAGATCTGGCTCGATCCGGCATAGGAACCGATGTTCGTGCTGATCCCCTTCTCGAGCAGCCTGCGAAAATAGTCCGCAAAGCGCGGAAACTCCCGCGATGGCGCGGCCGAGCCGCCCTCGCCGAAGATCATGCTGGTCACGCCCTGGCGGATCATCGACTGCGCATTGCCATCCTCCAATACCGTGTAGTCGGAGTGATTGTGGATATCGATGAACCCCGGGGCTACGATCCGTCCGCCGGCATCGATCGTCCGGCGGGCGGTTCCGCCGCTCAACTTGCCGATGGCGGCAATGCGCTGGTCCTTGATCGCCAGGTCCGCCAGGAACGACGGATTGCCCGTGCCATCCACCAGGCGGCCATTGCGGATAAGCAGATCGTAGTCCTGGGCGAAGACCGCCGGGACAAGTGCCAGTAGGACGAAGCAGAGAGACATATGTCCCTCTTAGCATATATTCCTTTATTCCTTATCACTTGACCGGAGAAGCCCTACTGATCTATTTTCAAGGCAATCTCCCCGCCGAAAGAATAAGAGAACCATGCTGCGGCTCTATCGACGCTTCTTCGGCGTGGCCTTCGCGATCAGCGGGCTGACGCTACCCTTTGTCTATTCCCAGACGAATTCCCCCAAGGCGCGAGTCCTTTGGGTAGACCCGCTCGCGGGCGACGACTCGAACAGCGGAGCCGCGCGCGCGGAAGCTCTCGCCTCCGTCAGGGAAGCGCTGGCGCGCATTCCCGCGCAAGTCCCGGCCGGCGGCTTCCGCATCCTACTGGCGCCGGGAACATATACGGAAGACAACTTTCCCGCCGATTTCGAGGCGCTTCAGGGTTCGAGCGAGGCTCCGGTGGTTGTCGAAGCGGGCGAGGGCGCGGGCACTGTCCGGACGCCGGCATTCCGCCTCTCCAACTGCCGTTATCTCTCGATCATCGGTATCCGCGTGGCCGGCGCCCTTTCCTCGTTCGGATGCGAGCACCTCTCTCTACGCGGCATCTCAGCCCGGACGCTCCATCTCAGCCGCTCGGCGCATGTGACCGTGGAAGCAAGCGACATCTCCGGAGATTGGGGCAGCGCCGTCACCCTCACTGCTGTCCGCCAAGGCCGTTTGCGGGCGAATCGCATCCATGACGCGTCCGGCTGGTGCGTGGACGCCGCCGGCGGAACCGTGGATATTCAGCTGGAAGGAAACGGATTCGAGCAGTGCGGAGTCGGCGGATTTCCCGTGGGCCAGGAAGCCGGATCCGGACTTGAACGGGCTTCCGGGGAGGTATACGAGTATAGCGGCAGCCTTTCGAAACCCGCTTCCGGCCCGCGGCAAGCCGGGCAGACCGGCGCTTCCGCGTCGCCTTTTTCGGCTACGCCCGGCGCGTTGCGCTTCGTCCACACTCCCGGCACCGCTGCACCGGCTTCGCGGCCCATGCAGTTGAGCGCCGCCTCGAACACGCCGTACACCCTTACCTCGGATGCGCCCTGGCTCTCCGTGGCTCCCGCCCAGGGAACCGCTCCGGCGACGGTGAATGTTTCGGTGAACCCGGGGGCTCTCGCGGCGAATGTCTACTCCGGGTCGCTCAGGGCGGCAACAAACGGCGCCGCCGATTTGCAGATCCCCGTCGGGCTGGTGGTATTCACTCCCGGAGCCGCGGCGCAGGTCTTCAACGACGTGCCAGTGTCGCACCCCTGGGCGGATTATATCTATCTGCTCGGGAAGTTCAGCGTCTCGATAGGCTGCTCGGCGGTTCCGCCCCTATACTGCCCGGGCGATCACGTCACGCAGGCTCAAATGGCGGCTTTCGTCATCCGGGCCATGCTCGGCGAATCCTTCTCCTATCCCACCGTTCCGTTTTTCGCGGACATGCCGGCGGGCAACCCTCTGTTCAAGTATGTCCAGAAGATGAGGGAACTGAACATCAACCTGGGATGCGGCAGCGGACAGTTCTGTCCGAATTCGCTGGTTACCCGCGGGCAGATGGCTCAATACCTCGTGCGGGCGCGGTTTGGCGCCTCGTTCCCTTATCCGCCGGAGGCGCGGTTTTCCGATGTGCCCACCGCGGATGCCCTGTTCCCGTATGTGCAGAAGTTGTGGGACATGGGAGTGACCCAAGGCTGTACCGATCTCACCTACTGCCCCTCCCAGTATGTAAACCGGGAACAGATGGCCGCCTTCCTGACCCGTACGTTCTTCAACTTCGGCCTGCTGACTCCGGCCCCTCCACCGCCGCCGCCTCCACCACCTCCTCCTCCACCGCCGCCCCCACCTCCGCCACCGCCCGCCGGCAACGCGCCGAAAATCTCCGGCTGCAATATCTTTCCGGCTGACAATGTCTGGAACACGCCCATCGACACCCTTCCGGTGCACGCCAATTCCTCCGCCTGGGTCAATACCATCGGTTCGAGCCGCGGATTTCATATGGATTTCGGTTCCGGCCTGTGGGATGGCGGACCGATCGGTATCCCCTTTGTCGTCGTTCCCCAGGGACAGCCGAAAGTCAATGTGAGCTTCGATTACGCGGACGAAAGTGATCCGGGGCCGTATCCCATCCCCGCGAATCCCCCCATCGAAGGCGGCCCCGGCAGCGACGGCGACCGGCACGTGCTCGTGCTCGAGCAAGGAACCTGTAAGCTGTACGAACTCTACTACGCTTTTCCGCAGTCGAACGGAACCTGGACCGCGGGCTCGGGAGCCATCTACGATCTCACCGCGAACGGGCCGCTGCGGCCCGCCACCTGGACATCCGCCGACGCGGCCGGGCTCCCCATTCTTCCCGGTCTTGCACGGTATGACGAAGTGGCTGCGGGCGAGATCCGGCATGCCATCCGGTTTACGGCTCCGCGAACGAAGAAGGAGTTTATCTGGCCGGCGAGGCACCACGCCTCGAACCTCACGGGAGCCGAGTATCCCCCCATGGGGGCCCGCTTCCGCCTCAAGGCGTCCTATGACATTTCCCGATTCTCCACGCAGGCGCGGGTGATCCTGCAGGCGATGAAGAAATACGGCATCATCCTCGCCGACAATGGCTCGTCGTGGTACATGAGCGGAGCTCCCGATGAGCGCTGGGACAACGACGTGCTGCACGAACTCGACATTGTCACGGGCGCGGATATCGAGGCTGTCGATGAATCGTCCCTGATGATCGACCCGAACTCCGGCCAGGCGCGGCAGCCCTGACGCGGGCGGCCCCGGGCGGGCTTCAGACTTATTTCAAACAATTCCCCCTTCACCCGATGAGAGATAGTGAAGGGGGGAGTCATGGTGGCGCTTCAGCGAACGCTCGACCAGCATCTTGCCTGGGTCGAAAAGCGCTCCGGCGGAGTGCAGGCCGATCTAAGCGGCATTACCTTGAACGAAGCCAATCTCACCGGCGTCAACCTCCAGGGCGCTGTCCTGCGCAGCAGCTTTCTCATGGCTGCCGATCTCACCGGAAGCAACTGCGCCGGGGCCGTTTTCGAGCGGGCGGACCTGCGGCGAGCCATCTTCGCCAACGCCGATCTCGACGGCGCGGACTTCACCGAAGCGCTCCTCGATATGTCCTGGCTGGCCGAGGCCGGCCTGTGCGATGTCAAGCTTCGCAACACGGCCATGCGCAAAGCCTTCCTCCGCCAGGCGAGGTTCCTCGATGCCTCGATCCATGGCTGCGACCTCAGTTGGTCCACGGGGGAGAAGATCAGCTTTCACCAGTGCCGGATCTTCCAGTCCATATTCACTCAGGTCCAGTTGCCGAAATCCCTCTTCTACAACGCGCGCATTCAACTCTCGCGATTTACGGCCGCCTCGTTGAAGGAATGCAACTTCTCGAACGCCAGAATCATTGATTGTGATTTCACGAGTGCCGATCTGGAGGAAAGCCGGTTCAACAGGGCCGATCTCACGCGCAGCCAGTTTGTGCGAGCCGCGCTCGGCTCTTGTGATTTGCGTGAATCCACGTTGAAGGGGTCATCTTTTCAGGACGCCAGCCTGACGGGCGCCCGTTTCGGCGGAGCCAACCTCTTCACCGCCGACTTTCGCGGCGCCGACCTGCGCGGCGCGCGCGAACTTACACAGGAACAACTGGCGCAATCATTGACAGACTATGGAACCGTGTTGCCCAACGGAAGTCATGGGCCCTTCGTCAAACATTCGGGAGCCGAGCGGCCACGCTAGAACGCCCAGCCTCCGGCAGTCGCGCGGCTACCTTCAGAATCCGCCCATCATGTACATCGGGTGAACAATAAAACCCATGGCGAACAACCGGCTGAAGAACCCGTCCGCCTCGGACAAACTCACCCAGCGAACCGACGCCATCTCTCCCTTGTCGGCAAAGAACCCAACGCCGCCCTTGCGCAACCGCCGGTCACGCCAGGAGTCGATCACCTGCCCGTCCACCGAAGTGCTGAAGAGATCTCCCTTCACTCGCACCCGCACGCGGTACAGCGTGTCCGCCCGGATCGGCACCGGAATCGGCAACTTCACCCGGTCATACTCTTTGCCCATCATCATCACGAAACGTTCGATCTCCGCACGGCTTCCGTCTTTTCCGCCCACCGTGATCTTCGAGGCATAGTAGTTGCGCAGGTCCGTCGCCCGGAACGCCCAGCCCACCGCCCGCTTCTCGATCGCCGTCTGAAACTCCATCTGATAGTCGGCCAGTTTCAGCGTCGGCTTCCATAGCCGCATTCCGTCCGTTTGCAGGGCGCCTGAAACCGACCCCCCGCTCCCGCCCGTCCAGTCTCCCAGACCCATCCGGAAATCCTGCCTCAAATTGATCTTCGGAGCGTCCGGAATCCACGAACGGATCGTCTGGCTGATCGGATTCGAGGTGAGCGAATAACGCAACTGCCCCGCTGGAATCGGAACAGGCGAGGACGGCACAATCCAGAGGCTGATTCCGATAATCAGACCGATCATGGCGGCAGTCACCATGCTGAACTTGCTGCCCATCGACTTCGGTTTCTTTTGTTCGGGTTGCTCGATGACCGCCAGATAGTCATCATAGTCCGCCAGTAACTCGCCCGCGTCTCGCAACGCACGCGCGCTCGAAGTTCGAAAACGTTTGCGATGGTCCGAGGAGCAGAACTCCCGGTCCAGCATTTGACGTAGTGCACCAATAGGTCGTCGGCAATACAGGCAGCGCATAGCGATCTCTCGGTTTGACCGATCCCATCTTAACCCGGCTGGGCCGGATTGAAGCCATTCTAGGAGAACTTAGTCGCTAACTTAGGGCCTGTACTTAGGCCGATTCCCCTCGCGAGGCGGTTTCCATCCCCCAGTGTAGTGCCCTCGTTTCAGGATGTGATTACAGGAAATACCTTAATTTGCCCGCCCCCATACCCGTCCCTCCCCTTAGCCGGCGCCCTCTTTGGGTACTTTCCCTCCCACCCTCCCCAACAAAGCACTGTAACTTTGCTAACCTATAGCCGCGGCTGCCGAGGATCCGCATCATTGGAACAGCAGGAAACGCCCGTCCCCATCCCCATCACGGACGTAATAGACCTCCATTCCTTTCCGCCAAAGGACGTCCGTTCCGCCGTCGAGGAATATCTGCTGGCGGCCCATGAACGGGGATTCACCGCCCTCCGCATCATCCACGGACGCGGCATCGGAGTGCGGCGCGAAATCGTCCGCTCCGTGCTTTCCCGAACCCCATTTGTCGATTCCTTCGAGGACGCCCCCGCCGAAGCCGGCGGCTGGGGAGCCACCATCGTCACGCTCAGCGGTTCTCCCCGGCGGCCGCTTCCCGCCGGCTCGATCGAAGACCTCATCGCCCAGTTCGACGCCATCTGGCTCGATGCGCGGCAACTGACTCTCTCCCTGCGCGAAGAAGACTTCAACCGGCAACCCCAGCCCGGACGATGGTCCGCCGGACAATCTCTCGATCACCTCGTCCAGGTGGACCGCATGTATGCCGGGCGCCTCGCCGATGCCATCTCGAAAGGCAAGGCGGAAGGCCGCTTCTCCGATGGACCGCTCCATTACGGATGGCTCGAATCCCTTATCCTTCGGACCACCGAACCACCGGCGAGCTTTCGCGTCAGGGCGCCGAAGCTGTTCGTTCCCTCCCCGCTCCACGATCCGGCAAAGACATTGGAGCAGTTCCGCCTGGCGAACCGCGAACTGGTCCGGTTGGCCAATTCCGCCCGCGGTCTTGATATGCGGCGGATACGCGTGGTCTCGCCCGTCACCAGGCTATGGAAATGGTCCCTGGCAGCCGTTTTCGCCGTCTGCGCGGCGCACGACCGGCGGCACCTCTACCAGGCGCGCGAAGCGGCGCGGGCGGTCATTCCCCAGCCGTAGCGTTTTTTCGTTCCACGCCTCAATGCCTTGCGTGATAACCTACGGGTGAAAACACTCGTGAGCGGAAACAGTACTCTCACCGCGTTGCTCGATCGCGTCCGGCGGCGCACGCTTCTGCAGTTGATCCTCGAACAGGGCGCTATCGCGCTTGCGTTCGCCTTCGGGGGAGTAATCCTGCTGTTGCTCACCGGAACCGAGATCCTCGAGTGGTACTGGCCGCTGCTGGTGCTAGGCGCCGCCCTTTGTCTGGGCGTGTGGCGCATCCGCGCCCGCATTCCCTCCGAATATGAGGTTGCGCAACGAATCGATACGCGCCTCGGCTTCTCCGATGCCGTCTCGACCGCCGTCTATTTTGCCGGAGGCAAGCCCGCCATTCCCGCTTCCCGCGAGCTGGTTGAAGCGCAAAGGCGGTCGGCCGAATCGGCGGCGGCGGGCGCCGATGCGAATCTCGCGGCTCCGCTTCGCATGCCGCGGCAGACTTGGGCTTGCGCCGCGCTGCTCCTGGTTTCCGCCGGTCTGCTCATTGCCCGCTACGGATTCAGCGGCAGCCTCGACTTGCGCCGCCCCCTCGTCCGCATTCCCTTTGATTCCTTCGCCTCCACCCCCAACCTGATCGCCCGCAACCAGGCGTTTCCGAAACAAAAAACGCTGCCGCAACCCGATGCGCTGCCCGTTCCGGTGGAAGCGAACGCGGAGCAAACAGCCGAGCGCAAGGATGCCCGGAGCGGAGAAGAGTTCAAGGCGCAGGCCATCGACTCGGGCGAGTCTTCCGGCGCGGAATCAAAGGCGTCAACCGAGATCGATCCCACCAGCAAAGAGGGTAAAGACACCGAACAGGCCGCCGGAAAAGGCGAAGCCGCCGCCGCTGGAGACGACCAGAGCCAGAAGGAAGGCGGAGCGAAGTCCCAGGGAGCGCGAAACGAAAAATCCCGCGCCCAGGGCAACAACCCCGATCCCGCGCGCCAGCCCGGCGATAACTCCTCTCTCATGGAGAAAATGCGGGACGCCATGGCCAACATGCTGGCCCGCATGAAGATGAGCCCGCGCCAGGGCGAGATGTCCCGCAACAACGCCGCCTCTCCGCAGGGAGCCGCCCAATCGGCCGCCCAGAAGCAGATGGGCCAGAAAGGATCGCCCGCTCCGGGCAAGCCCAACGGAGACGCCCAATCGAATTCCGGCGAAGCAGGCGAGCAGAAAGGCGAGGGAGCCTCGAAGAACATGAACGCCCAGGGCAAGATGTCCGAGGGTGGCGGCGATCAGCGGCAGCAGCAGGAAGGAAAGAGCGGAGCCGGCAAGCAGGAAGGCGACAAGTCCGTCCGGCAGGCCGAACAGGCGGCCGCCATGGGCAAGATCAGCGAACTGCTCGGCAAGCGCGCGCGGGACGTCACCGGCGAAGTCATGGTGGAAGTCAGTTCGGGCAAACAGCGGCTGAAGACGGATTACGTGCGCAAGGACGCCGCCCATTCGGAATCGGGCGGCGAAATCAACCGCGACGAAGTTCCCCCGGCCTATCAGGAGTTCGTTCAGCAGTACTTCGAGGAGATTCGCAAGCCATCGCCGGCGGGAAAGGCGAAGCCCGCTTCGGAACAGAAATAGGACCGCCCCGCCAGCCTACTCTTCCGCGTCCCTGAGCGCCGCCACCAATCCATCCATGGTATGCGCGGCGGCTTCGGCGCTCACCTCGAAGCCGTGCATGCGGATGGTTTCAGATGTCACCGGCCCGATGGAGGCGATTTTCACGCCCCGCAGCGCTTCGCCGCCCGCAAGCGCCAGGAAGTTCTTCACCGTCGAGGAACTCGTGAAGGTGATCCAATCCACCCGCCGCGCGAAGATCTCCTTCACCAGCGCCGGACTCCCGGCCGGCGCCACCGTGCGGTAGGCTTCCACCACGTCCACCATCGCTCCCCTCGCCCTAAGTTCCCGCGGAACAACGTCGCGGGCGATGGCGGCCCGCGGCAACAGGATACGCTTTCCGGCAAGGTCGAACGGCGCAAACGCCTCGACCAGGCTTTCGGCCACGTATTCGGCTGGCATCAGATCCACCTTGAGGTGCAGAGCCTCGAGAGCGCGCCGCGTTCCCGGGCCGATGGCGCAAAGCCGCGCCCGCAACCGCCGCAGATCGTAAGGGGAGCGGTCGAGACGCTCGAGAAAGAATCGTACCCCGTTTGCCGAGGTGAAGATCAACCAGTCATAGGATTCGAGGCGCGCAAGCGCCGCCTCGAGCGGCTCCGGATCCGCCGGCGGTTCGAGGGCGATCACCGGAAGCGCCACCGCCTCGGCGCCCAACTCACGCAGAGGCTCGCTCAACTCGCATGCCTGCCCGCGGGCGCGCGTGACCACGATCCGCCGCCCGAACAGCGGCAGACGCTCGAACCAGTTGAGCTGCCCGCGCAATCGCACCACTTCGCCGATCACGAACGTCACCGGAGGCTTCATTCCCGCCGCCTCGGTGAGATCGGCGATATCGGCGAGCGTGCCGGTCACCACCTGCTGATCGGGCCGCGTGGCCCAGCGCGCGGCAAGCGCCGGCGTGGCGGCGCTCTTCCCCTTGGCGATCAGCACCCTGGCGATGCGCCGCACATGCGTCAGGCCCATGAACAGCACCAGGGTCTCCGCGTGGCCGATCTTCGACCAGTCGATCGCATCGGCGTCGTGACCCGTCACGAACGTGACCGCCGAGGTGTGCTCGCGGTGCGTGAGAGGCACGCCGCAATAGGCGGCCACGCCCAGCGGCGTGGTCACTCCCGGGACAACCTCGAAGGGAATCCCGGCCGCCGCCAGCGCTTCCGCCTCCTCCCCTCCGCGTCCGAAGATGAACGGGTCGCCGCCCTTGAGACGGACCACGCACTTGCCCTGCCGCGCCTTCGATACGAGCAGCGCGCAGATCTCCTCCTGGCCGAGCGCGTGATCGGAACGCTTCTTGCCGACGTAGATGTGTTCGGCGGAAGGCGCCAGGCTGAGCAGTTCCGGATTCGCCAGGTTGTCATAGAGAACGCAATCCGCCTTGGCTAGAGCGGCCTTCCCTTTCAGCGTAATCAGGCCCGGATCCCCGGGACCCGCCCCCACCAGGTAGGCAGTCTTCATTGCCCGTGAACCTGCCTCAGAATCCCCGCCGCTCCGGAATCGAGCAGAATTTGCGCCAGCCGTTCGCCGATCTTCTCCGGGTGACGCGGATCCCCGCTGGTCTTCTTGCGGACGATCTGTCCGCCGCCGGGCGAGACCACCGCCGCCTGAATGTGAAGCAGGTTGTCCTTCCTCGCATACGCCCCCAGAGGCGCCTGGCAACCGCCGCCGAGCGCCGCGAGCAGCGTGCGCTCCGCCGCCACGCAGATGGCCGTGCGGTTGTCGTTCAACATCCGCGCCGCGGTGTAGCCCGCGCCCTTGTCCTCCCGCGTCTCGATGGCCAGCGCGCCCTGGCCCACCGCTGGACACATCACATCGGGCGGCAGCAACTCCGTAATCCGGTCATGCCATCCGAGCCGCTTCAAACCCGCCGCCGCCAGGACAATCGCGTCGTACTGCCCTTCCTCGCGCTTGCGCAGCCGTGTATCCAGATTGCCGCGCACGCTCTCGATGCGCAGGTCCGGCCGGATGGCTTTCAACTGGGCCGCGCGGCGCGGCGAACTGGTGCCTACCGTCGAATAGCGCGGAAGATCGTGCAGCTTGTAGCCGATGAGAGCGTCGCGCGCGTCCTCGCGCGGAGGAACGGCCGCAATGGTCAGCCCCGCCGGCAACTCCGTGGGCAGGTCTTTCAGCGAATGAACCGCCATGTCGATCCGCCCCTCGATCAGCGCTTCCTCGATCTCCCTGGTGAATATCCCCTTCGCGCCCACCTGCGGAAGCGGCACGCCGGCTATCCTGTCGCCCGTCGTATGGATGACCTCGATGCGGCATTCCTCGCCGCGCGAGGCGAGCTGGTCCTTCACCCAGTTGGCCTGCCAAAGGGCGAGCTGCGAGCCGCGGGAACCGATGATAAGCATGTGTCAGTCCGGTAAGCGGAAGACCCGCCGCACGAATTCGATGGCGTGATGCGTCTCCCCGCGTCCCGCCTGCCGCCGCAACTCCGCGATCGGCCCGTGTGCGATCTTCCCCAGAATTCCTTTCGTCAAGGCGTCGACCGCCTCTTCCTGCTGTTTGGTGAGCGTCCCCAGCCTTGCCCTCACGCGCTCCAGTTCGGATTGCCGGATCTGCTCGAGCTGGCTTTGCAGGCTGACAATGGTGGGCGTCACTTCGCGCTCGCGCAGGCGGGCGAGCATCTTTTCCACTTCGTCCTCGATGATGCGCTCGGCGTCATTGGCCTCCGCCTGGCGCGAGCGGCGGTTCTGCTCCACCACCCTTCCCATGTCATCGATATCGTACAGAAAGACGTTGTCCACCTTGTTGATCAGCGGGTCGATGTTACGCGGGACGGCAATATCGATGAGAAAAATGGGACGGTTGCGCCGCTGGTGCATCACATCCTTCATCATTTCCCGCGTAAGAACATAATGCGGCGCCGCCGAGGAGGTGATGACAATATCCACGGATGGCAGTATCGTTCCGAACTCCCCGTATGCGAGCGCGCTGCCCTGGAACAGCCCCGCCATCTCCCGCGCCTTCTCCTCGGTGCGGTTGGTCACATAGATCTGATCGGCCCCCGCCCGGCGCAGGTGGCGCGCCGCCAGTTCCGACATCTTTCCCGCCCCGATCAGCAGAATCGCCCGTCCGCTCAGGTTTCCGAAAATCTCCCGCGCCAGTTCCACGGCGGCGTAGGAAACGCTCACCGCGTTCTCTCCGATCTCCGTCTCCGTCCGCACGCGCTTGGCCACCGAAAACGCCCGCGTCATCAGCCCGTCGAGGAAGCCGCTGAGCGTGCCCGACGATTTCGCGGCCGCATAGGCGTCCTTCAACTGCCCCAGGATCTGCGGTTCGCCCACCACCATCGAGTCCAGGCTGGCGGCCACGCGGAACAGGTGCCGGATCGCCTCCTTGCCCTGGTAGTGATAAAGATGCGGCGACAGAAGATTGCGCGGCATCTGCCGTGTCTGCTCCAAAAACTGTTCGACGATCGTCTCTCCGTCGCCTTCATCGAGCGAGATCGCCACCTCGACACGGTTGCACGTCGACAGGATCATCCCCTCGTTCACGCCCGCGCGCAACAGCAATCCCAGGGCTTCGCCCAACTGCTGCGCGGGGAACGCCACCCGTTCCCTTACCTCCACCGGAGCCGTGCGGTGGTTCAGTCCTGTGATATGGAACCTCATCGCTCGAGCAAGACTTTCCGCAGTCCGACATGCGTGGCCCAGGTGAGCGCGGCGCAGCCCATCAGGGTAATCGAAAGCATGGCCGCTTTCCTGCCGCGCCATCCGGCCATGTTCCTCAGGAACACCGCCCCCAGGCACAGCGCCCACGTGATCAACGCCACCTGGATGCGCGCATCCAGCATCCACCGCGTCCCCGATTCTATGAACGCCCAGGTGAGCCCGCTCACCACTCCGCAGGTAATAAATATAAAGGAGATGGATAATGCCTTGGTGGTGATCGAATCAAGCGTCCCAAGCGGCGGCAGGTGATCGAACCAGGCCCCCGGACGCTTGTCCTTCAACTGCCGCTCCCGCACCAGATAAAAGATGGAAGCTCCCGCCGTCAAGAGCAGAGCCGCATAACCGGAAAGCACACTCAATACATGGACCAGCAGCCAGCCTTCGCGCAGCCCCGGACTCGGCCATCCCGCCACCGGCAACTCCATGGCGCCCACCAGTGTCATCACGAAAACAAGCGGAAGCAGGAAGATGGAAAGCGGGGCGAACTGGTATTTCCAGCGCACGAACAGAAAAACCAGGGCGATCAGAAACGCAAGCAGAGAGGCCGATTCGTAGAAATTCGCCACCGGAAGCTGCCCCGTCGCCCGCGTCAGTTCAACCAGCGAAACCATGTGCAGGACAACCGCCACCGTGAAACCCGACAGCGCCGCCCGCTCGAGAAAATTGCGCCTCCCAAACAAGGTGATCAGGGCGTGCAGCAAGCCGAAGAAATATAGGGTGGCCGCTATGCGCAGCCAGAAAACGCTCGATTCCTGCATGCCCGGTTTCCGCTTTCCCTATTGTAGCCGAGCACGATGGCGGCAATTTCCGGTCATGAAAACGGTAGCATCAGAGGGAAGGAGTGAATCAACCGATGGAGAAAGTAAGTCCGCTGTTTGGAAAGAATGCGATCGTGACCGGAGGAACCCGGGGGATCGGTAAAGAAATAGCGAAAATGCTGCTTGGTTGCGGAGCGGCTGTCGCTATCTGCGGTAGATCGGAGGAGGGCGTGCGGAAAGCTGTTCAGGAACTCGCCGGCGCCGGCGGCAGGGTCATCGGCGCAAAGTGTGATGTCACCGATGCGGAGGATATACGAAAGTTTTATTCCTATACCGACGATAACCTAGGTAGCCTTGACATCCTGGTGAACAATGCTGGAATCGGTATCTTTCGTCCGGTCGCCGATCTTCGTCCCGAGGAATGGCATCAGACCATCGAGACAAACCTCTCGAGCGTTTTCCATTTCTGCCGGCTCGCCATGGAGCGCTTCCGCAAGGGAAAGGGAGGGTTTGTGGTGAACATCTCGAGCCTTGCGGGAAAAAACGCGTTCCCCGGCGGGGGCGCCTATAATGCGAGCAAATTCGGCCTCAACGGCTTCACCGAAGCCCTCATGCTCGATCATCGTGCCGATAACGTAAGGGTGTGCTCCGTGATGCCCGGAAGCGTGGCAACCGGGTTTTTCGGGTCCGAGGGCGCGGCGAGTTGGAAGATTCAGCCCGAGGACGTGGCCGAAGTGGTACGGATGGTTTTGGAAATGCCGGAACGAACAATGGTAAGCCGCGTCGAGATTCGTCCGTCGAAGCCGGTTAAATAAAACAAAAAGAGTAATTTGCATTGGATTACAAGGGGTCTGGAAAGGGATTGGAATCGCGCTTGCTCCGGGAATGTCTCGGAGGCACTTGGAAAAAACCCGATGACACTGCCGCTTCGAGGAACGAAAAGCGCGCGCGGACCGGCTCGGGTTGGTTTGGCCCGGATGGCAGGTTTAGGGGAGAAGTACCAATGACCAGGTTAGGTATCCCGCTCGATGCGTCCCGCACGGGACGCGAAGCAGAATCGTTCGATCGCCGGCTACGGCGGTTCATTGTGGGCCAGGATGATGCCATCGACCAGATTGTCAACATCTACCAGCTCTACTTGACCGGAATGACGCCACCCGGCCGCCCCATCGGCAACTTCCTCTTCCTTGGCCCCACCGGGTCGGGCAAGACGCGCATCGTGGAAGCGACGGCCGAAAGCCTGGTGGGCAACGCGCGCGCCGTCATCAAGATCGATTGCGCCGAATTTCAGCACAGCCACGAAATCGCCAAACTCATCGGCTCGCCGCCCGGCTATCTCGGCCACCGCGAAACTCATCCCCTTCTCAGCCAGGAGGTGCTCAATCTCTACCACACCGACTCCTGCAAGATCAGTTTTGTACTCTTCGATGAAATCGAAAAGGCGAGCGACGCTCTCTGGAATCTCCTCCTCGGGATTCTCGATAAAGCCACTCTCACGCTCGGCGACAACCGCCGCGTTGACTTCAGCAAAGCCATGATCTTCATGACCAGCAATCTCGGAGCTTCCGAGATGAACGGCATTCTCTCCCCGCGGCTCGGCTTCCATTCGCTCGACAGCGCCGCCCGCTCCAAGACCGCGAAGATGGACGACAAGACGGCGGCAAAGATCTCCCGTACGGGCATCGACGCCGCGCGGCGCAAATTCAATCCGGAGTTCATGAACCGTCTCGACAAGACCGTCGTCTTCCGTCCTCTCGGCGAGGCTGAACTGCGCAGGATCCTCGATATCGAACTCGGCCTGGTCCAGCAGCGGGTTCTCAATAGCGCCGGAGATAACCCCTTCGTCTTCACCGCCACCGACCAGGCCAAGGAGTTTCTGCTCAGCGAGGGTACGGACAGCAAGTACGGGGCCCGCCACCTGAAGCGCTCCATCGAGCGGCTCCTCGTGCAGCCCATGTCCAACCTGATTGCCACCGGCCAGATTCGCCGCGGCGACTGGATCGGCGTCGATTTCTCCGCGGCGGACAACAAACTCGGCTTCTTCAAGGACGCCGAAGGCCTCCCCATGCACGCCATGGCGGAACTCATGGATCAATCGCTGCTCAATCTCAACCAGGCCCTCACTCAGGCCGCGGCCGCCGAACCGCCGCGGACCGTGCAGGCCCGCTCGAGCCGCCGCGGCTGATTCCGCTCCCCTGTTTCCCTAGGATCGCTCCCTCCTGACCCGCCCGGCGGGGCTATCATTTTAGTGGAACGTCGAGGTTGGACATTCCGCTCACCATCATGAAACTTGCCGATCGCATGAACCGCATCCTCGTCGAGGGAGCTTTCGAGGTGCTGCAGGAAGCCCGCGCCCTCGAGGCGCAGGGCCGCAGCGTCATTCACCTCGAAATAGGCGAACCCGATTTCGAAACTCCGCTTCACATCGTCGAAGCCGGAAAGAAAGCTCTCGATGAAGGCTGGACGCACTACGGACCAACTCCCGGCTACGCCGACTTCCGCCGGATCATAGCGGACTACGTCAGCCGCACCCGCGGCATCCGCGCCGGGGCCGAAAATGTCTGTGTCGTCCCCGGTGGAAAGCCAATCCTCTTCTTCCCCATGCTCGCCCTCCTCGAACCGGGAGACGAAGTCATCTTCCCCAATCCCGGCTTTCCCATCTACGAGTCGATGGTGCGCTTTCTCGGCGCGAAGGGAGTCTATGTTCCCCTGCTCGAGGACCGCGGCTTCTCCTTCGACCTCAACATCCTCCGCGAGCGCCTGACCAGCAGGACCAAACTCCTCATCATCAACTCTCCGCAGAACCCCACCGGAGGCGTCATCCCCGCCGAGGATATCGTCGAAATCGCCAATCTCGTCCGCGACCGCGATCTCATCGTACTTTCCGACGAGATCTACTCGCGCATCTATTACGCGGACGCTCCCGCGTCCATCGCCAGCCAGCCGGGCATGGCCGAAAAGACCATCATCCTCGACGGCTTCTCGAAGACCTATGCGATGACCGGCTGGCGCCTGGGCTACGGCGTCATGCCCGTATGGCTCGCCGAAGCCGTGAATAAGTTAATGGTCAACTCGAACTCCTGCACGGCCAGTTTCACCCAGCGCGCGGGCATGGCCGCTCTCACCGGTCCGCAGGACGCCGTGGACCGTATGGTCGGAGAGTTCCGCCGCCGCCGCGACTCGTTCATCGCCGGCTTGAACGCCCTTCCCGGTTTCCGCTGCCCCACGCCCGAGGGAGCCTTCTACGCCTTCCCCAACATCACCGGCACCGGCCGCTCCTCGAGGGAACTCGCCGCCGCGCTGCTGCGCGAAGCAGGCGTGGCGTGCCTCTCGGGAGCCGCTTTCGGCGCCTGCGGGGAAGGCTACCTGCGCTTCTCCATTGCAAACTCCCGGGAAAACCTCATGGAAGCCCTCGCCCGCATCCGCCGCTACCTGGAAAATTCACGGAGTTGACGGCCTGCTGTCACCGCTTCGCCTTCAACTGGATGCGGAACGTGTACGCGTACTTGCACGGGCGTCTCCCCGGAGTTTCGATGATCAGGGCATCGCTTTGTTGACGCCACTTCACCGGTTCGCCAAGGCCGAGCATGTCAACCTTGGCTACGGCTTTCCCGGCTAAAGAGGTCAGGCGAAGGTTCTCCTCGGGCCACTCGAGCGCGATCGCATACAGCGTGTCGCCCTTGCGCGTGAACCGCACGTCCCCGTCGCGGTAGGTATCCCAATAGCGCGTGCCGTAGATAGCCTCACCGTTCACTCGCAGCCACTCACCCACTCCGCGCAGGCAGGACTGCATCACTTCCGGAATCGTGCCGTCCGCCCGCGGCCCGATGTTGATCAGCAGGTTGCCGTTCTTGCTCACCACGTCCACCAGGTAATCCACCACCTGGTTGGGCGTCATGTAGTCGCTCTCCGGCAGATTGCGGTTGTAACCCCACGAGGTCGGGTCCAATGAGTCGCACGTCTCCCACTTGCCCGTCCGGATTGCGGTCATGCGGGTGCGCTCGGGAGTCGCGAAATCGCCCAGGTACTTGCCGTCCACGTCCTGTCCCCAGCGGTCATTGGCGGCCACTCCGCCCGAAGGATCGGACCGGTTATAGAAGTACGCCAGCACCTGCTTCGAACCCCAGTAGTCGGCCGGCAGTGGTTTGCCTTGCCCATCGCGCACCGGGCCATCGAGCACATCTCCCCAGAGCACGCTCGGATGATACAGATCGATCAACTCCCGAATCGAACTGTTCATGTAGTCCACCCAGTCGCGCCCCGGGAATCGCGGATCCCAAAACGTGTAAGTGGTGTTGTGGTAGAAACCCATCTTCATTCCCGCGGCGCGGACAGCGCGCGTCAGATCTCCCGCCAAATCCCGCTTGGGACCCATGTCGACGGCATTCCGCGTGGTCACCTTGCTGCGCCACATCGCGAACTCGTCGCCGTGTTTGGCCGTCAGAACCACGTATCGCGCGCCCGCTTCGCGGAACAACCGCGCCCAGGCCTCCGGGTCGAACTTTTCCGCGCGGAACATCGGGATGAAGTTGTCGTAGGGGAAATCCGCGCCCCAGTTCTTGCGGTGATACTCGACCGCGGCGGCGCGCGTCTTTGAAAGGAACAGAGTTTCCGGCAGGCCGCCCCGCGTCGCTGTATAGGGAGGCCCGCCGAACATGAATCCAAAATTCGCCTTGGGGCTGATGAACTCGACATACCACTCGTGGTAAGCCGGCACCGCATAAGGACCCCAGTGAATGAAGATGCCGAACTTCGCGTCCTCGTACCACCGGGGCGCTTTGTGCCCGCGCAGCGATTCACTGGTGGGAAGATAAGGACCTTCGGAAAATGCGGGCTGCACGATGAAGAGAGCGAGTAGAGCGTAGCGCATGATGAGCATCGGATCACCTCGATCATCTACTGTATCCCTATCCGAATCACGCGCGAGCGGCGAGGATGGATTTGCCGCGGCAGGTCGCGAATCGCTCGAAGTGCCATCTTGCCCTCTCTCATCTGGAACCACTATGCTTGCGGATAGCCGGGCCTGACAGTCGCAACATTAGCCTGCGTACCCGATTCGCCGCCGCGCTGGCACATGCTTGGAGGCGGATCAGACCGGCATCGGCAGGTAACTGAGGAGAAAGAATCATGGCAATCGCGATTACAGGAGCCACCGGGCATCTTGGGCGGCTCGTCATCAATGGATTGAAAGCACGGATATCCGCGGAAGACATCGTGGCTCTGGCGCGCTCGACGGCAAAAGGATCAGACCTGGGCGTTGCAGTGCGGCGCGCGGACTACCGCGATCCCGAAACCCTCGCGCGGGCTCTTTCGGGGGTAGACACGCTGCTCCTCATTTCCTCGAGCGAAGTCGGCCAGCGTGCCGTCCAGCACCACAATGTGATTGAGGCGGCGAAGAACCAGAATGTGAAATGGATCGTGTACACAAGCCTGCTACGCGCGGAGACTTCTCCGCTGAGCCTGGCCGGTGAGCATCGCGAGACAGAGGCCGGGTTGAAAGCCTCCGGCATTCCGTTCACAATTCTGCGCAACGGCTGGTATACCGAGAACTACACCGCGTCTGTTGCCGCCGCCGTTGCCGGTGGCGCATTCCTGGGCTGCGCCGGCGCCGGCAGAATCTCATCTGCCGCGCGTGTTGACTACGCCGAGGCGGCAGTCGAGGTGCTGACAACCCCGGGGCACATTGGTAAGACGTACGAACTCGCCGGAGACGAAGCCTACACCCTTGGCGATCTCGCCGCCGAGATCTCCCGGCAAACAGGGAAGAACATCCCCTACAAAGACTTGTCCGAGAGTGACTACGCCGCGGCGCTCGTCAAACTCGGTTTGCCGGAAGCCGCGGCAAAGGCCTATGCCGGCTCCGATACCGGCGCGTCACAAGGCGCACTGTGGGATGACGGTCGCCAACTCTCGAAGCTCATCGGCCGCCCGACCACGCCGCTGCGGGTTTCGGTGGCGGAAGCTCTCAAGGGCGCCTGACCCAACGAACTACAACCGCGGCTGTAGATCGGCCGTGACATCGTTGAAAAGCGCGGGCACAGGTGACCCCGGATACCATGTAGGACGACCTTCGGAGAACAAGGACTGCCCGATGAAGAAGGCGAGTAGAGCGTAGCGCATTCCATGCATCGGAACATCTCGATCATCTACTGTATCCCAGGCTATTGGGGCTCAAACGGAATTTTCTCCGGTTCACATATCACGACTTTGCTTGGATCGATGAAGCGAATCAGCGCGAATCGCGATAGACCATGAATCGATCGATTGACAGGGTCGGCGGAACTTCATACAATGCCCCGCTAAGAGCTTCAAGCGCTCAAACGATACAAATTGGAGGTCTACCATGTCTTTCTCCTCCCTACGCAATGCTTCCCTATTCTTCTTCTTCCTCGCCGTGACGCCCTCCCCTGCCCAGTTCGGCACCGGAGCCATCCTCGGCACCGTCTCAGACTCGAGCCAGGCTGTCATCCCGGGCGTTACCATCACTGCCCGCAACCTTGCCACCAACGAGTCGCGCACCTTCATCACCGATGCCGAGGGCAACTATCGCTTCACCGCTCTTCCCAACGGTTCCTATACCATCACCGCTACCGCGCCCTCCTTCCGGGTGGCCACCGTTTCAAATGTTGTGGTCGCCGTCAACACCCAGGTCCGCACGGATATCACCATGCAGGTGGGTAACGTCAGCGAGAAGGTCGAAGTGGAAGGAACCACGCCTCAACTACAGACCAACACCGCCGTGCTTGGTTCGGTCATCGACAACCGCACAATGCTCGAACTGCCCCTCAACAACCGCAACTTCTTCGATCTTGCCGCCCTCACCCCCGGTTCGCTGCGAACCGTGGGAACCAGCAGCGTCATGGATTCCCGCTCCATCGACATCGGCGGCGTCCGCAATACTTCGACGGGAGCCAACCTGGACGGCGTCGACTTCACTGTCGTGAATCAGAATAACCCTGGAATCGCCCTGTCCGTGGACGCTCTGGCGGAGTTCAAAGTGGTCACGAACTTCATGGATGCCTCCTACGGGCACGGAGCCGCGTTCATCGACATGGTCACCAAGCGCGGCAGCAACTCGTTTCACGGCACCGCATATAATTTCGTCCGGAACCGGGCATTTCAGGCGGGCCAGTTCTTCCGCCCCGCCGCCGGAGCCCCGCGGTTCACTTACAATCAACCGGGAGTCAGCGCCGGCGGCAAGATACGCAAGGATACGACATTCTTCTTTGTGAATTACGAGGCGCGCCGGCGGAGGACAGGGGTCATTCTTCAAGGTCTCATCCCCACGGACGAAATGATGGCGGGCAACTTCGCCGCCACCGGAAAGACCATCAAGGATCCGTCGAATAACAATACCCCCTTCCCCGGAGCCGTAATACCCCAAAGCCGCTTCGATCCCATGACGCAAAAAATGCTCCAGTATTTCCCCCACGCCAATTCGACGGGCCGTCCCGGCGTCAATTTTCTTATCACGCCGAGCGACTGGGAACGCCGCGACCAGGTGACCGGACGCATCGATCACCGTGTCTCTTCGAAGGGGAATCTGTTCGGACGCTACTCCTACGCCAACGACGATCTCACCAACGTCGCCTACATAATCGGACTCGGCGTCATTCGTCCCGACCGGACCCAGCACCTGTCGGTCGGCTACACCCACGTCTTTTCGCCCACTTTCATCAGCGACACGCGGTTGGGATTCTTCAAAGCCTATCTCGCCCGCCAGAGCGATGGTGATCGCTACTCCACCAATTACGCCGCGAACCTCGGTTTCAAGAACCTGGCCCCAAGCCCCGGCGACTATACTCTCCCCAACGTGAACCTCACCGGCTACGCGCCGGGCTTTCCCGGGGCGAGCAACGGATTTGTCGGCTATGGGACTCACATCGTCCAAAACAATATCTACTACCGTGGCGGGGAATCAGTGACCTGGATCCGCGGCGACCATACCGTGAAAGCCGGAATCGAATATTCCCACCTGATGGTCGGCTACGATCAGGGCAGCAGCCAGAACGGCATCATTAACTTCACCGGCAACTATAGCGGAGACTCCTTTGGCGACTACCTGCTCGGCTTTCCCGGGTCAGCCACTGGAGGCTTGGGCAGCCTCGGCAACTACGGCGGCGTCGCCAAGTATTCCCTCGCCGAACAGATCTTCTATTACGTCCAGGACGACTGGCGCATCAACAACCGGCTCACCTTGAACCTCGGCTTGCGTTACGAATACCAGTCCCCCTATCGCGGCAGACTCGCGAATTTCGACCTCGGTCTTGGGCGGCAGTTGCTCGCCGGGCGGCCCGACTACTACATCCCCGGTACCGGCCTGTTTCAGAATACGGGTACCGTGGCTCTCCCGAATCCGCCCGTCGCCCCCGATAGGAACAACTACTCGCCGCGATTCGGCCTCGCATACCGGCTGGGTGGCAATACCACCATCCGTGCCGGCTTCGGCGTTTTCTACGCCTTCAGCGGCGGGGGAGCCGCTGTGAACAATATGATGAGTACGCCCCCGTTCTTCGTTTTCGCCAACCTCGTATCAAGTCCCACAACGCCCCAGATCCGCATGTCCGACCTGTTTCCGGGGCCGGAGAAGAGCACCACCGGCGTCAGCAGCAATCAGGACCTGCTGCAGCGCACCGGATATCTCTACAACTACAACCTCAATATCCAGCATCAGATCCGCCCCGGCCTGCTCATCGAATCCGGATACATGGGCAACACCGGTCACAAACAGTACGGGTCAGTGCTTCTCAACCAGCCTCGTTTGCCGCAAAACAAGGACAATCCGGAACCCTATCAGACCCGCATGCCCTACCCCAATCTGCCGCCAGGCTTCAGCCAAAACACAAACTACCAGTGGACCAACTACAACGCGGGCTATCTGAAACTCGAACAGCGCCTCTGGCACGACCTCTCTTATACGGTTTCCTATGCCTTCTCGAAACTCATGGATAGCGGCGGCGCGGGCATGAACATGTACAACCGGCGCCCGGAACACGAACCGGCGCCCAATCATGTCCCCCACAACTTCATTGCCAGTTACGTGTGGCAACTCCCCGTCGGCAAAGGCAAGGCGGTGAGCATTAGAAACGCGGTGCTCGATGGCTTCATAGGCGGATGGGAACTGGCCGGCATCACTAACTTCATTTCCGGTATGCGCTACACGATCGTCGCCGCCAGTGACCCCGCCAACGTGCTCGCCGGCGAACAGCGCGCCAATGCCGCCGGAGCCCCCATCCGCAAGTTGGACCCGCGCGTCAACAACCTTCTTGGTCTCGACAAGGCGGCCTACTCGACGCCATCGAAGGGGACATTCGGAAATCTCGGCCGCAATACCCAACCCGGATTCGGTATTAACAATTGGGACGTCAGCTTCAGTAAGAACTTCCACGTCCCTAAGCTCGGGGAACAGTCCCGGCTGCAAATCCGCGCCGAGTTCTTCAATCTCTTCAACCATACCCAGTTCAACAATCCGATCGCCACAGTCAACGTCAGCACCTTCGGGTTGGTCAATAGCACCCGCGACCCCAGAATTTTGCAATTAGGCGGCAAGCTTTACTGGTAAATTGCTCCCGTTTTCCTTCAGGCGCCCTTGCGCCGGCGCGCGTCCGCCCCGCTCACGCGGTCACAAATGGTTCGTTTTTCTTTTCGGCCCGCTAAGCCACACATAACTCAACAAATATTCAAGTTGACATTCGCCCCCTCTTTCGATCCCTCTTGCCTCCGCCGGTTAACCTGTAGCCAGAACGGGTTACCGCCCACCCCCTAGCCCGGATGCGCGCTCGCGCCGGGCCATTTCCCTGGAGGCTTAGCAAATGTATCCGAATCCTCGTTGGGCCCGGCGTGTCCTTCCCCTGGCCTGGTTGGTCTGTTCCCTGCCGCTGGCAGCTCAGCCCAGTCTCACTACCATCGAAGACACTGTCTTCCGCGCCGACGGGCAGCGGTTCGACGGCGTCGCCTTGATCGAGTGGCGCAGTTTCCTCGCCTCCGATTCCTCCTCCATCGCCGCCTATGGAAAGAATTCCCGCATCATCAACGGAGTCCTGAAGGTCAGCCTCGTGCCCACCACAACAGCCTCCGTGGGCGCTTACTACGTCGTCAAGTACAGCAACAACGGCCGCGTCCTCTTTACCGAATACTGGGCCGTGTCTCCCAGCGCAACCTCGCTCAAGCTCAAGGATGTCCGTCTGGTCGGCCCCCCCATCGCCGGCTCCGTTGTTTACCCGCCCGCGGCCAACGCCGGGCCCGTCCAGATGGGCGATGTCATCGGTCTCGACGAGGAACTGGCCGCCAGACCCAGAAAGAGCCTCGGCTTTATTCCTTCCCGCGCCGCCGTCATCAACTCCAACGGTGAGATCGATGCCGCCGCCGGCGATCCCACGGACTGTCTCCACGTCAACGGCTCCACGGGCCCCTGTTCGGCCTCCTCCGCTCCCGGCTTCGTGGACGCCGAACTCCCCGCCGGCGAGCTCAACGGATCCAACGCCGTCTTCACGCTCGCCAACGCCCCCAATCCTCCAGGCAGCTTGCAACTCTATCGCAACGGGGTGCTCCAGAAACACGGATTCGATTTCGATCTCTCGGGCAATACCATCACCTTCCAATCAGACGCCCTTCCCCAGTCAGGAGACGCGCTGGTTGCCTCCTATCGCATCGCCGGAGCCTCCGGCATGACCGGAGGCTCGGAAGCAAGCGGCGCTCTCACCGGTTTCTTCCCGTCCCCTTCCATCGCCCCCGGGGCCATCTCCGATCAGCACATCTCGCCAAACGCCGGCATCGTCGAATCCAAACTCGCGCTGAACTTCCCCACCCACTCGAATGCGAATGATCCCACCGCGGACCAGAAGGCGGCTCTCTCCGGTTCCGCCGGCTATCCTTCCAACACCAACCGCTTCATCACCGATCAGGATTCCAGGCTTACCAACTCCAGGACTCCCACCGCCCACCCTCTCCTCGGGTCCTCCCACTACGACACCAACCCCGCCACCGTATCCCGCGGCGACCTCATCGTCGGCGTGGGGACTTCTCCCGCTCTTTGGACCCGGCTTCCCCTCGGCGCCCCCAACCGGTGCCTCACCTCGAATGGTTCCGATGCGCTATGGAACGCCTGCCTGTTCACCGGCTTCCCTCCCGGCTCCGTACCGTTCGTCGATGCATCGGGCAATCTCGCCCACAACAGCAGCCGCTTCAGTTGGGACAACGTGCAGCGCCGCCTCGGCGTGGGTGTAGCCTCGCCCACCTCCACCCTGACCGTCTATGATTCCTCGGTCATCGACGGAATCACTACGCTCGAAGTCCGGGCCGGGGAAGGGCAGTCGTCGGCGCCCCTCCAGCGCTGGAGAACGGTTGCCGGCGCCGATGTGGCGCGTCTCGAGGCCGATGGAAAACTCCTCGCCGCCTCAGTCCGCGCCGCCTCGAACGGCCAGGCCCCCTGGCAGCAGGATGGGATGCCCGCCGATCCCTCCCCGCTCCACGAAGGAGACGCCTGGCTCAATGCCACGGAGATGGCCCGCAAATCCTTCGAGGCCGGGCAGAAGCATCCGTCTCCCCAGGTCATCTGTTCCATCGCCGGCGCCGGCACCTCATCGCTTACGATGACCTCCCTCGGACAGTGCCGCATTCCCGCCTCCATGGTCCTCTCCGGCGACCGCTTCCGCATCGACTACGAACTCTCCCATGAAGGAACTTCCACCTCGTTCAGTTACTCCCTGTCCTTGGGTGGAGCCGTCCTCACCGCGCGCAGCGCTTCGGGTGCGGAAACCATGATTTCCGGCCGGAGCGATGTCATCCGCGCCGCTTCCACTCTCTATTGGGGCTGGCAGAGTTGGGGAACATCCCTCTCCGTGCTGGCCGGGGGCGGCAGCACCAGCGCTCCCGCCGGCGACATCATCGTCACTGTCGAGGGGCAGATGACCTCCACCACTTCCGAAACCGTCACACTGCGCGGCCTCACCATCGTCCGCCTGCCGGCGCAGACGAATCCATAGCCGTCCCCCTACGCTTGGGGGTGTGGTACTAGGGTCTTTTCCTTCCCCGGTAGGGCGATTTTGCGCTTGTTGGCCGCACCCCCGTTCCTTCAAGATGGTCTTGGGAGCCTAGGAAATCGCTATGAACCTGCTTCGGCTTCGGCCACTATTGCGTGCTCTGCATCGACTCCGCGACGATCAGCGGGGCCAGGACATGGTGGAATACTCTGTCCTGGTCCTTATGGTGACCTTCGTCGTCTATGGCTGGCTTCCAACTTCCTATGCCCCCTCCCTCAGCGCCATCTGGGGAAGAGTCGCCAGCGTGATGTACACACTCACCGGCGTTTCCTAACCCTCTACCCGCCAAGATACTTCTTCAAGTCCGGATTCAACTGCTCCTGTACGTCCGGCTTGCTCAGGTCTTCCTTCAAGATCAGACGCGGAGCCAGGTTGTTGATCTTCTCCACCGGCTTGCCTTCCAACGCCGCCACCGCCGCCTTCACCGACTCATACCCCATCTTGAATGGATTCTGCACCACCAGCGAATCGATCAGCCCGCTCTTCAAACCGTCCTCGAGCGTCGGACTCCAGTCGAAACCCACCATCTTCACCTTGCTCTGCCGCCCTTTCAGCGCCTGCGCCGCCCCCACCGTGCTCGATTCATTCGACGCGAACAAAGCCGCAAGATCCGAATGCGCCGTCAGCATGTTCTCCGCCACCGCCAGCGATTGCGCGAAATCCGCCATCCCGAACCGCTTGTCCACAATCGCGATATTCGGATACTTCTCCTTGATCCGGTCCTCGAACCCCTGCTCGCGCGCCATCGTCGATGCCGCCCCCGGCTGCACCGCCACCATCGCCACCTTGCCCTTCCCATCCAGAATCTTCCCGATCCGGTCCGCCGCCATCTGCCCCGCCGCGTAGTTGTCCGTCGCCACCTGCGAGACGAAATCGTTCGTGTCGATCGCCGAATCGAAAATCACCACGGGAATCTTCTCCCGCTTGGCGCGCTCCACCACGCTCACCATCGCCTTCTTATCGATCGGGGCCAGCGCGATCGCGTCCACCCGCCGGTTGATCATCGCATCCACTATCTGCAACTGCCCGTTGTAGTCCGTCTCCGTCGCCGGCCCGTTCCAACTCACCTCCACTCCCGCTTCTCTTGCCGCCGCGTTCGCTCCGGCGTGTACCGATTGCCAGAACAGATGCGCTCTCCCCTTCGGCACCACTCCTATGATTCGTTTGTGCTCCCGCCTGCACGAGGAAAACCCGGCGGCCGAGCCAATCAGGATCGCGGTGAACCCGCGGCGCGTCGTCAAACAGGAATGGAATTTCATTCGGGAAATTTCGCCGGCTCCTCGATCCGCTGCCAGCCTTCGCCGTTCAGCGCCTCGAGAAACGCCACCAGGCTCTTCTTTTCTTCCACGCTCAAGTGCAGCGGCTTGATCTTCTCATCCAGGTTCTTGTTTGCAATGCCGCCCTTGTCGTAATACTCGACTACCTCGTCCAGCGTCTTCAAACTGCCGTCATGCATGTACGGAGCTGTCCGCGCAATGTCCCGCAACGTCGGCGTCTTGAATACGCCCCAATCCGCCTCGTTCTTCGTCACCACGTACCGCCCCAGGTCCGGGTCCGGCTTATCCATGCCCACTCCCAGGTTGTGGTAGGAATTCGATGTGAAGTTGACCCCTTCATGGCACTGGTCGCACTTGGCCTTGTCGAAGAACACCTTCATCCCCCGCACCTGCCGCGCCGTCATCGCCTGCTTCCGGCCCGCCTGGTAGCGGTCGTAAGCCGAATCCCCCGACAACACCGTGCGCTCGAACGTGGCAATCGCCTTCGCCACCTGGTCAATCGTGATGTCCCCGGAGCCGAATACCTTGGCGAACATCGCCCGGTAGCCCGCAATCCCCTTTAATGCCGACACCACCGCCGCATGCGTGTTTCCCATCTCGATGGGGTTCTCCATCGGCCCCACCGCCTGCGCCTCGAGCGAGCCGGCCCGTCCGTCCCAGAACTGCGCCAGGCTGTAGGCGCGGTTGATTACCGTCGGCGCGCTCCGCCCGCCCTTCTGTCCCCTGATCCCCGTCGATACCGCCGCTCCATCCGTGTAGGCGTACTGCGGAGCATGACAGCTTGCGCACGATACCGAATTGTCCGCCGACAGCCGTTTGTCGAAATACAGCAGCTTTCCCAGCTCCGCCTTCTCCACCGTGTAGGGATTGTCCCTCGGAAACTGGACCGGCGGCAATCCCAGCGGAACCGGAACCGGACTCGCGTCCTTCTTCTCCGCGGCCATGGCGAGTCCCAGCGCCGCGGCCGCTATCCAACACCGGGACACAATCCCCCTCATATTGCTGACCTCGAAAAAATTCCCCTCTTTACTTCTTCAGGTATCCCTGCACGTACAGAGCCTTGTATCCGCCGTGCTGGCTCTCGGTTCCGCTCACTTCCATGATGTGCGCGGCATGTTCAATCGCCGTCTTGCGGAAATCCGTCATCCCGTCGCGCCGCGGATCATGCTCTTCCTCCATCAGCATATACATGGTGCCGTTCGCCGCCAGCAGCCCGATCGGCTGTCCGCTGCTGAAACACTTCTGCGCGCACGAACGGTGCTTTTCTCCATGCTTGCCCACCTGCAGATAGCAGGAAAAGTCCAGGATCTCGCCCACCACGGTCACCGCCTTCCCGGGGTTCGGCTTCCCGTTGATGGCCGCCCCAATTGTCGTCGATGACCAGGGAGCCGCCGGCTTCTCTCCCAGTTTTCCCATGGGAGCCGAATAGCTGCCTCCCGTGACTTGTCCCCATTCCTTCTGCAGAATCCCCGGCCCTTTGCCTTTCGTCTGGGCGCTCGCTCCGTTCATCAACAAACCGGCCAGGACACAGCCTGCGGCCAAAACTCCAAACGTCAGTAAGTTCTTCATCGATTGTTAGCCTCCTTTGCCGCGGACACTCGCCGCGCATCTGATGTAGTCCATCCCCAACCGCCGCCCGAATGGCAAACGGGCCCCTGAGGGTTTCCTAAGAAGTTATCATATCAACCAGCCTCGCGACGGCCGCCCGAGGCTAAGCCGGCATCCCGCCTCCGGAAAATTTTGTTCTCTTGCCGCCCGTGCAACGTTTTCCCGTTCCCGCTTGTCATAATGGTGGCGGAGGTATCCTGGATGATTGCCGAGGCTCCATTGGCTCTCGAAAAGGAATTCAACCCGTGGCTCACCGCGGAAACACGCTTCAATGAAGCGGCAGAAAAACTAGGGCTCGACGATGGCATGCGCAAGGTCCTGAGATCGCCCGCGCGCGAAATCTGCGTCCACATCCCTGTCATGATGGATGACGGCCGCATCGAAGTATTCACCGGCTACCGCGTCCAGCACTCCATCGCCCGCGGCCCCGCCAAGGGAGGAATCCGCTTCGCTCCCGATGTCACTCTCGACGAAGTCCGCGCCCTCTCCTCCTGGATGACCTGGAAGTGCGCCGTCGTCAACATCCCCTTCGGCGGAGCCAAGGGAGGCGTCATCTGCGACCCCACCATCCTCAGCGCCATCGAACTCGAGCGCATCACCCGCCGCTACACCGCTGAAATCATCGAGTTCATCGGCCCGGAGCGCGATGTCCCCGCGCCCGACATGAACACCGATGAGCAGACCATGGCCTGGATCATGGACACCTACTCGATGCATCACCGCCAGACCGTTACCGCCGTTGTCACCGGCAAACCCGTCAACCTCGGCGGATCGCGCGGCCGCTCCGAAGCCACCGGCCGCGGCTGCCTCATCGTCACCCTCCAGGCGCTCAAGCGGTTCGGCCTCGAACCTTCCAACACGCGCGTCGTCATTCAGGGCTTCGGCAACGTCGGCGGCATGGCCGCCCGCCTCATGGCGCGCGCCGGCTTCAAGATCATCTCCATCATCGAGTACGATGGAGCCGTCTACAACCCGCACGGCATCGACGTCAATGCCCTCCTCAAGCACCGCAAGGAGACCGGCTCCATCCTCAACTTCGCCGAAGCGGAAAATATGGACCGCGACGAAGCCCTCTTCCTCGAATGCGATGTCCTGCTCCCGGCCGCCAAGGAAAATGTCCTCCACTCCCAGAACGCTTCCCGCATCCGCGCCAGAATCCTTTGTGAAGGAGCCAACGGACCCACCACCGCCGCCGCCGACCAGATCCTTGCCGACCGCCGCATCTTCGTCATCCCCGATATCCTGGCGAACGCCGGCGGCGTCACCGTATCCTACTTCGAGTGGGTGCAGGACAGGCAGGGCTTCTTTTGGAACGAGCAACTGGTCAACGGCCGCCTCGAGGAGATCATGGTCAACAGCTTCAAGGACGTCACCGGATACGGCGAAAAGCACAGCGTCAACAACCGTACCGCCGCCTACATGCTGGCTCTCGACCGCGTGGCCTTCGCCATCAAGCTTCGCGGCATCTACGCCTGACAGGACTTCATGAGCGGTGAGCCCTCGACGCCGCTCATGCGGCAATATCATTCCCTCAAACAGCAGGTCCCCGGAGCCCTGCTCATGTTCCGTCTCGGCGACTTCTACGAGTTGTTCTACGATGACGCCGTCACCGCCGCGCGAGAACTGGAAATCACCCTGACCAGCCGCAATAAGGAAAAGGGCCAGCCCATTCCCATGTGTGGCGTGCCGCATCACTCCGCCGAATCCTACCTCGCCCGGCTCATCCAGAAAGGCTACCGCGTCGCCATCTGCGAACAGATGGAAGATCCGCGCTTCACCAAAAAGCTGGTGAAGCGCGAAATCGCGCGCGTCGTCACTCCAGGCGCCACCACCGAATCCGGGGTCCTCCGCCCCAAGGAGAACAACTACCTCGCGGCCTCGCTCACAGACCGCGAAACAGCCGGACTGGCTTATGTCGATCTCTCGACCGGCGAGTTCCGCGCCACCGAACTCGACGCCACCGGCCTCCCCGCCGCCCTCGATGCTCTCAACCCCAAGGAGATCCTTTTCCCCTCCTCCTCCCCTCCACCCTCTCCCGCCGGAAAGACCTGTCTCACCCCGCTCGACGATTGGATCTTCGGCTTCGACCACGCGCAACGCTCCCTCGAGGAGCACTTCCATCTCATGAGCCTCGATGGCTGCGGCCTCGCCTCCCACCCCCTCGCCACCGGAGCCGCCGCCGCCATCCTTCACTACGCGCGCGAAACTCAGAAATCCACCCTCGGCCATCTCGACCGCCCCACCTGGTTTGACCGTTCCGATTCGCTCATCCTCGACGCCGCCACCGTCCGCAATCTCGAACTCCTCGAGCCGCTCTTCGCCGATGGCTTGAAGGAAGGCACTCTCATCCATGTCCTCGATGAGACTCTAACCAGCATGGGCGCCCGTTTGCTGCGCCGCCGCCTGCTGCGGCCCGCCCTCCAACTGCCCGAGATCGAAGCCCGCCTCGATTCCGTCCAGACGCTGCTCGCCTCGAGCATCGAACGCGGCGAACTCCGCAAAATCCTCGGCTCCATTCTCGATCTCGAGCGCCTCCTCTCGAAGGTAACCCTGGGAACGGCGAGCCCCAGGGAATTGCGCGCCCTCGGCGTCTCCCTCTCCGCCATCCCGTCCCTCCGGCAGGTCTGTGCTCCGTTCTCCGGTCTGCTCGCCGATATCGCCGCGCGCCTCGACGGCGTGGACGAAGTCCGCGACGCCATCCTCAACGCCATCGCCGCCGAACCTCCTGTCTCCCTCGCCGCCGGCGGAGTCATCCGCGAGGGCTTCGACACCGCCCTTGACGAACTGCGCGATATCTCCCGCAACAGCAAACAGTACATCGCCCGCATCGAACTGCGCGAACGCGCCCGCACCGGCATCGCCTCCCTCAAGGTGCGCTTCAACAACGTCTTCGGCTACTACATCGAGATCTCGAAGGCGAACCTCCCTCTCGCCCCGCCCGACTATGAGCGCAAACAGACCCTCGTCAACGCCGAGCGCTTCAGCACGCCCGAACTCAAGCAACTCGAAGTCAAGATCCTCGAAGCCGAGGAGCGCATCCTCGCCATCGAGCGCGAACTCTTCTCCCGCCTGCGCTCTCTTGCCGCCGCCGAAGCGGCTCGCATTCGTCTCACCGCCGCCGCCGTCGCCGAACTCGATGTCGCCGCCGCCCTCGCCCAGGTTGCCGCGGAAAACCGCTACTGCCGCCCGAAGTTTTCCCCCGGCGGCATCCTGCATGCCGTCGCCGTCCGTCATCCCGTCATTGAAAAACTGGCCTCCCGCGACGCCTCGCGCTTCATCCCCAACGACGTCTACCTCGACCCGTCCGGCAAATTCATCGCCGTCATCACCGGACCCAACATGGGAGGTAAATCGACCTATCTCCGCCAGTGTGCTCTCCTCATCATCCTCGCGCAGATGGGGTCCTTCGTCCCCGCCGAATCCGCCACCCTCCCTCTCACCGACCGTGTGTTTACCCGCGTTGGAGCCTCCGACAACCTCGCCCGCGGCCGTTCCACGTTCATGGTCGAAATGACCGAAACCGCCGCCATTCTCAACACCGCCACCCCCACCAGCTTCATCGTCCTCGATGAGGTCGGCCGCGGCACGGCAACCTTCGACGGCATGTCGCTCGCCTGGGCCGTCATCGAGCACCTCCACGGCCGCATCCGCGCCAAGACCCTCTTTGCTACTCACTACCACGAGTTGACCGAACTGTCCGATCAACTCGAAGGCGTCACCAACCTGCAAGTCGCCGTAAAGGAATCCGGCGATCAGATCGTTTTCCTCCGCAAGGTGCGGCCCGGCGCGGCCGATAAGAGCTACGGGATCGAAGTGGCCCGTCTCGCCGCCTTGCCCCCATCCGTCATCACGAGAGCCCGGGAAATTCTCGCCTTGCACGAGAAAACAGAACATCAGATGAGTGATGAACTCAGCCCCAAAACCCGCCGCTCCCCCATCCAGATTCAGCTCTTCGAGCCCGTCAACCACCAGATCGCCGATCGCATCAGGGGCCTCAATCTCGATCAGACCCGTCCCATCGAGGCGCTTCAGCTTCTCGCCGATCTGCAGAAGGAGTTGAAGGGGCTTTGATCGTCGCAGGCATCATGAGCGGTACCTCTCTCGATGGCATCGACGTGGCCATCGTCGAGATCACCGGCGAGGGGTGGAACAAGAAGGTAAAGACTCTCGCGCATTCCACCACCCCTTACCCCCGGGCCGTCCGCGAAGCCCTGCTCGCCGTTTCCAACGCCGGCACGCACACCGCCCAGATCGGCATGCTCGGCTTTCTCCTCCCCGAACTCTACGCCAAGGCCGTTCGCGGCCTCTGCCTGAAGGCCAAAATCCCCTTGCATTCCCTGCAGCTTGTGGGCTGCCACGGCCAGACTATCCTCCACATCGCCGAGCCTGTGCGCTTCCTCGGCCATCGCCTCCGCTGCACCCTCCAGATCGGCGACGGCAGCGTCCTCGCCGAACGCCTCTCCGTCCCCGTCGTCTCTGATTTCCGCCCGCGGGACATGGCCGCCGGAGGGCAGGGAGCTCCGCTGGTACCCTACGCCGACTACCTTCTGCTCCGTCATCGCAAACGCGGCCGCGTCGCCCTCAACATCGGCGGCATCGCCAATCTCACCGCCATCCCCCCTTCCGCTCCGCCTTCGAAAGTCATCGCGTTCGACACCGGCCCGGGAAACATGGTGATGGATCAACTGGTCAGCCTCCACACGCGCGGTTCGCGCCGCTATGACCGCGATGGCGTCATCGCCCGCAAGGGCAGGATCAGCCGCTGGCTTCTGCGCATTCTGCTGCGCGACCCCTTCTTCCGCAAGCAACCCCCGAAAAGCGCCGGCCGCGAGGAATACGGCGGCGAGTTCGTCGAACACCTCGTTAGCACGCGCCTGCCCATGGAGGATCTCATCGCCACCGCCGGAGCCCTCACCGCTTCCACCATCGCACTCGGAATCCGCCGCCACGTCATGCCCGTCATGCCGGTCCACGACCTCGTCATCTCCGGCGGAGGCATCCACAACCGTTTCGTCCTCAATCTTCTCGCATCGGAACTCCCCAACGTCTCCATCCACTCGAGCGCCGAGTTCGGCGTCGGCGCCGGGGCCAAGGAGGCCATCGCCTTTGCTCTCCTCGCCCACGAGACCTGGCACGGGCGTCCCTCCAACATCCCCTCCGCCACCGGGGCCTCTCACCTCGCCGTTCTGGGCAAGATCAGCCCCGGTCCTCCACAAGGAAACCGTCGCGCGAAATCAATATAATTGTGTGACCGGGGCGGGATGATTATGGGAAACAAGGAAAAGGTGTTGCCGCCCGGGCAGCGAAAGCAACTGCTCGAAACGCTGAAAGCCCGTTTCGAGGCGAACACGAGCCGTCATCCAGGGCTCGATTGGCCGCCCATTCAAACAAGGATCGAGGCGAATGCCGGAAAACTATGGTCGCTTCATGAAATGGAGCGAACCGGCGGAGAACCGGACGTTATTCGCCACGATTCAGAGACGGACGAGTATGTCTTTTGCGACTGCTCGCCGGAATCCCCGAAAGGCCGTCGAAGCCTCTGCTACGACCGTGAAGCGCTGGAATCAAGAAAAGAGGCCAAACCCAAAGATAGCGCCGTCGATATGGCGGCCGCGCTGGGCATCCACATCCTGACCGAAGAGCAGTACCGGGAGTTGCAGACACTCGGCAATTTCGACACGAAAACGTCGAGTTGGGTGAAGACCCCGCCCGCCATCAGAAAACTCGGCGGAGCCCTGTTTTGTGACCGCCGCTACGGCGCCGTTTTCCTCTATCACAATGGGGCTGAATCCTACTATGCCGCCAGGGGGTTCCGCGGCTCCCTCAGGGTCTGAGTGAGCCGCGTGGGACGGCCCTAGAACTCCTTGCCGTTGTAAAGCCCGGCCACGTACTTCTCGTATCCGTTGTAAAGCAGCGTCGGCCTCCGTTCCATGGTCGGAATTACCTTCTCGTTCGCCTGCGACCAACGCGGATGCGGCTTGTGCGGATTGACGTTCGAATAGAACCCGTATTCACTCGATTGCAGCTTGTTCCAGAACGTGGGCGGCTCCTTCGTTACAAACTCGATCTTCACAATCGACTTCGGACTCTTATAGCCGTACTTCCACGGCGTCACAATGCGCACCGGAGCTCCATTCTGTTTGGGCAGCGGCTTCCCGTACAGCCCCGTCACCATCATCGTAAGCGGGTTCATCGCCTCGTCCATCCGCAGTCCTTCAAAATAGGGCCACGGATACCACGGCGTGGTTCGCATCCCCGGCATCTCCTTCGACCGGCTCGCGCTCCAGAAGCGCACATACTTCGCTTCCGCCTTCGGCTCCACTGCTTTCACGAGATTCGAAAACGGAAACCCCGTCCATGGCACCGCCATCGACCATGCTTCCACGCACCGCATCCGGTAAAGCCGCTCCTCGATCGGGAACATGTTCAACAGGTCGTCCACATCAAACGTCCTCGGCTTGTGGACCAGTCCCGTCACTTCCATCTTCCATGGGCTGATGACGAACGCTCCCACCTTGTCCTTCACCGCCTGTTTGTCCTGCGGGTCGAATTCGTAAAAATTGTTGTAGCCCGTCGCCGCCCATTCCTCGGTGATGGGACGGTCCAGGGTGAATTCCGGATTGCGCCGCGCCGGATACGGCGCTCTCTTAGCCTCGGCTGCCGCCGCCAGCCCCTCCAATCCGAGAAATCCAGCGCCCAGCAGGATGTCCCGCCGGCGGAAATACACGCTCTCCGGCGTCGCCTCGCATTCGGGAATTTCCCAGCCCTTACGTTTCCTGATCAGCATCCTTCAGCCCTTTCGCGGTCGGAGTCCCTCTGTTTTCATCCTACTCTCCGCCGCGAGACTCCGCCATCCCGATGCCGATGCTAACGTCTATCCCCGAATCACTGCACGGCCAGCAGCACCGTGTTGCTCTCTCTTCCGTTGATCCGCAGCCGCACGCGCGCTCCGCCGTTCTCTGCCTGCACATCCTCCGGCAGCGCGAATCGCGCCATCGCCGTCCCTATCTGACCCGGTACGCCACCCGCCCAGACCGCCTGCACAACCGCGTCTCCCACCAGCACTTCCACCGTATCCGCCAGCGGGTAGGGAGGGTTCTCCGGAAGCGGAAACCCATCCGGGGCGATCCGGTCATATGGCCCGAATCCCGTGCCGTACAACGTCACCGTCTCCCCCGCCTTGGCGGGCGTCGAGGGATCAACATCGCTCCCATCGTCATGCGAGGCCGCCGCGAAATACTTGTCATCCACCTTCTTCTGGAATAGTCCCGGCGCGTTCCTCGCGACTCGCATCGCCGTCACCGTCTCCGGATAGCTGTCCCACTTGACCGCCAGCTTATAATCCCCCTCCGCCAGATCGCCGGGAACCTGGATGTTGATCTGCTCCGGCGAGACGAATACCAGCGGCATATACCTGTTCTGCAACCGGACGGTCACCCCCTGAATCGTCTGCGCCAGCGGATTTGACGGCCCCACTTCATAACCGCCTGACAGGTTCACTCCCAGAATCGACGCGATCGATCCGGGAGCCACCACCACATCCGGCGTCTCTCCGGCGGCGTTCCTCACCCCCGCCTCCTCCGTGTACGGCGCGATATCCAACAGCGCGCGCACCACCCGCGGCACGCTCATCACCACTGTCCCCGACCGGTAACTCCCGGTCAGGTCTCCATCCCATCGCTTGAACCGGTATCCTTTGGCAACCTCCGCCGTCACCGTCACCGCCGTGTTCGTCTCATAGAACCGGTCCGCCGATTCCGGCGCCGCTTGCAACACCGCCCCGCTCCCCGGATCCGCCACCGCCGTCAGCCGGAACATGTTCTTGAAATTCGCCACCAGTTTCGTTTCCCCGCTCGCCGGTATCGTGTATGCCCTGTTCCGGCTGCCCTCGTCCGACCACGCAACGAAGTCAAACCGGCTGTCATCGGAAATCGGCACCGACTCCGGAGCCGCCAACAGGATCTGCTCCCCTTCCGCCCCCTCGGCCGAACACGTCCCGCGGCACTCCTTCCCGTTCACTTCCACCGGCAACCCCGGCGGGTTCGTCGAAATGATCACCTTGTTCCGCGGTTCGAAGTTCGCAATCAACCGGAACCCCGTCCGCACATGGCTGTCCAGAATCGTTATCTGCTGCTCGGCCGGTCCTCCGTTCGACCATCCCGTGAACACCCACTTGCGCCCTTTCGCGTCCACCTGCTCCGCTGGAGCCGAGACCTGGTACTGCATCCCCACGCCCCATACGAAGTTGTAAGCCGGCCAGTTTTCCCGTCCTTCAACCTTCAGCTTCAACCCCACCGGGTTCGTCACAAAGCTTACTCGCGCCCCGCGCACGAACCGCGCCGTAATGCTTTCCGGCACGTTCGACCGGTCCACTGTGTACACCGCATTCTGCCCGCCTCCGTTGCTCCATTGCTTGAATACCCACAGCGCGTCCCCGTTCAGAATCTCGGCCTGCGGTGAAACCGCCCCCAACACGTGCTTGCTTCCCTGCGCCCAGTCAAGCTCCGCCGGCGCTTTCGTCGGCGTCCGGTCCGGAGCAACCATGAGCCCCGGCGGATCTGAATAGAGCGTCACCCGTTTGGCGCCCTCAAAGAAGTTGGCGAACGTGACCGGCCCTTTCATCATGTGTGTGTAGAACGGCGAGGTGGAGTTGTTTCCCGATGTCCCCCATCCCACAAACACAAACCCCGGATTCGGATATGCCTGCAATGTGATCGGCGTGTCCGCCGCCACCCACTGTTGCACATCGCTCGACGCCATCGCGCCCCCCACCGCTACCGTTCCCGGCGGACGGCAATTTCCCGTTTCCGCCGCGCAGGAGTAAAACAGAACCTGCAAGAGGTATTCCGTGGTAAACGAGGCCTTCACATACGTCAACGACGTGTCCGCCGTTACCGTGATCACCTCCCCCGTCTGCGCCATCCCCCCGGTCGAATCCTGCCATGACGTGAACTTCCACCGTGTTCCCGGAAACACCATCTGGCTCTGTTCGATCGAAATGGTGTGCTTCGTCCCCGTAGGCCACAGGAACACTTGCGCGCTCTTGTAAGGAATCCCATCCACCCAAAAACGCAACCCGTTCGGATCCGTGTATATCTTTGTCGCGACTGTCTTGTTCTGCGCCGTGGCCGGAAGCACCATCCCCGCCAATAGGGATAGCGCGAACAGAAGGTTCCTGCTCATGCCCCTTCCATCGGCACGGCGAGAGAGACACTTTAGAGGGATCTTAGTCTTGGTTCCAGTACCCTCATCCGCCCCCGTCTACGACCCGCTATAGCAGCGCCGCGTCCAGCCGCTCCTCCGCCCCTTCCACCGCCCCGGTCTTCCCTCCGTCCTTCCCGTTCACATACCGCGACAGCAACTGCTCGGATCCCTCGAACAAAGCCTCCGCCAACTCCTCGATCGCCTTCCGCCGCAACGTCTCCCGGTCGAGCAGCGGAGAGTAGATGAAGGCCCTCCCCGCCTTCCGCCGCGACACCCCGCCCTTCTTCACCAGCCGCTCGAGCAATGTCATCACGGTCGTGTACGCCAGTTTTCGCCGCGTCTCCAACCGCGCCTGCACCGCCCGCACATTCCCCTCGCCGATCGCCCACAGCGCCTTCAGACACTCCAACTCGAGCGGCGGTGGGATCTCCCTGGGCTGGCGCGGTTGCCGCATGTCATTCCTTCCCGTCCGGTTCCTTCAGCGCCTGTTTCAATCGCTCGGCGAACATCGACCCCGCGGCCGGCTTTCGCGGCTGCCCCTCCACTCGCGGACCCGCCTCCGTCCCCGAAACCGGCGCCGCCGGCCGTACCGTGGGCTGCAGATACTTCTCCTTCTTTAACACCTGCCGCTCGAGCGCCGGTGCGTAGCCCGTGAAAAAACCCTCGAGCGCCCGGTCCTTCTCGAGCGAATGCCGCATTGCTTCCATCTTCGAATCCAAATTATCAAGATGATGCAACAAAAGCGCCTCGGGGAAAAGGGGCTCCTTCGGCGATCCGAATTCCAACTGCCCGTGATGGCTCAGAATCATGTGCTCGAGCAGCGTCCGCAGCTTCGGCGGAAACTCCCCGATCTGCCGCGCCTTCTCATCGAGCATCCGCAGCCCGATGAACATGTGCCCCAACAGGTGCCCTTCCGTCGAATACCCGAAGCTGCGGTCATACGTCAACTCGTAAATCTTGCCGATATCGTGCAGCAGCACTCCCGTCATCAGCAGATCCACGTCCACCTTGTAGTGCTCCCCGCTGAAGCGCGCCAGCGCGCACATCGAAAGCACGTGCTCGATCAGCCCTCCCAGATAGGCGTGGTGCATCGACTTCGCCGCCGGAGCCGTCCTGAACAGGCGCCCGATCTCGGCGTCATCCATGAATGCCTCGCACAGCGCCTTCAGGTGCGCGTTCCCGAACCCGCCTATAATCCGCCTCACCTCCGCGAACATCTCTTCCGGGTCCCGCGTCGAGGCCGGAAAATAATCCGCGAACTCCACCGCCCTCTCCTCGAGACGCTGCAGTTTCTGGACTGTCAACTGCAGCCGGTTCTGATGGATCTGCGCCAGCCCCCTCACCTTCACGAAATCGTCCCGCTCGAAGGTCTCCATCACCTCCTCGACGTTGTCCCACATCTTGGCGTCGACTTCGCCCGTACGGTCCCCCAGCACCAGGGAAAGGTACGGCTCGCCTGTCTTTTTCTGCCGGATGTCTTTGTGCCGCACCAGGAACATCGCCGTAATCACCTGGCCCGGCTGCAATTCCGCTACATAGGGAGATTTCATGGACGCAATGACTCGCGCACGGGCCCGGCCGTGCCTCGTCTTTCCTTCTTCTTTGCTCTTATTTCTTTACCACTTTGGAACTCGAGGCCATCGCCTCCGCGTTCGGCCTCGTCGAAGTTCCGGGAATCGGAATCGCAAACAGCAGCCGCTTCATGCGCGCCCGGTTCGCTACTTCCTGCTTGGTCACCGTCTCCGGTTTGAGCTGCGCCGGATCGTTCCACTTCGTGTCCTTCCCCGTCGCCGCGCCCGCGTCCACAAAGCCCGGCTTGATCTCCAGAAACGCCTCTTCCCGCAGCTTGGTCAGATATTCACGGATCTTCGGCTGAAACCGCGCCGAGAACAGACGGTTCTGGATCTCGCTCTCCACTTCATCGAGGCTCGCCTGCCCCGCCTGGTGCTTCTCCATCACCTTCAGAATCAGAAATCCGTTCGCCTGCTTGATCGGGTCCGTGACGTAGTTCCGCTCCTTGTCCCAGAGCATTTTTTCGATCACCGGATTCAATTCGCCCTTCTTGAATCCACCGAGGTCGCCCCCACTCTGCGCCGTCTGCGAGTCCGAATTGTCTCGCGCCAGCTCCGGGAACTTCTCGCCCTTCTTCGCCCGCGCCGCCAGATCCTTCGCCTTTTTCTCGATCTGCGCTACCGCCGCCGCGTCCTTCCCCTCTGTCGACAGAAAAATCTCGCCAAGAAAGATCCGCTCGTCCCGCACGAACTCCGCTTTGTGCTCGTTATAGTATTTCTCGACATCCGCCCGCGGTACGTTCACCTGAATCTCCTGCCGGATTACGCGGTCCGTCAACAGGCTGTTCCGCATCTCGTTCTTGTAATCCTCGAACGGCGTCCCCAGATTGTCCCGCACCGCCTGCTGGAACTTCTCCGTATCGGCGATATTCAGCCGCTTCTGAATCTCCGCCAGTTGCTTTGATACCTCCGCCTCGACGTTGATGTTCAGGTCCTTTGCCTTCTGCACCAGCAGCAACTGGTCGATCCGGTCCCGCAGCATCTGCCCTTCCCGCTCCTTCAGCGTCTGCTCGAGTTGCGCCCCCGTCATCTTCTGCTGCCGCAACTGCGCCTCCAGTTGCGCGCGGCTGCGCAAAAGCTCCGTGCGCGTGACGATATCGCCATTCACCTTGGCGACAATCTCCTCGATCGTCGTGACGTCCGCCGCGAACAGGACAGCCACGGAAAACGTGAGCGGAAACAGGTACTGCAAGCGCATATCTACCCATTATCTTAGATCCTCGTCCCGTTTGCGTCACTTTGATATCGTGACGGTTGTGACGCTGAACTCCACCGCCCTCGCCCTGCTCCTCCTCACTCCTGCTCTTCACGCCGAAATCCGCTATCTTCCTTCGTCCCGGCTCTGGCATCTCTCCGCCGCCGGTGTCAGCTACGTCATCGGCGTCAACAACGGCAATCAGCTCCAACAGGTCTACTGGGGACCCCGCCTCTGGCGCGAAGCCGATCTCCCCGCCGCCCGCGCCGGCCTCCCCTGGGCCAGCTTTGACACCCCCGGCATGACTACTCCCGAGGAATACCCCGCCTGGGGCGGCGGCCGTCACCTCGAAACCTGTCTCAAACTCACCCGCGCCGACGGCGTCCGCGAGGTCATCCTCGAATACGCCGCCCACTCCATCGAGGACGGAGCCCTCATGATTCGCCTCAAGGACAAAATCGACAACATCCGCGTCACCCTCACCTACCGTATCTCCCCCACCGGCATTGTCGAAAAGAAAGCCTCCATCCTCAACGGCACTGCCCAACCCGTCACCGTCGAAAGCCTTCAATCCGGGGTCTGGAATCTTCCCACCGGCTCCCCCTACCGCCTCACCACCACCTTCGGCCGCTGGGCCGGCGAGTGGCAACTCGAGAGCGAGGATGTCCGTCCCGGCCAGAAAATCCTCGAAAGCCGGCGCGGCCTCACCTCCCACCAGGCCAACCCCTGGTTCATGCTCGACGACGGCCACGCCACCGAATCCCACGGCCGCGTCTGGTTTGGAGCGCTCGCCTGGTCCGGCAACTGGCGCCTTACCGTCGAACAGTCCACCCATGGCCAGGTCCGCGTCACCGGAGGCTACAATCCCTTCGACTTCGCCTGGCCTCTCGAACCCGGCCAATCCCTCGAATCCCCTTCCTTCTACGCCGGCTTCACCGCCGGCGGTTTCGGAGGAGCCTCCCGCCTCCTTCACCGCTTTACCCGCAATGAAATTCTCCCTACTCAACGCCTTCGCCCCGTCCTCTACAACTCCTGGGAAGCCACCACCTTCCACGTCACCGAAGAGGGCCAGAAGGCTCTCGCCACACTCGCCGCCAGACTCGGCGTCGAGCGCTTTGTCATGGATGACGGCTGGTTCGGCGCGCGCAATGACGACCGCGCCGGTCTCGGCGACTGGACCGTCAATCCTCAAAAATTTCCCCGCGGCCTTAAACCCCTCATCGATCACGTCCACAACCTCGGCATGGACTTCGGCCTATGGGTCGAACCTGAAATGGTCAACCCCGATAGCAACCTCTACCGCGCCCACCCCGATTGGGCGCTCCACCAGACCGGCCGGCCCCGCACCGAACAGCGCCACCAGCTCATGCTCAACCTCGCCCGCGACGACGTCAGGGAATATCTCTTCACCGTCCTCGACCGCCTCGTCACCGAAAACGCCATCCAATTCCTCAAGTGGGACGCCAACCGCAACATGACCGAGCCCGGATGGCCCGAAGTCCCGCCCTCTGATCAGAAGAAACTCTACATCCGGTACACCCGCAACTTCTACGAAATCATCGATCGCCTGCGCCGCAAACACCCCGGTCTTGAAATCGAATCCTGCTCCGGCGGCGGCGGGCGCGTCGATCTCGGCATCCTCCGCCGCGCCGATCAGGTCTGGACCTCCGACAACACCGACGCGCTCGACCGTCTTCGCATCCAGGAGGGCTTCTCCTATGCCTACCCAGCCCGCGTCATGATGGCCTGGGTCACCGATGTCCCCAACTTCAACCACCGTTCCACCCCCCTCGCCTTCCGCTTCCTCGCCGCCATGCAGGGAGCTCTCGGCATCGGCAACAACCTCAACAAAATGTCCGCCCGGGACCTCGACTTCTCCAAACGCATGATCGCCTGGTACAAGTCCGTCCGCGCCACCATCCAGACCGGAAACCTCTACCGCCTCGCCTCTCCCCGCGCCTCGGATTTCTCGGCGAATCAATACGTCTCCGCGGACGGAAAACAGTCCGTCGTCTTCGGCCTGCTCCACTCGCAGCGCTTCGGCTACCCGGTCCCGCCGCTCCGTCTCGAGGGCCTCGAGGAAAAGGCTGTCTACCGCCTCCACCCTCTCGATCCCGGTAAGATCGACCTGCCCACGCCCGAGCTCAGCGGAGCCTGGCTCATGAACCACGGCATCTCCTTCCGCCTCACCGGCGATTATGACGGCTCCGCCGTCGTCATCGAGCGCGTGGATGCCTCCACGCCGTAGACCCCGCGGCGCCAGACGGGCCAGGGAATGACGCGATAATAATCCGAATGCGTTAGTTGCCGTTGTACCGGCCGCAACGAGAAGAGGCCAACCGCTCGCGGCAGTGCGTCCCGGTCATCGCAGGCGTTTCTCCTCCGCCAGAAGGCGGTGCGTGCGCCTCAGCCATTCTGGCTTCCTCGACTTCTCGCTCCTGTCTTCTTCCACATGGCAAGGCAAAGTCTTGGCCGGTTGGAAGCTCAGGCGTCAGGGCGTAGCCCGTAACAACAACCGGTTGAACCTATCCGCCCACAAGAAAATGAATCAGGTGATGCATCACGAATCCCACCGCCGCCGCCGCTGGAATCGTCATCAGCCACGCCCATAAAATGCTCGTCGCAATACGCCATCGCACCGCCTTCGGACGGTAGATCGAACCTACCCCCGCAATCGCTCCCGCCGTTACATGCGTAGTCGACACCGGCATGTGCAGATACGTCGAAAACAGTATCGACGATGCCGCCGCCGTCTCCGCGCAGAATCCCCCCCGCGGCTTCAATCGCGTCAGCTTCGTCCCCATCGTCCGTACTATCCGCCACCCTCCGCTCATCGTCCCCAGCCCGATTGCCGCATACGCCGATATCACCACCCAATACGGCACGTGAAACGTCTTCAGATATCCCGATGTCACCAGCACTCCGGTGATGATCCCCATCGTCTTCTGCGCGTCGTTGCTCCCGTGCGAGTAACTGAAAATCGCCGACGAAACCAACTGCAGCCGCCGGAAGTAGACATCCATCTCCTTCGGTGTCGACTCCCGGAAAAGCCAGTGCACTCCAATCATCAGAATGTAGGCCAGCGCCATCCCAAGAACCGGAGCCACCACGATGAAGATCAGCGTCTTCGTCCAGCCGCTCAGTATGATGGCCTGGAAACCCGACGCCGCGATCGCCGCTCCCGCGTAGCCGCCAAACAGCGCGTGCGAGGAACTCGTCGGCAAACCCCACCACCACGTAATCAGGTCCCACGCGATCGCCCCCAACAATCCCGCCAGGATCACATATGGCGTCACCATCCGCAGATCCACCATCCCGCTCCCCACCGTGCTCGCCACTCCCGTCCCCGTGAACATCGCGGCGCTGAAGTTGAAAAACGCCGCCCACAGCACTGCCTGAAACGGCGTCAGCACCCGCGTGGCCACAATCGTCGCCACCGAATTCGCCGCGTCGTGGAATCCATTGATGAAATCAAAAATGAGAGCGATGACTACGATGACCACTACCAGAAACAGTGTGTCCATGCGTGTCCGGGCGGGCTAACTGTTTTTCACCACCACGTTTTGCAGTACATCGGCGACGTCTTCGCAGGAGTCCGTGGTCATCTCCAGCAAATCGTATATTTCTTTCAGCTTCATCAGTTGAATCGCATCCTTCTCCTGGTCGAACAGCGCCGCTACCGCCGCCCGCGACACCTGGTCCGCGTGATCTTCCAGCCGGTTGATCTCGATGCAGTGCTCAAGCAGCGATTTCTCCTGGCTCAGCGCCTCGAATGCCAGCGTCAGCGACTTCGCGCAGGATTCGATGATCTCGCATATCTGCAGCGCCGCCATCGGCACCGGCTTGATCTTATAGGCCACCAGCTTGTGCGAAACTTCCTCGATCCCGTCCAATACATCATCGAGCGCCGTCGCCAGCTCATGAATGTCTTCCGGATCGAGAGGCGTGATGAATGTCGTGTTCAGCTTTTGAAAAACTTCGTGGATGATCTCATCGCCGTCACGTTCGATCTTCGATATCTGCTCGGCCGCCCGCGCCATGCCGTCGCGCGCGCCTTCCACCAGCAGTACGGCGGCTTCGGATATGAGCCGCGCCTGGCCCAGGAAATAGTGGAAGAACTTCTCTTCCCGCGGGAGTAACCTCATAAAATTTCAGGGAGTCTCCACTCAACCGGCAAACGAAGACCCAGTGTCTCATTGCCACTTTGACAGGTCAACTTCAACATGATTACAGTTCCGTCACAATCGGGAAAAGTGCGCTCCCCTCCGTGCCCTCCGTGTTGCTCTCCAGATCGAGATACCGCGTGTCGAGCAAACGCCCCGGTTGGATATTCCCCATCGCCGAAAGCATGTTCTCTTTCAAATGAGGATGATCCCTCTCGAGTTCCGTGAAGAAGTCCCGCAGGCTCCGCCGCACCGTTCCCGTGCGCTGCGAACACCCGCACGGAATCACCGGCGCCCCCAGGCTCTCCGCGTAGCGCCTGGTGATGTCTTCCGTCACAAACACCAGCGGCCGGATCAGCCGGAAGTCCTTCTCGCTCGAATAGGTCACCGCCGGCAGCGCGCTCAACCTCCCCGTAAACAGCGCGTTCCTCAGGAAAGACTCGCAAAAATCGTCCGCCGTGTGCCCGAACGCGATGACGTTCGCTCCCAACCCGCGCGCGATCTCGTACACCGCGCGCCTCCGGAACCGGCTGCATAGATCGCAGCCGTGATCCGGTTTCTCCTCGAGCAGACGCAGGGACGAACTGTCCTCGAAATACTTCCACGCGATCCCCTGCTCGAGCAGCCACGCCCCCAGCGGCTGTATCGGACGCAGAAACTTCCCCTGCTCCACGGTGAACGCGCACACGCTGAAATCCACCGGAGCCTTCTTCCGCAGCAACAGCAGCGCCTTCAACAGCGTCAACGAATCCTTGCCGCCCGAAAGCGCCACCGCTACCCGGTCGCCGTCGCGGATCATACGGAAGCGTCCGATCGCTTCCCCGACTTTTCTTAATAGCGTCTTCTCGATGTCCAATTTCCTATTATAGAAATTTGAGCGCCATCCACACTCTCCTCCCCTGACCTCCCAATGCCCTCCGTCTCCCCCGCCCGCCGCGCCGCTTTCGATGTTCTCCTTCGGGTCGAGTCCGGAGCCTGGGCCTCCGACCTCCTCCGCGCCGTCTCCGCCCCCCTCGATTCCCGCGATGCCGGACTCGCCTCCGAGATCGTCTTCGGAGCCCTCCGCTATCAGGCTCAACTCGATCACCTCATCGCCCTCCGCGTACCCAAAGTCCGCCTCGACCCCGAAGTCCGCATCTGTCTCCGCATCGGCTTCTACCAACTTCTCTACCTGACCCGCGTACCCCCCCGCGCCGCCGTCGCCGAAAGCGTCGAACTCGTCAAACGCGCCCGCAAACGCTCCGCCGCGGGTTTGGTTAACGCCGTCCTCCGCCACCCGCTCCCTTCTCCAATCGAATGGCCGGATGATGCCACTCGTCTCTCCACGCCCCCTTGGCTTCTCGCGCGCTGGCAACTACAGTATGGCGAAATAAAAGCGCAAGGTATCGCCTCCGCCTCGCTCTCGCCTCCCGCTACCTACCTCCGCTTCGATACTCCACTCATCCCTCCCTCTCTGCGAGTCGAACCCACTGAAATCCCCGGTTGCTTCCGCCTCCTCTCCGGCGACCCTTCCGGCTTTCGCCGCCAGGACATCGGCTCCCAGTGGGTGGTCACCCTGCTCGACCTCCACCCCGGCCTCACCTTCCTCGACCTTTGCTCGGCGCCCGGCAACAAGACCGCCCACGCCCTCGAATTCGGAGTCCGCGCCATCGCCGCCGACGTCCATCTTCACCGCCTCCGTTTCCAACCGAACCCATGCCCCCTGGTCTGCCTCGACGCCACTCACACCCTCCCCTTCCGCCGCGCCTTCGACCGCATCCTCGTCGACGCTCCCTGCTCAGGCACCGGCACCCTCTCCCGCAACCCCGAAATCAAATGGCGTCTCACTCCCACCGATCTCGCTGATCTTCACCGGCGCCAGACCCTCATTCTCCGCAACTCCCTCCAATGCCTTGCCCCCGGCGGCCTGCTCGTCTATTCCACCTGCTCGCTCGAGCGCGAGGAAAACGAGGATGTCCTCGACGAGGTCCTGGGCTCCGTTTCCATCCAAACCCACCGCCGTCTCCCCGGCCTTCAAACCGGAGATGGCTTTTTTGCCGCTGTGATACGATCGGAATAGCGCTGCCGGCGCAAGGCACTACCCTTCCATGACGGAGATCCTTCCTTCCATCCTTGCGGCTGATTTTGCGCGTCTTGGGGAAGAGATCGCCCGCGTCGAGCGCGGGGGCGCTTCCATGCTTCACCTCGACGTGATGGACGGTCATTTTGTACCCAATCTGACCATCGGTCCGTCCATCGTCAAGGCCATCCGCAAGATCACCAAGGCCACGCTCGATGTCCACCTCATGATCACGGACCCCGATCGCTACGCCCCCGTCTTCATTGAAGCCGGAGCCGATTGCGTCTCCGTTCATCAGGAAACATGCCGCCACCTCGATGGAACCCTGCGCATGATCCAGAGCGAAGGAGCCCGCGCCGGCGTCGTCATCAACCCCGCCACCCCCGTCTCCACCCTCGGCGAGGTCCTCGATCTGGCCGACTACATCCTGGTCATGAGCGTCAACCCCGGCTTCGGCGGCCAGCAATTCCTCCCCAACTCCCTTGGGAAGGCGCGCGCCCTCGATGCCCGGCGCCGGGAGATGAACCTCAACTTCCACATCGAGATCGACGGTGGTATTACCATGGACAATGTCACCGATGCCGTCCGCGCCGGTTGTGACTGGCTCGTTGCCGGAACCGCCATCTTCCATAGTGAGGACCCGGCCGCCGCCGTACGCGGGATGCAACACCTTGCCCGGGAGGCTACCGCCATCCGTGCCTGATACGATTCTTCGAAACCCTCGGCTCCGCCGCTCGATCGAGTTATGAAAAAGGGATTGTGCTATGCAGCTTTCTAAGCGAGTTTGGTTCCTGCGTCTGTTGACCGCCGCTCTTTGTGTGGGGATGCTCGCTTCCTGTGGCTTCCGCCGCAGGAAGTATGAGAACCCCATCACCAAGGACACCCAGCAGCCTGACAAGGTTCTCTTCGACAAGGCCGTCAAGGACCTCGAGCGCAATCGCTTCGAGGTGGCCCGCCTCACCCTCCAGACACTCATCAATACCTACGACACCAGTGAATATCTCGCCAAGGCGAAACTCGCCATCGCCGATAGCTGGTTCCGTGAAGGTGGAGCGCACGGACTCGCCCAGGCCGAAGCCGAATACAAGGACTTCATCCTCTTCTACCCCACCCTCGAGGAATCAGCCGAGGCCCAGGAAAAAGTCTGCATGATCCATTACCGCCAGATGGAAAAGCCGGACCGCGACTCGACGCACGCCCTCAAGGCGGAGGAGGAATGCCGCAACCTTCTCGTCCAGTTCCCCAACAGCAAGTACGCCCCCCAGGCCCAGCAGCTTCTTCGCAATATCCAGGAAGCCATAGCGGAAGGCGAGTTCCGCGTGGGCGACTTCTATCACCATAAAGGCAGCCATCCCGCCGCCGCCAACCGCCTCCAGGCGCTCGTCGATCAGTACCCCCTCTTCAGCGGAGCCGATGAAGCCCTCTGGACGCTTGGCGATTCCTACTCCCAAATGGGTCCCCGCTTCCGCGACAAGACCGGCCAAGCCTACACGCGCATCGTCCGGGACTATCCTCTCAGCCCCTACGCCGGACAGGCCAAGGAGAAGCTCAAGGAAATGGAGATGGAAATCCCCGAGCCCGATCCCGTCGCCCTCGCCCGCATGAAGTACGAAGAGGAGAACCGCACCTCGAAGAGCTTCATGAAAAAATCGTTGGGCCTGTTCTCGAAGAGCCCTGACGTGACCCACGCCGCCAAGTCGGGAACCCCCGCCATGGAGCGCACCCAACCCACCATCCCCGCCAGCGTGCCCGTCCCGGCCGCGGCCGGAGCAGGCGTCACCGACGTGAGCGTCTCCACCGTCAACGACTCGAGCACCCTCGATTCGAAGCCGGACGCCCGCGCCAATCCTCCCAAGCCCTCCGAAGGCAATTCGCCCAACGGCCAGCCGGCCGCTTCCTCCACTCCGGCCGCCCAATCCGCGCAGGCCGCCGACGATACGCCGAAAAACAAAGCCTACCAGCCCGTCAAACAGAAACAGAAGAAGAAAAAGAATAAGAAGTCCGAAAATAAATGAGCCGCGTTCTGCTCGCCGATGACAGTCCTCACGCGCAGAGGATGGGAGAGCGGATTCTGCGCGACGAGGGTCTTGAAGTCGTCTCCGTCACCGACGGGGAGACCGCCCTCGTGCGCCTCCTCGACGCCGATCCCGACGTCATCGTCGCCGACGCCTTCCTCCCCCGCCGCTCCGGCTTCGATATCTGCCGCGAGGTGAAGGCCAATCCGAAGTTTCGCCACGTCCGTGTCGTCCTCACCGCCGGCGTCCTCGAACCCGTCGATGAAGTCGAGGCCGCCCGCGCCGGAAGCGACGCCTTCCTCAAGAAGCCCTTCGAGGCTTCCCTGATGCTCGATACCCTCAAGCCGCTCCTTGAAAGCGCCCGCCAGGCTCGTGATTTCGCGGCCGCCGTCCACGAGGAGCAGGAGGACGCCGCCCTCGAACCCCTCGATGTCGACGAGGAGCGTGTCCGTGCCGCCGTCACCATCGCCCTCGATACCGCCATGCCCGCCATGATCGAGGAGATCACCCGCCAGGTTGTGCGCGCCCTCAAAAAATAGACAATAGGTAAAGAATGCCCGAAAATACCTTTGACATTGTCTCCATTGTCGAGATGCCTGAGGTGGTCAACGCCATCAGCCAGGCCATGAAAGAGATCATCACCCGCTACGACCTCAAGGACTCGAAAAGCTCCATCGACCTCAACGAAAAGGAGAAGAAGATCCTTCTCGCCAGCAAGGATGAGTTCAAACTCAAAGCCGTGGTGGAGATTCTCGAGAGCAAACTCGCCAAACGCAAGGTGCCTCTCAAAGCCCTGATCCACGGCCCCATTCAGCCCGCCGCCGGCTCCACCGTCCGCCAGGAGATCACCCTCCAGGTAGGCATCCCCACCGAGAAAGCGAAAGAGATCATCAAAGCCATCAAGGACAGCAAGAAGAAAGCGCAGGCCTCCATCCAGGGCGATCTCGTCCGCGTGAGCGGCAAGGATCGCGACACCCTTCAGGAGATCATCGCCCTCCTCCGCGCCAGGGACTTCGGCATCGACATGCAGTTCACCAACTACCGCTCGAATTAGACCGTGCCGCGCCGCATCGAAAGCCTCCTCATCACCGGCCCGGCGGGCCGCCTCGAAGCGCTCCTCGAGGAGCCGGCGGACAGCGAGCCCCAACAAGCCGCTCTCGTCTGCCACCCGCACCCGCTCCATGGCGGGACGATGCACAATAAGGTGGTCTATCGCGCCGCCCGCGGCCTCCGCCGCTCCGGCCACGCCGTCCTCCGCTTCAACTTCCGCGGCGTCAACCGCAGCGAAGGCAGCCACGATAACGGAACGGGCGAAGTCGATGATGCCCGCGCCGCCCTCGCCCTCCTGCGCGAACGCTACCCCGAACTGCCCTACACGATCGCGGGGTTCAGCTTCGGCGCCCGCGTCGCGCTCCGCCTCGCTCAGGATTGCCCCTCCGCCCGCCGCGCCATTGCCATCGGCTTCCCCGCTCACTACCCCGGAGCCGAAACCCTCATCCACTCCCCCATCCCACGCATCTTCATCCACAGCCGTCACGACGCTATCTGCCCCGTTGAACCCCTTCAACGCTTCGTCGCCTCCCTCCCCGCTCCCGCTCCCCTGCTCTTTGTCGAGGCCGAAGATCACTTCTTCGCGGGCGGCCTCTCCGCGCTGGAAGACCTCATCGCCGGCCTCGGCTAAACCACGGTCCAAAACCAGTTACCATCGTAACCATGGCACTTCCCGGGACCTCCGATCAGGCGCCGCCCGCCGACGCCGGCTTCCGCCGCCAACTCGGCCTGCTCGACTCCACCATGATCGTCATCGGCTCCATGATCGGTTCCGGCATCTTCATCGTCTCGGCCGACATGTCCCGCCAGATCGGCAGCGCCGGCTGGCTTCTGGCCGCCTGGGTGCTCACCGGCATCCTCACCGTCACCGGAGCCCTTTCCTATGGCGAACTCGCCGGCATGATGCCCCGCGCCGGAGGCCAGTATGTCTACCTCCGCGAAGCCTTCTCTCCTCTATCCGGCTTCCTCTACGGCTGGACTCTCTTTCTCGTCATCCAGACCGGCACCATCGCCGCCGTCGCCGTCGGCTTTGCACGCTTCACCGGCGTCTTCCTTCCATCCGTCTCGGAAACCATTTACCTCATCCCTCCCATCCATATCACCAGCGGCTACGCAGTCTCGCTCTCCACCGCTCAACTGCTCGGCGTCGCCGTTATCGCCTTCCTCACCTGGACCAACATGCAGGGCCTCCGGTACGGCAAGATCGTGCAGAACATCTTCACCACCGCCAAGACCGGCGGCCTGCTCGGCCTCATCGCCGCCGGCCTGGTGCTTGGCTGGAATCACGTTGCCGTCGAGGCCAACTTCTCGAACGCCTGGCAGGCGCGCGGCGTCGACGCCATCGCCCCCGGCCTTACCGCCGCCTCCGTCTTTGGCCTCTTCATCGCCATCTGTGTCTCACAAACCGGATCCCTCTTTTCCGCCGACGCCTGGAACAACATCACCTTCACCGCCGGAGAGGTCATCAACCCCAGGCGCAACATCCCGCTGTCGCTCGCCCTCGGCACGTCCACGGTCATCCTCCTCTACCTGCTCACCAACGCCGCCTATCTCGTCACCCTGCCCATCGAATCCATCCAGCATGCGCCCTCCGACCGCGTCGCCACCGCCACCCTTCAGCACGTCTTCCCCGTAGCCGGCGCGGCTCTCATGGCCCTTGCCATCATGATCTCCACCTTCGGCTGCATGAACGGGCTCATCCTCGCCGGAGCCCGCGCCTACTTCGCCATGGCTCGCGACGGCGTCTTCTTCCGCCGCGCGGGCGTCCTTAACCGCGCCCACGTCCCCGGGTGGGCGCTCGCCGCGCAAGGCGTGTGGGCCGTGCTCCTCGTTCTGCCCCGCACCCACGATTCCCGGACTGGAGCCTACGGCAACCTCTACAGCAACCTGCTCGACTACGTCATCAGCGCCGCGCTCATCTTCTACATCCTCACCATCGCCGCCGTCTTCCGCCTCCGCCGGATTCGCCCCGATGCCGAGCGCCCCTACCGCGCCTTCGGCTACCCGGCCTTCCCCGCGTTCTACATCCTCGGAGCCGCCACCATCCTCCTGGTCCTGTTCATCTACCGGCCCGCCACCACCTGGCCCGGCCTCGCCATTGTGATGCTCGGTTTGCCGGTCTATTATTGGTTCCGCCATGAATGAGGACCACATCCGGCGGGTCCGCCGCATCTGCCTCTCCCTGCCAGGCAGCAGTGAGAAACTCTCCCACGGCGAGCCCACCTTCTTCGTCCGTAAGAAGGTATTCGCCATGTTCTCCAACAACCACCACAACGACGGTCACGTCGCCGTGTGGGTCCCCGCCGAACCGGGTGTCCAGGAGATGCTCATCCATCAATCGCCCGGTACGTTCTACCGGCCGCCCTACGTCGGAGTGCGCGGATGGGTCGGCATCGAACTCGACGCCATCAGCGACGAGGACCTTGCTGTATACCTGCGCCAGGCGTGGCGGATGATTGCTCCGAAGAAGCTGTATCAATAATCCGCCCCCGCAGAATCACCGCCGCCACGCGCCGCGTGTTGCGAATATCCTCGAGCGGATTCCCCTCGAGCAGCACCACATCCGCCAGTTTGCCCTTCTCCACGGTCCCAATGTCGTTCCGGCCAAGAAACTCCGCCGCGTTGCGCGTCGCCGCCTGCAATGCCTCCATCGGCGTCAGACCGGCTTCCACCAGCAGTTCCAGTTCCCCGTGCAGGCTCTCGCCGGGCTCGACGTTCGCGCTGCCCCCGGCATCGGTTCCAGCGAGCAGCGGCACTCCGGCCGCGTGCATCTCCCGCACCACGCGCAACCCCGCCTCGCGCACTTCGCCGAGCGCCACAAGCGTCGGGCACTGCCAGGTCTTTCTTTCCGCAAACAATCGGTACAGCGGCGCGCAGATCCGTGGATCGTACGTCTCCGCCGCGTGAAGCAACAGCGCGTGCATCCGTCCTGCCGATTCCCGCCGTGAAATCGGCCACAAATTGGCCGCTTGCTTCATGTCCCGGTCCACGCTCCCATCCCCCGTACAGCTTTCGAAGATGCCGCTCAGATGCTCGATGCTCTTCTGTCCCACTCGCGCGGCCTCCTCCGCCGTGACCCGGACGGGAACGTGTCCCGCCACCGGCAGATGCAGCTTGCCTGCCTCGGCCGCAAGCGCGAAATAGGCGTCGCGCGGCAGGAAATCATACACCTTGACAAAATCCGCGCCCCCCTCGTTCATTGTCCGTACGGCGCGCCGTGCCGAAGCGGCATCTCCCGCCGTCACCGAACCGCTCCACACGGGAACCGGCCCGTCGATCATGGGGCCATTTGTCACGATGCGCGGCCCCTCGACCGCCCCGTACTCCACTTCCCGGCGCAGCTTCACCGCCGCGCCGAGCGCGTTCTCCGCCTCGAGATGCATGTTGCGGATGCCCGTGATTCCACTCGCAAGAAGCTTGGGGAACGCCTTCTCCGGCTTCGCGAGCAGGTGAACGTGCATGTCCCACAAGCCCGGAATGAGATACCTGCCCGTTCCGTCAATCACCCGCGCGTCCTTCGGAACGCGGCCATTGCCCGTTGAACGAATCCGTCCTCCCTCGAGGATGACAGTCTGATCGGGTTTCGGAGCGGCGCCTGTGCCGTCAATCACGGTGACGTGCGTGATGACGATCGCCATCGCCGCCATCACCACCTCGAGGCCTCCCGGTACAGAAAGTCCCGCACTTTCAAATACCACTCCGGCCCGTAAGGCGATGCGCCCCGAGGAGCCGCGCACCAGGCCGCCGCGCTCTCCGCTCCCGCCGCCCGCGCCACGGCGTTCCGCGTCTCCCCGCCGCCCCGCTTCCCCTCGAGCGCACGCGCCAGCGCGATATCCTGCCGCGCGTTGCGCCGCGTCAGCGCCCGCCCCAATCCGCGCGGCCCGCCCCGTGCCGGCGTATCTCCGCAAAGGTACTCGCGCAGCGTCTGCCGCGCCGTCTCATCGCTCGGCTTCTCCCACCCGGCAACCGTCCCGCCCGTGGACTGGAATCGCGGCACGATGGCGGCGAGGATTCGTACTTCCATCGGATAGGTAAACCACTGGTCTCCGTCGTGGAATTGCGCCTCGAGCCGGATGCGCTTCACTTCCGCCAACGCGGGCACGAACACATCGAGCCAGATCGTCTCCGCCTCTCCCGTTCCCTGTCCCTGGACAGGCGTTCTCACCTGCTCCAGCCGGTCGCGCGCCGCTGAATTCGTCCCCACGGGCAACTCGCGGTACAGCTTGACGCTCAATCCCGGCGGGTTCTGCGTCACCCACAGCGTGTACCATTTGCCCTTCACCGGCCGCAGCACCAGCCGCATGGAATGCCACGCATTGCGCGCGAATCCCGGCGAGAGGATCTCGCGCGGCGTGCCGCCCGCATCCTGCCGCAGTATCGCCCCCTTCGCATCCACCCGGCGGAATTCGGAATACAGTTGCAGGCTCTGCGCCGCGGCCGAATGCGGCCACAGCAGCCCGAGAAGGAAGACAACCATTCCTTCCATGCTACGGCGTGAACCGCCGCTTCCGCTTCCCTCCGTTCCACGCGCGCCCGCCAGTCGCTCAGATGCCCCGCCAGCAGCGGCCCGAAACTCCCGCCGGACAGGTACATCGCCAGGAAATACACCGCCATCGCCGTACCCCGCATGGCAGGCGGAACAATATCCTGGATGGAGGCATCTACGAAGCCGAAAGCAGCGCCGGCAGCAGCGATCCCGGCCGTTGCAGAACGCCGAAGAATGCCACCGGCGCAATCAATAAAGCGAATGCCGCCACCATCATTGCCGCCCGCCAGCCGGACGCCTGCGCCAGCGGGCCGCTGAAGAAACAGCTCATCGCCGCGCCGATGGGCACCCCGAGCGTTTGTGAGCTGGAAACAGGTCGCGGATCCAACTGGTGGCGGTGGGGGCGCACGTGACTTCGTCGACGGCCACGCCAAGCCGCGTCATCGGCAGCATCGTGTAGTCTCGCGCCATCCCGCTCATCGCCGTCAGCACGCCCCACGCGAGTTAGGCCGGCGGCAAGCAGGTCTCTGCGGCTCCACCGGTCCGCGAGACGCCCGAGCGGCACTCCTACGATCGCGTAGAGCCACGTGAAAGCCGTGCTCAACATCCCGATCCCGGCGCCGGATGGGATCGGCCAGCGCTCCGGAGCGCGAGGTTCCAGCACAGCGGGCGAGCCGCCTCCTCACATCTCGATCTTGCCTTGATAGGCGAGATCCTTCCAGCGAAAGATCGCCTGCCGGTATGGTCCCGTAACGCCGGGAATGTAGAGTTCGAAGTCCAGATCCTTTACCGCCTCCGACGGGCGGGGATAGACAAGCCGCAATACGGGGTCGGAAGGAGTGGGAGGAAAGTGCCCTATCATACGCACCTTCTTCCTGCCGAGTTTGAGCACGGACTCTTCCTCCATCCGCTTTACCTCCGCCTCTTCGGACAGTGCCGTGACATTGGGATTCCCAATAGCCAGAACGATCACCTTGTCCTTGTTTTGCGCAAGAAAGATGCCGTATTCGGAGGCCGGCGTGGCGGCCGGAGCCGTGTCCGTCTTCGAATAGCGCCGCTGCCTCTCCGCGCCGGCGTCGAGCAGCGGCTTCGCTCCGGCGAGATACACCACCACCGGAGCGGCGTCGCGAAACGTCGTGGTCTGCGCCCACGGCGAGTCGGTCAGCATCTCCTGCAATTCCTCATCGCTCCACTGACGCGGCTGCCTGGTCTCCCAGAATGGCGCACCGAGCAGCAGGAGGAAGAGGAGAGCGGCGTGCATCAGGATTCCCGATTTGATTATATTGGCGGAAGCACCATGGGCGAAATCACCTATCGCGGCCGCCGCGCCTTCTCCATCGAGAACGAGCACTTGAAAGCGACTCTGCTCGTCGAAGGCGGACACCTCGCCGAGTTGAGGCACAAGGCATCGGGAACGAATCCCCTCTGGACGCCGCCCTGGCCTTCCATCGAACCGTCGCGATTCGATCCGGCAACGCACGGAAACCTTTACGGCGGGCATGCGGAAAGCCGTCTGCTGGCGGGGATCATGGGCCACAACCTCTGTATGGATATTTTCGGGGGAGTGTCGGACGCGGAAGCCGCCGCCGGACTCACGCCGCACGGAGACGGCTCGATCGTCCCCTACTCCATCTCGGACTCGGGAGGCGTCCTCACCGCGCGCGCCGAGTTTCCCCATGCGCGGATCGGCTTTGAGCGCCGCATCCGCCTCGAAGGCTGCGCCGCCATCATCGAGGAGACCGCGCGCAATCTGACCTCCATCGACAAGCCCACCGCATGGACGCAGCACGTGACGCTCGGCCCGCCGTTCCTCGAAAAAGGCAGGACCCTGTTCCGCGTGCCGGCCACGCGATCGCGCGTCTACGAACAGGATTTCGGCGGCGAGTTCGGGCGCTACGCTCCGGGCATGGACTTCGATTGGCCGATGGTTCCGCTGAAACAGGGCGGTTCGCTCGATCTGCGCGTGCTGCCGGATGCCAAGGCGAGCAGCGGCTTCACCACCCAGCTTATGGACCCGCGCCGCGAGCAGGCGTTCTTTCTCGCCTGGTCGCCCTCCTCGAAAGTGCTCGCCGGCTATGTCTGGCGCCGTTCCGACTTCCCATGGCTTGGAATCTGGGAAGAGAACTTCGCCCGCGAGCAGCCTCCCTGGAACAGCCGCACCCTGACGCGGGGCATGGAGTTCGGGGTCTCACCCATGCCCGAGGCGCGGCGCCAGATGATCGAGCGGCCGATGCTGTTCGGCGTCCCCGGCTACCGCTGGCTCCCCGCCAAGGGCGAGGCCACGGTAACCTACTGCGCTTTTGTCACGACGGCCGATGCCATCCCCGATGAGGTGGCCTGGAGCGGCGGAGCGGATCTCGCTTTCCATCCCGCGCGCTGATGTTACGATGAAACGACAGGCATGAACCGGCGCGAATATCTTCAACTCGCGGCCACGGCCGCTCTCGCGTCTCCCGCCCCGGCGCAAACAGCGGCGTGGAAGCCGCGGACATTCGACGCGCACCAGAACGAGACCGTCATCGCCCTGACTGACCTCATCATTCCTTCCACCGATACGCCCGGAGCCAAGGCTGCTCAGGTGAACCGCTACATCGACCTGTTTCTCAATGACGGACCCCTCGGCGAACGGGACCGCTTCCTCGAAGGGCTTTCCTTTCTCGACGCCTACTCGATCCGCGAGCACGGCGAGCCGTTCGTCCGCTGCGCGGCGCCGCGACAGACAGCGATCCTCAAAGCGTTCGACCGGAATGAGAGCGTCGAGGTTGCTCCGGGCCACCGCTTCTTCCGCATGGTCAAGCAACTCACCAGCCGCATTTATTACTCGACCGAGATCGGATACAAGGAACTGAATAAGGGCGGGCGTGTTCCCTCCACCCTTGGCTGCCGCCATCCGGAGCACAAAGGCTCGGCCTGATTCTTCGCATGCATACCTATCCGGACTCGGTCCGGTTTCTCTATTCCCTCGGCAATGAAATCAAGGCCGTCAAGTTCGGCCTGGAAACGATCCGCGCCGTTCTCGACGCGCTGGGCAATCCACACACGGGGCCGCGGTTTGTTCACGTGGCCGGAACCAACGGGAAGGGATCGACATGCGCCATGATCGAATCGGCGCTGCGCGCGGCCGGCTTCCGGACAGGGCTCTATACCTCGCCGCATCTTTTGGAGCCAACCGAACGGATCCAGGTGGAAGGCGCGCCCGTGAGCCGCGATGAGTTCGTGGCGGCGTTCCACGCTGTCCATGACGCCGCCGAGCGGCTGTTTTCCGCCGGGCGCATCGAGCACCACCCCACGTACTTCGAAACCGTCACCGCCATGGGCCTGCTCATCTTCCGGGAGCGCGGCGTCGAACGCGTGGTCCTCGAAGTGGGCCTCGGCGGACGGCTCGACGCGACCAACGCCGTCACGCCCGAACTGTGCGTCATCACTCCCATCGACTACGATCATGAAGCCTGGCTCGGCAACACCATCGAAGCGATCGCTCGCGAGAAAGCAGGCATCCTCAAGCCCGGCGTTCCCGTGGTCTCCGCCCATCAGCGCATCGAAGCTCAAGCGGTGCTGATGCGGCGGAGCGAGGATCTTCACTGCGAACTCATCCAATCCAATTCGGACGCCGCGTTCGAGGCCGATGCCCGCGGCAGCACCATCCACTGGGAAGGCCTCACCTTGCGCTGTCCGCTGGCCGGACTCCATCAGGTCGAAAACACGATCACCGCGGCGACAGCCCTGAAACAACTCGGCGTCGCGCCCGGGGCAATCGAGAAGGGGATCGCCCGCACGCGATGGCCCGGGAGGCTCGAATACCTGGCCCAGTCGCCCGACATCATCGCCGATGGCGCGCACAACCCTGCCGGCGCGCGGGCGCTTGCGGATTACATCAGCCGTTTTCACAAGGGCCGCAAGGTCTGGCTGATCTACGGAGCCATGCGCGACAAGAGCGTCGGCGAAATTGCCGACACGCTGTTTCCGCTGGCGGACGAGTTGATTCTTACGGCTCCTTCTTCGGCCCGCTCGCTCGATCCGGCAAGCCTTCTCTCCTTGTGCGGAAACGTGAACGCGCGCACCGCCCCCGGCTTGCCCTCCGCCGTGCGAATGGCGCAAGCCGGAGCCGCGCCGGAAGATGCGATCTTCATCAGCGGGTCGCTGTTTCTCGCCGGTGAAGCGCGGGCGTTGTTTTGCCATGACCATGACTCGGAACCATAGGATAGGGTAATAATGCTCAGTTGGTTGAGAACGGTATTCTTCACGGGGCCGCTGGTGGTGCTGCTGACAACGTTCTACGGCACGGTGGATCTGATAGTGAGTTTCATCGATTCGAGCGGCGACTGGCAGCACGGCGTGGCGCGGATGTGGTCGCGCACCCTGCTGCTGATGGGCGGCGTCCGGATTAGCCTGTCGGGAATCGAGAACATCCATCCCAACGGGAGCTATGTTTTCGCCGCCAACCATCTGAGCCTCTCCGATACGCCGGTGGTGCTCGCAAACATTCCATGCCAGTTCCGTTTCATGGCCAAGAACAGCCTGTTCAACGTGCCGTTCATCGGATTTCATCTGCGGCGCGGCGGGCACATTCCCGTGCCGCGCGAGGACACGCGGGCGGCCGTCCGCGCCGTGTTGGACGCCGGACGCATCATCCGCCAGCGCAATATCTCCGTGCTGCAATTTCCCGAAGGCAGCCGCTCGAACGGTGAACTGCGGCCCTTCAAGGAAGGCGCGGCGATGATCGCCATCGCGGCCGGGGTTCCCATCGTTCCCGTGGCGATCGAGGGCACGCGCGCGGTCATGCCGCCGGGATCGCTGCTCATGTCGCCGGGAGATGTCCGCATCCGCATCGGAAAGCCCATACCCACCGAGGGGCTCACCTCGAGGGAGCGCAAAGCGCTCACGCTCCAGGTGCGCGAACAGGTGGAAGCCTTGCTCGCCGAGATCCACAAGAACACCGTCTGAACGTTTACACTGGCATTCATATGCGGAAACTCGCTTTGGGGCTGCTCGCTCTCACACAACTCCTCGCGCAAGGCCAGCAGACGATGACCGTCGAGGAGTACGAGCCGCGATCCCTCCTCGTGGTGCCGGGGCACAAGGTTCCACGCGCCCGGTACCGGTTTATCGATGTCCACAACCACCAGAACCGCCGCTCCGGCGCGGACCTCGATCAACTGGTGAAGGAGATGGACGAGATCAACATGGGCGTCATGGTGGAACTCTCCGGAGGCTACGGCGACCGGCTGGCCGAAAACGTGAAACGGCAGAAGGGCAGGTATCCGGACCGCTTTGTCATCTTCGCCAACATCGACTTCAGCAACATCGACGCGCCCGATTATGCAAAGCGCGCCGCCGCCCAGCTCGAGCGCGACATCGCCAACGGAGCCCAGGGATTGAAGATCTTCAAGAACTTCGGAATGGATTTGAAGGACACCAGGGGCAACCGCATCCACACCGATGATCCGCGCTTTGACCAGGTGTTCGAGGTGTGCGCCCGCCACAACATCCCCGTGCTCATCCACACGGGCGAACCGCTGGGCCTGTTTCTCCCCATGGACAGGTACAACGAGCGCTGGCTCGAGCTGAAGACCCACCCGGGGCGCGGACGTCCGCCGGACCGCTATCCGAAGTGGGAGGACCTCATGGAGGAGCAGCACCGCCTGTTCGCCCGGCATCCGAATACGAAGTTCATCGACGCGCATCTTGGCTGGCTGGGAAATAACCTGGGAGAGCTGGCGAAACTGCTCGACCGGCTCCCGAATGTGAGCACCGAGATCGGCGCGGTCATCGAGGAACTGGGGCGGCAACCGCGCTTTGCCCGCCAGTTTCTGGTGAAGTATCAGGACCGCGTTCTGTTCGGCAAGGATACCTACAGGAAAGAGGAGTACGGCACCTATTTCCGCACGCTCGAGACCGCTGACGAATACTTCGATCATGACCGCAAGTATCACGGCATCTGGAAAATGTACGGCCTCGACCTTCCCGACGAAGTGTTGAGGAAGATCTATTACAGGAACGCGTTGAGGCTCATCCCCGGCATCGCCAAATCGCGGTTTCCCCAGTGATCAGCGATTGGCCGGTTCATGCTGTCTGCTGACCTTCACGGCGTCGAGCGATCCGTCGATCGCTGGCGTTGCGTCCACCGTGAGCAGGTCGGCGGGCTTGAGCGAATCGCGGCTGATCTTTTCCTTGCCGTCAAAATAGGCGGTCTTTTTCGAACAGAAAAACTCCAGCGTATTGCCGTCGGGCAGTTCAAGCGTCAGCTTCTTGCGCGTGATGGTCTTCAGAGTCCCGTTGAACTGCGCCTGAAGTCCGGCGCTCGAACCGGGCGCCGGCGTCTGGCGCCGCCCGGTTCCGCGGCGGGAATGCTGCGCGGGCAGCGTCAGCGCTGCCAGGCACAGGATCAAGCCGAACAGGACGGACAATCGGGTCATCGTTCAGGATGATGTCTTCCATCGGGGAATGGTTACAGCGGCGCTGAGGGATGAGGCGCTGTACACTGGAAGCAGGGAGATTGTCTTGGAAGCGATCTGGATCGTGGTCATTGTGTTGGGCGTTCTGTTGCTCAACCGGTTCACCGGCGGAGGTGGTTGAGCGCCCCGAGGGCCCGGTTCGGGTTCTTGCGGCAGTTAGAACGCGGGCGCGCGCGCATCCTGCTTATGATTGCAGGAAACGCCTGAGCCGCTCCATGGCCTTCTCGAGAATGGGCCGTTCGGCGGCGTAGCAGATGCGGACCGATCCTTCGCCGCCCGCTCCGAAAGCCACGCCCGGGGCGAGGCCGAGTTTCGTTTCGAGCAGCAGACGCTTGCAGAAATCGAACGAATCCGCGAGCCCGTCGATCTTCGGAAACAGATAGAACGCTCCTTCCGGACGGGGCACCGTCACTCCGGGAAGTTTCGCCAGTTCGGCAATGCAGAAATCGCGATTCTCCTTGAGGCGGACGAGCATTTCCCTGAGCGGCTGCTCCCCGCATAACAAGGCGGTCTCGGCGGCGCGCTGCGCGAAACTCGGCGCGTGCGAGACGATGAATTCGTTCAACTGCGCGGCCTTCTCGCACAGGTCCGGACGCGACACGATCCAGCCGACCCGCCATCCCGTCATGCACCAGGTCTTCGAGAATGACTGCACCACGATCACCGCGTCGCCGGGCGACGCTTTCGTGAGAATCGTCGGCACCGGTTCTCCCAGCCTCGCTCCTCCGTAGTAGAGCCGTTCGTACACCTCATCCGCCATCAGCCACAGATTGTGCCGGCGCGTGAGCTCGAGCAGGCGGTCCTGGTCCTGGCTCGATGCCACCCAACCCAGGGGATTCGACGGCGACGTATAGAGAATCACCCGCGTCCGTTCATTAATAGCGTCTTCAATGGCATCAAAATCGATTCCGTAGCGGTCGCCCGCGAGCGGTTGCGCGATTTGACGGACGGCGGCGTTCGCCATGGTGATGATGGACGATCCGTTCGGCCACGCCGGCGTGAGGACGATCGCCTCGTCGCCGGGATTGAGCAGACACCGCAGAGCCACGTTCAGCGCCTGCACGCCGCTGGTGGTGATAACAATGCGGTCCGCGTAATCAAGCGCCACGCCGTGGATCTCTTCGTAGTACCGCGCCAGCGCCTGGCGCGTCGAGGGCAGCCCCGCGTTCTCCGTGTAGAACGTGAACCCGTCCGCCATCGCCTTCCGCGCGGCGTTCTTGATGAACTCCGGCGTCGGGATGTTCGATTCGCCGAAGTACAGCCGCAGCACCTTGTCATTCTCGCCGGCGGCGGCGTCCATGCGCATCGCCAGTTCGCCCAGTTCCCGGATGCGGGAGTAAGGCACGGCAAGGGCGGAAGATGCAAGACTCGCCTGACTCATCTTCCGTTAGCGTAGCTGATCCACCCGGCGCCTCGCCGGGCGGCGCGCACCGCGGAGCGCCGCGTCAACCGCCGCGCGCGAGGCGAACGCCAGCACATCCTCCGCCTCTTTCGGCCCGAGACCGCGCACATCCTGCAAGATAACCATCGCTTCCCATCCCATCAACACGCTTAGCGCGGAAACCAGCCGCTCGAACTCCCGTTTGGTCATCTGGCCGCGCACCGGTTCGAGAACACGCTCGATCCACCCCACGCGCCGGTAGCCTCGCCGGGGAGCGCCGTCCGGCGGCTCGGCCGCGTCAATCGTGAGCCGGATCAGCGCGCGGCCGAGGTGCATGGTGCCGCTCGAGGCGGCGTTGACGGCGCGGCTCAGCTTTTCAATCTGCTTCGCGGCATCCCTCGATGGAGCCGCGGCGGCGGCCGGTTCGATCGTGGCGGCGGCCAGCGCGCCCAGCGTGGCGTCGAGCAGCAGGTGTTCGAAGGTGGGGAAGTACATGTAGATCGTCCGCCTCGATACCTGGGCCGCCTCGATGACCTCGTTGACCGAGGGGGTGTGGCCGCCAGCCATGAGCCGCATGGCCGCGTCGACGATCGCCTTGCGCGTGCGGTTTCGCTGGGCCGCGCGCCCCTGTTTCGCGGTCTGCTTGACTTCCGGCGCCATGCTTGTCATTATACACTCGTGTAGTTATTGCACAGTTGTGCATCAAAAAATCCATTGGAGCATCCATGTCCGTCACTCTCATCAATCGCTTTGAAGTCCCCGCCGGCCGCGAGGAGGAGTTCTTCCAGTTCTGGCGCCGGGTAAACGACTATATGCGGGCCAAGCCCGGCTATTTAGGGCACACACTCCACCGCTCCCTGGCTCCGGACGCGCAGTTCCGCTTCATCAATATCGCGCGCTGGTCCTCGGCCCTACACTTCGAGGCCGCCCACGACGAAGGCTTCCGCTCGCTGGCCGCTCAACAGGCGCCTGCCTTCGCGCACTACCCAGCGCTCTATGAAGTGGTTCATGAGGGGCAAGCCGCTTCCGGTTCCGTTGCGGGAGAGCCGTTGCCGTTTCCCCACCCGTCCTAAGCGCCCCGTCTTTCCACGCACTCCCGGCACGCGCGGCCGGTAACGGGTAGAATAAAGAGACTGCGCTTGATTTCCAAGCATTCGTGATGAGGGGCAGTTTCCGGATCATTGAGTCCGTCATGTTCCCCGGATGAGTGGAGTGCCGGTTGAACAGACCCGCAACCACCGTCATGGCAACGCCGGGCCGCGCGTCCTGCCAGCGCTAATCCCCGGTTCCGGTTGCGCTCACTGGGTCTTGTGAATTCGGCCGCGGTTGACATTCGGAGGGCTGACGCCCCGGAAAGTACTTCAAGACATATGCAATCATTTCCCGGATTCTTTCGCCCGCTCATGCTTTCCTCTCTCGTTCTTACCGTCATGGGCGCTCTCCACGCCGATCAGATCGTGATGAAAAACGGAGACCGCGTGACCGGCACGATTGTCAAGAAGGACGGGAAGAATCTCGTCATCAAGACCGACCAGTTCGGCGTCGTCACCGCCAGTTGGGACCAGGTGGAGTCCATCAGGGCGGAAAAGCCGCTGAATGTGGTCCTCGAGAACGGCAAGACGGTGGAAGGCGCGCTCTCGGTCACGGAGGGGAAAGTGGAAGTCGAGGGCAAGGACACGAGAGTGGACGCGCCGGCGGCGCAGGTGACCGCCATCCGCGACGCCGACGAGCAGAGAGCCTTTGAACGGCTACAGAATCCGGGTTGGAAAGACCTCTGGGCCGGCACCGCCAGCATCGGATTCGCCGGGACAAGCGGCAACGCGCGGACTCTCAGTTTCACCACCGGCCTCAACGCCGCGCGTGTCACCAACACGGACAAGACTTCCATCTACTTCAATGCGATCAAGGCTTCGGCCGTGGCCGACGGCCGCAGCGCCGGCACCGCGCAGGCGGTTCGTGGCGGCCTCTCCTATGATCACAACGTGAGTTCACGCCTCTTTCTCAACGCCTTCAACGACTACGAATACGACAAGTTCCAGAACCTGGACCTGAGGTTCGTCGCCGGCGGCGGTCTGGGTTTTCATGCTCTGAAATCGGAACGGAGCAGGTTGGATCTGCTGGCCGGCGCCGACTTCAACCGCTCGAGCTTCAATACGCCGCTGATCCGGAAATCCGCCGAATTCTATTGGGGGAACGAGTACAGTCTGAAAATGACAGCGGCGACATCGCTGGTGCAAAGCTTCCGCATGTTCAACGATCTGTCAAACACGGGGGATTACCGTATCAATGTCGACATCGGCGCGGTGACCAGGATTTCGAAGTGGCTTACGTGGAATCTCTCCTTGAGCGACCGTTACCTGAACAACCCGGCGCCGGGGCGGAAAACGAATGACTTTCTATATACGACCGGGTTTGGATTCACCTTCGCCCGTTAGCGCTACAGTGGGGCGGATTCCGGGTGAGGTTTGAGGATCAGAACGCCCAGGGGGGGCAGAGTTACGGAGAGGCAGGCCGGACGGCCGTGCCACTCTTCCCCCAGGGTCTCAAGGACAGCCGCATTCCGCATGTTGCTGCCGCCGAACTCCGCCGCGTCGCTGTTGAACAGTTCTGAATACTTCCCCGCCCGCGGCACGCCCACGCGGTAGTTGGGGCGGGGAACCGGCGTGAAGTTGCATGCGAAGACGAGGAAATCCCGCCGGTCCTGGGCGAAGCGCAGAAACGAGATCACGGACTGGTCCACGTCGGCGATGTCGATCCATTCAAAGCCGGAATAGTTGAAGTCCACCTGGTACAACGACGGCTCGGACCTGTAGATGCGGTTCAGTTCGCGGACAGCCGCCTGCAGGTTGCGGTGGTAATCGAACGCCAGCAGTTCCCAACGCACGCTCGCCTTCTCGTCCCACTCCTCGTATTGGCCGATCTCCTGCCCCATGAACAGCAGCTTCTTCCCTGGATGTCCGTACATGTAGCTGAGAAACGCGCGCGCGTTGGCGAACCTGCGCCACTCGTCCCCGGGCATCTTGCCGATGAGCGAGCGTTTCAGGTGAACGACCTCATCGTGCGAGATGGGCAGCAGGAAGTTTTCGCTGAAGGCGTAGAGCATGCTGAACGTGATGTTGTTGTGATGATACTTGCGATGGACGGGGTCCTCGGAGAAGTAGTGCAGCATGTCGTGCATCCAGCCCATGTTCCACTTCATGGTGAAACCCAACCCGCCGAGATAGACCGGACGGGTCACGTTGGGGAAGGACGTGGACTCCTCGGCGATAGTGACCACGCCGGGCGTCTCATGAGCCAGCTCATTGAACCGTTGCAGAAATTCGATGGCCTCGAGATTCTCCCTGCCTCCGAAGCGGTTTGGTATCCATTCGCCCTCCCGCCTCGAGTAGTCCAGGTAGATCATCGAAGCCACCGCGTCCACGCGCAGCCCGTCGATATGAAACTGCTTCAGCCACCAGAGCGCGTTCGCCAGCAGGAAGGTGCGAACCTCGTGGCGGCCGTAGTTGAAGATCAGCGTCCCCCAGTCCTTGTGTTCACCCTGCCGCGGGTCGGCGTGCTCGTAGAGCGCGGTCCCGTCGAATCGCGCCAGTCCGTGGGCGTCCCTGGGGAAGTGCGCCGGCACCCAGTCCAATATCACTCCGATCCCCGCATGGTGGCACTGGTCGACAAACTCCTGAAAATCCTCCGGTGGGCCGAAGCGGGCGGTGGGCGCGTAGTAGCCGGTGACCTGATAGCCCCAGGAGCCGGAAAACGGGTGCTCCATGATGGGCAGCAGTTCGAGATGCGTGAAGCCGTTGTTCACTACGTAAGGGATGAGCCTGCCGGCCAGTTCCCTGTAGCTCAGGGGGCGCCCCTTTTCGCCGCGCAGCCAGGACTCGAGATGCACTTCATATATGGAAAGCGGCTCCTTGAGCAGGTTGCCGGCGGCGCGCCGCTCCATCCACGCCGCGTCCCGCCATTCGTGGTTCGGGACGCCCCAGACGAGCGAAGCCTGCTTTGGCGGGGTTTCCGTGTGGAAGGCGTAGGGATCGGACTTGAGCTCCTGGTGCAGACCTCCGTGCGCGGTGATCGCGTACTTGTAAGCCGCTCCACGCTCGACGCGCGGAAGAAACAACTCCCAGATTCCTCCGTTGCGCAGGCGCATGGGATGCATCCGCGTGTTCCAGCCGTTGAAATCGCCGGCGACACTCGCCACGTGCGCATTCGGCGCCCACACCGCGAAGCGGACGCCATCGACGCCTTCGCAGCGCACGAAGTGCGCTCCCAGCATTCGCCAGGCTTCCTTTAGAGTTCCTTCCCCGTGGAGGTGGATGTCGAAATCAGTGATGACGGGCGGGAACCGGTAGGGGTCTTCCATCTCGACACTGTTTCCGCTGCCATAGGTGACCAGAAGCCGGTACGCCCGCCGCCGTCCCGCCAGCGAGACGGAAAAAAAACCCTCCGGATGCTGCAACTCCATGGGCGCCGCCACCCCCTCGATAACGACGGAGGCCTCGACGGCGGAAGGAAGCCAGGCGCGCACTTCCCAGCGCGGATCTTCGCCCTCCCCCTGTGTCTGATGGGGGCCAAGTATCCGGAATGGATCACGGTGGCGTCCGGAGACGATGGCTTCGATATCGGCGGCAGTCACGAAGGCTATTATGTCAACAAGCGCCCCGCGCGCGCGATGCGGGGATAAAGAGAGGTTTGGAATTGCCGTTTGCCGATCATCTGAAAAAAGCCGAGCTTCACGTTCATCTCGAGGGCTCGATCGAGCCGGAAACGCTGCGGGAAATCGCGCCCGCGCTCTCTCTCGAGGAGATCCGGGCGCGCTATTCCCACGATTCCTTCGATGAGTTTCTGCAAAACTTCGGATGGGTGGCGAAACACCTGAAGCAACCGCGGGACTATGCCATCGCCACCCGGCGACTGCTCGAGCGGCTGCACGGCCAGAACGTCACCTATGCCGAGATCACTCTTTCGGCGGGGGTTGTGTTGTGGAAAGGACAGGACCCGGCGGCTGTGCACGATGCCGTCCGCGAGGCGGCCGCTTCGAGTCCGGTCGAGGTCCACTGGATCTGGGACGCCGTCCGGCAGTGGGGCGTGGAAAAGGCGGCTCAAGTGGCGGAGATGGCGGCGGACCGGGTCGAGGACGGCGTCGTGGCCTTCGGCCTCGGCGGGGATGAGGCCAACGGTCCGGCGCGGGATTTCGCCTCCGTGTTCGCCTACGCGGGAAAGAGAGGATTGCGGCTGGTCTGCCACGCCGGCGAGGCGCTGGGCGCGGACTCGGTCTGGCAGGCTCTCGAGGTGGGCGCCGAGCGCATCGGCCATGGAATCGGCTCGATTGAAGATCCCATGCTCGTGCGGCATCTTCGGGACCGCCGGATCCCGCTCGAAATCTGTCCCAGCAGCAACTTCGCCACCGGCGCCGCGGCGCGCCATGGCGAGTATCCCCTGCGCCGGCTGGTCGAGGCCGGCGTTCCGGTGGTTCTCAATACGGACGATCCGGCGATGTTCCACTGCACGCTCAATGGAGAGTACCGGCGGGCGGGGGACGAGTTCGGCCTCGATGAAACCCAGTTGCGCACGCTCGCCGGGAACAGTTTCCGGTATGCCTTCCGCCATGAGACGATAAGAGCATGCTAGCAGCGCTGCTGATGGTGGCGGCCCTCCCGGATTGGGCTCCCGCGCGCTGGAGTTCGAATGACCCCTCCAGCTTGAGTCTTCTTCAAGGGACTCCCGTGAACTGCCTGCTGATGGAGCAGAAGCTGTGGTCCGGGCCTTTTGTTAAGAAGGCGGCCGAGCGGAACGTCGCCGTCCTCGGGCTTCTCCATCCCGGCGGCGACACGGCGCAGTCGGTGCGCACGGCAAGGGAGCAGGGGCTTCAGGGCGTGGTCCTCGAGGGGGATTTTGCCGGACCGGATGCGGACGCGGCCCGGAAATCGGCCTCCTCGGCGAACCTGGCGCTGGTGGAACTGCCCTCCCGCCGCGACGTGCGTTTTGGTTCCGGCTCGCCGATTCTCGGTTCGTATCAGGGCGTTTTCCCCGGCATTCTGCCGGTGGATGAGAAGGACAAGGCCCACGCCATGCCGAGCGGGGGACCTTGGATCGACACCAACGCGGGGTTCCTGCGCTATGCCCGCGCACTGCACAAGGGCGAATTCTGGGTGGCTGTCAAGCCGCCGGAAAATCAGGTTCTCAAGGTCGACCGCTATCTGCAGGCAATCGGCGACGCCGCTATGCTGGGCGCCCGGTGGGTGGTGTCCCTGGACAACGACTTCACGCGGCGACTGCTTGCAGGCGACCCCAAGGCCGTGGCCGATTGGAAAAAGATCGGGCAATACATGCGGTTCTATGAGGATCTCAAAGGCTACCGGGATCTTCCGGCGTACGGGAAGTTGGCGGTATTGCAGGACGCCTCGAGCGGCGCGCTGCTCTCGGGCGGCGTGCTCGATATGATTGCGGTGAAGCACACCCCCGTGCGCCCCGTGCCGGGCTCGATACTGAGCGCGGCAACGCTGGACAGGGCCTCGATGGCGGTGAACGTCGATCCCGAAAGCCTCACGCCCGCCGAGAAGGAGGTGCTGAAGGAGTTCACCCGTCATGGTGGAACGGTCTTGAACGGGCCGCCGGGATGGAAAATGCCTTCCGCCGACGGAAACCGGATCACGATGGATAAGGACGATGTGGCGAAGCTCGATGAGATATGGAAGGAAGTGAACACGATGATCGACCGGCGCAATCTCGGGGTCCGGTTGTTCAATGTCTCGAGCATGCTCTCGTATTTGCAGGCCGCCAGGGATGGCAAGGTGGCGGTGCTGCATCTGCTGAACTTCTCTGATTACCCGGTGGAGAACGTGACCGCGCATGTTCTCGGGAAGTTCCGGAAGGCGTGGTTGCTCACGCCGGAAGGCGGAAAGAAAGCCCTGGAGCCGTATGAGGTGGAGGAGGGTCCGGCCACCGGGCTCGATATCGACCTCGTTCGCGTGGCCGCCGCGGTGGTGCTGGAGCAGTAGGGTCCGCCGGCGCGGCGAAATGAAAGTATGCCTTTCAAAGGTGTTGACTATCTTCTGATCGATTCTTCCTTCAGTGAGGAAGAACTTCTCGCGCGGCAGACCGCGCGCCGGTTCGCCGATGAGAAGGTGATGCCCGTGATCCGGGATTGCTGGAGGGACGGCCGCTTTCCCTCGCATCTCATTGCGGAGATGGGGCGCCTCGGCTTTCTGGGGGCGAATCTCGAGGGCTACGGATGCGCTGGCATGTCGAACGTGGAATACGGCTTGATGATGCAGGAACTGGAGCGGGCCGATTCCGGCTTGCGCAGCTTTGTTTCCGTACAGGGCGCATTGGTTATGTATCCCATTCACGCCTATGGAACCGGGGAGCAAAAGCAGCGCTGGCTGCCCCGGCTTCAGTCCGGGGAAGCGATCGGGTGCTTTGGCTTGACCGAACCGAACTTCGGCTCGAACCCCGCCGGGATGACCACGACCGCCAGGCGCGACGGCCTCGAATGGGTGTTGAACGGGGAGAAGACCTGGATTACGAACGGCTCCCTGGCCGATGTCGCCATTGTCTGGGCGAGGACCGATGAAGGGATTCGCGGCTTCCTTGTCGAGAAGGGCACACCCGGCTTCTCGGCATCCGATATTCACGGCAAACTGTCGATGCGCGCCTCGGTCACATCGAGTTTGACGCTTTCCGATTGCCGCGTTCCCGATTCTCACATGCTGCCGGCGGCGAAAGGACTGAAAGCTCCGCTCAGTTGTCTGACGCAGGCAAGGTTCGGCATCGGGTGGGGCGTGGTGGGAGCCGCCATGGATTGCTACGAAACCGCGCGCGCCTATTCGACGGTCCGCAAACAGTTTGACGGCCGTCCCATCGCCTCCCATCAACTCGTCCAGGAGAAACTGGCGTGGATGATCACGGAGATTACCAAAGCCCAGTTGCTCGCACTCCAGTGCGGGAGGTTGAAGGACGCGGGAAAACTCGAACCGGCTCATGTCTCGATGCTCAAGAGGAATAACGCCGCGATGGCGCTCGAGTGCGCGCGTCTTGCGCGCGACCTGCTGGGCGCCAACGGCATCATGGACGAATACCCCATCATGAGGCACCTGTGCAACCTGGAGACGGTGAAGACATATGAGGGAACGGATCACATCCACGCGCTTGTGATCGGCGAGAGGGTGACCGGAGTGGCAGCCTACCGCTGAACACTCTTGTCCGGCTATGCTTCAACAATGGCGGGCAGGCCGCGCAGAGGGCCCACAACGCCCAGGTGATCTCCCGGTTTTCCCAACTGAGCGCCTGACAAGCCGTGAACCAGATGACCAGAAGCGTCGTCAACAGGCGCCTATCGAGAGACTCCTGCCTGCGCAGGCTCAGCGCCAAGGCTACCACTATTCCGGCGAACAGGGCTAACCCCACCGCCCCGTGTTCGACCACTACTTCGAGGAAAGCGTTGTGCGCCACGATCATCGAACCCCCATCCGAACTGATGGCCCTGGCGAAGGCCCCCGGCCCCACCCCAAGCAAGGGCGATTCCAGAAACAACTGGGACCCCCGCATCCACACATCGAAGCGTCCGTTGAGGTCACGCGCCATCAATTGCGACCAAATGGTGGCCAACCGGTGGACGGATATCTCCTCGCGGAAGTCGATAACCGCAAGGCCGCTCGCGGCGAGCAGCAGCATTCCTCCCATCCTCGCCGTCCAGGAGCCCCTCGTAATCGACCACAGCGGAAAAAGCATGGCGATCGCCAGGGTCACCATCCCGCCCCGCGAAGCGGTCAGCAGAATGGCGATGGAGGCGCACGGCACATAGAGGCCGTTTAGCCACCTCAATCTCCTGATGCTCATCAGCAGGTACCAGGCCACGGGAATCCCGAGCGAGAGTGAAGCGGCAAGGTCGTTGGGATCGAAGCCGGGGGCCGTATAGCGTCCATCTCCCTTGAAAACACCTTGCTGGAGGTTGTACGCCACGCCAAGAATGGGCGGCCACAATCCCAGGCCGAATCCCTGGAGCACCCTGAGCCAGTCTCTCCGGTTGCGGGTGCATTGAAAAATCACGAGAGCCACAAGAAACAGTTGCAAATATGACAAGACCCGGCGGTAGGTGCGGTCGAAGTCCATGGTGGTGAAAGCGCTCAACAGCACCCAAAGAGCAAAAACAACCATGATTAGCAGCGCCGGGTGCGGCTTGCGCGGCGGAATCCGCCAGGCTGCCATCATCCAAACCAGCCCCATCAGCGGAGCCAGCCAGCGGGTGAACGGACTGTCACCCACGAGGAGCATATCACCCCAGGGCACACTGAAGGCGAGCAGCACCGCCAGCCATACGGCGGCACGGTTCGAGGAAACGGCAACGGGAGCGGACGTTCGGATTGTGGCGGCGTGGACTGACACGTTGGGGTGTACAGCACTTCGCCCGCCAAAGGCGATGCTTCACTAAACGTATGCGGTTGCAAACGGTTGGCGTATGGGAGCCGCCTCAGTCTGTGCCAAATCGGCAAAAGAGCGTACATGGACGGAACAGCGGATGAAACTGGGAGGAATTAATCAATATTACAAAAAATATAACCAAAGTACTATATACATTTAGTACCAACCGTATTCAGTATAGGAATACCCCTTAGAGTAATATGCATCGCCACCTGCCCCCCTCCCCCCCGGCTCAGCGCCGTGCCTCGCGCAACCTCGTGTCCCGCATCGCCAGCCAGGATCCAGAAGCCATCGAGGACCTCTACGCCTATCTCAACCGTGTGGTCCGCCCCTATATCCGGTTCAAGTTGCCGGAACACGAGCCGGATGACATTCTGCACGAGGCGCTGACAGTGGTGGTGGAGGCCATCCAGAGTGGGGCGTTGCGCAATCCGGAGTTTCTTCACGGCTACGTGCAGTCAATTGTGCGCCGTCTTGTGGCCGGGCGCATCGTGAGGGCCATCTGGAAGAGAAAACGCACCGTCGATTCCGAGAGCGCCCTGGCGAATACACCCTCGGCGGATAATCCCGAAAGCCGGACGCTCGATCGCGAACGGGGGGAGATGATGATCCGGGGCCTGCGACGCATGGGTTCCCGCGATTCGGAATTGCTGATTCGATTCTACCTTCTGGAAGAGACATTTCAGGAAATCTGCCGGGAGATGCGATTAACGGAGACGCAGTTCCGGATCTATAAGAGCCGCGCGAAGGCAAAACTCGCGGCCTGGATTGCGGAGCGGAAATCCACCGCTCCGGCGGTGTGAATCAGCGCGGTCACCGGTACGCCGGGGCGTAGCCGCGAGCAGGGTGTCAGCGGTGGGGGGGACGGAGCAGGCCGGCCACGATGGCCGTCGCAAGCGCCAGCCCCGCCAGCGTCAGGTATACCTCCTGGTAGCCGGCGGCCACTTCTCCCGCCGCTTTGGCGCGGTCCATGATGCCCGCGAAATATCCCGGCACGACAAAACCGCAGACGCCCCACGCGGAGAAGACGAGGCCGTAATTCGCCCCCACGTTCTTTGGTCCGAAGTAATCGGCGGTGAAGGAGGGCATCAATGCCAGGTAGCCTCCATAGCTGAACGCCGCGAGGCACAGTCCCGTCAGAACCGTGGCGAATCCGTCGGGGCTTCGCAGAAAACCGGCGCAGGCGGCAATCGAGACGGCGCACATGCCCATCACGGCCCCCTTGCGGCCCACGCGGTCGGAGATGCTGCCCCACCCGAGCCGGCCGAGACCGTTGAAGATGCTCATGATGCCCAGGGCCGTGCCGGCGGTGATGGCGGAGTTCGCCGCCATCTGTTTGAGCAGTGGACTCGCTTCGCCAATGGCTGTCAACCCCACCGAAGTTCCGAGGAAATAGACCACCCATAGCGCGTAGAACTGCCATGTCCTGACCACCACTCGCGGCATCAGTTCCGCTCCGCCCGCCTGGCGGGCCGATGCGGTCCACCCCGGAGGCTGCCACCCGGCCGGCGGGACCCGGTAGAGTTGGGCGGCGCCGATCACCCCCACAAAGAAGATGGCGGCGAGGATGTAGAACGTGCGTGGGATGGTCGTCGCCAGCGCGGCGGGATCATCTCCGATCAGCGCCTCGATCAAAGGGCCGAACACCAGTGGACCCACGCCGAAGCCCATCACCGCGAGCCCCACGATCATCCCCCGTTTATCCGGAAACCACTTGATGCACATGGCAATCGGAGTGACATAGGCGAACCCCACGCCCACGCCCGCGACTATTCCGTAGGACGCCACCAGGCCGGTGAGCGAGTCGCCGAAGATGCCCGACAACAGACACCCGGCGCTCAGCAGCAAGCCCCCCGCGCCCGCCACCACCCGCGGTCCTTTGCGGTCCTGCCAGAATCCGGCGACTATCATGCCCGCGGCGAAGGCGAGCAGGGAGTAGCGGTAGGGGGCGATGGTTTCGGCATTCGACCATCCGTGTAGCTGCGCCAGCGGCGGGCGGAAGACGGACCAGGAGTAGATCACTCCGAGCAGTACTTGCATGAAAACCGCGACTGCCGCATAGCGCGCGCGGTTGAGGGAGACAGTCGGCGTCGCCGTCATGGAATCAGTTCTTCTTTCGTGGAGGTTTGGGATCGAGATTCTGCCGCAGATCCTCTACTGTCAGGTCCGCTTCGGCGCCGCCTTTGGGGATGTCCACTTTCGCTGTCCACAGCACGGCATTCACCACCATGCGGCGGAACTCCGGAATGCCCCAGTTGGTGTGATAGTGGCCGCCCGTGAAACCGAAACTCCGTCCCCCGTTGCTTCTTGCGGTAACCCAGGCGACGGTTTCCGTGTTGGGATGCTCCTTCGGCAACCGGGTGGTGAGGATAGGCGTGACACGCTTGTCGTGTTCGCGGAAACGGATACGGTAGTACCACTCATCCTTGCCGGAAAAACTCTCCCAGCCCCGCGACACCGGATGACGCGGCGACGCCCGGGTGACGTCCACATCGTTGATGGGGTTTGTCGAATAGGGCCGTTCGTAATATCCGCCCAGCCAGTCAAGAAACTCCGCGCCGCCGCGTTCCTTGGGAATTTCCACGCAATAGTGCATGCAACCGAAGCCCACGCCGGCATCCATCAGTTGCTTCATCTTCGCCATCCGGTTTCCCGTGAGGAAAGGATGACGTTCGCCGCCGTCCATGTAGAAGAAGACCGCTCGCGCCCCGTCGAAGACTTTCTCGTCCTCCGGCCAGCCGCCTTTCACCACCACCGGATCGATGTCCTTGTTCTGCTTCAGCATCTGCTCGAGCAGCAGGACACCGGCGTTGAATTCGTGCTCACCGGGGCCGTGGCTCGGATTTCCGGCCACCAGGACAATCTTCACGGGGGCGGCGGCCGCGCAGACCCCGCCCAGGCAAAGCAGCATTGCGATGCGAAACATGAGTAGCCATTGTATACGGCGGGGCCCTCCGCCGTCCCGAGCCTATGCGAGAGCCTTCGCGATAAGCCGGCCGCGGACATCGGTCAGCCTGAAATCGCGGCCCTGGAACTTATAGGTCAGTTTGAGGTGGTTGATGCCGAGCAGGTGCAGAATCGTGGCGTGGACGTCATGCACCTCGATCTTATCCTCGGCGGGCGAGAATCCAAGGTCGTCGCTTGCGCCCACCGTGACGCCGTGCTTCAGGCCGCCGCCGGCCATCAGCAAGGTGTAGGAATCGATGTGGTGGTTGCGCCCGATCTTGCCCTTCTCGCGGACTTCGCCCATCGGCGTGCGGCCGAACTCGCCGCCCCACAGCACGAGAGTCTTCTCGAGCAGGCCGCGCTGTCTCAGGTCCCTGATGAGGGCGGCCGTGGGCTGGTCCACCTCGCGGCATACCTTGTCGAGTGGACCCACGATGTCGTCGTGATGATCCCAGTCGGTGTGGTAAAGCTGCACGAAGCGAACTCCGCGCTCCACCAGGCGCCGGGCCAGCAGGCAGTTGTTGGCGAATGTCCCTTTGCCCGGTTCGGCTCCGTACATCTCCATGGTCTGCTTCGATTCCTGGCCGAAGTCGATGAGATCGGGGCCGCTCGTTTGCATCCGGTAGGCCATCTCGTAGGCGCTGATGCGGGTCTTGATCTCATCATCGCTTGTGTCTTCAAACCGCAGGCGGTTCAGGTCCTGAATGGCGTCGAGAGCGCGCCGCTGTCCGGCTCCCGTGATTCCCTTGGGGTTCGAGAGATCGAGGATGGGATCGCCCACATTGCGGAACGGGATGCCCTGATAGGCCGTGGGCAGGAAGCCGCTCGACCACAGCAGCGCGCCGCCGCGCGGTCCCCGCGGCCCGGATTGCAGTACGACGAAGCCGGGGAGGTCCTTCGATTCGCTTCCGATTCCGTAGGTGACCCACGCGCCGATGCTCGGACGCCCGGGACGGATCGAGCCGGTGTTGGCGAACAGTTTCGCCGGACCGTGGTTGAAGTTTTCCGTCGAGACGCCGTTGAGCATGGTCAGGTCATCGGCGACGCCTGCCATGTGGGGCAGCAAATCGGATATCCACATCCCGTGTTCGCCGCATTGCTTGAAATGGCGGCGGGTTCCCAGCAACTTCGGCGTCTCTTTCGAGAAGCTGTCCATGAAGGCGAAGCGTTTGCCCTTGAGATAGCTTTCAGGAGTCGGCTTGGCGTCCCACTTCACCAGTTCCGGCTTATAGTCGAACATCTCGAGGTGGCTGGGGCCGCCGGCCATGTGGCAGTAAATGACATGCTCGATCTTCGCCGGATGGTCCCTGCCGATGGCGAATGCCTTCCCGCCCATGAGGTTGAGCAGGGCGATCTTTCCGACGCCGGCGCCGCAATCGCGGAAAAACTGCCGCCGGGTGGCCTGCAATACGGCTTTGTCTTCGTTCGTCATCGCTTCTACTCCCGGGTCATGAATTCGTCCAGGTTCAGCAGCACGCGCGAGACAGCGGTCCAGGCCGCTTTTTCCTCGTGCCTGGAGTCGCGTTCCGCGGCCAGCAGCCGTAGCAGCCGCTCCCGCTCCGCGGCGCGCGGAGCCCGGTTGAGCGCCAGAAGAAACCCTTCCTCGAGCTTTCCCGCATCGTCCGCGGCTTTGTCCTTCAACAAGCGGTCCGCCAGCGCACCGGCAAACTCGAAATACGCCTCATCGTTCAACAGCGTCAACGCCTGAAGCGGAGAGTTCGAGCGGATGCGCCGCGTGCAGGTGGTGGTGGCGTCGGGCGCGTCGAACAGCACCAGCGAGGGGTGCGGCGCCGAACGCTGGAAGAATGTGTACACCCCGCGGCGGTACCGGTCCGGACCCTCGCTCGTCTTCCATTCGCGCTTCACCTGCGTGACGGAGTTCGCCCCCGGCGGCAGCGGCGGGTAGACCGATGGCCCTCCCACTTTTTCCGAGAACAGGCCGCAGACCACCAGCGCCGAATCGCGCACCAGTTCGGCATCGAGGCGCAGGCGGTTCTGCCGGGCGAGCAGCCTGTTGTCGGGATCGACCGCCTTCGCGTCCGCGCGTCCTTTCGAACTCTGGCGGTAGGCCGCCGACATGACAATGAGCTTGTGCATCGCCTTGCGGCTCCAGCCGCGGTCCATGAATTCGAGCGCCAGGTAATCGAGCAGTTCCGGATGCGTGGGGCGCTCGCCCATTATTCCGAAGTCATTTTCCGTATCGACAATGCCTTTGCCGAAATACTTCTGCCACATGCGATTCACGGTCACGCGCGCCGTGAGCGGGTTGCGCCGGTCCACCAGCCAGCGCGCCAGATCGAGCCGCGTGGGACGCCGCCCGCGCACCTCGAGCGGAGGCAGAACGGCGGGCGTGCCCGGCTCCACGTTCGCTCCATGACGCGTGAAATCGCCGCCCAGTTGAATGTAGGCCTGCCGCGGATGATCGAGTTCCCTCATCACCAGCGCGCGCGTCACCTTCGGCATGTGATTTCGCAGTTCGTTGATGTGGCGCTCGCGCTCCACCACGCCCGGATCGAGTATGGAACCCTCTCCGGGAATGGACTGCCTGTACTGGTTCAGTTCGTTCTCGAGCAACTGAAGCTGCGCCTCCCAGGCGTGGTAACGCTTCAGATCATCGGGCGAGCCCACCGGGAGAAACGGCTTGTTGAAATCCTTCCTGTCAGCTTCCTTGTCCACTTCATCCACGTTGTTGAGAAACGCGAAGAGTTGATAGAACTCGCGCTGCGTGAAGGGATCGTACTTGTGGTCGTGGCACCGCGCGCAACCCACGGTGAGCCCCAGGAAGGCCGCTCCCGTGGTCATCACCCGGTCGGCCACCGCCTCCACGCGATACTGCTCGAAATCGATGCCGCCCTCGTAGTTCGAAGGCGTGTTGCGGTGGAAGCCCGTGGCGATCAACTGCTCCTGGGATGGGTTCGGCAGAAGGTCGCCGGCCATCTGTTCAACGACGAACTGGTCGAACGGCTCATCCCGGTTGTATGCATTGATGACCCAGTCGCGATAGAGCCACATGCCCTCGCGGGGAGCGTCGATGGTGTAACCGTCGGAATCGGCGTAGCGGGCGACATCGAGCCACGCGCGCCCCCAGCGTTCGCCGAAATGCGGCGAGGCGAGCAGACGGTCCACGGCACGCTCGTAGGCTCCCGGGCGTTTATCCTCGAGAAAATCCCTCAACTCTATGGGTGTGGGCGGAAGACCGGTCAGATCGAGGCTGACGCGCCGCAATAGCGTTGCTGGATCGGCCTCCGGTGACGGATCGAGCCCAGCCTTCTCAAGCCGGGCAAGAATGAAATTGTCGATCGGGTTTCTCACCCAGGCCTGATTTTTCACAACAGGGACCGGCGCGCGCCGGGGAGCCTGGAAGGCCCAGTGGTTGGCCCCGGGGCGCTTCGACTTGCGTAACGCCTCGGGCATCGGCAGGCCATCCTTGATCCACTTTTCAAGGATGGCGATCTGCTCGTCCTTCAACTTGCGGCCGGGCGGCATCTTCAAATCGCCCGTCTGGCGAATGGCATGAACGGCAAGGCTCGCTTCCGGATCGCCGGTCTTCACGGCCGGGCCGCGGTTGCCGCCTTTCTGGATGGACTCGAGGGTTTCAAGCGACAAGCCACTGGTGAGGTTCTTATCCGAATGGCAAGGGATGCAGTTGGCGCGCAGCAGGGGCTGCACCTGCGTCTCGAAAAAGCCGGTCGCGGAGGGTTGCTGCGCGGCCAGAAGCAGAGGGAACACCAGCCCGATGCACTGCCACATGTTGAAAGGATTATATCGCGAAATGCGTTACACTCTTCTGTACGCAAAAACGGAGTTGCACTCGAGGGAGCATACATGAAGACAACCCTGGCCGCTGAGATGGTCGCGGAGTTCCTCGGCACGATGGTGCTGATTCTATTTGGCGGGGGCGTTTGCGCAATGACCACGCTGTTCGGCAAGGGAATTCCGGGGGAGATCATCAACGGCGGCTACACCAATATCAATATCGGATGGGGATTGGGAGTGATGCTGGCGATGTTCATTGCGGGCAGAATCACCGGAGCCCATCTCAATCCCGCGGTGACCGTGGCGCTGGCGGCTTTTCGCGGATTCCCTTGGGCCAAGGTGATTCCCTACTCGGTCGCGCAGACCGCCGGAGCCTTCCTTGCCGCCGCGCTGGTGTTTTGGAACTACCATCCGGCGTTCCTCAGGTTCGACCCGGCGCTCGAGAAGACGGCCGGCGTCTTCGTCACCTTTCCCGCGTTTCCCGCGCTTCCCTTCGCCGGATTCCTCGATCAGGTAATCGGCACGGCTTTGCTCCTGCTGCTGATCTTCGCCATCACGGACGAGCGGAACCATTCCTTGGTCAACTTCGCGCCGGTGCTGGTGGGCCTGCTCGTGGTGGCCATCGGTATGAGCTTCGGCGGCATGCACGGCTACCCGATCAACCCGGCGCGCGACTTCGGCCCGCGGCTGTTCACCGTCATGGCGGGATTCAAGCATAATGGATTGACGGACGGAAGCGGCGTGTTCTGGATACCGGTCATCGGCCCGCTGGTGGGCGGATTGCTCGGCGCGGCTCTCTACGATTTTGCCATCCGTCCCAACCTGCCCAAGGAGTAGCTTCATGTTGCTCGCCATTCTGTCACTGGTTGCGATTGCTTCCGCGGCGGATCCGGGGTTGCGCATCGCGGGAATCTCCGTGACGCCGCGGGCGTGGGATAAGAAAGCAAACCTCGCCACGTTCGAACAATATGCCCGTCAGGCCGCGGCGCAAGGCGCGCAATTGATCCTGTCCCCGGAAGGATTCCTCGAGGGCTATGTGGGCAATGACAAGAGGACTCCGGACCTCACGCGCGCGCAGTACTTCGCCGTGGGAGAGCCGCTCGATGGTCCGCCGCTGCTGCGTGTGGCCGGCCTCGCCCGCGAACTCGGAGTCTATCTCGGGATCGGTTTCGCCGAAAGCCGCGGCGGCCGCATGTACAACTCCTTCGTCATCTTCTCGCCGCAGGGCGAAGCGGCGATTCACTATTCGAAGGTTCACAACGGCGATGACGAGCCTTTCAACACGACGGGCGTGGACTTTCCCGTGGTCTCGACGCCTTTCGGCAAGTGGGGCGCGCTCATCTGCTACGACCGCCAGTTGCCGGAAACATCGCGCATATTGGCCATCAAGGGCGCGCAACTCATTCTCGTTCCTTCCTGGGGCTCCTACGGCGAGATGAACGACGCGATGATGCGGACGCGCGCCTTCGAGAACGGCGTTTGGGTGGCGTTCGTTCATCCCAAGCGGTGCCTCTTTATTGATCCCGGCGGCAGGATCGTCGCTCGGGATAACGGGCAAGGCGATCAACTCGTATTCGCCACCATCCATCCTTCCGAGGCGGGCAGGCGCGGAGCCATCCGCAGCCGCAAGCCGGCGCTCTACCGCGATATCCTGCATTGATGGAATATCGCACAGGCAATCGCCTGGATCTTGACGAAGCTCTCGACCTCTACCGCGCGTCCACGCTCGGCGAGCGCCGCCCCGTGGATGACCGCGCCCGCATGGCGGACATGCTGAAAAACGCCAACCTCGTGGTGACCGCGTGGGATGGATCTCTGCTGGTGGGCATTGCGCGTTCGATGACGGACTTTGCCTACGCCACCTATCTTTCCGATCTCGCCGTACGGCTGAGCCACCAGCGCCAGGGAATCGGAAGGGAACTTATCCGCCGCACCCAACTCGAGGCCCCTCGGGCCGCGGTGATTCTGCTGGCGGCGCCGAAGGCCGTGGATTACTATCCGCGCGTCGGCTTTCAGGCGCATCCGTCGGCCTGGGTGCTTGCTCCGGGAGCCCCGCTTCTGTAGCTTCCGCAAGCGAAGATGTTAACCTGGAATCAGATACTTCCTTATGCAACAAGTGAAAGATCTGGGTGAGATTCAGGATTTCTGCAAAAAGATCCGCCGGCACATCATAGAAATGATCACCGAAGCTAAGTCGGGCCATCCCGGCGGTTCGCTCTCGGCGGTCGAGACGCTGGCGGTCCTCTACCTCGAGGTGATGCGCCATGATCCGAAAAACCCCCACTGGCCGGACCGCGACCGCTTTATTCTTGGAAAAGGACATGCTTGTCCGGTTTTATACGCGGTGATGGCGGAGTGCGGATACTGCCCCGTGGATCAGTTGATCACCTTGCGTAAACTGGGCTCCATCTATCAGGGCCACCCCGACCGGCGCTTTCTTCCGGCGCTCGAGGCTTCCACCGGATCTCTCGGCCAGGGACTCTCCGTCGGGCTGGGAATGGCTCTGGCGGCGCGGCTCAACAAGAGCCCGTTCCGGACCTATGTCATGGCCGGCGATGGCGAGATACAGGAAGGGCAGATTTGGGAGGCGGCGATGTTCGCCTCCTTCCACAAGGTGGACAACCTGGTTGCCATCGTCGATTACAACAAGATCCAATTGGACGGGTTCGTAAAGGACATCATGGATGTGGAGCCGCTCACGGCCAAGTGGGAGGCTTTCGGGTGGCACGCGATCACACTCGACGGGCATGACATTCCCGCGCTCCGCGCGGCTTTTGCCGAAGCCGCCGCCACCAAGGGAAAGCCCACCGTGCTGATCGCCAACACCATCAAGGGCAAGGGCGTCTCTTTCATGGAGAATAATCCGAAATTCCACGGCATGGCGCCGTCCCGGGACGAGATGGCGCTGGCCCTCAAGGAGCTTGCATAATGGCCGCCACCACGAAGTTCGATCTGAAGATGGGCGCGGCGACGCGCGAAGCGTTCGGCAAGGCGCTGGTCGAGTTGGGGCGCAAGAACAAGGATGTTGTGGTTTGTGACGCGGATCTTTCAAAGTCGACGATGGTGCACTGGTTCGCCAAGGAGTTCCCGGAACGTTTTGTCTCCTGCGGCATCGCGGAAGCGAACATGGTGGCCATCGGCGCGGGGTTGGCTTCCGGCGGAAAAATTCCGTTCGTGGCGAGCTTTTCCGTCTTCGTGTTAAATAAGGGATTCGAGCAACTCCGGGTGACCGCCGCCTACCCGCCCGGCATCAACCTGAAAGTAGTGGGAACGCATAGCGGCATCTCGATTGGCGAGGACGGCCCTTCGCAGATGAGCATCGAGGACCTGGCGCTGGCGACGGCTCTGCCGGGGTTCACCGTCATCAGTCCGTGCGATGAAGTATCGATGACAGCATTTGTGCATCTGGCCGCTGAGCATTTTGGGCCCGTCTTCCTGCGCGCCGGGCGCCCGAAAGTGCCAGTGGTGTACAACGCCGGCCAGAAGTTCGAGATCGGGAAAGCCATCGAGTTGGTGCAAGGCAAGGACGTCACGCTGATCGCCCACGGGTTGATGGTGGCCGAATCGATCCGCGCGGCCGAGATACTCGATGGTGAAGGCATCTCCGCCCGGGTTGTGGATATGCCGACCATCAAACCTCTGGATCTCGAAGCGATTCGCGATGCGGCCACCCGCACCGGAGCCATCGTGGTGAGCGAAGAGCACCTGGTGGACGGCGGCCTCGGCGTGAAGGTGGCGCAGGCCGTGGGGCGGATGCATCCCTGCGTGATGGAGTTTGTGGGGATCGAAAACACCTACGCCGAGTCCGGTACGCCCGCGCAACTGCTCGAAAAATACGGCCTGACCGCGGCCAATATCGCCTCGGCCGCGCGGCGCGCGCTCAAGCGGAAGGGTTGAAGCCGGGCAACTGCTACCGGCCCTCGCCGGCGGTCAAACCTGGCCGCCATGCTTTCTTGGATGTCTTGATGAGCGGCTTCCGTTCTTGCCGGACGGGTTCGCGAGCCTCTGGACAGAACGTTACGAAAGCGGCCCGGGAGTGACCGGTGCCGGACTTCGAAGGTCAAACCAGTGGTAGGTAGCGACGGCGAACCTGGCCGTCATACCTTCCCGGGCGGCTTGGTTGGCGGCTTCCGTTCTTGCCGGCGCGCTTCGCAAGCCTCTGTATGGAACGTTGCTATGCCGGGGCAAGAGCCGCCCGGATCCCGGCCAGATGATGATAGCTATGACGCACCGCGTGATCCTCCAGGAAGAACTGGCAGGTGAGCGGGGCATCGCTGTTCAGCGATACCGGCGCGGCCCGGTCCAACTCTTCATCGGTGAAACTCCGGATTGCCGCGGCCGCCGCCGCGCTGTTCGCCGCAAGCAAGGCGAGCGCGGCTTCCTTGGTGACGCCGTCATTGTCCCGTGCATGATCACGGTTAATGGCGTCCACAACGTCCCAGGTCGCGCCCGTGACCGGTTGGCCAGCGGCGAGCACCTTCGCAAGTTGAATCTCCAGGGGATACATGCTTGCAACGTGGTGAACCACTACTCCGGCCTTGCGCCCGTCCCTGGGAAGGCGCGTTTGCCATTGATCTTCGGAAAGCGACGCCGCGAATGCGGCCAATGCGGCCGCGCCGGCTTCGAGGCGTCTGGCGAGGGCCTCGGACCGGTAGGCGGCCCGCTCCGGCGGAAATTCGGACTCGATGAATTGTGGATGGTTGTTCATTTCTATCCTCCTGAGAATTTGACTGTCTTTCTAAGAAAGCGGCGCGCAGCGGACGCCCCGCCGCGAATCAACCGAGCAGCGCGATCTTGCAGCGGATCTCGCGGTGCGCGGCCTGGATGCCCTCGCCGCGGTCCAGAGTGAAAACTCCGGTCTTGGCGTTATAGTCGAGACATTCATACCAGCCTTCCGAGAGTCCCGGTCTTACCGCGCCTCCGGTGGACTCCACCACCCAGAGGCGGGGCGAATAGGTGTCCCAATGTCCAAAACTCCGCCGCCCCGGCTCAGTGATCATGATGTGTCCCGCATCCTTAACGCTCCCGCCGCCGGGAATGACGTTATTTGCGGAATCGACCAGCCCGAGCAGGTATGTGTGGGAAGGATTGATCTCCTCCCACCGGCGAACGAGCGGCAGATCCCTGAAGAAGTTCGTGATCTGCGAATCCGGGCCCTTCAGATCCCTGAATCCGCCATGCGACCAGGTATTGCCTTTCCGGCCGTGCCAGATGTAGTTCCCCACAAACCCGTTGCAATCGAGCCCCAGGGCGCTGTCGGCGTAGGCCTGAAGACCGTTCGTGGCGAGGCCCCAATGCTCCGCCAGTTGCAGTACCACCTGGCAATGCTCCGGCGCGCCCTTGCCGAGAAAGGAATAGACGGCCAGCCCACCCCAATCCACGCCGTTCTTCGTGATGACGGCGTCTTCCCTGCCGTTTTTCTCGATGCTGATCTTGAGGCCGGGAAGACCCGCGCGCCGGAAGCGGTCCTCGCTTCTGGTGAGGCCGGTGGACATTGTGACCTCGCCGCTGTCGCTGAGGATGGTGAGGTCGGTGTCGATGCCTCTTGAGAAGTACTTTGACCGGAACGCCTCCATGGCGGCGGTGTTTACCGTCGAGTGATTCAGAACATAACGGCTGACGCGGACGGTTTCGATGGTTCCGTTTTTCCTCTTTACCTTGAGACTGGTGTACTTCGCTTTATACTGCGCGGGTGTCATGGTAGTGGTCTCCTCTCCGGACTCTCATCTCAACCCCGCCCAGTGGCCGCTCCCGGCTGTTTCCACCTCGCGCGGAAGACCGGGTATGAGCATCGGCACCTGGCGGCGGTAGGCGCCATACTCAGGATGTTCTTTCATCAGGTCGGCCTCCTCGAAGCGGATAGCCGCCAGAATGTACGCGCTTGTGGCCACGGCAAAGAACAGGTGCGACACCGTCATATCCGGAGTGGACCAGAACGTGAGGAACCAGCCAACGTAGAGCGGATGACGGACCACGCGGTAGAGCCACGGCACGGCGAACCGTAGCCTCGCTTGCGGCTCGCCCCGCAACTCCCGCCACACCTGTCGAAGACCGAACAAGTCAAAATGGTTGATCACGAAAGTGCTCACCAGCACCAGCAGCCATCCGAAGGCATATGCGGCGTACATAACCCCGCGGCCGGCGGCGGACTCGATTGTCCACACCACGCCCCCGAGCGGCTCCCATTGCAGAAAAAGCAGCATCAGCGCCAGGCTGCTGGCCAGAACATAAGTGCTGCGCTCCGCCGCCTCGGGAATGACGCGCGTCAACATGCGTTTGAACGCCGGGCGGGCCATGACGCTATGCTGCGCGGCGAACAGGGACAAGAGAGCAAGATCGATGCACAAGGCTCGCTCCCACGGGATGTCCGCTGGCGAATCGAGCGTCTTGAGCAAGGCGAAATTGCCGATGAAACCAACGGCGTAGAGAAACACCGCCATGGAGACGGCATAAGCCACGACGCCATATGTGAAAACAGCGATCCTTTTCATTGTTTTTTCCTTTCCGGATATTTCCCAGAAAACATGGGCGCGAAGTGACGCGCCTTGTTTCTGATTAGTAAGCGGAAAAGGAGAAAAATATTCGCAATTTTTTCAGCCGCGGATCATGGCATGCGCGCCGCCGAAAGCCGGCGGCGGATAAACACATTGCCAGGGAGTTTCGCGTCCCAATAGCGCCACAGCTCCAATCGCCGTTGGCGGAGCGCGTCCGCCTCGGCGTGGCGGCCCGCGCCGGCATACAGACTGCCCAGGCTCTCGTAGATAAGGGCGAGATTGTTGGCGTGGCGCAGATCGGTTAGCGGCCGCGGTCGTGATGCATTCACCTTTTCGAGCAACTCCTCATAAATCCGGATGGCGGCCGGGACGCCGCCCGTGGCGGCATGGTGGTCCGCCAGCGCGCGCACCGCATAATCAACTTCATCGCCGGGTTCGATGGCCGCCGCGGGGTAAGCATTCAGCTTACGCAGCAGCGCGAGCGCCGCCTCGACCCGCCTGTTTGATTCCTCCGGGCGCCGCAGCCGCCGCAGCGCGTAGGATGAGCCCGTCAGCAGCCAGACCTCCTCGCGCCGCGCCTTCGTGTTGCGTTTCGCCTCCCGCAGCCGGAACAGAGTGTGATCGTAGACGGCAAGCGCCCGCGCCGGATCGCGGTCCCTCAGGATGTCTCCCAGCTCCCGGCCGGCCATCGATACGTACGAACGGCTCGCGTAATCCCGCGGATCGCGCCGGGCGAGGTCGTCGGCCATGTCGAAAGCCCTCCGCAACAGGGGTTCGGCATCGCGCGGGCGGCCGAAGTTGACGTTGTGCAGTTCTCCCAGAAGGAGCCCTTCTCTCCACAGCGCGCCGCAGAGCTGCAACGTGCTGTCCATGTTTTCGGGATCGTCGAACTTCTCGGCGATCGCGCGGGACTGCCTGACCGCGCGCAAAGCCCCGTCGAGATCGCCCGCGAAGCGCGCCGTGTTCGAGTAGATGCCCAGGCTCTTGCTCAACAGCCGCTCGTCCTTACTCCGCAGCGCGATGTCAACCGACCGCCGCGCGTAGCGGGCCGCCGCGTCGAGATAGTGGATGTTCGAATGAGCCAGGGCCAGATTCGCATACAGCCGCGCGGCCATGGAGACATCCTCCGGCGTGACGCCGGGCATCGCCAGCAGCGCCTCGAGGCGCGTATCCGCCTTGCGCCCGAACGCCAGGCACTCCTCGATGTGGTTCTCCGACTGGGCAAGAATCATCGCGTCATGGGCGATTCCCGCCGAAGTAAGCAGAGCCTGCTTTCTTTGTGGAAAGGAAGGGACCGCGAGAACGGATTCGACCAGTGTGTCCGCCTTTCGCAGGCTTTCGGCGGCTTCGGCGAAGTGGCCGAGGTTCGAGTTGGCCGGAACTCCCTGCACGCGCGCCACCTGCAGATAGGCTGTTGCGGTCTCCAACGCCAGATCCATGTCCTGTCCCGCCGGCACTCCCCATCGCCTCGTACGCGTCTCGGCCTCGAGGCCCCCGAGATACTCGGTGGCCGCGGACACGATGAGGTTTCTGGCCTTGGTCGAGCCCGGCAGATTACGAATGCCGGCGTCCAGGTCGAGAAGGCGCTTCGATAATTGGCGCACCTGTTGAAACCGCCGCTGCGCAATGGCGCGCTCCCGGTCCGCCACTATCGCGCCTCCGGCGATTCCGAGGAACGCGAGGACGCCCGCGGCGACCGGGAGCCAGCGCCGCCGCGCAAACTTACGCGCGAGGTAAAGAGCGTTCCCCCGTCGTGCCTGGACCGGTCTGTGCTCCAGGTATGCCCTCAGATCGGCGATGAACAGGTCCACCGACGCGTACCGCTCCTCGGGCTCCGTGCGTGTCGCCTTCGCGAGGATGGCCGCAAGGTCCCTGGACATATCCCCCGGCGGGGCGGCGGAAGCCCGCGGACTGCGTCCCGTAAGCAGGCGGTAGAGCACCGAGCCCAGGGAATAGATGTCCGTGGCGGTGGCCTGTGGAGCGCCGCGGAGTTGTTCCGGGCTGGCGTATTCGGGCGTCAGC
>JABAQT010000035.1:0-5374 GCA_019187195.1 Bryobacteraceae bacterium
GTTTTTCCGCCCGAACCCAGGCCAACCTCCGCTCCGAACTCACCCAGGCCGTCAAGCAGGCCGAAACTGAGGCGAAATCCTTCTCTTCCCAGATTCAGGAGATGCTCAGCCAGTTTCGCAAGTAGCCCTCGTCCCCGAAATCCTGACCACCCGCCAAGGTCCTGATGCCCGAACCGCGTCCGGGCTGCTCATAACGGCTGTCCCAGGGTGATATCCCCCACTCCCCTTCCATCTCAAGTGGCAATTCCCTCTTTCCCCACCCCTCATCCCCCCTCTGCCCCTGTTCATATGGTGGAAATCAACGTGCTACTACCCAGCGCGAGGATGTCCGTTGCTCCCGGTTCCGGAGTATAGAGCCCTCATTCCGAAGGAGAGCCATGAAGCCATCCGCCTTGGAAGCGCAAACCACCCCTGAGCGCGTGCCGCCCGGGATTGTCGATCAGCACATCGTCGAAATCGTCAGCGATTCGGGTGAAGGAGCCCAAACCTGCGGCCAGTCCTTCGGAGCCATTTGCGCCCGCAACGGCAACGGTGTCTGGACCGTCGAGATCATCCCTGCCGAAATCGAGCCTCCCGCCCGCTCCCGCGCCGGCGCGAGCGGCAGCCGCATCCGCATCGGCTCCAGGCCCGTCACCAACGCCGGCGACTTCGCCGACGTTGTCTTCGCCTTCAACGAACAGGTCCTTTACAGCCGCATCGACAGCGGAGCCCTGCGCCCCGGAACCCTCGTATTCCTCGATAGCACCTGGGCCGAAAACCCTATCGGCGAAATCCGGGACATGTATTCGGACGCTGTCGCCGATTTCCGCCGCCGCGGTTACGCCGTCACAGAAATCCCCATCGAGCGGCAATGCCGCAAAGTCACCAATGAACCCCGCCGTGGAAAAAATATGTGGGTCCTCGGCATGCTTTGCGCCCTCTATGACCTTGACCTCGAACTGGTGCGCTCCGAAGTCGAAAAACGCTTCGCGAAAAAAGGTGGAGCGGCCGTCGAAAAGAACCGCGCGCTCCTCGAGGACGGCTGGAAATGGGCGCTCGAAAACACCGCGCACCGCTTCCATGTCCCCGCCTCCCCACCGGACAAGCCCACCGTTGCCATGAATGGCAATCAGGCGATTGGTCTCGGAATCATGGCCTCCGGGATGGAACTCTGCGCCATGTATCCCATCACCCCCGCCACCTCCGCCTCTCATTTCCTCGCCTCCGCATTCCCCCAGGTGGGCGGCTTTGTCCACCAGGCCGAGGATGAAATCGCCGCCATCGGCTTCGCCATCGGAGCCTCCTATGCCGGCCGCACCGCCGTCACCATCACCTCCGGTCCCGGCCTCGCCCTCAAGACCGAGTTCATCGGCTTTGCCGTCATGGCCGAAGTGCCCCTCGTCATCGTTGTCGTGCAGCGCGGCGGGCCCTCCACCGGCCTGCCCACCAAAATCGAACAGGGCGACCTTCTCGCCGCCCTTTACGCGTCTCCCGGCGATAGCCCCAAGATCATCCTCGCCCCCGCCACCATCGAAGAGTGCTTCCACTTCATGGTCACCGCCCGCAAACTCGCCGAAGAGTTCCGCACCCCCGTTATTGTGCTCTCCGACGCCAACCTCGCCACCGGTCAGCAGCCTTTCCCCAAACCGGAGGTCAGCGAATCCTGGCTCGCCTCCCCCATCGACCAGAGCGATTGGGATCAGGAAACCGCTCCCTTTGCCTGGGATCCCGAAACCGGGCTCTCTACCCGCCCCATCCCCGGCCGGAGACACGGCCAGTTCGTTCTCACCGGCCTCGCTCACGACGAGCACAGCCACGTAGCCTATGAATCCGGCATTAACCAGCGCGCCATGGAGATGCGCAGCCGGAAACTTGCCGTCCTCGCCGGCTCTCTCCTCGCCCCCAGACTCCACGGCGCCGGGGAAGGCGACCTCCTCGTGGTCGGCTGGGGCTCCACCCTCGGAGCCATCGAGGAAGCGGTGGACCGCCTCCGCGCTCGAGCAGCCAAAGTCTCCTCGCTCCACCTCCGCTTCCTCTCCCCCCTCGAGCCCGGCTTGAAACGCATCTTCTCCCGTTTCCGGCAGGTCATGACCGTCGAAATCAACTACAGCGACCCGATCCGGCCGCCTTACCTCACCCCCGAAACCCGCCGCTATTCGCAACTCGCTCAACTGCTCCGCGCCCACACCCTGGTCGACATCGACTGCTGGTCCCGCGTCCCCGGCAGCCCTCTTCCACCCGGTTTGATCGAACAGGAACTCAGCCGCAGACTGGACGACATCCAACGCGAAGGAACTCACAATGAACACACTCGCTGAAAGGTGGGAACTCGAGCCGAGACCAACGGTTTGCGTCCTCGAGGACTACATCGGAGCCCAGGCCCGCTGGTGCCCCGGCTGTGGCGACCATTCCGTCCTCGGAGCCGTCCAGCGCCTCGCGCGCGATCTCCAACTGCCTCCCGAGCGTACCGTCACCGTCTCCGGCATCGGCTGCTCCAGCCGCTTCCCCCATTACATGAAAACCTACGGCTTTCATGGCCTTCACGGCCGCGCGCTGCCCGTCGCCTGCGGCATCAAGAGCCGCCGCCCCGACCTCAACGTCTTCGTTGTCACCGGCGACGGCGATTGCTGCGCCATCGGGACCGCTCACTGGATCCATGCCATCCGCTACAACATGGATCTGACCATCCTGCTGCTCGACAACAATATCTACGGGCTCACCAAGATGCAGACCTCACCCACCACCCCCATCGGCCAGCATTCAAACACCCATCCCCAGGGCTCGCAACTCCCCCCTCTCAACCCCATCTCCGTCACTCTCGGTATCCGCAACGTCTCCTTCGTCGCCCAGACCGTGGACTGGAACCCGCCCCACCTCTACGCCACCATCAGAGCCGCCTACGAACACAAGGGCGCTTCCTTCGTCCGCATCTTCCAGCGTTGCCCCCACTTCACCTCGAACATCTTCGCCAAAGCCCAGGAAGACCCCTCGCGCATCCTGATGATGACCCACCCCGGCGGCATCAACCTCGATCCCAATATGGCGCGCGCCTTCCCCAACCGTATCGAGCACGACCCGTCGGATCTTTCCGCCGCCCGTGCCCTCGCCGATCGCGAGGATGTCTTCACCATCGGCCTTTTCTATCGCTCCGCCGCCTCCTTCCGCTACGATCATCAGACCGCCCAGGGTCTTGGCGCCACAAATGACGAGAAACTGGCCGCCCTCCGCAAGGCTTTGGACCGCTTCCTGGTCTCGTGAGGATCCCCGTGAACGAATCCACTTCAACGGCGCCCGAAACTGCCCGCTTCACCCTCCCCGCCGAATCTCCCACAGCCGAAGCGGGCCCTTGGCGCGACCGGTTGCTCACCTTTTATCTCGCTGGAGGAGACCCCAACGGCGGTCCCTTGCCGCAACCAGCCATCATTCAACGGCTGGCGGACCTTGAACTGCCCGTTCACCTCGAAGCCGGTGAATCCCCCGCCATCTCTTCCCTCGCGGACCTGTTGCCCTCCCCCGAATTCGACACCCTGGCCCGCTCTCTTCGTGACTGGGTCGTCCGCACCGGATCCATCCCCATGGCCGCCGCCCGCGAGCAGGCCGGAGAGGGCAGCCTCCCTCCGTCCCTGCCTTGCGGCGGCGTGCTGCTGCCTCACGCCGCCGCCGCTCTTCCCGTACTCCATGGAGCCCTGCTCGCCGCCGCGCGACGCCCCGCCCGTGATCGTCTCGCCGCCGAAGCCGTTCGCCTCCGCGCCCGCCTCCGGGATCTTCTCGCCGTCGAGGACGCTCATGCGCCGCGGGCGAAATCCCCCGAAGCCGTAGCCTCCGGCCTTGGCGAAGGACGTCTGTTCTTTGACGCCCACTCGCTTTCCGCCGCGCTCCGCGCGCAAAAAGATCCCCCGCGCATGGAACCCGGCCGCCGCCGCCGTATCGAGGCCGCGCTCGAAGAGATCGAGTCCTACCTCGACGCGAGTTGCCCCGCCTTCTGGGTGCTGCTGGGCGAACAGGACCTCTCCGCCCAGCCCGGCATCGCCGCCGCCGGAGGCTCGGCCATTCAAAACACCGGTGGCTTCTCCGGAATCCTCCGCTTCTCCGGCCAGGTCCTTCACCGGATGACCGCGCTGTTCCGCGCCATCCGTACCGCCCGCCTCGAATCCGAAGGGGCCTTCCATTCCGAACTGCACGAAGAACGTCTCCAGCGCTTCGACTGGCGCGGCGCTACCCCGGACGAACTCGCCGCCGTTCCGGTGATCGTGGCCTGCGAATCCGCCCCCTCGCTCACCGCCGCCAGCCTGGATGACCTCGCCCGTCTCCTCCGCCCCGGACTCCCCGTGCACCTCCTGGTCATCGATGACCGGGATTGGGATCCCTCCTCGCCCGTCCTCGCCTCCCTCGCCCTCGCCCACCAGCACGCCCTTCTCGCCTGCTCCTCCCTCACCGAAACCGCCCACCTGAGCGGCTGCCTCGCAGCCATGGCCGCTGCCGCCCGGCCCGCCCTCGCGCTGCTCTCCGTTCACTCCTCTCCACTGCCCCTCTTCCTCTACCATCCCGATTCCGGGGACAGCTTCTCCGCCCGTTTTCAACTGCTCCATGAATCAGCCGAAACTCCCTGGCGGTCCGTGACCCTCTCCGCCGCGCGCGAAGACGGCGGAGTGTTCGAATGGAAAGACGCGCTCACTCCCGCGCACGCCGCCGCCATGCTCCCCCAATACCGCCGGCATTTCCTCGTCATTCCGCCGTCCGCAGGGGAGGAAGGCCAGGTGGAACTCACGGCCTTCCTCGAACAATCCGCGCCCGCCGGCCTTCCCTACATCTGGCTTGCCGCTTCGAACGGACTCCTCGAGCGCGCCCTCGTCACCGAAGAGATGGTCGAACTCTGCCGCCGCCATCTCGAGTCCTGGAAGACCCTCCGCGCCATGGCCGGACAAGCCTCCGCGGCCCGGCTCAGTCCTCAACCCGAGGCCTCCGCCGTGGAACAGGCTCGCCGGGAAGGGGCCCGCGAAGCCATCGAGCGTCTGGTAGCCGCCCTCATGAGCCGCGAGCCGCTGCCCTCCTCCCTTCTCGCCGCTCCTCCTCCTCCCCCTCCACCTCCCCCGCCCAAGGCCCAGCCTCAGCCTCAACCCCCCGCCGCCGAGCCCTCTCCCGCCATCGACCCCTACATCGACTCCTACCTGTGCACCAGTTGTAACGACTGCATGAAAGTCAACGCCCTGCTCTTCCTGTACGACGGCAACAAACAGGCCTACATCTCCGATCCCAAACTCGGAGTCTTCGCCGATCTTGTCAAAGCCGCCGAAGGCTGCCCCGCCAAGTGCATCCACCCCGGCGCCCCCCGCCCCGGTGACGCCTCCGCCACCCCTCAAATGATCGCCCGGGCGGCCAAATTCAAATGAGCTGC
>JABAQT010000035.1:5474-66642 GCA_019187195.1 Bryobacteraceae bacterium
AATCGAGCTACCGTGCCCCTAAGTCGCCCAGAAACACTCGCCGGAATTCCCGGAACTCCTCCGGTTGCATCGGACCCAATGAAGCCGCCCTCGCCGCTGCCGCCTGCTCTCCCTCGAAAATCGCCGCCGCCCTATCAAAGGCCATCCGGCACGCCTCCACCACCTCCGGCCCGTAATGGTCCGCGGCATCCACCACGTTATTGGCGCGCTCCAGGACATCCCCCGCTTCCTTCACGCGTGGCGCGGCCGAATCGAACAACTCCTGGTAGATTCCCAACTCCACGTGCCCCGCGAACGCCCGCGTCAGGTCCGCCCAGCGTTCGAGCACAATCAACGCTCCATAGCGGTGCCGGTCCATCGTCATCTCGAAGGCGAAGGCCGAGCCCTTGCGCTGCCCCTCCAGCCGCCGCAGAAACGTCAGCGCCGCGTTCAACTCGCCGGTCAGGCTGTCGGAAAACGCGCTCACGCAGCCCAGAAACTGAGCTTCATTCAAGGACAGAAATCTCGTGATCTGCAACCCGCGTCCCTTAACTCGACAGGTGCTCTCCGAGCGACTTCGCGATCTGCTCCGGCGTGACCGCCTCGCCGTTGTTCATCCGGTCCAGAAGCCCGTTGATGATCTCCTTCGCCTCGTCCTTCTTGAAGTTCTTCACGAATCCGTCCATGTAATGTTCCCCGGCCATCGCGCGGTTGATCTCCGTCTCCTTGTTGTGATCCTGCAACTCGGTGAAATACACCACGCGGTACTTGCCCGTATACGTCTTCTCGCGATAGATCTCGAACATCGTCTTGTCGGATTCAAAAGCCATAGAAAGACGAAGGTATCACATCGGCGCATGAACATGACATGCCGGGCGGCCTCCAGGCCCTTCTTCTCGAACGGGGCTGGGGATGCCGGTCCTCCGCCTTTGCGATTCTTGCCGGGGTTTGAAACAATACTGTGAAAGGAGACCCCCCTTGTTCTGGCGACTTGCTCTTGCTTATGCTCTTGGTGCGCTCACCGCGTTCTCTCAGATCGACTTCGCGCGGACCGTCTATCCGGTGCTGAGCAAAGCAGGTTGCGCGGGTTGCCATAACGACAACGGCGTGGCTTCGCCGACCAGGCTGCACTTCCCGGAAGGTGATCCGAGCAGCGCGCGTCTCGACGCCTTCGGAAACTCCCTTTTCATCTTGGTGGACCGCGCGGCGCCGGAGAAATCGCTGCTCCTCAATAAGCCCACGAATCGCGTGCCGCACGCCGGCGGAGAGCGCATCGCGCGCGGCAGCGAGGAGGAAAAGATCCTCAAGTCATGGGTGGATTACCTCGCCTCGACGCCCATCGAGAAGCTCCAGAGCATCCGCTCGACGGAATCGCTGGCGCAGGTGGGGCCCATCCTGCGGCGCCTTACCAACGCGCAATACAACAACACCATTCGCGACCTGCTGGGCGATGAGAGCCGGCTTGCCGATCAGTTCCCGCCCGAGGATTTCGTCAACGGGTTCCGCAATCAGTACCAGTCCCAGAACACATCGCCGCTGTTGAGCGAGGCCTACAGCGCCGCGGCGGAGAAACTGGCGAAAAAGGCGTTCCTCGGCGGCGACGCCAAGGGCCTCGTGCCGTGCAAGCCGAAGAGCGTCGATGACGCCGTCTGCCGCGAGCGCTTCATCCGCGAATTCGGCCGCCGCGCCTTCCGCCGTCCGCTGCTGCCGAAGGAGATCACCCGCTATTCGGCCCTGTTTACCGAGGAGGCCGGGGAAAAGAAGCAGTTCCTCGCCGGCGCGCAGATTGTGGTCGAGGCGATGCTGCAAAGCCCGAACTTCCTGCTGCGCACCGAAAACGGCATGGACCCTCGGTTTCGAGCCTACGAGAATGCGAGCAAGCTGTCTTATTTCATCTGGAATTCCATGCCGGACGAAGCGCTGCTCAAGGCGGCCGCCTCCGATGAATTGTTGACGGGAGAGGGGATGGAGCGCGAGGCGCGGCGCATGCTCTCCTCGCCCAAAGCGCGCCAGGCGGTGGACGAGTTTGTCACGGAGTGGCTGCGGTTCGACCGCCTCGACGGCACGGTCCGCGAGCGCAGGCTGTACCCCATGTTCAGTCCGGAGCTGACGCTGGCGATGACGGAAGAGACCCGGCGGCTGGCCTCACACCTGGTGTGGGAGAAGGGTAATTTCATGGATTTCTTCTCGGCGCCCTACACCTATATCAACTCGGACCTCGCCAAGCTCTACGGTTTGCCCGCGCCGAAGACGGAGTACGGAAAGGTGATGCTGCCGGAGGCGGCGGGGCGCGCCGGGGTGCTTGGCCACGCCAGCTTTCTCACGATGACAAGCAAACCCGCGGAAACCTCGCCCACGGCCCGCGGCCTCTTTGTCCGTGAGCAGTTCCTCTGCCAGGACGTGCCGCAGCCTCCGCCGGGCGTGAACACGAATCTTCCGCCGGTTTCAAAGGACCGTCCCATGACGCAACGCGAGCGCATGGCGGAACACCGCAGCAACCCAAGCTGCGCGAGTTGCCACAACCTCATCGACCCCATTGGTTTCGGCATGGAGAAGTTCGACGCCGTGGGCGCCTACCGGCCGCTGCTGAAGCTCACCATATTCCCCGCGCGTCACGAGAAGAAAGAGGAGCCGAAGCACGTCGAGTTGCCGCTCGATACCACGGGTTCGGTGATCGGACTGAAGGGCTCGGACTTTTCTTCACCACGCGAACTTGGTATGATCTTGGCATCAACCACGCAGTGCCAACAATGCGTGGTGAAAATGTTGTTCCGGTATATGGCGGGCCGCCACGAAGCGCTCGCCGACCGCGTTGTGCTCGATCGGGCTTTTGAGGATTTTAAGAAATCGGGCTTCGATTTTCAGGAACTCATGGTATCTCTAGCGAGGTGGGGCTCGGCTCCGCCCAAGAAGGTGAACTGACATGGCCGCTGTTCATACACGCGATCGATCCCTCTCGAGACGGCTCTTTTTGCGCGGATTTTCCGCCCTTCCCGGGATGCGGGCAATCGTCGGGCTTCCGCCGCTGGCGGCGATGTTCAATTCGACGGGCAAGGCTTACGCCGCGCCGGCGCCGGCGCGGGATTCGCAACCGGCGCCGCCCTCGCGGTTTGTACTGTGGTTCAACGGCAACGGCATCGTGGAGCGTTACTGGATACCCACTGAAACGGGACGGGACTATGTGATGACGCCATGCCTGGCCCCGCTCGATCCGTTCCGCAACGACATCCACATCATCACCGGCCTCGACAATCCCGCCGCCCGCCTTCCCGGGCCCGGGAATGATCACCACCGCTCGATGAGCGCGCTGATGACCGGAACGCAGTTCACGGGACGCGGCGCCGGAGGACCGTCGATCGATCAACTGATCGCGGGCAAGACCGGCGGCGATTCGCGCTTCCGCTCGCTTCAAATCGGCGTCTCGCAGGAATCCTTCGGAGAGAGCGTGCAGCGCAACATGAGTTGGGCCGGATTCGACCGGGCGCTGCCTCCCGAGATGCTGCCGAACAAGCTGTTCGACCGGCTGTTTGGAGCGCGGGATCTGGGGTGGGTGAACCGCAAGAAGAGCGTGCTCGACGCGATTCGCGACGATGCCGCGGAGTTGCGCAAGGCTCTCGGCAAGGAAGATACGAACCGGCTCGAGGAGCATCTGGCCTCGGTGCGCGACGTGGAGCGCTCGATCGCCAGCCTGCCGCCCAATTACAGGCGGGTGGATCCACCGGATTTCGACGGCGACATGAAAGACTGGCCGCGGATTGCCAAGCTGCAAAGCGAACTGCTGGTGCATGCTCTTGCTTCCGGACAGACGCGCGTCGCTTCCTACATGTTGACCAAGTGCCAGGGACTGTCGCGCTTCCCGTGGCTTGGCTACACGGCGGCGCGCCACCACGACTACACGCATCGCGACGGGAAGGCTCCCGGCTCCGACGCGCCCGACGGGCAGCGGATCATGCGGGATATCTGCCGCTGGCACGTCGAGGAGTTCGCGTGGCTGCTGGGGCGAATGAAGGCCACGCCGGAAGGCGACGGCACGCTTCTCGACCACACGACGCTGGTTTTCGTGCATGAACACGCCGAAGCAAATGACCACAAGAACAACGGTCTTTCGGTAATCGTCGCCGGACAGCCGAAGAAGACGCACACGGGGTTGCACACGCGGCATACGGGCACGGTGGCGGATCTCTATCTCGCGGTGGCCGACAAGGCGATGGGAGCGGACCTGAAGACCTTCCCCAGCGCGCACCGCGAACTGCCCGGCATTTTCGTCTGAGCCGGCTCCCCGAGTCTCAGCGCAGGAAACGATCGAGCCAGCGCATGGCGAGCGAAACCGCTTCCGGCGTGGGTGTGTGGCCGGTGTGGTGATTGAAGTAGCCGATGTTCCCGGGCTTGCCGAAGCGCTGGTACACGGTTCGCGCGGCATTGATGTAGTGCCAGCTTTCCGCCTTGTCGTATTCATCGCCGCCGATGAGAAGGAACGGGCGCGGCGCAATCAAACCCAGCAGTTCGTGCTGATCCGTGCCCGGCGGCAGGTGGTGGATGGCATCGCCCAGATACCAGAAATCATCGTAATTGGACATGTGGAATCCGATGCCGCCTTCCGAGAAAACCACGGCGGTGATGCGCTTGTCCATGGCCGCCGCGTAGAGCGCCATCTTCGCTCCGAGTGAATGTCCGATGATGCCGATGTGGCCGCGATCCACTTCCGGGAGTGTGTAGAGGTAGTCGAGCAGGCGCTGTGAATCCCATACCCACTTGCCGAGGCCGGTGGCGGCCGGATGGCGCATTTTCAGGTTCGCCACGGCCTCATCGTAACGCTCGCCGTAGCTCTCGCCGAACCAGCGGATGGCTACGGCGATGTAGCCGCGCTCGACCGCGAGGCGGGCGTACCCCCGCACGCGGCTCGGTTGGAAATGGCGTCCGTAGAGATCCTGTTCCGCCGGGACATCGACGTCGTAGTAGGGCACGATTACGACCGGGGTGGGCGTGCGGAGGGGGTGATCGGGGCGGAGGATGAGGATCTTTTCCTCCGAATCCGGCTCGGTCCGGAGATACATGAGCTCGCCGGAGTAGCCGGGATTGCGGATGATGGCGGCGCGGCGGGCCGAGGGAGGAGGCGGCTTCAAGGACATCGAGCCGAGGATGCCTGTCCATTTCTTCTCCAACGCGGCGATGTCCGTGAGCGGCGTCAGATTGCCGGTGGAGGTTTCATAGCCCGGCGGGCGGCGGTTGTAAGGCTCGAACCAATCGTCGATGGCCGTGCGCGCGACGCGGAAGCCGGTAAAGCGGCTCTTGCGTTCCGGTTCGAGCGAGGAGCGATAGCCGCTGTTCCAACTGGTTCTCGAACTCAGGAAGGAGCCGCCTCGAATGACGCAGGCGATCACGGGTTCGTCATCGCCGGTCCATTCCCAGACATTGCCCAGCATGTCGAAGAGGCCGGACTTGTTGGGGGCGAAGGAAGCGGCGTCGCGTGTGCCCTTACGGATCAGCTCGAGAAGAGGCGCGGTGTCCTTGGTGTCTCCCGAACTCAGGTTGGCCTGTTGCGGATCGCTCGAGGCGGCGGCTTTATCCCACTCCTCGCCGGTGGGCAGGCGGTACCCGTTACGGGAACGGTCGCACCTTCCGGTGGCGAGGTCGTAACAGGGCGTGAGCCCTTCCTTCGTGCTGCGCCGGTTGCAGTAGCGGATGGCGTCCCACCAGGAGACGTTCTCCACGGGACGCCGGGGTCCTTTGTAGAAAGAGGGATTCGATCCCGTCACCGATTCGTAGTCCGCCTGCGTGATTTCGGTGGACGAGATGAGGAACCCGTCCAGCTTCACCATATCCGCGGCCTGGGCCGGCGCGCCAATGAGGACCGCCAGCAAGAGGAGTTGTTTATTGTCCGCCACTTCCGGTTGGCATTGTAGCGGATTAGTGACGGAAGTGGCGCACGCCGGTGAAGACCATGGCGAGGCCGAGGCGGTTGGCGGCGGCGATGACCTCTTCATCGCGCACGGAGCCGCCGGGCTGGATGGCGGCGGTGATGCCGTGGGAGGCGGCCTGTTCGAGGCCGTCGGGGAAGGGGAAGAAGGCGTCGGAGGCGAGGACGGCGCCATCGAGCGGCAGCACGGCCTTCATGGCTCCGAAACGCACCGAATCGACGCGGCTCATCTGGCCGGCTCCGGAACTGACGAGCTGGCCGGGACGGGCGTAGACGATGGCGTTCGACTTCACGTGCTTGACGATCTTCCAGGCGAAGGCGAGGCCGCTCCACTCCTGTTCCGAGGGTTGGCGGGTGGTGGCGACCCGGCACGCGGCCCGGTCGAGCGGGAGGATATCCGCGGTCTGCGCGAGGATGCCGCCGCTGATGGAGCGAATGGCGAGTCCTGTGACGCCGCCGGGAGGGACGGCGAGCAGGCGCAGGTTCTTTTTGGCGCGCAACACGGCGAGCGCCTTCTCCGAGTAGCCCGGAGCGGCGATGGCTTCAATGAAGGTCCGGGCGATGGCGGTGGCGGTTTCCTCATCCACCTCGCGATTGAAGGCGAGGACGCCGCCGAAGGCGGAGACGGGGTCGGCCTCGAACGCTTTGCGGTAGCTTTCGGCAAGCGTCGCCTGTTCGGCGCAGCCGCAGGGATTGGTGTGTTTGATGATGGCGGAGGCGGGGTTTGAAAACTCCTGGATGAGCTGCCAGGCGGCGTCGAGGTCCACGAGGTTGTTGTAGGAGAGTTCCTTGCCGTGCAACTGCGCCGCGCCGGCGATGCCCTCGGCCGCCTTCGAGTAGAGCGCGGCCGACTGGTGTGGATTCTCGCCGTAGCGCAGGGACATGCTTCGAGGAAGGCGCAACTGCAAGGCGGCGGGGAGTGGGGAAGGCTCGTCGACAAGGGCGAGCCGTTCGGTGATGGCGGAATCGTAGGCGGCGGTAAGAGCGAACGCTTTGCGAGCCAGTTTCCAGTGAGTGGGCGCGGAAAGAGAACCGTTGTTGGCGCGCAGTTCCTCGAGGAGCGACGCATAGTCATCGGGGGAGACGACCACGGCCACGTCCTGATAGTTCTTGGCGGCGGCGCGGATCATGGTGGGGCCGCCGATGTCGATGTTTTCGATGAGGCGATCGAGGGAGGCGTCCTGCTCGGCGGCCACTTTCTCGAAGGCGTAGAGGTTGACGACGGCCATGTCGATGGCGGGGATGCCGTGCGCGGCGATGGCCTGCATGTGATCGGGCTTGGAGCGCATGGCGAGGATGCCGCCGGCGACGCGGGGATGGATGGTTTTCACCCGCCCGTCGAGCATTTCAGGAAAGCCCGTGACCTCGCTCACATCCTTCACGGGGAGTCCCTCGCCGCGAAGCAGTTTTGCGGTTCCTCCGGTGGAGATCAGTTCCACGCCGAGCGCGGAGAGGCCGCGCGCGAACTCTACGGCGCCTGACTTATCCGTCAGGCTGAACAATGCACGTTGGATTTTTGCCATGGGAAATTTTCATTTTCGCATGGCGGCGCCGGGTTACCGTTCCCAGCGCATGCCGAGACGCCACAGGCGCGGGGCTCCGGTGTTGGGGATGCCCGCTATGGTGGCCGTTGGCTGCGCGGCCCACCCGACATAGAATTGCCGGTCCAGCATGTTTTCCATCTCCGCCTGGAGCGAGAAGCCTTTCGCCAGGCGCTGGCGGACGCTGAATTGGAGAACCGCGAAGCCGGGGAGGATGCTCAGCCTGGTGTTCAGGTCATCCTCGAATTGCCAGGCGAGGGAGCGCAGTCCGAAGGTGGCCAGCGTCTTTCCGCGCACGTAGCTGAGCTGTCCGGAGCCCTGGTGCTTTGGAACCTGGGCAATGCGGGGTCCTGTGCGGTAGCGGGAGTCGGCAAGAAGGTAGCTCAATTCGAGGTTCCAGGGACCGAAGCGCTGGCGGAAGTCAACTTCGGCTCCGCGGCTCAAGGCGGCGGCCGCGTTGCGGCGCTGGCGGATGGTCTGAGTGGGGGTGACGCTAAGGGTGACGTTGGTGATGATATCGCTGATGGCGTTGCGGAACACGCTGACGCCGAGACGGCGCGTCTCGCCGACCCAATCGGCTCCCGCCTCGACGCCGGTGAGTCCTTCCTGGTGGAGATTGGGGTTGGCCTGGGTGATGGCGGTGCCGGCGCGAAACTCGCGGTAGAGTTCGTTCAGAGTCGGGGCGCGGAAGCTGCGGTAGACCGAGCCATGGAATCGCAAGGCTCCCAGTCCATAGGTGAGGCCCGCGCTGGGGCTGAGGAAGGTGCTGCCCTGCCCGGTGAACTGGTGGCGCAGGCCGAGGATCATGCGCAGGGGGCCTTTGTGGGCGCTCAGTTGTCCGAAGGCGCCGTGCTGCAACTGGTCTCCTCCACCCACGCGGATTCCGGAGGGAACCAGAAAGTCGTTGGATGTTCCCTCGACACGGACGGCGTCCGCGCCGGCGAGGATATCCATGCTTGTAAAGGAGCGGCGGTACATCAACGCGCCGCCCGCCGCCTGGGAGGGCACAAACTGGCGGGAGGTGAGACGTTCGGAGTTGCGGCCGCCAAACACAGCGGAAAACGACTGGCGGTAGCCTTCGCGAGTGTGATAGCCGAGCAGGGAGAAGTTGTTGACGGTCCCGCCCTCGTAGTGCGCCGATATGGTGCCCATGCTGGTGGAGTTGCCCTGGAGCACGGTGCCGTTGTCTCTACTCTCCATGTAGATGTCGGTCTTCAGATAGAAGCGCTGCTTGCCGCTGAAGTAATCAAAACGGAGGTATGGGGACAGGAAATCGACGCCGGCCTTGGTGTCGACGAGGCCGCGGCTCTGGGACGGGACGATATAGTAGCCGCTGGTGGTGTAACCGCGGAAATCGCCGGAGATGGCGAACTGTTGGAACGCCTGCGCGAAACTGGCGGTCAGCAGGCTTTGATTGGCGTTTCCGATGTCGTAGCCGACGGCGTAGTGAGTCCGTTCGGCGCTGGGGGAGAACATGGCGATCGCGCCGCTCATGGCACGATCACCGAAGACTTTAGTGGAGGCTCCGCGCAAGACTTCGACGCGGGCGATCTCCTCGGGAGCGAAGCGGGGCCATTGGACCCATCCGCCGAAGGGATCGTTGACGGGGACGCCGTCCCAGAGGACGAGAGTGCGGCTGGCTCCACTCGAGCCGATGCCGCGGAGGGAAACGCCCTGGGTGGTGGGATTGGCAACGAGGCTCGAGGACCGGCGGAAGAGGCTGAAGCCGGGAACCATGCGGAGTTTGTCATCCATGCTGACGCCGGGAATCTCCTCGAGGTCGAGGGGGTTGAGGATGGTGATGTTGGTGGGAGTTTCGGCCTTGATTTCACCGACGACGGTGACCGAGGTCCGTAGCGGCTCGAGTTTCGGTCCGTTGTCCGTCGCCTGGTCCTGCTGCGCGCGAAGCGGGAGCATCAAAAGCGTCACGGCCAAGAACACGAGCAGAACTCCATCCAGCTTCGAGGAATGGACCTTTAGAAAGACTGAATATGATCTTATAACTAGATTCTTCATGGGGATAAACAATGGTCCTGGTGCGCAATGATTTCACTTGGGCCATATATTTCAGGATAGTATATACATCGCCGTTTTCAGGGACTCGAATGTCCTTTTCCTGGGTAGCGAAGCGGAGGCGGGCGTTGCGGGCGGCGAGGCGCCAGCAGAGGAAGGCGCAGCATTCGATGGCGCGCTCGAGCCACTCCTCTCCGGCGGCTCCTGTTTCCAGATCGAGGAGCACCTCGACGAGGTTGTCCTCCTCGCGGGCGAACTCGCGAACCTGCAGTTCGCCGGTGTGGGCGGTGGCCTTCCAATCGACGTGGCGGGCGCTTTCGGTGGGTTCATAGGGGCGGATGCGGTAGAAGTCGGAGCCGCGTCCCTGGAAGTGGGCTTCCATGTCGCCCTCGAGGGAGTGGAGCAGGTCCTCGAAACCGGCCTGGGCATCGATGGAGGGATAGACGAGGACCTCGCGGTGGAGGCGGACATGCACGCGGCGCTCGGTGAATCCGAAAGGGAAGCGCGTGGTGAACTGATACTGGCTGTCGCCGTGGAGGCCGCGCTTGCGGAAGTAGACCGTGGTGAGAGCTTCCAGGGTCGCGCCGCCGGGGACGAGGGGGAAGTAGATGCGGGCGGGGGACTCTTCCTCATCGCTCGAGGCGAGCTGAATGGAGAAGGAAGGCATCCATTTTTTCGTGTTGAGGAGTTGAATACGGGCGGGGAGGCGGCGGCCGGCGAAGACGTGCTCCGGCAGGAGGAGTTTGACTTCGAGGCCGGCGAGGGAGAGGCGGCTGACGAGGCCGGAGACGAGCATGGTGGAGAGCATGGCGGCGAGAAGGAGAAAGAGGAGGTTGTTGGCGGAGGCGAAGGCGGCGAAGCCGATGAGGAGGATGAGAGTGGTGAAAGCGAGTCCGCTCCAGGTGACCTGATGGCGGACGCCGGACTGCCAGCGGCGGAGCCATTGCCAGGGTATGTGGAATGGGTTGTAGCGGTTCACCTGTTGACATCGTGCCACAGAGAGGGGCGGGGCGAAGCGTGTCCGCCGGAGCGGCGTCCGCTCATGACACAATAGGCACTCTATGCCCGCGCCGCCTCCGATCCGGCTGAAGCGCACGCTGACGCTGGGGCAACTGATTGTGATGGGGATCATCTTTGTGCAGCCCACGGCCCCCATGCCTCCGTATGGAGCGATCCATGTGGTGGGCAAGGGACATGTGGTGACGACGGTTCTCATCGCGATGTTCGCGATGTTGTGCACCGCCGTCAGCTACGGGCGGATGGCCCGGGCGTACCCGTCGGCGGGCTCCGCTTACACGTACGTGGGCAACGAGGTGCATCCGGTTCTTGGTTATCTCACCGGATGGTCGATGCTGCTCGACTACGTGGTGAACCCGTTGATCTGCACGATCTGGTGCGCAAGCGCGGCGCACGATCTGTTTCCGGCCGTTCCCGGTTGGATAGCGGTGGCGCTTTTCGCCTCGTTGTTCACGGTGATGAACCTGCGAGGGATACAGGCGACGGCGCGCACCAACCAGGTTTTGACGCTGGCGATGGGAGTGGTGATCTTGTGGATGATCGTGGCGTCGCTGCACTATATACTTTCCATTCCGAACCTGGCGGCGGTGGCCTGGGTGCGCCCGTTCTACGATCCACAAACATTCTCACTGAAGAACATTTCGACGGGCACATCGGTGGCGGTGCTGACTTATATCGGCTTCGACGCGATCTCGACGTTGAGCGAGGAGGTGCGGAATCCGAGGCGGAACATTCTTCTCGCCACGGTGTATACGTGCCTGATTATCGGCGCGCTTTCGGCGGTCGAGGTGTACGTGGCGCAGATGGTATGGCCAGGGACGGAGCCGTTTCCGAACAACGACACGGCGTATGTGCATATCGCGCGGCGGGCGGGCGGGGAGGCGCTGTTCCACGTGATCACGTGGACGCTGGTGGTGGCGACGATCGGGTCCGGGGCGGGGGCGCAGCTTGCGGGGGCGAGGCTGTTGTACGGAATGGGGCGGGACAACACGATTCCAAGAAAGATTTTCGGATCCTTGAGCCCGAAAACATTGATTCCGGCGAACAATGTGATCCTCATCGGCGGGGCATGTCTCATCGGGGGACTGGTGATGAGCTACCAGTTGGGGGCGGAATTGCTGAACTTCGGGGCGCTGATCGGGTTCATGGGAGTGAACCTGAGTTCGCTGCTGCGCTACTGGATTCGCGGCGCGGAGCGTCACTGGACGCACCTCATCACGCCGCTGGCCGGGCTGCTGGTGTGTTTCTATCTGTGGATCAGCCTGAGCCACATGGCGCAGGTGGCGGGATGGATCTGGCTGATTACGGGCGTGGTTTATGGGGCCTGGAAAACGTCCGGGTTCCGCAGAGACATGCCGCGTTTCGAGGAGACGGCGGAGTAGGCGGCGCGCGGGGCGAGGCGGGGGATGCCGAGGCGGCGGCAATAATCCGGGAACTCGGGCCGCGGCCCTTTCCATTCGAGTTCGTCCGTGGATGCAAACACGGGCACGACGGTTCGAAGGGTGGCGAGATCGCGGAAGAGAAGGGCGTCGTCCCACTGGGTGAACAGTACCTCCGACAGGGCGCGGGCTCCGCGGATGGAGGGAGGCCATTGGCGCCAGTCCTTGGGAATACGCTCGAAGTGAAGGTAGTGGGAGAGCGCGCGGGATGCCGCCTTGGGTCCCCACCCGGGCAAGCCGGGGTAGCCGTCGGCGGAGTCGCCGACGGCGGCGAGGTAATCGGGGATGGACTCGGGCGGGACGCCCCACTTGGCGATGACGGCGGTCTCATCGCGAAGAATGCCGCGGCGGCGATCGAGTTGGACAACGCGGGTTCCGGCGACGCACTGCGCCAGGTCCTTGTCGGGGGAGCATATGAAGACCTGATGGACGGCGGCATCGCAGGCGGCGCGCGAGGCGGCGGAGGCAAGAGCATCGTCGGCTTCGTAGCGGACCATGGGCCAGACCCGGACGCCCATCATGGCGAGGGCTTCCTCGAGGATGGGGAATTGGGAGAGCAGGGGACCGGGGACTCCAGCGGAGGTCTTGTAGCCGGGGTAGAGTTCGTTGCGGAAGGATTCGACCACGTGATCGGTGGCGACGCCGATGTGAGTGGCGCCGTCTTCGAGCATTCCGAGGATGGATTGGAGGACGCCGCGGACGGCTCCGACTTCGTTTCCCTGCTGGTCGAGCGCGGAGGGGACGGCAAAGAAATAGCGGAAGAGTTCGTAGGTTCCATCGACAAGATGCACATTCATTCGCGGCGGCACTCCTCATCTACAATAGACGCATGAAGCTACTCGTTGCCGCGCTGCTGGTTGGTGTTTCGCTCGACGCCGCCGGCTGGAAGACTCTTTTTAACGGAAAGGATCTCGACGGCTGGAAGATGGTGGGGCCGGGGAGCTTCAGCGTGGAAGAAGGGATGCTCAGGACGCACGGCGGGATGGGGCTGCTCTATTACACGGGAGAGAAGTTCGGGAACAGCACGATCCGGGTGGTGTTCAAGACGACCGGAGATCGCGACAATTCCGGGGTATTTATCCGGCTGCCGGAGCAGCCGAAGGATCCCTGGTACGGAGTGCACAACGGATATGAGGTGCAGATCGACGCCGCCGGGGACGAGTGGCACTCGACCGGAGCGATCTATTCGTTGAGCAAGGTGACGGCGCGCAATCAGAAGCCGGTGAACGAGTGGAACACGATGGACATCATTCTCAAGGGGCAACTCACCACCGTTGTGCTCAACGGGAAGAAGGTCAACGAATTCAGGGGTGACCAGCCGGTTCCCCCGCGCAAGCAGTGGTACGAGCCGGTGAGGGGGCCGCGTCCGGACGAGGGCTACATCGGGTTGCAGAATCATGACGGGCGGTCGGCCGTGTACTTCCGGTCGATCAGCGTCAAGCGGGACTGACGGCCGGCCCGGCGCGCTAAGGATTTTCCGCGAGAGCGATCACGGCCATGCGTCCGTCGGTGGTGAGGGTGTCCCCAGTGGCGTTCGACAGTTGTTTGGGTACGGCCGGGCGATCCACGTAATAGACGGTCCGCACCTTGCCGGTGTAAGTGAGATCGGAGACGACTTTGTCGCGTTCGTCATCGATGCGGGAGACGACGCGATGGATGAAAGTCCGGTCCTGCCTGGAGAACGAGATGCCGTTGTCGTGGGTGGAAGAGGCGACCCAGACAGGCGAGCCATTGTAGCCGGCGGGACGCGCAAAGATACGCAGGTGATGGCGGCGGGCGAAAGTATCGAACTGTTTTTCCCAGTTCATGTCCGGCTTTCGGCCATCGAGCAGCAGGGACGACATGGGAGCTTCCTTATAGCCGCGGTCCTCGACAAGGGCGCGGAAGGTTTCAAAGCCGGAATCGCGGTTGGTGTCGAGGGCCAGGGTCCAGCCGGCCGCGCGGAAAGCGGCTTCGATCTGTTCGCGGGTTCCAAGGAACATGAGGTTTGTAATATCGCTCGGCTTAGGCGGCTTTTCGGCGATGGTTTGGAACGGCTGGGCGTTGACGAGATCAATGAGAGGTTGAGGCGGGACGGCGGGGTTCCAAACCGCTGGTCCGGGGGCTCCGTTCCAGTCCACGTTCGCGAGGACTCGAACGGTCAGTTCGACGCCCGCATCCATGAGGATTTCGGAGTCCGGCTCCTCGAAAAGGGATTTCTTGATGTTTTCGAGGAAACCGCCCCACTTTTGGCCGATTTCCCGATCGAGCATCGCGGAGTAGGTTTCCGAAGCGACAATCCCGAGTATGTTTCCATTGGCGTCTACTTTTTCCCGGGCGTTGTCCACACCGGCGACGATTGTCTTGATGTTCACCGTGTTTCCGGAGCCGGCGAGGGAGTCGAAATCGAGGAGGAGGAGGGCGCGTCCGGTAGCGCTCGGGGCGGGCGTGGCTGTCTTCACTGTTCCATTGAGTAGGGTTCCGGGCCAGACGATGATCCGCCCGCCGTTTCTGACGGGGGCGATGACCTCGGCCTGGATGGGATCGCCGGCTTTGGATATCGCGCTGCCCACCCTGGTTTTCAGCCGGACCGAAATTCCGGCGCCGGCGTCGATGGTGGCGGCGTGAACGTGACAGGGCCAGAGGGCCAGGAGGAGAGTGGCGGTTTTCATGGTCAGGGCGCCAGGTAGCCGGAGGCTCCGATGACGGCTCCCAATACGGCGGCGAGCACGCCTCCGATGGGAAACAGTCTTTTTCTGGAGACGAAGTAGAGCGACGTCATGACGAGGCCGATTTCGAGGAGTCCTTCGCCCAGGTCAAAGCGCAGGGCGCGCGACTCGGCGGCTTTGCTCGCCGCCTCTCTTTCATTTGCTTTCTCTTGAATTCCAACGGATTCCTTGTCATAGCGCTGTAGCTCGGAGGCGTAGCGCTCGAGCATTGCCGGGGCTTGCGGGCTGGCTGCGCCGAGCACGCCTACGATTTCGCGGCCGAGTTCAACGGAGTGATATTTCATTCGCTTGGCCTGGTAGAACGACCACTGATCGTTGGCGGCGGAGCGCTCCATGACCGCGGCAGCGTGCGCGCGGTGGGAAGAGATGGTGACGATGGCGAGAACGACGGCGATGACACCGGCAAGGACGCCGACTCCCTGGCCGAAGGGGTCGTGGTGTTCTCCCTCTTCGTGATGCACTTCCAGTTCCGGCAATACCGCCAGTTTAGGCGGGAGGCGAGAGCGGAACAATCGCCCGGGGAGGACTAGACAGGCGGCCGTCGAAAGGCTATGAAGCGATGAAAAAATTCGCAACCTTCCCTTGCGCGGGCAGTAATCTGCTATGAACGGACGGGACGGAACAGCAGAGTGGCGCAGCAGACCGACGATCAATTGATGGACCGGGTGAGGGATGGCGACGTGGATCAACTCGCGACGCTTTTCGAACGCCATCACCGTCTGCTTTACCGGTTTTTTCATCATTTATGCGGGCCGGGGACGCTGGCCGAGGATCTGACGCAGGAGGTGTTTTTCCGCATGTTGAAGTTTCGCGGCACGTTTCATGCGGGCAGCCGGTTCAGTCCGTGGATGTACCAGATTGCGAGGAACGTGCACGTGGACCAGATGCGGAAGAAGCAGGCGGAGATGCCGCTGTTTGACGAGCGAACGGAGCGCGAGTTGGAGGTGGTGGATCCGGCATTGCCCGCCGAGTGGCGTCTGATGCGGGGGAGCGACCTGGCGATACTGCGCAAAGCGCTGATGCAACTGCCGGCGGACCGCAGGGAGTTGCTGGTGCTGAGCCGGTGGCAGAACCTGCGCTATGAGGAGATCGGGGCGATTGTGCAGTGCGACGCGGCGGCGGTGAAGAGCCGGGTGTTCCGGGCGATGAAGCAGTTGAGAGAGATTTTCTTTCGGATGTCGGGAAGGAAGGCGGCGTCATGACTTGCGAGCAGGCGGCGGAGCGGATGGTGGACCGGTGGGTGAGCGGGATCGATGAGGCCGAGCGGGTGGAACTCGATGCTCACCTGTCGGAGTGCACGGAGTGCAGGGAGGAGCAGGAGACGTTGAGCGTCCTGTGGGATGCGATGGGCGACCTGCCGCTGGAGGCTCCGGGCCGGAACCTGCGCGCGGGCTTCCATCAGGTGATGGATGCCTACCGGTTGGGGCAGGCGGAGCGCGAGGAGAGCAAGGCCGCGGCGAGGATGACGGCGCGGGCGGGATGGCGGCCGGTGGCGATGGCGGCGGGCGTGGCGCTGGTGTTCGGATTGACGGCGGGCCACTTGTATACGGCGCGGAACAGGGATGAACAGACGATATCGCGGTTGAACGCGGAGATGAGACACATGCGGCAGTTGACGGCATTGTCCCTGCTGCGGCAGCAATCGGCGAGCGACCGTTTGCAGGGGGTGAGCTACGGCGCGCGCATGGAGCCGGTGGGCGATGAGGTGCTGACCGCGCTGCTGCGTACGTTGAACCACGACCAGAATGTGAATGTTCGGCTGGCGGCGGTGGATGCGCTGCGGCAGTTTTCCCATGAGGCCCGGGTGCGGGAGGGGCTGAGGGAAGCCATGCTGGGGCAGCGTTCGCCGCTGGTGGAGATTGCCCTGATCAACTGGGCGCTGGACACGAAGGACTACGAGTCGGTGGAGACGATGGAGAAGCTCGAGAAGGAAAAGGACCTGCATCCGGCGGTGAGAGAGCGCGTGGCGAGGGCGTTGGAACGTCTGAAGATGAATTGAGGCGAAGTATGGGGAGCGTACGAATTGCGGTGATGGCGGCGTTGTTTGGGACGCTGCTGGCGGCGCAGGAGCGGATCACGGTTCCGTTTTCGGATCCCGACGGGCCGAAGCGGCTGACGGCGAGCCTGTTGCGGGGCGGCATTACCGTGAAGACGCATGCGGGCAAGGACGTGGCGATCGAGGCGAGCGGGGGGCGCGTGGGCAGGGGGACCCCGCCTCCGGGCATGCACCGCGTAGATGGGGGAGGATTGGGGCTGACCGCGGAGGAATCGAACAACACGGTCCGGATTTCCGCATCACCGGGTAGGAGGGCTGACCTTGTGATCTATGTTCCGGTGGACACCTCGGTCAAGCTGAACACGGTGAACAACGGAAACATCACGGTGGAGGGGGTGAGTGGAGAGATCGACGTCAACAGCCTGAATGGAGACGTCACCGTGAAGGATGTATCCGGAGCGGTGGTGGCGCACGCGTTGAACGGAAAGCTGATTGTGTCGCTTAGCCGCGTGCCGCCGGATAAGACGATGAGTTTCAGTACGCTGAACGGCGACGTGGATGTAACTCTGCCCGCGGACACGAAGGCGAACGTGAAGATGCAGTCCGAGCATGGCGACATTTTCACGGATTTCGACATCACCATGAAGGCGAGTTCGGCGCGGCAACCCGTGCGGGAGACGGGGGAGGACGGCAGGGGGCATCGCATTCGATTTGACCGGGCAATGTATGGGAGCATCAACGGCGGCGGGCCGGAGTTTCAGTTCACGACATTGAACGGGACGATTTACATCCGGAAGAAGAAGTAGCGCTCAGTTTGCAAGCAGGGAGAGGGCGCGGCGGGCTTCGCGGACGCCGGAGGGGTCGGGTAGGATTTCGAGGACGGCTTGGCCTGTCCGGACGGTTTCGCCATTCGGGACGAGCTGGCGGCCCACTGTTCCGGGGACTCCGGCGGCTATGTCCTGACCGCCGATGCGGGCGACAACGGTGACCGCCTTGGCGATGTCCCGGGGCTGAATACGGAATTCGACCTGCCCGGAAAGCTCCGCGGTGACGGTATAGGGGGCGAGGATTCGAGTGAGTTCCGCGCGCGCGGCGGGGTCGTGGAAGTTGGCGAGGCTGAGGGCGGCGCGGCGGCGGACCATGGGGGCGGGATCGCGGAGCAGGGAGAGCAGGGCCTGATGAAATTCCGGGGAGGAGGGATCTTCACCCATGAACCAGGCAACGGTCCGGCGGAGGTCCGTATCGGGGTGTTTCGCCAGCGCGAGCACACGCGGGTAGTAAGGCCGCATGGTCTGGTCGTTGCGGCTCAGTTTTTCTCCCATTTGCAGGAGCATTTGCGTGGCGTGCGCGGGGCGTACGGGGAGGGCGAGCGCTTCCGTGACCCGGGCCGGGTCGAGGGACCAGCCGAACCAGGTGAAAAACCAGAAGAAGAAAGGCCCCACCAGGAGCAGCGAAGCGGCGGCGACACCCACCAGCACGAGCCTTTGAGGGGTTCCTTTCGGCGGCAGAAGACGGGGGAAAACAACGGCGCGCGTCATGGCCATCTGAGTGCTTCGATCGGAGGAAAGGGGCGAATGCTGTAGAGTTCACCGGGCTATGCTGAAGTTACCGGATGAAAGCAAGCGCGAAAGAGATGAGAGCGGCGGGGTATGCGGCCGTGGACCGGGTGGTGGCGCACGTCGAGGCGCTCGAGGGCATGGCCGGCTGGACGGGAGCGCGGCGGGCCGAACTTGAAAAGCTCGAATTGGGGATTCCGGCGGCCCCGCGCCCGGCGGCCGAGGTGATCGAGCAGGTGGAGGAGGAGATTCTGCGCTATATGGCGCGGCCGGCGCATCCTCGGTTTTTCGCGTTCGTGCCGGGGCCGGGCAACTTCATGGGAGCGGTGGCGGACTTTCTTTCGCAGGGATACAACGTATTTGCGGGGAACTGGTTCGCGGCATCGGGTCCGGCGATGGTGGAGTTGCGGACGATTGAGTGGCTGGCGGGACTGGTGGGATTTCCCGAGACGGCGGGAGGCGTGTTCTTGAGCGGGGGATCTCTCGCGAATTTTACGGCGCTGGCGGTGGCAAGGGACCGGATACTGGGCGAGGAGCGGTTGAGCGAAGGAGTGGCTTACTTCTCCGACCAGACACATTCATCGGTGGAGCGGGCTTTGCGGCTGCTCGGATTCTCGCGGCGGCAGTTGCGAAAGATTCCCAGCGGGGATGACTGCCGGATTGCGGTCTCCTCCGTGCGTTCCGCCATGGAGGAAGACCGGCGCGGCGGGCGTGTTCCCTGCTGTGTCATTGCCAACGCGGGGACAACAAACACGGGCGCGATCGATCCGCTGAGCGAACTGGCGGCGCTGTGCCGGGCCGAGGGGGCGTGGCTGCACGTGGATGGAGCATACGGGGCGGCGGCGGCGATCTGCGAGGAAGGGCGGCGCCTGCTCGAGGGAGTCGAAAAAGCCGATTCGCTCACATTTGATCCGCACAAGTGGCTTTTTCAGCCGTTCGATTGCGGGTGTGTTCTGTTGCGTGACGGGTCTTTGCTGCCGCGTACGTTTTATTCACGGCCCGAGTATTTGAAGGATGTGGGGGACAATCCGGGGGAGCCGAACCTATTCGATTACAGCCCGGAACTGACGCGTCCGTTCCGGGCGTTGAAACTGTGGATGACGCTGCAGGTGTTCGGGGAGGACGCGATGCGGCGGGCGGTGGAGCATGGCCTCGAGATGGCGCGGTATGCCGAATCGCTGGTGCGCGCAAGCGAGAACTGGGTGATTGTGACGCGGGCGGAGATGGGGATGCTCAGCTTCCGCCATGAGCCGCCGGGTGTTTCAAGTGAGCGGGTGGATGAGTGGAACCGCGAGATCGGGAAGCGGATTACGGCGTCGGGGTTCGCGGTAGTGCTTTCGACGGAGTTGAAGGGGCGGACGGTGTTGCGGATGTGTCCGATCAATCCGCGGACGACGGAGGCCGATGTAAGGGATACGATCCGGGAACTGGACCGGGTGGCGCGGGAGCGGGCTGTTCGGCTTCCTGGAGCAGGGCGAGGAACGAAGCCGTCGCGGGATTGAACCGCTTGCGTTTCAGGTGGATGATGCCGAGGGGACGGATGAGCCCCGGGGCGGCCAGGGGAACGCAGACCAGCCTTCCTTCGGCGATTTCAGCGCGCAACATGCGGGAGGGGACGATGCTGATGCCGCTGCCGAGGGCGAGCGCCTCTTTCACCATGGGGATGGAGTCGAAGTGCATGGTGACGTCGACGCTGACGTTGTGCTCCTTGAGGAAGCGGTCCACCTCGCGGCGGATGGGGAGATCGGGATCGAAGGCGATGAATTCCAATCCGGTGAGGTCGGCGGGCCGGATGGTGGTCAGCCTGGCGATGGGGTGCGAGGGCGCCGCCGCGACGGCCATCTCCTCCTCGCGCCAGGGAATGACGGCGATGTCCTTGGCATGCTGCGGGTAACTGACCAGCCCGAGATCGGCGGTTTCGTTGCGCACCGCCTCGTAGACCTTTTCGGGGCGGACGTATTCGACTTCGAGCGAGGCGTGCGGGAAGCGGGAACGGAACACCTCATCGAGGCGCGACATCTCCACGAGGCCGACGGAGAAGATGGAGGCCACGCGGACAACGCCCACAACGCCGGATCGCAACTGGCCGAGAGCGAGGCGGAATTCGTCATCGAGGCGCAGCACGTCGCGGCAAAGGGCGGCGTATAGATGGCCCGCTTCGGTGAGTTGAAGCGGGCGGCGGGAGCGGTCAATGAGCGGGGTGTCGAATCCGCGCTCCAACTCCTGGACATGCTGGCTGGCGGCGGACTGGCTGACGTTGTTCATGGCGGCTCCGCGGCTCATGCTGCCGGTGTGGGCGATGTCGCGGAATAGTTTTAGATGAAAGAAGTCCAAGTGGGGAGCTTATCATAAGACGTTCTTATATAGCAAGCAATGAGACAGCGTGTTTGTTAATTCTGGTGCGCGCTTATTGGCGCTCGGCGGCATGGGCGAGGGCGTTTTCGATGAGCTCGACGATGTGGCGGTCGGCGAGGGCGTAGTGGATGTGTTTGCCGTGGCGGGAGCGGACGACGACGTTTTCGGCGCGGAGGACGCGGAGGCGTTGAGAGATGGTGGAGATGGATTCGTGTTCGGCCTGGGCGAGCTGGGAGACGCAGGCTTCGCCCTGGGAGAGGAGGGCGAGGAGGCGGAGGCGGGGCGGGTCGCCGATGGCGCGGAAGAGGCGGGCGGTGCGGTCGATGGAGGCAGGGGAGGCGGAAGAGAGCGGGGGGTGTGAGTGGGGTTGCTTCATTTTAACAACTGTGCAAATATGATAATGACAGCGCCGTTACCGTTCTGTCAAATGCCGGGGTGTTCCGGCTCTCCCTGATATTCTGATGAGAGGTGTCCGCCATTCATTCTCACGTTGAATTCCGCGTTCACGGCCTCGATTGCGCCGAGGAAGTGTCGCTTTTGCGCCGCGAAGTGGGCTCCGTTTCCGGCGTTACCGATCTCACGTTCGACGTTCTGAACGCGAAGATGGGGGTGCGGTTCGACCCCTCGAGGGCGGATCAGGGGATGATCCGCGCGGCCGTGGCGCGCACCGGGATGAAGTGCGAGCCTTACCGGGAGGCCAAGAAGGATGACGCGTGGTGGAGGCTGCATGGCCGCTTGCTGCTGTGCCTGGTAAGCGGCGTGGCGCTGTTTGGCGGCGCGTTCACTCAGGCGACGTCGGTTGCGGAGTTCGCCCGGTCGATGCTGGTGCATGAGCATGGCGGCCATATCGCGCCGCTGACGATGGCATTCTACGCCGCGGCGATGATCAGCGGGATGTTTTTCGCGGCTCCGAAGGCGTGGACGGCTCTGCGGCGGCTGAATCCCGAGATGAACGTTCTGGTGGCGGTGTCGATTCTGGGAGCCGTGGTGTTGGGGGAGTGGCTCGAGGGGGCGACACTGGCGTTTCTTTTCGCGCTGGCGGGACTGCTCGAGAGTTGGAGCATTTCGCGGGCGCGGAACGCGGTTTCCTCGCTGCTGGCGGTGACGCCATCGGAGGCCACCGTGGTGCATCATCATGGCGAGCACCGGATGCCGGTGGAGCAGGTGAAGGTGGGGGAGGTGGTTCGGGTGAAGCCCGGCGAACGGATTCCCTGTGATGGGGAGGTGACGTCGGGGATGTCGCAGGTGAACCAGGCTGTGATCACCGGGGAGTCCATTCCGGTGATGAAGGAACTCGGGTCCACGGTATTTGCCGGAACGATGAACGGGGACGGGTTGGTGGAGGTGAAGGTATCGAAGCCACCCTCGGATACGCTGCTGTCGAGGATGCTGCGGATGCTCGACGGATCGCACCACCGGGCGCAGACGGAGCAGTTCGTGGAGCGGTTCGCGCGCGTATACACTCCCGCCATCTTCCTGCTGGCCATTCTGGTGACGGCGGGCGCGCCGCTGCTGATGGGTTGGGACTGGGAACGGGCCGGCTATCAGGGGATGGTGATTCTGCTGATTTCGTGCCCCTGCGCGCTGGTGATTTCGACGCCCGTGACGGTGGTGGCGGCTTTGGCATCGGCGGCCAGGGCGGGGGTATTGATCAAGGGGGGAGTCCACCTGGAACAGGCGGCGAAACTGAAGGCGTTTGCCTTCGATAAGACGGGTGTGTTGACGGAAGGGTCTCCCGAGGTACAGACTTTCCGGACGTTGGATGGCATGGGGGAGACGGAAGCGCTACGGCGGCTGATGGCCCTGGAACAGCGCAGCGAACACCCGGTGGGGCACGCGGTGGTGCGCTATGCCTCGCAACAGGGGATCGAGCCGGAGATGGTTTCCGATTTCCGGGCGGTGCGCGGGCGGGGGGCCGAAGCGGTGGTGGGTAGGGAGCGGTTTTGGGCGGGGAGTCACCGTTTCCTGCATGAGAAAGGTCTCGAGCGGGAGGGGATCTGCTCGCAAATCGAGGCGTTGGAGGATGAAGGGCGTACGGCGTTTCTTTGCGGGACGGGCGATCATGTGTGGGCGATGGTGGCGCTGGCCGATCCGCTGAGAAAAGAGGCCGCGGAAGCGATTGCGGGGCTGCGGCGGGAGGGCGTCGAGCGGGTGGTGATGTTGACGGGGGACAATAAGCCCACGGCGGCGGCGGTGGGCCGTCAGTTGGACCTCGAGGATGTGCGCGCGGAGATGCTGCCGGATGAGAAGGCGGAAGCGGTGAAGCGGCTGCGAAACGAATTCGGGCACGTGGCGATGGTGGGGGACGGGATCAACGACGCGCAGGCGCTGGCGAGCGCGTCGGTGGGGATTGCGCTGGGGCGGCGGTCCACGGACGTCGCGCTCGAGACGGCGGATGTCGTATTGATGAACGAAGACTTGCGTAATCTTGGGTTTCTGCTGCGTCACGCGCGACGGGCGGCGTTTGTGATACGGCAGAACGTGGTGTTCGCCATTGGGCTGAAGGCGGTGTTTCTGGTGATGGCTTTCGCCGGGATTGCAACGCTGTGGATGGCGATTGCGGCTGACATGGGGGCGACATTGCTGGTGACATTCAACGGGTTGCGGCTGCTGCACGCGAAGCGTTAGGGGCCCGGTGGAAAACCGATTGTGGGGCCGGTTCGTGAAACCCGGACACCTTATGTCGCGTCCCCGGTTGGTATACTGATACGAGGCTTCCTAAGTTTATACTTCATGCGGAAATACGGCATCGGTTTGCTATTGGCGGCGGGGTTGTGCGAGGCCGCCGATTTTTTTAGTGGGATGGCCGCCCGGGCCGTAATCGGGCAACGGACTTTTACCGCGCAAACTCCTGGCGCGTCGGATGTTTTGTTGGGCGGGGTGGGGGGAATTGCGTATGCAAACGGCACCCTGATTGTAGTGGACGATAATCGGGTTTCGGCCTCTCCGCAGAACAACCGTGTTCTCATCTTCCGGAATGTGAGTTCCTTCCTGCCTGAACCCACGGCGGTACTGCCGTCGTCCGGGGTTCGTTGCCCGTTGTGCGTGGGCCAGGCCGCCGTGGTTTTGGGCCAGCCGGACTTCACCAGTTCGGAGATCGGATTGAGCGACAAGACATTCCAGCATCCGACGGCGGTGGCGACCGATGGCCAGTACCTTGCGGTCGCGGACACCGATAATAACCGCGTGCTGATCTGGAACTCGATTCCGGCGGTGAACCAGGCTCCGGCGGATGTCGTGCTCGGCCAGCCGGATTTCAAGACGAACAAGGCGAACGAAGGCAACCAGGCTCCGACCGCGCGCAGCCTGCGCGGACCGCAAGGGGTATGGATTCAGGCGGGGCGGTTGTACGTCGCCGATACGTTGAACAACCGCATCCTGGTGTGGAGAAACATACCCACGCAGAACTTTCAGCAAGCGGATCTCGTGTTGGGGCAGTCGAGTTTCACGGCCAGCACGACTCAGGACCTGAAGTCGCAGAGTTTTGATCCGAAGCCGAACAACATGCTGGCTCCGGTTTCGGTGACTTCGGACGGATTGAAGTTGTTTGTAGCCGATCTCGGACACAACCGGGTTCTGGTGTGGAACAGCATTCCGGACACAAACCAGGCTCCGGCGGATCTTGCCATCGGGCAACCGGATCTCAACAGCGGAGCTTCGAATAACACGCAGAACCTGTGTCCGGAGAACCGTACGACGGACAAGGACGGGAATACGATTTATCCGGCTTCCTGCGGCGCGAGCCTGGACTTTCCACGCTCGGCCTATTCGGACGGGAAGCGTCTGTTCGTGGCGGACGGCGGAAATGACAGGGTGTTGGTGTTCAACAGCATCCCCACGCAGAGCGGGCAGGGGGCGGATGCGATTGTGGGGCAGATAGCGAGCGGGATCAACCAGGTATCGGACAGCGCCAATCCGCTGGGACGAGGCAGCGCGGACAGCGTGGCGACGCCAATGGGGATCACCAGCGACGGCACGAATCTTTTTGTGAGCGATCCGTACCGGCGGCGGGTGATGGTGTTCACGCCGGGCGAGACGTATGTCCCTTACAGCGGCGTGCGGAACCTGTTCAGCCGCAGCGTGTATGCGGTGGGGACGATCACATTTTCCGGAACCTTGAAGGAGGGCGATAAGGTTACGGTGCACATCGGTGATTCTTCGAAGAACCAGGAGAAGACCTACGACTATACGGTGGTCAAGAACGACTCGTTCACGCGGGTTGTGAACAACCTGGTTTTGACGATCAACGCCGATGGCGGCGATCCGCTGGTGCTGGCCACGCCGAATACGAATTTCAACTCGATTATTTTGACATCGCGGTTGCAGGGCGACGCGGGAAACACGATCCCGATTTCGACGACTACTTCCGACAACGCGGTGATCACCGCCGCGGCGAGCGGAGCGACATTGAGCGGCGGGCAGGACGCGGCCAAGATCGCGCCCGGAACTCTGGTGGCGATTTTCGGAGATAACCTCTCGGATTCGACCGCGTCGGCTCCGGCGGAAGCGGATCCGCTGCCGACGGAACTGGCCGGGGTGCAGGTGTATTTCGACGGCATCCGCGCCCCGCTGCTGATGGTGTCGCCGACGGAGATCCGGGCGCAGGTGCCATGGGAAGTGAGCGATTCGAACAGCATCAGCAACTACGTGCGCATCCAGCGTTCGAGCGGAGTGGTGGTGACGACGGCGGCGGTCGCGGTGCCGATCATTGGAGAGAATCCGGGGTTGCTCGCGCAGGAGGGCACGGATCCGCGGCCGGCGATCGCGGTGCACTCGAGCAGCCAGGCCACGGCGACGGTCTCCGTGGACGGATCCGTGAATGCGGGCGACGTGGCGACAGTATTCATCGAGGACCGCTCGTACGCTTATACGGTGCAGAGCAGCGATACGCTCGAGAGCATTCGCGACGCGCTGATCGGCAAGATCAACGCGAACGCCGATGAGAAGGTGGAGGCTTTCGCGGCGGGCTTGTTCACCCGTATTCGCCTGCGGGCGAAGGTGCAAGGGCCGGAGGGCAACGGAATTCCGATTTCCACCAGCACGAATGACGGCTCGCAGGTGATCCTGACGGCTACGAATGCGGCGACTTGCTGCGCAAATGTAGCCGGCGCTCCGGTGACCATCGACAATCCGGCGATTCCGGGAGAGACGATCATCTTCACGGCGACCGGATTGGGTCTGGTTACCAACAGGGACATTATTGATGAACTGGCGACGGGGTTCCGGTTGAAGAGCACGGAGAGCAATACGCCGGGTGAATTTGTCTCGTCGCTGATCGGCGGCAAGACGGCGAACGTGCTGTATTCGGGGCTCCAGCCCGGGATGGTGGGAATCTACCGGGTGGAGCTGGAGTTGAACTCCGATATTCCGACGAACCCGAATACACAGGTCACGATCGCGCAGGACGTCTATGTGAGCAACATCGTCACGATACCGGTATTCAATCCGGCGCAGGATCTTCCACCGCCGCCGGACGCGTCCACCGGGAATGTTGTGCACCGGAGAAGGTAGTTGGCGCTCACGCGGCGCGCATGGTTCGGGACGGCGGCCGCCGGTCTTGGGCAGCTGCGGCGCGTTCGTCCGAACGTCCTGATTTTTCTCTCGGACCAGGAAACGGCGTTGCTTCCCGGGCCGGTCCGCACTCCGAACCGCGACCGGTTGGGCGGTGTGCGGTTCACGCATGCCTTCTGCGGCACGCCGCAGTGTTCTCCAGCGCGGGCGGCGGTGATTACGGGGCTTGATCCGCATAAAGCCGGGGTGCTCACCAACGTGGACAAGTCGTCGCTGGGGCAGCCGTTGCGGGCTTCGATTCCGAACATAGGAAGCGTATTCCAAGCGGCGGGCTATCACACCGGATACTTTGGAAAATGGCATCTGAGCGATTCGCGGGACCTGGCGGCATACGGTTTCGCCGACAGCGAAATGGACGGGGCGGACGAGGAGATCGCGAGGCGCGCGGCGGCATGGATGCGGGGGCGGACGGGACCGTGGCTGGCGTTTGTTTCGATACTGAACCCGCACAACATCTATGACATTCCGCGAAGGGTAAAGCCGGAAGATGTGGAGCCGCGGGAAGGGGTACGGAAGCCCTACAGCGGCCTCGAGAATCTGGCGGGAAAGCCGGCCGAGCAGCGGGAGTATGCAGTTCAGGACCAGGGCAAGGCGACACGGGAGTTTACGCCCGCGGACTGGTTGAAGTACCGGAGCTACTATCTTGAACTGGTGGAGCGGGCGGACCGGTGCCTGGGCATTGCCATGCAGGGGATCTCCCGCGTTTCGAGTACGGTAATTCTGTACTCGTCGGATCATGGGGATGCAACGGGCGAGCATGGCCTGGCGTATAAAGGCCCTTTCCTGTACGAGGAACTGGTGCGCATTCCATTGGAAATAGCTGGTCCGGGGACGGAGAAGTTGAAGCCTCGCGGGGGTGAGTTGGTGACGCAGACCGACATCGCTCCGACGCTGGCCGGGCTTGCGGGGTTGCGCTGGCCGGCGGCGGTCAGCGGGAGGGACCTGACGGCGGGCGGGCCCGCGCGCGACGCCGTGCTGCTTGAATACTATGCCAAGCAGAGATGGAAGAATCCGATCCGGGCCGTGCGCACGCGGCGCTACAAGCTGAACTGGTATAACAGCGGGCACCGTGAACTGTACGATCTCGAGAAAGACCCCCATGAGACGCGCAACCTCGAGGGCGATGCCGCGATGGGCGAGGTGCAAGAGGAGTTGGAGCGCCGCATCAGCGCGTGGCGCGGGCCGGTGTTCTGACGGGGGTTCCGTTCAGGCGGACTTGCGTTTGCGGGTGTGCGCGGGCCTGGCGGGGAGTGGTTTCGAGGGGGCGGCGGCGGGAGCGGCCTCCGCGCGGATGCGCATGAGGAAAGCAAGGAACAGGGCGAGGATGGAAGCCCAGCAAAGAATGCCGTAGCCGATGATGAGTCCGCTGTAGGGCGCCTTATTGAGGGAATTGGCGAGGCGCCAGGGGAAGTCTCCGCCCCAATAGGTGTACACGGATGTAAGGAAGACGGTGGCGGAGAAATTGAAGAGCAGGAGGACTTCCGGGCCCAGGAAGGCTCCCCAGGGGGCGATCCAGACGAGGTACTGGACGCCAAAACCGGACGTGACGAGGAAGAAGAGGGAAGCGAGGCATCCCAGGCGCAGGCGGAGCGGGGTGGAAGGGTATCTCTTCTGGAGCCACAAGCCGCCGGCGGCGAGCGCGCCGGCGGTCAGGTACTTGCCCGCGGCCTGGAAGAACCGGTTCGGGAGATCGAAGCCGGAGACGGCCGCAAGCCAGGTGAGCGTCTGTGGAATTCCCCAATTGCCGTATACGCTGCCGTAGCCAAGCAGGCGGCTCAGCACGAGGATGGGGTCCTGATAGAACCACGGGGCGGAACCGATGGCGAGAACGAGCGCGCAGCCACCGAGGAACAGCATCCGGCGCCGGGTGGTGGGAAGCCAGGCCAGGACGGCGGGAATGAGGAGCAGGGGCCAGATCTTGATATTCATGCTCATTCCATAGGCGAGACCGGCATGGAAGGGATTTCGGGCGCGTTCGAAGATCAGGAGGGAGAGCAGGACAAAGAAGATCATGATGGCGTCGGTGCTGCCATGGAAGCCGGAGAGGAGGTAGGAGACGGGCGAGGCGGCGACGATGAGAAGGGCCCATCGTTTGGCCGGGGTGTGCGGTTCGAGAAGCCGCCAGAGGATCCATAGGATGCCGGCATCGGCGAGCATGGAGGGCATTTTCAGCCAGAAGAAGAAATGGAAGCCGATGGTATCGGTGAGCCACCCGGCCGCGCGGAGGATGTTGATGACGAAGGGCGGATTGCGGAAATCCTCGCTGTGGTAGGCTTTTCCGTTCTCGACCAGTTCAATGCCGTCGCGATAGAGGCCGAGGCCCCCATCGGGCGCCAGGCTGCGCTGCCAACTGGCGTGATAGAAGAGGATGTCGTTGGTGCCGATGGCGGTCATGGCGAAGACGGCCTTGGCGAGGAAGGCGGCGATGGCGGCGAGGATGATCCACCGGGCGGCGAGATGGGGCAGGGCGTCGGAAGTGGAACGGGGGAGAGCGCTCACGGTTGTCTCTACCAGAAGTGATGGCCGCTCGGAATGGCGCCGGGGAATACATAGGCATACATGAGCACGAGCAGGCCCACGAGGAAGGCAAGAGCCAGGCTGTGTTTGGCAATGGCGCGGAACAAGAGGCCTTCCTTGCCTTCCTGGCCGGTGACGGCGCAGGCGATGACCAGGGACTGGGCGGCGATCATTTTTCCCATGACGCCTCCGGCGCTGTTGGCGGCTCCCATGAGGATCGGGCTGAGGCCGAGTTTGTTGGCGGTGATCATCTGCAGGCTGCCGAACAGCGCGTTCGAGCCGGCGTCGGTTCCGCTGAGGGCGACGCCGAGCCAGCCGATGAGGGTGCCGAAGAGGGGGAACAGGACGCCGGTGTTCGAGAGGGCGAGGCCGAGGGTCGCGTCCATGCCGCAGTAGCGGGTGAGATAGCCCAGGCTCAGCATGGCGAGGATGGCAATGATGCTGTAGCGCAACCGGAAAAACGAACGGAAGAACACCCGCATGGTTTGCCCGATGGAAAGTCCGAGCAGAGGGCCGGTGAGAAGGCCCGAGAAGAAGGTTCCCGTGCCCACGGTCGAGAGCCAGGAAACATCGAAGACCGCGGGTTCGGCATAAGCCTTCAAGACGGCGGGCGGCTGGCGGAACACCAGGTGATCCAAGCCGGGGACGGGACCTTTCCAGGAGAACTGATCGAGGAATTTCGCGACAGCGGGCAAACCCCACACTACCACGAAGACGGCGAGCAGAAGAAAGGGCGACCACGCCTTGAGAATCTGAGCGAAGGTGAGGACGGGGCGCCGGGAGCCGGCGGGAATCTTCCAATCCGGCGCCTCCCAGATCCTGGCGGGTTTCCAGATCTTGCGAAAGAAGAAGGCGAGCACGAGGAGGGTTCCGATGCCGCCGAGGATATCGACCAGAGACTCGTCCATGAAGTTCGACCAGAAGAACTGAATGCCGCCGAAGGTGACGCCGCAGACGAGCAGCCCGGGCCAGATGGCCAAGGTATCGGCCGTGCTCGCAATCATGCGGATGAGCCAGAACGGCAGGACCAGGGTGGTGAGGGGAAGAATGCGGCCGACCATGGCGCTGAAGTCCGCCGCCGGCAGGCCGGTGACGGCGGTGAGAGTGCGGATGGGGTTGCCTAGTCCGCCGAAGGCGACGGGAGCGGAGTTGGCGAGCAGGCACAGGAGCGCGGTGGCGAAGGGCGGGAAGCCGAGGCCGATCATCATGGCGGCGGTGATGGCGACGGGCGCGCCGCCGCCGCCGGCTCCCTCGAGAAGGGCTCCGAAGGCGAATGCGATTAACAGGGCCTGCAACCTGGGATCGTCCGCGATCTGTCCGATGGATTGTTTCAGGTTTTCGAACTGGCCGGATTCGACGGTAACTTCATAGACGAATACCGCGGCCACGACCACCCATGCGATACGCCACCAGCCGTAGGTAAGGCCGCTTGCCACAGCCCCGGCCAGCATGTGGGCAGGCATGCGAAAGACGACGAGAGCGAGCAGCACGGCGGCCAGGAAGGCGTAGATGGCGGCTTTCCAGGCCGCTGTCCGGCGAACGGCCAGGAGGTAGAAGAGAATGATCGCAGGAAGCGCGGCCGCCGCCGTCGACAGAAACACGTTGGAAAGGGGGTTGTAGTTTTGAAACCAGGGTTCGTTCATGGACGGATGGCTTAGTTTATAACAATACGGTAGGAGGAAGAAGACAGAAGACGGAAGACAGAAGGTGGAATCAGCCGTTTTCTTCTTCGCCGGCGTAGTCGAGGAATACGGGTTCGAGGCCGTGGAGCACGAGGCGGGTGTCGAGGGCGGTTTCCACGACTTCGCCTTCGGCGTCGGAGAGGCCTCCGGCGAGGTTTTCGATCTTTTTCAGAACTTGCGGCATGTCGCCGCGCTGGAGGCGATCGATGGGGACGGCCATGGCGTAGGAGAACAGCGCGTCGAGGCGGAACTCGTCATCGCGCATCAGTTCGAGCAGGCGCGGGGCTTCGGAGGAAAGTTCGAGGAAGCCGGTCCCCTTGATTGCCTGGCGGCGGATGTCGATGTCGGCGTCATTCAGGTGGCGGCGGAAGAAGGGGGCGTAGGAGGCATCGAGGCTACGCCACATGGCTTCCATGGCGCGCGCGGTAGTGGCCGGGTTGGCGTAGAACTCTTCGATGTAGTTCTTCACCTCGGGATGGGCCTTGGCGGCGGCGGCGATTCCAAGCAGGGCTCCACAGCGTTCGGCGGGAGGCAGCGTGGAGTTTTCCAGTTTGCCGAGCAGCATGCCGAAGATCTTCTCATCGTCGGCGTGGCCCGCCAGGGCGGTGCAGGCGACGGAACGGACGCCGACGTTCGGATCGCCGGCGGCCAGTTTCACCAGGACATCCCTCACGGCGGAGGGAACGTCGCGGTCGATGAAGCTGGTGGCGCAATCGGCGCGAAGTTCGGCGGACGGGCAATGGAGGAACTCGAGTTTCTCCTCGAGGGTCATCACGTCAAAGACCGGCTCGATGTATTCCGGGTAGAGATCCCACAGGTTGATGGGTTCGGGCGTTTCCTCCTTGCGCTCCCCGGCGAGGAGGGCGAGGGCCTCATCGGCTTCGTTGCCGAGCGATTCCGCGAGGTCCTGATTCACGAGCGCCCTTTCCTTCAACTTGCGAAGAATGGGTATGCCGGCCGGATCGCCATGCACACCGAGGAGAAACGCCGCATCGGAGGGGTCGTGGGAAACGCGTTCACGGAGAGTCTTGAGGATGGCGGGGTCGCGGTGCGGAAAAGCGGCGATGACGAAGGCGATTCCGGAGCCCATTTCGGGACCGAGTTCCTCGTACAGCGCGATGAGCGGGGCGATAGCCGGTTCGCCGATTCGCTGAAGGGCATGCACCAGGTCCTCGGGAGGGTCCGCCGACTCGCGCTTTAGGAGGTCGAGAAGGTAGGGGATCGCTTTGGGAGAAGCGGCGTACTGAATGATGGCCAGCAGGTCTTCGTCGAGGTTGATGCGGTCATCGAAGCGCTCCTCGAGGCCGAAGCGCACGACGTCCTCGATGGCTTCATCGCCGCGAGAAAGGATGGAGCGCAGCAGTCTCTGGTCGACGCCCACGTGGCCCCTGGCCGCCGCTGACAGCAGGTCGTGAACGGGCGTCGAGTCGTACTGGCCGGCGGTGATGATCACGTCAGTAGGTGGCCCTTCCACCGCTTGCGTCGTAACACTGGCCGGTGACGAAGGAGCAATCGGGGCTCGAGAGGAAGTGGACGACGGCGGCGATCTCCTCCGGTTCACCGGTGCGGCCCATGGGGATGCGCGCGGTCATGTAAGAGATCTGTTCGGCCGTGAGCTGCTCGAGTATCTTGGTGCGGACGACGGCGGGAGAGACGGAGTTGACGCAGATGCCGTCCCGGGCGACTTCCTTGGCGAGGGATTTTGTGAGGGCGATGACCCCCGCCTTGGTGGCCGAGTAGCCGGTCATGTTGGGGTTGCCTTCCTTGCCGGCGATGGAGGCGATGTTCACGATGCGGCCGTACTTGCGCGCCAGCATGTGGGGAACGACGGCACGGCAGCAGTAGAAGACGCCGGAGAGATTGATGGCCAGGATGCGCGCCCAGTCTTCATCAGTCTGCTGATTGATGGGGGCCGCCTTGCCGCCGATGCCGGCGTTGTTCACCCAGATATCGAGGCGGCCATGTTCGGCCACCACCTGATTGACGGCGCGTTCCACATCCGAGCTGCTGGTGATGTCGAACGGGAGGGCGAAGTGCGGGGCTCCGAGGGCGGCGGCGACGGCGCGCGCGCCTTCCGCGTTGATGTCCGCGATTCCGACGGCCGCTCCGGCCTTTGCAAAACGCGCGGCAATCGCCTCTCCAATGCCGGTTGCGGCTCCGGTGACGACGGCGACCTGTCCGGTCAGATCAAAGTAAGACATAGCGCTCCTGGGGATGGAAGGCGGGCGGCGGAAAGCCGCCCGGTGGAAGAAGGCTGATGCAGGCTATTCTTCCCGTTCCACTTTCACGGTAATGGCGGCGGTAACGTCGCGGTGGAGTTTGAGATTGACGTTGTAATCGCCGAGTTGCTTGATGGGATCATCGAGCTGGATCTTCTTGCGTTCGATGGTGTAGCCGAGTTTGGCCAGTCCGTCGGCGATGTCCTGGGCCGTTACGGAACCGAACAACTGATCGTGCTCGCCCGCCTTTTGCCGGATGCTGACCACCACGCCCTGGAGCAGGGTGGCGAGGCCGCCGGCTTCGGTGGCCAGTTTGGCCTCCTTGCGCAGATGGGCCTGGCGTTCCTGTTCGACGATGGCCTTGTTGGAGGCGGTGGCGGGAACGGCGAGTTTGCGGGGAAGCAGGAAATTGCGGGCGTAACCGCTGGCAACCTTGACGACCTGGCCGCGGGCGCCGAGTTTCTCGACGTCTTCACGTAGGATGACTTCCATGAACCTGTTACCTCCCTAGTAGCCGCCCGCGAAGGGCAGCAGAGCGATGTTGCGGGCCTGTTTGATGGCCTCGCTGAGCGAGCGCTGATGAGGCGCGCAGACGCCGGAGATACGCCGCGGGGTGATCTTGCCGCGCTCGCTCACGAAGGCCGAGAGCATGCGTACGTCCTTGTAGTTGATGTCGTCGACTTTCTCGACGCAGAAACGGCAAACTTTCTTGCGCCGGAAGTACTGTTTCTTGCCGCCGGCGGCGAATGCCTTGTCTCCGCCCGTGGGGCGCTGGGAAGCGCTGACTGGTCTTCCACCTCTTTGTTCAGCCATGATGAGATTCTCCTTCTAGCTTACGAGTTGGCCACGGGGGCTTCAGGGGCCGGTCCGGGGACGGGGGCGGCAGGCTCGCCGGGCATTGCGGGGGCAGGCGCGGCGGGGGCGGGTTGCAGGGGCGCCGGAGCGGGCTTGCGCGCGGCGCGCTTTTCGCGGATCTTCTTCCGCTTTTCGAGCCACTTCAGCTTCTCGTCGATGCGGACGGTGAGATACTTCAGTACGATGTCCGATACGCGCAGGCGGCGTTCGAGTTCCCTTACCGTCTCCGGAGTGGAGGAGAACTGGACCAGGACGTAATAGCCTTCGCTCTGTTTGCCGACGCGATAGGCGAGTTTGCGGATACCCCACTTGTCGACTTTGTCGATGGTTCCGCCGGCTGTGGTGACAATCTGCCGGATCTGCTCGACCGAGGCTTCGATATCCTCCTCGGCGGTATCCGGTTTCAGGATGTACAGCTCTTCGTAAATTCTCATGCTTCCTCTTCGTTTATACCTTGGGCGCGACGATTGAACCTCGTCATGGCCTTCTCGACGCCCTCGGAAATTATGGACTCCACTGCCTGACTGGCGTAGTCGAGCAGGGCGTCCAGTTCCTCCCGCCACCCCCTTTTCATGGGGGCGAGCAGGAAGTCTTTACCGCTCGATAGCGGATGGCCGGGGTGCACCCCGATCCGCAACCGCGGAAAATCCCGCGAACCCAGGCTGGACACGAGCGATTTCATGCCGTTGTGTCCGGCCGGCGACCCGGATGGGCGGATGCGAACGGAAGCCCATGGCAGGTCGAGATCATCATAGACAACCAGCAGGCGCGCGAGAGCGATTTCGTGTTTCGCCCTCAACTGCTTCACCGAACCGCCGCTGAGATTCATGTACGTTTGCGGCTTGGCGAGCAGCACCGGGTTGCCGGCGACGACTCCCGTTCCAGCGATCGCCTGCGAATCCGGCCGCGAAATGCGGATGGCGTTGCGTTCCGCCACCCTGTCAACCACCAGGAACCCCATGTTATGCGGCGAATACTCGTACTCGGGGCCCGGATTGCCCAACCCCACGACCAGCCATGTTTCCGCCGCATCCATGCACGAGGACGCCGGGAGAGAGCCCGGCAGTTACTTTTTCTTCTTGGCGGGTTCGGCCTCGGCCTCTTCCTTCTTGCCCTTCTTGATCACCTCGGGTTCGGCGGTGGCGGCGGCCTCCTCGGCCGGGGCGGCCTCAACCTTCTGGCCGACGACGTGGCAGATGACCTGGTCGGCATGGCCGGTGAGTTTCATGGAGCCCGAGAGCGCAATCTCGCCGGCGCGCACGCCCTGGCCGATCATGAGGTCCGAGATGTCGTGCGTGAGGTGTTCGGGGATGTCATTGGGGAGGCACTCGACGTCAATTTCGCGATTTACGACTTCGAGGACTCCACCGAATGTCTTCACGCCGACGGGGACGCCCGTCAGGTGGATGGCGACTTTCACCTTCAGGCGCTTACCGAGGTCGATGCGCATGAGGTCGGTATGAAGAAGGTTGTCCCTGATAGGGTCGAGCTGCCAATCGACGATCATCACGGGAGTGGTTTCCACTCCCGTGATGTCGAGATTGAAGATGGTGTTGTGGCCGCTCGAGCTATAGAGAATCCTGTTCAGTTCCTTCGGGCTGACAGCAATGGCCACCGGGTCTTTCCCGGCGCCGTAGAGGACGGCCGGGCTCAACTGCCTGGCGCGCAGGCGGTTGGCTTCGTTTTTCCCACGCGTGGCGCGCGGTTCTGCCACTACGGTGATGTCTTTACGCATAACTTCACTCCTTACACAATCAAGCCGGCGAACAGCGCGCCGGGAAAACTCTCAATCCTTAAATAAAAAGCGTGCTGACGCTTGTCTCCTCGTGAATGGATTCAATCGCGCGCGCCAGCAGCGCGGCGACGGAAAGCACCTTGATGCGCGGGCAGTTTTTCGCCTCGTCCCGGAGGGGGATGGAGTTGCTGAAAACAACCTCGCGCAAGCGGCTCTCCTCGATGCGCGCCACGGCGGGACCGGAAAGAACCGCGTGGGTGGCGCAGGCCGACACGGAGGCGGCTCCCTGGCGGAGCAGCGCTTCGGCTCCCTTCACCAGGGTGCCCGCCGTGTCGATGATGTCATCCACGATCAAACAGTGTCTACCTTCCACCTCGCCGATGATATGCATCACTTCGGCGACGTTCGCTTCCTCCCGCCGTTTGTCAATAATAGCCAGCGGCGCGGTGAGCCGCTTGGCGAACGCCCGGGCCCGCTCGACGCCCCCCGCGTCCGGAGAGACGACGGTGAGATCGGGCAGGTCCATATTCGTCCAGTATTCGATCATCACCGGCGTGGCGAAGAGGTGATCCACCGGGATATCGAAAAAGCCCTGGATAGGGGCCGCGTGAAGATCCAATGCCAGAATCCGGTTGGCGCCGGCCCTTTCGAAGAGGCTGGCGACCAGTTTTGCCGAAATGGGGACCCTGGGTTTATCCTTCCGGTCCTGGCGAGCGTATCCATAATAGGGTAACACTGCCGTGATGCGGTCCGCTGAGGCGCGCTTGAGGGCGTCGATCATCAGCAGCAGTTCCATGATGTGCTTGTCCACGGGCGTGCAGGTGGGCTGAACCACGAATACGTCGGCTCCGCGGACATTTTCGTTGATGTGAATGTGCAGTTCGCCGTCGGAGAAGGTCTTGACTTCCGAAGCGGCGAGCGAACAGGAAAGATGCTGGCAAATGGCCCGCGCCAGCGCGGGATTAGCGTTCCCGGTGAAGATTCTGAGGCGGTCGAAACTCATTCTGCGTACCGGCTTAGAGGCGGCCATGTGTGATCCAGAGCGTGCGCCTCCAAAGATTCCCACCACAGGGAACGATACCGGGCGCGTTTGACAGTTCGAAAGACTACGGACTCGGCGTCCGGGAAAACCTGGGCGGCGGCAACCGCATCCGGACGGTTTGGGAAGAAGCCGAAGACGGCGGAACCGCTGCCGGTCATCAACGCCACGGATGCTCCGGACGAGATCAACTTCTTCTTCAACCGCTGGATTTCAGGATGTTGCCGAAAAACGACTTCTTCGAAGTCATTCTGGCAAAACTCCCGCCAGGACGCTGCCGGCAGATTATCCCCGACTTCCCAGCTAAACGACTGGAAACTATTAATGATACGCGAATTGTGAGGGATCGTCAAATGCCTTCGCAGACGGCGGAAGGCAAGCGGCGTCGAGACGTGAATACGAGGCGTCACCAGGACGCCATGGGAGACCCCCGGCTCGGGAAAGGGATACAGCTCCTCACCCCGGCTCAGCCCGAGCGCGGTTCCACCGCAGAGGAAGAACGGCACGTCGCTGCCGAGGGTAGCGGCAATGCGGGTGAGCGTGTCGATGGGGACTCGTTTGCCGGCCAGGGCGGGCAGCGCCAGAAGAACAGCCGCCGCATTGCTCGAGCCGCCCCCGAGGCCGCCGCCCATCGGGATGCGCTTGCGAAGGTGGAAATGAACTTCCGCCTTGAGGCGCATCTCGTGAAGAACGGCGTTAGCGGCGCGGAGGATGATGTTGTCGGGGATTTCCGGGTTGCAATCGACGTGGAGCCTGGTGGTCTTGGCGGGACGGTATTCGACATCGATCCAATCGCCAAGCGAGATGGTTTGAAATACGGTGCGCAGTTCGTGGTAGTTATCGGGCCGCTTGTGGAGGACCTTGAGCGTCAGATTGATTTTGGCAAGGGCGGGGACACGCGCCGCGCGAACGCTGGGGACTGGCATTTGGTTCAGGCCGGGAACATTTTAGTGTAACGGAACGCGCACCGCCATCAGTGGGAGGTGTGTTATGCAGGGAAGGTGAGACGGAGCACATGAACACCATTCACCGTTTGTTGTGCCGCTCCGGACTTTGGCGGCGCGTCCTTGAAGAAAAGATGATGCCATGGGTGCTCGATGGCGAGGATATGGGGACCGACCTGCTCGAGATCGGGCCGGGTCCGGGACTGACCACGGATATCCTGCGGCGGCGTGTTCCGCGTTTGACGGCGATCGAGATCGATTCGAGGCTTGCCGCTTCACTGGCGGCGCGGTTGGACGGCGGCGCGCGCGTGGTCCGGGGAGACGCCACGGCGATGCCGTTCCGCGCGGGGAGTTTTTCGGCGGTGATTTCGCTGACGATGCTGCACCACGTGCCGTCGGTGGAACTTCAGGACAAGCTGTTCGCGGAAGCGTGGCGGGTTCTGCGGCGAGGGGGGCGATTCGTGGCCAGCGATAGCAGGAAGAGCTTCACGATGACGCTGCTGCACGCCGGGGGCACGATGGTGCTGGTGGACCCGGAGACCGTGGGCGGGAGGCTCGAGCGGGCGGGTTTCCGCGAGGTGCGGGTCGAGTGCCGGGAGCATGCGTTCAAAGTAGCGGCTGTGCGCTGAGCAAGCGGCAGGGCGGCGCGCGTTTGGCCGCGAAAATGCTCCAGGAGATTGCATGCCGCCCGACTCCGCCAGGCCGCCGCACGATAACCCGGCATGCCGGGATATTCTCGTCCAGGCAGTGGAAAGCGCTATCCAGGCCCCCTCGAGCCATAACACGCAGCCGTGGCTTTTCCGGATAGGAGAGGATCAAGTGGAGTTGTACGCGGATCGCCGGCGCTCGCTGCCCGTGGTGGATCCCGAAGGCCGGGAATTGACGATCAGTTGTGGGGCGGCGCTCTTCAACCTATGTCTTTCGATTCGCCATCAGGGCCGCGCCATCGCGGTCGAGGTTCTGGCGGACCGCAACCTCGACCGGTTGGCTCTGGTGCGAATTGGCGCAGCGCGATCTGCCGCACCTGAGGAAGAGAGCTTGTCCGGCGCCATCTCGCGCCGGCGGACAAACCGGTTGCCCTTCGAGCAACGACCTATTCCGAACGATGTGATTTCAGCGCTCGAAAGAGCAGCGCAAGCGGAGGGCGCAATGTTGCATGCCGTCACCGGGCTGTCCAAGAATGCTCTGGCTGATCTGATTGCCGAGGGGGACCGGATACAGGCGGCCGATACCAGTTTCCGCCGGGAACTGGCGGCGTGGGTTCATCCAAACCGGGCAAAGAACAAGGATGGGATGCCCGCTGGCGGCTTCGGCGCCGGTGACATGGCGTCTCTTGTTTTTCCGCTGATTCTCAGGACTTTCGACTGGGGAAAGGGGCAGGCCGCGAGAGATCGTCAACTGGCGGCGGGTTCGCCGGCGCTCGCGGTTCTCACGACTGGAGAGGACAACCCGGCGGCGTGGCTCAAAGCAGGGCAGGCGCTCGAGCGAGTCTTACTCACGGCCGTTTCGCATGGGCTTTCGGCCTCGTTTCTGAATCAACCCGTCGAATCGCCTTCCCTTCGTGTTCGTCTGGCGGATCTCCTTGGCGTAGGTGAGTTCCCGCAACTGATCCTACGCATGGGGTATGGCAGGGATGTTTCGCCCACGCCGAGACGCGATCTGGCGGATGTCCTGATCTGAAACAGGCGGAAGCTGGTTTCGGAAGCCGGGATGCGTTACATAATGTAACGATGACATCCACGGAATTGCTTCGTCAGATCAGTGAAACACTCGGCGCAACGGCCAACGCGCGGTCCGTGTTCGGCGAGCCGATTCATCTTGGAGCACGAACGGTGGTTCCAGTAGCACGGGTAGGCTACGGGTTCGGCGGCGGATTTGGCAGCCAGGCGGGGGAAGCACAACCGGCAGCGGGAGAGGGAGGAGGCGGCGGCGGAGGTGTTCGCGCCTATCCGGCGGGCGCGTTGGAGATATCCGACGAAGGTACAAGATTCATCCAGTTTCCGCAGTTTCGATGGATCGCGGCCGCCTTCGGAGCAGGCCTGGCTATTGGGGCTTTAATAGCCTGGAAGAGAGGCCGGACATAAGCATGAACTGGCGGCGCGCCGCATGGATGAAGCGCTCGATGGAGGTTGAGACAAGTGAAGATTAAGACCGGCGATTTCCGGGTGAAGCCCGGAGCCAGGGTAAACCTCAAGAAATGGCCCACACTGGTGGATCCCTTCTATCAGTCGAAGGAGGACTACCAGAGTATCCTGACCAAGCACATCTCGGAGATGGACGAGCTTCAGAGAATTCTGTACGCCCACGACAGATATGCCCTGCTGTTGATTTTTCAGGCCATGGACGCGGCAGGCAAGGACGGCGCCATCCGGCATGTCATGTCCGGCCTGAATCCGCAGGGGTGCCAGGTATACAGCTTCAAGAGCCCGAGCGCCGAGGAGTTGGACCATGATTTCCTGTGGCGCACGACACGGTGTCTTCCCGAGCGGGGGCGGATCGGCATCTTCAACAGGTCCTACTACGAGGAGGTGTTGATTGTGCGCGTGCATCCGGAGATCCTCGAGGGGCAACGCCTGCCGCCCAAGTCTTTGCGGGAGGACGATATCTGGGAACAGCGCTACCGTTCGATCAACGGCATGGAAGCCCATCTGCACCGCAACGGGACGCGCATTCTGAAGTTCTTTCTGCACGTGTCGAAGGAGGAGCAGCGAAAGCGCCTTTTGAAGCGCATCGACGAGCCGGAGAAGAACTGGAAGTTCAACTCCACGGACCTGGCCGAGCGGGAGTTATGGGACAAGTACATGGACGCCTACGAAGCCTGTCTCGGCGCGACCAGCACGAAGAAATCGCCGTGGTTTGTGGTGCCCGCCGACGATAAGGAGAACGCCCGGTTGATCATTTCGAAGGTAATTCTGGAGTATATGAACGGCCTCGGGATCAAGTATCCCACGGTAACGCCGGCGCGGCGCAAGGAGTTGCGAGGCTTCCGCAAGATGCTCGAGAAATGAACGGACGGACTACTCCTTGCCGGCGATCCATTTCGAGTACAGGCCGCGCAATTGACCCGGATCCGGCGCGGGCAGGACAATGAGACGCGCGCGGGCACGCGCCGAGGCGCCCTTCTTCAGATCCAGACCGAATAGAGAGAGGTAAGTCGAGTGATGCTGGTCTGATTCCTCGGGTGTGGCGATGGCGAAGCAGTCTCGGGCGGGCGCCATGATGACCACGCTCAATCCCGCGGCAGGATCGGTGCGAATGGAGATGGGCAGTTCAAAATCGGGCATTTTCGCCCATTCGACGGGATTGGGTGGAAATTTCCAGCGGCCGTCGTAGATGAGTTTCACCGCCGCCGGATCTCGCGGAAACATCTGCCACTTTCCGTTGGCGTGTTCAGCGGGCATGAGGGTTCCGCCTTTCACCAGCACCTTCGCGCTGGTAAAGGACGGGCCGAAGTATGAGGCAAGAAAAGTCTCGAAGCCGGACAAGTCCTCGACGGCGGTCACTTCGATGCTCACGTCCAAGATGTTGGGCGCGGCCCAGCGGTAGCGGGCGTTCATCGTGAAGGGCCGCTCGAGGGCGGCGGGCCACATCTCCGTCACCGCCCCTTTGGCATCGGTGTTGACCTCGCTGGGGACATACCACATGCCTGTTCCGTAACGGCGGCCGTTTCCAAATGTTCTATAGACGCCGAACAGTCCCATGCTCGAGGCGAGGCTCGCGCCGGAGGGGATGTGGGTCACGGGAATCAGGCCGACGGAGCGGCCTTCCTTACGGAACGTCCCCTTGAGGACGCCTGTGTCGAAGAGGAAGCTCCCATCCGCGGACGGTTCGAAGCCGGGCGTGGCTCCCGGCGCGGCGCGCCGTCCGAGGATGGCGGTGGAGGCAAGCAGCAGAGATCGCCGGGAGACGGGCATCGTTTTCCTTTCTATCGCAGCGTTTGAGGCGCGCCGCCGCTTTGTTTACTCCTCAGCGCGGCGTCCATGAAAGAGAAGATCTCGAGGCTTTCCTCGACGGGGACCGGGATGGTTCCGGCGCGGAAGCTGTTGACGATCTCGACAACCAGGCCGCGGTAGCCCACGGACGCCTTCGGATCGCTTTGGAGCACCTCTTTTCCGCGGAAGACGACGGCTCCGTACGTGCCGTAAGGACGAGCGGCGCGGGCTGTTCCGATGCGCCCATCCTTCCACCGTCCGGTGATTACGTCGGCGTCTTCGGTGTATGTGCGGGTGACCTCGACGCAGCCCGGTCCCATGAGCGTATACAGCATCTCGATGGGATGAATGGCGTACCAGGAGAGGTCGAGATGGTGATGCTCCTCGAAGGGGCCCGGTCCCCAGGTGATGACTCCGGTGATGCCATCCGATTTGAGACGGGTGGTCATGTCCGCGAAGCGGAGGCTCGAGCTGGTCCACCAGGTGACGCCGGACTGCCTGGCGAGGCGGGCGATCTCCCTGGCATCCTCGAGCGTTGACGCGAGCGGTTTGTCGATCCATACGGGCTTGCGGCAGGTGAAGATCCGGCGGGCTTCCTCGAGATGAGGCCGCCCGTCGACGCTGGTCAACAGGATGGCATCCACCTTGCCACAGAGATCCTCGATCCGGGGGACGATCTCGACACCCCATTTCGACCGCAACTCCTCCGCGTACTTCTCGACGTATTTCGAACTGGTGGGATTATCGGCCGTGCCGCCCTTGTACGCGGCGGTGATGCGCGCGCCGGGAACATGATCGGGCACGGCGGGGTCATTCAGCAATCTGGCGAACGCGGTGACGTGAGAGGTGTCCGTGCCTACGAGGCCAAGACGGAGATCGGCTGCCGTAACAGGCAACCCGGCGAGCAGAGTGAAAAGAACGGCGGGGATGGTCTTCATTGCAGTGGCAACCTCACGGGGAGTCCGGTGAGCCGGGATTGTTCGGCGGCGAGACAGATTTCGTGCGTCTTCACCGCGTCGGCGACGTTGCAGTGTGATTCCCTGCCGGTGAGGATGCAATCGATGAAGTGGTCCATTTCGGCGTTGAAAGGATGGTGAGTGACGGCTCCGCTATCGGGCAGGATGGTGGGGATGGCGGCCCATCCGGTTTGACCCGGCCAGCGGGAGGTGTAGAGCCGGTTGTCGCGAATCGTGCCGCCGTTTCCCATCAGAACGATGGGGAAGGTGTAGGGGGCGACGTATTCGATGGAAGTGGCGACCTTGCCGGTGGTTCCATCCTCGAAGCGGATGAGGGTGACGCTGTTGGGCTCGTACTCGTAACCGAGGGGATTGCCTTGGCTGAAGTTGGCGAAACTGAAGACCTCGACCGCCTCCCTGGCGGTGAACCAGCGGACGGCGTCGACGGCGTGGCATCCGGCGGCGAGCAGCGCGGTGCCTCCATAGGCGCGCTTGCTGACCCATGGGAAGAGGGCCAGATCGCTGGTGATGCCGTGGAGGTAGTCAACCTCGGCGTGGAAGAGTTTTCCGATCATGCCATCGGCGAGGATGGCGCGGATCGTCTCGAACAGGGGGTTCCAGCGGAGCACGAATCCGGCGATGCTGCGCACGCCGTGCTGGCGGACGGCGGCATCGAGCTTCTTCAGCCCGGCGAGATCGAGGGCCACCGGTTTTTCCACGAACACGTGTTTACCCGCCTGCGCGCAGGCGACACCCTGTTCGGCGTGCAGATGGTTTGGCGTGCAGATCGAGACGGCGTCGATATCATCCGCCTTGAGGAGCGCATCGAGCGAGGTGTAGCTTCTACAGTTTTCGAGGCCGAACTGCCGGGCTTTGGCGGAGGCGCGGGCGGCGTCGCGGCTGAGGATGGCGCGAACCTCGGCGAACGGGTTGCGCCGGTAGGCGGAGATGTGGCCGCCGGCGACGTCTCCGGCGCCGAGAATTGCGATTCCGAGCTTTTTATCCATTTCGATCTCCTATTGTTGATGTTGTCATGAGCCGCTCGTAGAGCATGGCCGATGTTCCGCCATCGATGGTGACGGACTGGCCCGTGATGGCGGAGGCGGCGTCGCTCAGAAAGAACCTGACGAGTTCGCCCACCTGCCGCGGGCTGGGGAGGTTGGCGAGCAGTTGTTTCTGGAGCGTATAGGCGGCGAGCCAGGCGTCGACGCTGGGAGCAAAACGGCCGATGAGATCGCGATTTTGCGGACTGGGCACGAGGCCGGGGTGAATGCAGTTCACGCGAATCGCGCGCGGGCCGCAATCGGCCGCCAGGGCGCGGGTGAAGGAGTCGATGGCTCCCTTGGTGGCCGCGTAAACAGTGTAGCCGGGGCAGGTGGCCGAGGCGTGAACGGAGCCGATGTTGACAATGGCTCCGCCGGATGGGGGCATGGCGCGCACCACGGCCCGGCTGAAGCGGTAGGGCGCGTCGATGTTGACACTGAAGACGCGGCGGTAGTCTTCATCGGAGACTTCGGCAATGTCCTTGACCAATCCGATTCCAGCGCTGTTGACGAGCGCGCAGGGGCCTGCGAATTTCGAAGCGGCGAAGGCTACGGCCTGTTCGGCGCAACCGGGGTGTGTGACGTCGGCTTCGAGAAACGCGGCGGAGAGGCCCCGGCGATTGAGTTGTTCCGACAGCGACCGGCCGGCGTCGCGGTCGATGTCGACGATGACGGTGTTCCAGCCTGCCTCGGCCAGCACGGTGGAGATGCCGCCGCCGATGCCTCCGCCGGCTCCGCCGGTGACAATGACCGTTTTCAAGTGGGTTGCCGCGTGATGGTTGGTCACGCCCGGCCATCCTCCCAGGTCTTGTACAAGCGGGCGATCTCCTCGCGGCGTTTTGTTCCGTTCCAGACGGCCACGCGCCAGCGGAAGTGAAGTTCCTGGCCCTTGGAGAGGTGGAAATCCTCGCGGAAGGTGGGGGCGGCGCTCATGTATCCGAATTTGTCGTTCATGACGAAGAAGGGGGAGGGGTGGCGCGGGTTGCCGGGATGATCGAAGATGGCGATGCCGGCGGTTCCGGTTCCGAGTTTGCCCGAGTAGGCGCACCATGCGGCGGGCTCGCCGTTAGCCTGCTGAATGGTGGTTGTGCCGTTGGAGTTCAACACCTCTCCGAAGTCCATGCTTTCGGCGACGCGCAGGCCAAGCCCGTCGTAGATGTGTCCATCGGTTCCCAGGCGGACGGCCTGGGGCGCTTTGAGAGTCGAGTCCCAATCGAGGAGAGTCAGATCCGGCGGCTGTTGCGGCGCCGTAATGGTTCGTGATTCCACGAGCAGGAGGCGGCCTTCGGCGTTCCAGTGGATGAGGGACGTCAAACTGGTTTTCGACCGTTTCGCGAACCTGACGTGAACCTCGCGGCCATGGCGCGCGGGGTTGGTTTCACCCCAGAAGTCGATGCCGTCGACGCCCGACCAGGCGAGCATGAGGCCGCGGTGGTGGACGTGATCACGCGGGCCATCCTGGGTGACGGGCAAGCCATCCGGCGCGAAGAGGGGATGAACATAGGGCTTGGGCCTAGTGGCGGAATAGCGGTAGGTGAATAGCGGCCGCGAGCCTGAGAGGAAGCGGATCCCGGAGTCTTCCTCATCGCGGGCGGCGAGCGGCGGGCGCGAAACGGCGGCGGCTCCCATTAGCAGATACGAGCGGCGGCTTAACATGGTGGCAAATCTATTGTGAAGGTTTCTTGAGTGGAATTCGAGAGCGCCGCCCTGGTGTAGGCGGGGCGCAGCGTGCGGACTGGATGTTCATTCGATGAATGAACATACCACCCGCGCCCCGCTCTGTCAAGCGTGTACCACGCCAACCCGCGGACGGCCCGATACTACCGGCGGCTCCTCTCTGCCCGCCGCGTAGTCCTCGAGAAAGCGCAGCGAGACCGGCGCCGAGGCCGCCACGACGCCTGTCGCCGCGTGTTCGGTTTCCATGATCAGCGGAACCTCGAAGCTTCTGGCGGCGCCGCCGAGCGTATTCATGACCTGTTTGACGGCGGCGACCAGGCTCGGGCAATCGTTGACCACCGGGCCGGTCAGCAGGACGAAGGCGGGGTCGAAGTTCCAGATCAGGCCGGCCAATCCGCGCGCGAGGTGGCGCGCGGACTCCTCGATGACCTCGATGGCTACGGCATCGTTCCGTTCGAAGGCCGCGTTCAGGTCGCGAAGAGACGACATGGGGTTCAGCGCGCCCGGCGAACCGGCAAGGGCCTCGAGTTTTTGCGCCATCCGTTTGCGGATCGCCGGTCCGGCGCAAAAAGCCTCCCAGCATCCGCGCAGGCCGCAAGCGCAGGCGGGACCCGCCGGGTCGATGGGCATGTGGCCTACTTCGCCGCCCATCCCTTTCGCGCCGCGCAGAATGCGCCCGTGCACGACAATGCCGGCCCCGATGCCCGAGCCGATCTCGAGGCAGACGAAATTTCTGTGATTCCTGCCTTTGCCCCACAGGGCCTCGGCTTGCGCCTTGGCCCTGCCGAGGTGTTCCACGCGGACCGGGACTCCGAGGCGGCGTTCGAGCAGCGCTCGCAATTGGACATTGCGCCAGCCAAGATTGGCGGCCACATTAACCAGTCCCGTGCGGGAGTTGATGAGGCCCGGAATGGCGACGCCCGCGCCGACGATCGCGGAGCGGGGGAGCGAGTTGTTTTTCTCTATTTCCGCCAGACAGCCGGCGGCGAGTTCCACGACTTCGTCCGGTTCGGCGTAGCGGGGATAATGGGCGGCGGTCTGGCCGAGCACGCGCCCGGAGAGGTCCACCAGGGCGACCTGGCACTCCTCGAGGTCGATGCAGATGCCGGCGGTGATAGCCGCGTGGGGGTTGAAGGCCAGGATGGAGGCGCGCCGCCCGGGGCCGGCGGAGGATTTTCCCTCCTCGATGAGGATGCGAGTCCGGATCAAGGGTTGGAGGATGCCGCAGACAGCGGCGGGGCTGAGGCCGGAGCGGCGGGCCAATTCAGCCTGAGAACTGGGGCCGTTGGACTGGATGAGGTGGAGCAGCAGCAGGGTGTTGCGGCGCCGCAGGTCCTGTTTGCCGGACTTGGCGGGAGGGTCGCCGAATTCGAGGCCGATGCGCCGGGTGGTTGTTTCCTTCACGGTATGAACTAATCGTAGTATAATCACCACGTCTTCATCCAAGGAGGTAGCCGTATGCCTGCAAACCAGAGTAAGGACGACGTTTCCCGCCGCCATTTATTACAAACAGCCGCCAGCGCGGCCCTGACCCTGCCAGCCATCATCCCCTCAGCGGCGCTGGGGCGGGACGGACACACCGCCCCGAGCGACCGCATCAATCTCGGAATCATCGGTGTGAACGGCATGGGGCGCGGCAACCTGGCCAACTGCGCGAAGTATCCGGACGTGACCGTGACGGCCATTTGCGACGTTTCGGCCGAGCGCCGCGAAGCCGCCCTGAACCTGCACAAGGGCACCGCGAAGGGCCATTCCGATTACCGCGAACTGCTCGCCCGGTCCGATGTCGACGGAGTCATTATCGCCTCGACGCCCCACTGGCACGCGCTGATGGCGATCGACGCGGTCAAGGCGGGAAAAGATATCTACCTTCAAAAGCCGATGACGCTCTACCCGGACGAGACTCTGGCGGTCCGCAACGCCGTGCGGCGCCATAAGCGGATCAGCCAGATCGGCACGCAGATTCACGCGAGCGAAAACTACCGCCGCGTTGTCGAGTGGATTCGCTCGGGGCGGCTCGGCCCGGTGAGCAACGTGCGCACGTTCAACGTAATGAACCAGGGGCCGAACGGGATCGGACACGCGCCGAAGCAGGATCCGCCGGCGGGGGTCGATTGGGAGATGTGGCTCGGGCCGGGGCCTTCGCGGCCGTTCAACTCGCTCCTGTTTACGGACAGCTATCATCACTGCTCGTTTTGGGACTATTCGAGGGGTTGGACTCCGGGCATGGCGCCGCATATTATCGACCTGCCTATATGGGCGCTCGAACTGGGTCCTCCCGAGGTGACATCGTGCAGCGGCGGGCGGTTCGTCATTCAGGATGACGGCGACGCTCCCGATGTGCAGGAGATCACCTGGCGCTACCCGAAAATGACGATGACCTGGATGATGAACTGCGCCAACAGCTTCGCTTTCGACTTCGGCAGGGGGAAGCCCGCGCGGCGTCTCGGCATGTATTTCCATGCGCTCAACGGCACGCTGTTCACGGACTACAGCCATTACGAGATCGTGCCCGAGGGCGATATGCTGAAGGACACGACTCCGCCCGCCAAGTCGATTGCGTCCTCGCCGGGACACGAGCGCCAGTGGCTCGATTCGATCAAGTCGCGCGTCGAGCCCGACTGCAGCGTGAATTATCACTACAAGCTTGATCTGGCGATCACTCTCGCCGGCATCTCCTATCAACTCGGCCGCTCGATTCGTTTCGATCCGGTGAAGGAACGCATTGTCGGGGACAAGGAAGCGGCGCGCCTGGCGCGGCCCGTCTACCGCCATCCCTGGAAGTTCCCTTCGGAGTATCTCTAGCCCGAAAATCGCCATTTCCCGGCGGCATATCGGGATGCCGGTTAACGGATCGCGGGCCGTGTAATATGGTAGGCAATGGCACGCCTCGGGGGGTCGAAATCCATCGTCCTGGCCGCGCTCGCGGCGGCCGTTGCCGTGCCGTTCGGGCTGCTGTGGCGGACGCAGCGGACGCTTGACCGGACACGGGCGGAGGTGGCGCGCGAGCAGGAGATTCCGGCCACGATCCGCACCCTCGGCCGCGCGTCCGTGCCGGGCGCGGAGATCATCGCCTCGGCTTCCGGCTTTCGGGATGCGGCGGTGTTTGGAGGGCGGCTGTACGCGGCATCGTCGAACACGCTCTGGGAGTATGACGCCGGCGGAGCGGTGACGAATCGCTACGTGTGCGGCCTCGATCTTCCCCCGGCCCCGCTGACAAAGCTCGCGGTGGGGCTTGCCGGGGGGGCGCGCGAGCAGGAGTTGTTCGTGGCGACGCGCGGCGGCGGACTGGTTGCGTTCGATGGGCGGAGTTTCCGGCAGATCCTGCCGGCGCGCCAGGAATACCGCAACATTACGGCGCTGCTTCCGCTCGACTCGGGGCAGTTGCTGGCGGGCACGGAGAGCGGTGGAGTGATCGCCTGGGACGGGGCAAGGTTCACTCATTTTCACGACGCGCTGCGCGGGGCGCGCGTGACGGCGCTCGCCGGTTCGATCGAGAGTCTGTGGGCAGGCACGATGGATGAGGGCGTGATTCACTTGCGGGCGGGGCAGGTGGAACGCTTTTCCGAGGAGCAAGGGCTGCCGGACAGGCACGTGCTTTCGCTCGCCTCGCGCGGCGAGACGGCCTGGGCGGGGACAGCGATGGGGATTGCGGAGTTCCGGGCAGGCAGGTTTCAGCGGACGCTGGCGGAGGGAACCTTCGCCAGGGCGCTGCTCGAGAGGGAAGGGATGCTGCTTGCGGGGACCCTCGATGAGGGCATTGCCGAGATTCCGCTCGAGGCGCGCCAACCGCGTCCGCGCGTTGCGCCGCGGGCGGGCGAAGGCGAAGTGGAAGCGCTGCTGGAAACGGGCGGCGCCGTCCACGCGGTGCTTCGCGACGGGCTCGCCGCGCGCACGGAGCGGAACGGCGATTGGAAGAAGATTGCGGGCATCGAGGATGCGCCGCTTACGGACGGCAACATCGCGGCGCTGGCGGTGGAGCCGGGCGGACGCCTGTGGGTAGGCTATTTTGACCGCGGCCTCGATATCCTCGACCCGGGCTCCCCGCGCGCCATACACAGGGAAGACGAGCACCTGTTCTGCGTCAACCGCATCGTTCCGCGAAAGGATGGTGCGATAGTCGCCACGGCCAACGGATTGGTTTTGACGGGCGCGGAGGGGAGAACGCGCCAGGTGATGACGCGGCGCGAGGGGTTGATCGCCTCGAACGTCACCGATGTTCTGGCGGACGCGGAGGGCATGGCGCTGGCGACTCCGGCGGGCATCACGTTTCTTTCTCCCGGCGGTCCGCAAAGCATCTATGCGTTCCACGGACTGGTCAACAACCACGTGTACTCGCTGGCGAGAGAGGGGAACCGCATACTGGCTGGAACATTGGGCGGCATTTCCGTTTTGGACAACGGGATGGTGAAAGCGAGTTTCACGACGGCCAATTCCGGACTCGGACATAACTGGGTGAGCGCGCTGGCGGTTGTGGGCGGTGAGTTCTTCGCGGGGACCTACGGCGCCGGCGTCTTCCGTTTCGACGGGGCGCTGTGGCGCGGATTTCCGGATTCGCGGGAGGGGTTCACGGTGAACCCGAACGCGATGGCGGTGACGGAGGGAGCGGTCTACGCGGGAACGCTCGGAAAGGGGCTGGCCGTTTACAGCCGCGCGAGCGGACGGTGGGGATTTTCCACCGCGGGCCTGCCGTCGGAGAACGTCACGGCGCTGGCGGCGGCAAACGGCTTCCTCTACATAGGGACGGATAACGGGATGGCGCGAATGCCGGAGAGGAGTATCGCGCTGCCATGAGAGCGCTGTTGTTCATGTTCCTCGCCGCGGCGGCGGCCTACGGGGACGCCGGGGTGATCATCCCCTCGAACAAGCCGGAACCGGACGCGAGAATCCTCTCGCTTGGGGAGATGGACGTGGACGTCCTGATCGACAACCAGGCGGCGAGGGTGCGTATCCGGCAGATCTTTCAAAGCCACGTGGGAGGAATTCTCGAAGGCAAGTACATCTTCGCGCTGCCGTCGCGGGCGGTGGTCTCCGATTTCGCGGTTTGGGACGACGTGGTTCGGATTCCGGGCGTGATCCTCGAGCGGAGAAGAGCGGAAGAGATCTACGAGAACCTCCGGTGGCAGGCGATCGATCCCGGTCTGCTGCAAATGGGGGAGCGCGACGCCGATGAGGCGCGGCGCGGGGCGGTGTTCAGCGCGCGCATCGTGCCCATCCCGGGATACGGTTCAAAGCGCGTGGAGATGGAGTACCGGGAGACCGTTCCGGTCGAGGAACTCGAATCCTTCTTCGCGGTGCCGCTGCGGCCGGAGGCCTACCGGGTGCAGAGGGCGGGGCGGCTCGGCATCCGGTTCGAGTTGCGCTCGAAGCATCCGGTGAAGGACTTTCAGAACGCGGGCGCGCTTTACGGGTTGAAGATCACGGAGCGCGCGCCAGACCGCGTGCGCGCGGTGTTCGAGGGGCGGAATGTCAACCTGAGCGAGGATTTCGCGGTTCGCTGGGCGCTTGACGGCAGGGAGCGGCTGGAAGTCCTGACCCATCGTGAAGAGAATGAGCCGGGCTTTTTCGAGGCATCGCTGCTCACCGAACCCGTCCCGGTGACGGCGCGTCCGCGAACCGTGGTGGCGCTGTTCGACACGTCGCTCTCGATGCAGTGGGAAAAGCTGGAGGGCAGCTACCGGGCTCTCGAATCCCTGCTGCGGTCGTTGAAGCCTCCGGACCGGTTCAGCCTGATCCTCTTCAACACGGAGGTGAACGCCGTGGAGAACGCTCCCGTGCCAGCGGCTCCCGAGGCGGTGGAGAAAGCTCTCGAGGCGGTGCGGGCGTCGAGGCTGCGTGGAGGGACGAACCTCCAGGCGGCGCTCGAGGAGGGTTTGCGCCAGGCTAACGGTTCCGATGCGTATATCGTGGTGTTCAGCGACGGCGGCTCGACGAGGGGGATGGTGCGGAACGGAAAGCTGGCGGCGTGGTATTCGCGGAAGTGGAGCCAGACGGCTGCTCCGCTGCGCCCGCACACGTACCTGTTCGGCATCGGCGACGACGCGAACCTTCCGCTGCTCAAAATGCTCGCCCGGCAGGGAGGGATCATGGAATGGGTCCGGTCGACCGAGCCCATCGATTTCAAACTCAAGGCGTTTTTGGGGAAGATCGGGCGGCGGCCCATGGAAGGGCTATCCCTGAGCGCCGGTCCGGCATCGAATTTCGACATGATCTACGCGCTCGAGGAGACCGTCTTTCCCGGTTCCATTGGGGCGTGGGTGGGGCAGTACAAGCGGCCCGGGGCGGCCACGTTTCAGGCGGCATCGCGGACCGTGCGGGTGAACCTGCCGGCCGTGAGCGCGGAATCCGAACAGTTGCCCCGCCGGTGGGCGAGGGCGCGGGTGGACGCGCTGCTGGAAAAGATTGAACGCGACGGCGAGGATCAGGGGTCTGTCGATGAGATCATCGCGCTGGCGCGGAAGTATAAGTTCGTCACTCCGTATACGTCGTTTCTGGCTGCTCCGCGGGCGTTGTTGCGCCCGCGGCTGATCCGTCCGGGGGATCCGGTGCTAAGGGTGAAGACGGATGAATCCGTGGTCTCGGTAGTCGCTCTGTTCCCCTTCGGACTGGTAAAGCCGCTGCGCTACCTGCGCGATGAGGATACCTGGCAGACGCGCTTTCTGGCGCCCGCGGACATGGCGGATGGGACCTACACCGTGCGCCTGATACTGAGGGACAAGATGGGGCGCGTTTCGAGAGAGTCGAAGACCTTCGTGATTGCGAGCAAGCCTCCGGTGGTGCGCGTCAGGCTCGACAAATCCCGATACAGGCGTGGAGAAACGGTGCGTCTGACGGTGAGCGCTTCGGCCACCACGCGCACCATTACGGCCAGGATGCAGGGAGCGCCGGCGGTGTACCTGCGGTGGAATCCGGAGATGAAATCGAACACGGGGGTGATCACCGCTCCCGCGCATTTGCCGGCCGGACGGTACCGGATGACCGTCAGCGCCGAAGATTTCGCGCACAACATCGGAACGGGGGAGGCGGCGCTTGAGATACTTCCGTAGCCGCTACGTCCAAGCCGTGGTTCTGGCCGCCGCCGCGCTGGCGGGACGGGCCGAACTGCCGCAATGGGTTCGCTTCGTCGAGAGCGGATCGAAGATCGAGAACGCCTTCTTCCGGCCGATGGATCTGCCCGCTGGACCCGTTCCGGTCCGGCGTCCGGCGAAGGAAGCGCGGGCCGAACTTTCGAACCTGATCAGCGCCACGCCGGCCGACGCTCAACTCTATGCTCTCCGGGCGCGCGAAGAAGAGTTGCTGCTCGATTTCACGGCCGCGGAAGCCGATTGGAAGAAGCACGCCGGGCTTGCCCAGGACAAGGCAGCCGCCAATCTCGCGCTGGCGGACTATTACCACCGCCGGCTCAAGGTGAACGAGGAGTGGAGCGCGCTCGGCGCCGCTGGAGCATATCAGCGCATGTTGACGCTGTGCGCGCGGCAAATGCTGCCGGCCGCAATGACCCGGCAGACCTACCAGCAATGGACGGCAAAGGCTCCGAAGGAGCAGGCGCCGATGCAGGGCTGGATCCGGTTTGAAACCGGCGAAAAGGAGTTTTCCCGGGCGGAAGCGCTGATCGGGGAGTATGAGGGACGGTTTCCCGGCGATGCCGCCTTTCCGATCGAAGCCCGCGCGGGCGTGGAACGCGCCCGGGGAAACGCGGATGGAGCGCTGGCGGTGTATGACCGGGCTTTCCGGCCGCTCTGGCCGCGGAGCCTGGCGCATAGCTATTTCACGCTGCTCAGGGAGACGCGCAACCTGCGCCGTTTTCTTCTGGCGGCGCGGGCAGCGGCGGCGGCTGAACCAATGGCGCTCGATCCGGTGGCGCGGCAGTTCCGGTATTACATCGAGGAGGGAAACCCGGCGGCGGCGCAGAGAGCGCTGCACGAGTACCGGCGGCGCAAGGAAGCGAAGGCCGGGTCGTGGACCGGGGAAGAGTTGTTGACCATGGCGCGGTTATGGGACCAGTACGGCAACGACCGGACGGAGGCCGCGCGTTACTATTACGCCTTGTACAGCCTGAAGGGCGCGACGCCGGCCGCGCGGGAGGAAGCTCTCGCCTCGATCGCCGGCATCATGTTTACAGCCCCCGATCAACAGTTGCCTCTCGGCGGGGGCGATCTGAGCTTTTATAAGGACATCGCTTCGGCCGATCCGTATCCGGGTGTGCTGAACGGCATTCTCTCGCTGCTGTTGAACTCGGCCGATCCCGCTTACCGTTTCGCGGCGCAGGAGCAGCAATCGGCCGCGTATTTCGAGCGGGCGAAGGCTTCCGAACTGGCGAGCCTGTTCGAGAAGAGTTTTCCGCGATCGGAGCGCCGCGCGGGTTTGCGGGCACAACTGCTCGAGGCGTATGCGGCGCACGGAGACAACGACGCCGTGCTGGCGGGTGGAAAGCGCTTTCTGACGGATTTTCCGGGCGATTCCCGGCGCGTGCAGGTCTCTCTGCTGATGGCCGACGCGTACGCGCGCAAGATGCAGACGCGCGAGGAGATGACTGTTTATGATGCCTTGCTGGCGGAACTTGGCAAGAGGGCGGAGGGTGTTCCTTTAGGAGAGGGCATGATGGCCGGGGCGGCGCGCGCGGGGGCGAAATCGCCCGAGTACGCGCGTGTGCTCGACCGCTATGTCTCGCGGCTGGCGGCGCTGAAGCGGGTACGCGACGCGCTGGCGGCGCTGCGCAAGGAGATTGACCGCAACCCCAACGACCCCGGCCTATATGAGCGGCTGGCGGGTTTCCTCGACCAGAACAAGCTGGCGGCGGAGATGGAGACCGTCTACCGGCGCGCCATGGAACGTTTTCCCGACCGTTCCTGGTATCACAAGCTGGCGCGGTTCTATCTGCGTCAGAAGCAGCGCGCGGCGTTTCAGCAGTTGACGGCGGATGTGGCGCGGGTGTTCAGCGGCACCGAACTGGAGAAGTACTTCGCGGACGTGGTGGCCACGGCGGGGCTGGACAACGTGCTGTACAGGCAGGTGAACCAGTACGCTTACCAGCGTTTTCCGAATGATTTGACGTTCGCGCGCAACCTTCTGGACGTCTATCAGCGGCGTGGGACGGCGGATCCGGCGGCGTATGAGAGGCTGCTGCGCCGCCACTGGTATTACGACGATCAGATGCGCGCCCGCTTCTTCTCTCATCTGGCGGGTACGGGAAAGCTGAGAACGGAACTGGCGGCGTTGCGGACGCTGGCGGCGCAGGCAGGAAATACGGGGGCTTCGCGCATGCTTGCCGAGGCGGAGGCGTGGCGTTGCCACTTTGAAGACGCCGCTCCGCGGTTCTTGGCGCTGGCCAGGGAGGCTCCGGGGGAAGCCGATACAGGGCAGCGAACCGCAACGCTCTACCGGTCGCTGGCGGCCTACGACTGGCGCAAGGCCGGGGAGGCGAGCGCGCTCGAACTGGCGCTGGTAAGCGCGGCTCCGCGGGATTGGGAGGCACGCGTCCGCCTGGGGGAGATCAGCCGTGAATATCCGCGGGCGGCGGGGCGCAACGCCTGGGCGGCGATTCCCGAAATCGAGCCCGGATCGAGCGAGGGTGTGCTCGAGGCGGCCACCGTGCACTGGGACTATTTCGAATACGATGCCGCGCTGGCGGTGATCGATGCCGGGCGCAAGCGTCTCAACAAGCCGGCCCTGTTCGCCTACGAGGCGGGCGCGATTCACGAGAACAAACGCCAGTATGATCGCGCGATCGAGGAGTACGTGCGCGGGTCGATGGCGGAGCCGGGCGGATCACCGGCCCAGACGCGGCTGATTCAACTGGCGCGGCGGCCGGCATATCGAGCGTTCATAGACGAGGCGACGGCCAGGCTCGCGGGAGGCGCCAGTCCGAGCATGGCGGCGCTGGCTTTGCGGGTAGCGTTGCTCGAGGCCCAGGAGCGCGGCGCCGATCTCGAGGCCTACCTTTTGAATCTGGCCGCGGGGACGGAGCGGTTCGACCTGCTGACGCGGATCGAGGAGGAAGGCCGCAGACTTGCGCTGCCGAAGGTGGAGGAGCGGGCGCTGCTGAGGGAGATTGATTTGACGCCGGACGCGATCGAGAAGCTGCGTCTGCGCCTGAGCCTCGCGCGCTACTATGAGTCGCATTCCAACAGCGCGGCGGGGCGGTTGTTCGACACGCTGTACCGCGAGAATCCGGCATCGCTCGGCGTGGTCCGCGCGGTGGTCAACTACCACTGGCGGAACAAGAACGCGGCGCGGGCGCTGGATATTCTGGCGGCGGCGGCGTCTTCGGCGAACGCCGTTCTGAAGCCGCGGTTTCAATTCGAAGCGGCGAGGAAGGCGGCCGAGGCCGGGTTCGCTTCGCGGGCGCGCGAGTTCCTGCGGCCGCTGCTCGCGGCCGAGCCGTACAACGCGGCCTACCTTGGGGCGATGGCGGACACCTATGCCCGCGAGGGTAACGATGGCGCGCTGCGCGCCTTCTATGTGGAGAAGATCGGTTTGCTTGCCAAGGCGGAGATGCCGGTGAGGGAGAGGGTGGAGCGCGTGGCCGCCATGCGCCGGGCCCTGATTCCCGTGCTCACCCGCGCGAAGGACGCATCCGGCGCCGTGGACCAGTACATCGAGATCATCAATCGTTTTCCGGAGGACACGGCGCTTATCGAGGAGGCGGCCGCGTACGCCCGCGCGCACCGGCAACAGGCCCGTTTGCTTGCCGCCTATCAAAAGTCCGCCGCCGCTTCACCGCGGGATTTCCGCTGGCCGCTCGTGCTGGCGCGGCTCGAGACGAGCTTCGAGGATTACCCGGCGGCGATAGAGATGTACACTCGGGCGGCCGGCATTCGGCCGGATCGTCCGGATCTGCTTGCCGCGCGCGGAGGGCTCGAAGAACGGCAGCTGCGTTTTGACGAGGCCGCCGCGACGTTCGCCAAGGTGTACGACCTCAGCTACCGCAACTCCGCCTGGATGGAGCGCGTAGCGGAGATTCGCGCCCGGCAGGGCAGGGTGGACGAATGCCTGAAGGCGTTGCGGGCGGCGTATATCGACGGCCGTTCGGATTCCCCGCAGGCTCAATTCGACGTGGCCGGACGTCTGGAGGGATGGGAGATGATTCCGCAGGCGCGGCAATATGCCGAGCGCGGCGCCTCGCTCGCGGGCGGTGATCTGCTGACGGCGTATCCGGCGGGCGCGCAAGTCTACGCGCGGATCATGACACGGCTGGGGCAGTATGCGGCCGTGGCCGCGAAGGATCCCGAGGGGCAGTTATTGCCTGCCATGGCGCAGGCGGCGCGGGATCATCCAGATGACGCGCGCAAGGAGCGGTTCGCGGCGTTTCTCGACGGGCTCAAGAACGCGAGCCCCGAGATCGGCCGCATTGCCGGACTGCCTGAATGGGAGGCGAAGCGGCGGTTTGCGCTGATGATGGCGAAGCCCGGGGAGGAGGAGCGGGAGAACCTGGAACGTTTGCGTCAGTTGCAGCGCTCGCGGCTGATGTTCGCGGAACTTGGGGCGCAGTTGGAAGCTTATGCGGGCAAGCTCGCCGGCGATGCGAAGACATCGACGCTCGGCTACGCCGCCGATGCATACGGGAAAGCCGGCGACGAGGATGGCGAATTTCGTGTGCTTGCGGGGCGCGGCGTTGTGGATGACCGTTACCTTGGACTGATGGCGCGGCGGGCTCCGGATCAGCTCATTGCGCTTTCCGGCTCGGGGAACCATGATGCGGCGAACGCGGCGATGCGGAGCGGCAAGGCGGAGTTGGCGCTGGCGGCCATTGCCGCGCGCGGCCGCGGGCTGGCTCCTGTGTGGACGCGCGCGTACACAGGATTGGCGGGGCTCTATTTCGGCCTCGAAAGGCCGGACATTGATACGGCGTTTCAACAGGCCCTGGGCAGTCTGCTGATCGGGGAGCGCATTGGAAAGGCGGTTGACCGCGGGGAGCAGATTGCGGGCGGCGTATGGTATTACTACGGCTCGCGCTACGGCGAGTATCTTCATCTGGGGGGCAAGCCGGGGTTTGATGACTACATGCCGGCGATGGTGGAGGGCAGCCCGGGGCGGGCGGAGTCCTATTTCGAGCTGGCCGAATTCTACCGGCAATCCGGGCCGGCGGAGCAGGCTCTCGCCAATTATGAATACTCGCTTGAACTCGATCCTCGAGGCGTACCGGCGCTCGATCGCATGGCGGGAGTCCTGTGGAGTCTGAACCGCCGCGACGAGGCGAAGGCGCGCTGGAAGCAGGCTCTCTCCGCGGCGGGGGACCTGCTCGAGGAGCGGCGCATTCCCGCGCAGCTTGGTTCCAGTCTGCGGGAACTGATGGATGAACTGGCCGCCCGGCGGTTGCTCGGGGAATTCCGTCCGGACATGGAGCGGATTGTCATTTCGTATGTGAAGCGGTACGGGAGCTTTCAGAGCGAGCCGCTGCTGAGGCACTTCGACGCGCCATCCATCGCCGCGATCAGCAGGAGCGCTCCGAACGCACTCGACCTGCTTTCACCGCTCGTCGAGGCCGATTGGATTCCGGAAGAGGGGAAGGGAGTGCTTTACGAGCGCATCCTGGAAGCCGCGCGTACACGGCTGGCCACCGCCGTGGGCGAGGCGCGCAACGCGGCGCTGAACGAGTTCTACAACTGGAAAGGGCGCTGGTATCAGTTTCTGATGGATCGGAAGCAGACTGACCGCCTCCGCATGGAACTCGCCACGCTCGATGATGAAGCAAGACAGCATCTTTCCTACGTGTTGCCGCAGCTTGAATTGCGCCTTGCCGCGGCCACACGGCGGCTTGACGAGGATGCGATGGCGCCGTACGCCGCGAACCCTTATGTGTTGCGCGACGTGGCGGCCACGTTAAGAGAAGAAGGCGACGCCGTGCACGCGCGCCAGTTGCTGCGGTTCTTCTATCAATCCCAAATCGCGCGCGGAGACGGCGCCGCATCGAACTTCCTGGGGCTGGCGGAGGTAATGCTCGAGGGGGGAGAAACGGACGCGGCGGTCCGGGAGTTACGGCGGATGGCTCTGGTGACTCAACCCGCGTTTGTGAATCTCAAGGACGCGGGCGAACTGCTGCGCCGGTTCGGCAGAAACACGGAAGGGATGGTGTTTCTGGAAGAGGCGGTGAAGGCTGTTCCGTGGGACAGCTCCGCGAAGGCTGCGCTCGAGACCGCGCGGAAGGGCGCTTCCACCGCGCCGGCTCGCACACTCGAACAGTTGCGGCAGGCCGTAGGCAACCAGCCTGGCGATGAATCGTTGAAGCTCGCGCTGTTCCGCGCCGCGCGCGCGGCCGGTCTCCACCGGGAGGCGGTGAATGCGCTCGAGGTTCTTCCGGGGGCAGGCACGCAGATGCTGTTCAGCGAGGACCACGGGCGTCCGGGCGACATCGAGGTGGGCAGCTACCTGGCTGAGGGGTTCCTGGCGGGGCTAAGCCTGAACAAGGCGGAACGCGCGGCTGTCGCGCGAGGGCTTGCCGATTCGCTTGCCCGCACGGACCGCGTGGAGGGGGCCTTGCTGGCGCGGTTGCTGGCGGAGAAACTGGCTCCGGAGCCGGGGGACGCGGCGCTCATTTCGAAGTGGCGGGCGGAATTGAGACGCCGGACAACGAACGCCGAACGGCGGCCACGGATCAGTGAGAGTCTCGATCAGCCGCGGCTGGTGCGGCCGATGATGCCATCGACGGGAGGCGTCCAATGAGGAAAGTGCCGCTGCTTGCCGGCGTGGCCGCCATCGCACTATTTCTGGCGGGGCAGAACGCGACAACCCCCAAGCCGCTCGATGAACTGATTCCTTCCGGAGCCATGCTCTATCTGGAGGCGCGTAACCTCAGCGCTCTTGTCAACGACTGGAACGCCTCGGCCGAGAAGAAAGCCTGGCTGGGAAGCGACAATTACCAGGTGTTTTCGCGGTCGCGTTTGTACCTGCGCCTCCAGCAGGTCTTCGAGGAGTACTCGAAGGCCACCGGCGTGGCTCCGGACATGAATCTGCTTACTTCCGTCGCGGGCGGCGAATCGGCTATCGCTATCTACGACATCAGCGCGCTCGATTTTCTGTATGTGACGAGACTGCCATCGGCCCGGTCCATGCAGAGCGTCTTGTGGAAGGCCAGGGAGCGGTTCACGGCGCGCGCGGCGGCGGGCACGCCTTACTATGCGAGGACGGACCCCGTCAGCCGCCGCACGGCGGCGTTCGCCATTGCCGGAGATCTGCTGTTTGCGGCGACGAGCGAAGAGACGCTCACCGGAGCGCTCGGCCTGCTTTCGGGAGCGCCGGGGAACACGGTGCGGCGCGAGCCATGGTTCGAGGCGGCCACGCGCGCCGCCACCGCGCCGGGTGAACTCCGGATGGTGATGAACATGGAGAAGCTGGCACGCAACTCGAGCTTCCGCTCCTATTGGATTCAGCGCAATGTTCCAGATCTGCGGCAGTATTTTTCCGCGATCGACGACCTGCGGCGCACGCCATCCGAGGTTCGGGAGGACCGTGTCCTGCTGAGAGCGGAGCCCGCTCCCGCGCCTGACGCCAGCGCGGTGCCGGGATTGCTGCGCCTTGCCGGGAACGCCACGCTGTACCGTGCCTGGGCGCGGCCCGATCCCGCGTTCGTCCTCGACCTGATAGCGGCCAAGGTGCTGCGGCCGGGGCCGCGCGGCTTCGCCGAGGCGAGAACCGCGCCGGTTGTTTCGCTGGACGCTCCGCTGGCAGGCGGCGAGGCCGATCTTGAAACACGCATCGACGGGGCTCCCTACGAGGCGCCGGGCGCCGTGTACCGTCCGGAGGCGCTGCAGGCCCTGCTCGGCGGAAACCCGCCGCGCGCCATGTTGCAACTCCAATCGAGCCGCACAACCGCGGACCGGGTTTTTGTGACCAATGATTCCACGATCGCCATCGAGGGCGCGGCGGACTGGGATGCGGCGGCGGCGCGTGACGCCATCAGCCGCGCCATCGAGAACCTCTACACGACTTCGCGCATCGGCGTTGGATGGCGGGAACGGCGGGGGGGCGCGACCGCGCTTTGGGAGCTGGACGGGCTAGCTTCCATCGCTGTTGCCACTCGAGGCCGCACGCTGCTGATCTCGAATCAGGCCGGCAATATCGAGGCCGTGCTTCCGCTGCTTGACGGCGCGGCCCCGGCGGTGACGGCATCCTATGCCGCCGGCTACCGGGCGGCCGCCGAGCTAGAGAACTACACGCGTATCATGCGGCACATCGAAGCGCTGCAAGCGGGAGGCCAGGCTCCCGGTGAGCCGCCGCTGTTCGGAGCGAACATCGCCAGTCTCGCGCGGACGCTGCAACGCGTGCAATCGGCGGCGGTGCTTGCAAGCGATGACGGGCGAAGCGTGAAGCAGACGGTCCGCTACACTTTGGGCTCCCGGCTCCAATGACGCCCGCGGCGCTGGTTCTGCTCTCGTTTCTGCGCATGGACGCGCATACGGGACGCGTGCTGGAGCGCCAGTGGAGGGACGGGCGGGCGGTGGATTCCGGCTCACTGGCCAAGCCGTTCATCGCTCTTGCGTATGCGCAGAGCCATCAATTCCGCTATCCCGAGATCATGTGCGCCCGCTGCTGGCTTCCGCGCGGGCATGGGAAGATCGGGATCCGCGAGGCTATCGCGCAGTCGTGTAATACCTACTTCGACGCGCTGCGCGCCGCGCTCGGACCGGGGGAGTTGGATGCGGTGGCGCGAAGGTTCGGCCTGCGCGGCGCGGGCAAGGCCCGGCCCGAGGAACTGCTGGGCGCCTACATCGAATTGTCGCGGCGCGCCGGGGAACCGGGGGTGGACGATATTCTCGAAGGGATGCGCCTCGCGGCGCGGTCCGGCACGGCGAAGCGGTTGGCGCGCGACGCGCTGGCGAAGACCGGGACGGCTCCCTGCACGCACGTTCCGAAGGCTCCCGGCGACGGGTTCGTGGTGGTTCTCTATCCCGCGGTTCAGCCGCGCGTGGCGCTGCTGGTGCGCCTCCACGGGCGGCCCGGATCGTACGCGGCCGCCGAGGCCGCCCGGCTGCTACAGTAAACAGTTCAGCGCCATGTCCGTGCAGGAAAGATTGTTGCGATTGGAAACCGCCCGTCCGGGGAACCCGATCTTCTGCCATCAGGAGTTCCTCGAGAAGCCGGAAAGCTGGCGCACGCAGGCTATCGGCAAGCGTGCGAGTCTGCTGTTGCAGCGGCTGATGATCGATTCTTCGCGCGTTCATTACAAGGCGACGAGGGGAGACAATCAAGGCTGGCGGCGTTCGCGGCTGGGGGGCAACCAGGGGAGTCATTTCTACGCGTGGTGGGCACCGAGAGGTTCGGCTCCGCTCAAGCAGGGAGCATTTCACGAGACTCCCGAGGGTTCCATCTTCCTGCGGGACATCCGGCACCATGATGACCACGCGCCGCTTGCGGCGCAGGCATGGGATCAGCACTACCTGCCTGTTTCGGCGGCCGAGTTGCGCGACGAGGATTTCGGTCCCGCTCCGTGGACGGCTTCGCAACAGCGTTTCGCGACGGCGCGCGCGGCGGTTCGCGT
>JABAQT010000035.1:66742-92456 GCA_019187195.1 Bryobacteraceae bacterium
CTCGAGTTGAGCTGGCAGGCGGCCATGGGGCTGACGTCCAGCAAGGCGTCCTCCGGCATCAATACGGACTTTCTGGAGTTCGATTGCATCGCCATCGATGAGTGCCAGGATCTGACGGCGCTCGAGGCGTTCGTTCTGGTGGCGCTGGGCGCGGCCATCCGCGACCATCGAAACCGCCCGGTGGCTTTCCTCGCCGCCGGCGACGAAGCCCAGACCGTGCGTCCCACGGATTTCGAGTGGGGTTGGATGAGCGATCTGCTGCACCATTTTCTCGCGACTCCGCAGGAGTTCCGCCTCACCTCGAACCTGCGCAGCCCGAAACAGATAGCGCAGGTGGTGAATCATGTTTGGGATCTATATGTGGAGGTAGAGAAGAGGGACCGCCCGTCGGGGACGGGTTATGCCGAAATTGACGACGAATCTCCAGACCAGATGTTCTACTGCTCGGCGACGGCGGGGGAGGAACTGGACGCGCTGTTGACGGATCTGGCGGCCCGCGAGGGGCTCGCGCTGATCACCATGGATGACTCGATCCCCAAGGCGATTCCGGAGAGGTTTCATTCCTCGATTCTGTCGGTGAAGGAGGCCAAGGGGCTCGACTTTCATACGGTATGCCTGCTCGATGCCGGAAAGCTGCTCGATCGCATCCAATCGATGGGGCATTCCCGGCTGATGACCGCGGACATCGAAAGCATCCGGAGGCGGCTGGCGATCGACAAACTCCGGGTGGCGTTGAGCCGTCCCACGGAGCGGCTGATCTGGCTCGATATCGAGCCGAAAGCGGAGACGGTATCGCGCACGCTCGCCTTCTTCAATCCGCACAAGGAAACGACCGGCGTGGCGCTTTCGATTCCCTCGGTTGTCGAGAAGGCTCTGGCCGAGGAGCAGCTCGACGTCGAGGAACGCATCCAGCGATGCATGCAGGACGCGCGGCAATACCTCAGCATTCGTCCCGAAGTCGCGTGGACGCGGGCGCACCAGGCGATGACGCTGCTCGGCCAGCCCGGCAGCCGCAACTTCGTCTCCGACATGGAACTGCGAAGAGCGGCGCATCATTCGGTGCTGGAGGTATGTTTTCAACTGGGCATGAACGGGGTCAGACTGGGGCCGGATCTGGGAAGCCCGGATCTGTTCATGCACGCCATGGCGGCGGCTCCGGAGGCGGGCGAGGCGGCGATGGTTCCCATCATCCACCGGCTGCGCGAGGTGCAGAACGCGGCGACGGGGCGCGAGGCGCTGACGCCGCTCGGCTACCTGATGCAGGAGATCATTGACAAGGGAAGCAAGCTTCCGCCATGGTTCTTCACAGGCATCGGGCCGAAGGTGAACTACTGGCTGGAGGTGCTCGAAGGCGGCATGCGGGTGCAGGCGAATGTTCCCATGCTGTCGAAGCTGCTGCCGCGGTTTTATGAAGCGCTCAGCCTTCCCGACTCCGCGGCGAGGAAGCAGAGACTGCTCGCAAAGGCAGTGGAGTCTCTGCTCCAGGCAAGGGATTACCGGCCGGCGCTCGAGGCGCTGGAGAGCATGGCGGAACGCGACTACGGCCGCGAGGCGATGTGCCTCAAGGGGATGCGCGAATACGTGAGAGCCGCCGAGCGCTATGTGCTGGCGGACAATCCGAGGGAGGCGCTCGCCTGTTATCGCGAAGTGCCGGATTTCGGCGCCTCTTTGCGGCTGATCCAGGAGTTGAAGGATCATCCAGCGGCGGATTCCTTACGCTGGATCCAACGGTTGCAGAGGGTGATCGCCGACCGCCCCGAGAACTTCACGCGCATCATGACGGCGGCCGAGAAGGAGATGCTCGGGACACTGCTGGAGCAGGCGCTGGGGGTATCGCGGAGGAAAGCCGTGGCGCGGCGGGTTGCGGCAAGCGACGTGAACGTGAAGCGAAAAGTGGAGCAGTATCTTCACGAGCACGGCACGTCGAGATATTGCGATGCCTGTCTGGCGGAGTTGTTGCGTCTGCCGAGGACGGTGGTGGGGAAAGCGGCGCGCGAGGCCTCGGCCGGATCCCACGCGCAGCGGGTGCGAACCGTATGCGTCCGCTGCGGGGAGAAGAAGACCTGCACGATGCGGCTGTAGAGGGAACGTTGAGCCGGGGGGCAGGCGACGGCGGGCGGAATTAGTACTTACCGGCGCGCGTCCTCAGGTAAGACACTTACAAACATGGTTCCACCGGTCCGTGGAAGAATCGGTACAAAAGATGGATTTCCCATTCCCGCCCGCCCGCATATTCTTGAGTTGTGGCAGGAGTACCTCCCGCCAGGATCGCAGGTAGAGAGAAGGGCTCATCCGATGTACGTTTTCACCAGAAGCAGGCACATCACCGACCACGCCCTCGGGGCATACGTCCGCAACGAACTGTCCGAGGGCGACCGGAGCCAGGTTGAGGAACACCTCTCCGAATGCGGCTATTGCCGCACCCAGCGGGAGGAAGTCGAACAATTCATCAGTGTTCTCGGGCAATCGCCCGGGCGCCGGGATTTCATGTTGGAGACTGCCCTCATCACAGCAGCTTGAGACAATCGAATCACCACTCCGTGTCGTCCTATGCCGAAGTCCTCCCTCGGGACTTCGGCGATTTTTTTGGGGGGGCGCGAGGTCAGGCTTTCGCCAGGGAGGGCGCGGCCAACTGCTGGAGCACGTAGGGGAGAATTCCGCCGTGGCGGAAATAATCCGCCTCGGTATGAGTGTCGATACGCACCACGGCCTGGAATTTCCTTGCCGCGCCGCCGGGCGTAGTGGCCGTCACGGCCGCGCGCCTGCTTCCGGACACTGCTTCGGCGATTCCCTCGATGGCGTAGGTTTCCAATCCCGTAAGACCCAGTGTTTCCCGGGTTTCTCCGGGAAGGAACTGCAAGGGGAGGACACCCATGCCCACGAGGTTCGAACGATGAATGCGTTCATAGCTTTCGGCAATGACGGCTCGCACGCCTTGAAGTTGAACTCCCTTGGCCGCCCAGTCTCGCGACGATCCCGAGCCGTACTCCTTGCCCGCGATCACGACCAGGCCCACGCCTTCGTTCTTGTAACGCATGGCCGCGTCGTAGATGGACATCCTGTCACCGCTTGGCTGATGAGTGGTCCATCCGCCCTCGACACCGCCCGCCAGCAGGTTTTTCAGGCGGATGTTGGCGAAGGTTCCGCGCATCATCACCTCGTGATTTCCGCGCCGCGAGCCGTACTGATTAAAGTCCTGGGGCGCCACTCCATGTTCCATCAGGTAGCGGGCCGCCGGGCTCTCCCTGGCGATGTTTCCCGCCGGGGAGATGTGGTCAGTGGTGATGGAATCTCCGAGCACGGCGAGCACTCGCAATCCGCGCAGGTCGCCGAGCGGAGCGCCGGGGTCGGCCATGTTGTCGAAATACGGGGGGCGGCGGATATAAGTGGACTGATCGTCCCAGGTGAACAGATCGCCTTCGGCCACGCGGATGGCGCGCCATTGCGCATCTCCCTCGAACACCACCGAGTATTCCTTCTCGAACATCTCTTTGTCCACGGATGCGGCAACGGCTCCCTGCACTTCGGCGGTCGACGGCCAGATGTCTCGCAGGAATACGGGTTTCCCATCCTTGCCCGTGCCGAGAGAATCGCTCACCAGGTCGATGTCGACACGCCCCGCCAAGGCATAAGCCACAACCAGGGGCGGGGAAGCGAGGTAGTTCGCCTTGACCAGGGGGTTGACCCGGCCTTCGAAATTGCGGTTTCCGCTCAGGACGGCGGCGACCGCGAGTTTGCCCTTGTTCACCGCTTCAGCGACGGGTTCGGGAAGCGGGCCGCTGTTGCCGATGCACGTCGTGCAGCCAAAACCCACCAGATTGAAGCCGAGCGCCTCGAGGGCGGGCATTACGCCGGCCTCGTGGAAATAATCCATCACCACTTTCGAGCCCGGCGCGAGCGACGTTTTCACCCACGGTTGAACCTTCAACCCCTTTTCCACCGCCTTGCGCGCCAGCAGGCCCGCCGCCAGCATCACGGAGGGGTTCGAGGTGTTCGTGCAGGAGGTGATGGCGGCGATCACCACCGCTCCGTCGCGCAATACGCCGCCGGCATAATCGGCGGTCTTCTGTTCCGGCCCGAATGCCTGAAGGAAGTTCGCCTTCACCTCCGGCAGCGTGATGCGATCCTGGGGACGCTTCGGTCCGGCGAGAGAGGGGACCACCGTCGAGAGATCGAGCGACAGCGTATCGTTGTATTCCGGTTCCGGCGCGCCGTCGGCATGGAAGAGTCCCTGCTCTTTCGAGTACGCTTCGACCAGGGCGACCAGGCTGTCCGGGCGGTTGGTGAGACGCAGGTAGTGCAAGGTCTGGCTGTCGACGGGAAAAAATCCTATGGTGGCTCCGTACTCCGGCGCCATGTTGGCGATGGTGGCGCGGTCCGCGATGCTCAGTTCTCTCACGCCGGGTCCGAAAAACTCGACGAACTTGCCGACGACGCCCTTCTTGCGCAGCATCTGGGTGATGGTGAGGACCAGGTCGGTGGCGGTTATGCCTTCCGCCAGCTTGCCGTACAACTTGAAACCCACCACCTGGGGCAGCAGCATCGTGATCGGCTGGCCAAGCATGCAAGCCTCCGCTTCAATGCCGCCCACGCCCCAACCGACGACGCCCAATCCGTTGATCATGGTCGTGTGCGAATCGGTTCCGAGCAGCGTGTCGGGATAGGCTGAAGCTTCTCCGTCCTCCTCGTTGCGGAACACCACGGAGGCGAGGTATTCGAGGTTCACCTGGTGGACGATGCCGGTTCCGGGAGGGACTACACGGAACTTGCGGAATGCCTTCTGCGCCCAGCGCAGCAGCGAGTAGCGTTCATGGTTGCGCTGATACTCGAGCAGCACGTTGAAGTCGAAGGCGTCATTGGTTCCGAAGCGGTCCACCTGCACGGAATGGTCGATGACCAGGTCGGCGGGAATCAACGGATTCGCGAGAGCCGGATCCGCCCCCATTTTCTTGAGCGCGTCGCGCATCGCCGCCAGATCCACAACCGCGGGAACGCCGGTAAAATCCTGCATCAGAATCCGCGCCGGGCGGAAGTTGACGTCGCGCGGGGCTTCCGATGTGTTCCAAGACGCCACATAGGAGATGTCGGCGTGCTTCACCGTGTGGTTGTCTTCATTGCGCAGCAGGTTCTCGAGCAGAATGCGGATGGAATAGGGAATTCGCGAAAGATTTCCCAGGCCGGCCTTTTCGATGGCGTCCAGCCGGTAGATCTTGTAGGACCGGCCGCCTACGTTCAAAGTCGAAGCTGCTTGGAAAGAGTTGATCTTGCTCATGGGGGTTACCTTTCATTCTAAATCGTCGGCCCCCGGGGGCGTGTATGCTTATGGCCGAGGACATGTATTATCCGAAGGAGTAGTAGGGCGGAATCGCAGTAGTACTTGACGAATCCTGGATGGACTCCCTAGGGTTCCGTCTTATTTCCCTAGAACCGTAGTAGCGGTACTTTGGTCGTGGAAGCACTATTACTTTCGCCTCGTGCTGGTTATGACGTGTTTCCGTCAGGGGGGCATCATGGAGTTGCTAGCTCAAATCCGGAACGCGCTTTCCGCCGATTCCGTTCGCCGCGCCAGCGTTTTTGTCGGCGCGGACGAGAACCGGACGCGCCGCGCCATCGGTCAACTGGTTCCGGCCGTGATGGCCGCCAGCATCAATCTTGTCTCCACGGATGATGGGGCGTTCTCCTTCCAGTGCATGCTTCAGGAAGGGCGGCACGTGGATGTGCTGATGGGGGAGTTGCCGAGCCTACTCAACAGCCGCGACTCGGCGCGCTCGCTGCTGAGCGTGGGCGAACGGGCGATCGACCGTTTGATGGGAAAGCAGTCCGTGGCGATTGCCCACGCGATTGCCGAGGAGTGCGGCATCACGGAACCGGCCGCCGCCGAACTGATGCAACTGGTGAGCCTTGCCATGCTGGGCTTGCTCGGCAGGATGATCAGTGAGGACCAGATCACGAGGCGGGGAGTAATCGACGTCATTCGCAACCAGCGCGGCATGACGGCGCGCGCCCTGCCGCCGGAGGTGGCCAAAGTGATCGAACTTTACGAGAATCCGCGGGATGAGATGGAGGAAGTTCTCGCGGCTTCGGGATGGAGCCTGCGCAAGTTGCGGGTGTTCCGTTTGTTCACGTAGCGGGGGCCGGGGGGCGAACCCGGGGACGGGCGCGCATTACGGCGAACAGACCGCCGAGCCATGCCGCCAGCGAGACCGCAATACCGGCCCGCATGGCGGTGGACCGGAACCGGAACTCCACCGAGTGGCTGCCGGCAGGGACGTCGATTGCCTGAAAGGTGGTCCGGACGCGTGTTATGCGCGTGGGGTGTCCGTCCACATAAGCCTTCCAACCCGGGAAGAACTGTTCGAGCAGGTGAAACTGTCCGCCGGAATCCGAGGACACCTGGAAACCGCGGCGTTCCGGAGACCAGTTCACCCGGCGCGCCTTGCCGGGGAAGCGGAAGGCGGGCCGCGCGGCCAGATACTCGAAGACGCGATAGTATCCCTCGGCAGGCTGCATCAGACGGAATCGCGGATCGGACGCCAGTTTTGCATAGTTCTTTGCATCCGGTGTTGTGATGACGTACTTCACCGCGAAAGCATCCATCATCTCCGCGTTGGACCAATCGAAGATGAACTCCCGATCGGTGTGGAAAGGGACAAATTGCTGGACGGCCTGACGGTACTGGGCGGTGAGGAGGGGATCGAATCCGGCCGGGGTGGCGAGGCGGTAGAAGCGCAGTTCCGTTGCATGCGGTCCGGAGTCGACAACTACGCGGTAGTCGATATCGCTGCGCATCCGCGCATAGACAGCCGCATTCATGGCGAGCATTTCGGGTCCGCCGGTGCGCATATCCTGTGCGAACATGCTGTCCACGCTGCCGGTGGCCGCGTTGAAGCGCCTGCTGGTTCCATAGACCTTGAATTCAATGAAAACGGTGGCGAGAATTACCGCCTGCACGAGGGCGCGTTGCGGCGCGAGGAACAACAGGCACAAGACGAGCAGGGTCAAGCCGGCTTCGAGCGCGGTCCACCATCCGGTGGCGAAGTGTCCGCCTTCACGCCACACGATCCACTGGCGCGCGTTCCAGATCAGGGCGGCGGCGGCGGGGATCCACCATGCAATTCGGGGCAGGCGCGCGCGAGAGAGATCATCGAGGCCGAGGGCGGTGAGCATCGCCGCCGCCAATCCGAAGACGGCGAGGAAGTTCCATGCGCGGCAAGCTTCGGAGACGAGCGGCAGGGATTCGATGACGAATTCCGGGATTTTCGCGGGATTGAGGATGAACAGCATGGCGGCAAGGAAGAGGGCTCCCGGCGGCAGCATGGACTTCCACAGTCCGCGCCGGAGCAGCCAGCCGCAGCCAAGTAACGCCGCCGCTCCGAGATAGAGATAGCTTTCCCAGGGCGGACCCAGATGGCCTACGCTTCGCGCCTGGTCATAGTAATTGGGCAGGAGGAACTGAAGGTAGAAGAACGCGCCTCCCGGAATGCTGGGTCCGTAGACCTTCTCCCTGGCTTTCATGGCAGCGGCTTCGAGGACGGGCGCCAGTTGCGCCATTGCGAGGAGGAGAGAGAAGGAGATAGCCGCCACGGGCCGCCATAACTGCCGCCAGGGAGCGATGGCGGCGGTGTAGACGAGGCAACACACGCAGAACACGAACCAGGTTGGCGGGTAGCCGGCTGTGAGGCAGAGCGCGGAGGCGGCGGCGGTCTTCCACAGCGGCGTCCATCGATTCCGCCTCACCGCGTCATCGAGTCCGGAGAGCGCCAGCGGATACCAGCTATAGGCGCAGATCACGCCCAGGTGTTGCGATTCGGCCATGCGGTATCCGCTGAAGGCGAAGACGGCGGCTCCGGCGAACGCCGGCATTTCTGTTTGCGTCCAGCGGCGCAGCCACAGCCAGGCAAGAAGGAACGCCGCCCAGCAATGCAGAAACTCGAGATCCTCGAGTGTCTGAAAGCGCACGCCGTCGTGCATGCGATTGGCGAAATAGACGAGCCAGTTGGGAGGGTAGAACAGCGCGGCCTGGGGATTGCCGACGAAACTGAGGCCGGAATATTCGGCCACGTCCCATTCGGGGAAACGGCCTTCGTGAAACGCCTTTTGGGCGTAGTTATAGAGAGGGTAATGATAGCCCTCGATGTCGGAAAACAGATGGACCGTTTTCCAGGGAGGAAGGTATTCGTAGAAGAACAGCCATGTGGCAAGAAACGCGAAAAACGCCACGCGAAGGCGCATCTACTCGCCTTCCGTGGATTCGGGAGGTTTCGCGGCCTGATCCTCCCCGGCGGGCGGGAGCGGTATAGGGTAGGGGCCGGCGGGCTCGGCTTCGGGTTCTCCCAATTCGAGATAAAATCGCGGAAATTGCGCGAGGCACATCCCGAAAATGAGATGGACTACGATGCCCGCCGCCGGGGCGACGTATTCGCCGAGCGAGGGGACATATTTTCGCCACACGAATTCGTAGACGAGCAGGGAAACGATGACTCCGAAGGCCAGGCCCGAGAGTGAGACTTTCGTCCCCGCGGTAGGCCTGGGCAGGACCCAGCCGATGAAGATGCCGAGCGAGCCGCACACGAAGAGGTGGGCCGCCATGCCGGTCCAGGTGGAGGAGGCGAATCCATAGACCCACGTTCCGCTATTGCGAAGGGAAGCGGAGAAGAGGTTCAGCAAAGCCCACGGCTCCCGGAAGTTCCAATAGGAGAGGACGAAGAACCAGACGAGAATCGCGAGCCCGCCCAGGATGCCCACCTCGAGTCCCGCCAGCAGCCGCGGCAGGAGATTGCGGCGCGAATCCATCGAAACAGCCTATACTAGCACAGCCGGGCGCGGGCTCCGCTCGATGGCGCCTTGATATCCGGCATCCATTGCGCCGGTTGTCCAGCATGAGCCGCCCGCGGGAATCGAAGTGGCGTTGCGCAGGCGCGATAGCGACCCCGTCTGTTGAGAGTCGTTTGCGTGCGTGGCTCTTACTGAGGATAATGCAGGTACAGGCTATATCCATGATGAACCGCCGTACCATGCTGCTTACCACCGCCGCCGCGTCCCTGGCTCCCGCCGCGGATGAGATTCCCATTCTCGATATCCACCAGCACACCCACTACTCGGGCCGCCCCGATGATGTGCTCGTCGCGCACCAGCGCAAGATGGGCATCACGAAAACCATTCTTCTGCCCGCCGGATCGAAGTACGGGCTTGCCGCGCAGGCCGGGGGCAACGACACCGTCGTGAAGGTGGTGAAGGAGCACCCGGGCGAGTATCTTTTCTTCGCCAATGAGCTGCCGGATATCCCCGAAGCGCGGCCCGTCATCGAGAAGTATCTCAAGATGGGGGCCATCGGCATCGGGGAGCAGAAGTTTCCGGTGGACTGCGATTCCGCGGCCATGCAACTGATCGCCTCGATCGCGCAGGAGTACCACGTCCCGGTTCTCATGCACTTCCAGTACAAGACCTATAATCTCGGCATCGAGAACTTTCACAAGATGCTCGAGAAATACCCCAAGGTGAACTTCATAGGGCACGCCCAGACGTTCTGGGCGAATATCAGCAAAACGAATGACCAATCCGTCCTCTATCCGAAGGACAAGGTGATTCCGGGGGGGATCACCGACCGGCTGCTTTCGGACTACCACAATATGTTTGGCGATCTCTCCGCCGGTTCGGGGTTCAACGCCTTTCATCGTGACCCCGAGCATGGGCGCGAATTCCTGAAGCGACACCAGAACAAGCTGCTCTACGGCAGCGACTGCAGCGATTGGGATGGGTTCGGTCCGAAATGCAGCGGCGCGAACCAGATTGCCCAGATGAAGGAGCTGAGCGGAGGGGATCGCAAGATCCAGCGGAAGATCTTCTGGGAGAATTCGGTGAAGCTGTTCCGGCTGAAGGTCTGAGTTTGGCGCATTCCGGATCGATGATCAGTAATTGTATTTAGCTGAAGCGCTATGTTAGCCAACTGACATGTCAGTGTAGTGCGCGGCGAGGTGTCGAATACGAGAGACAGCTCTCTTTTTCTGAACGCTGTTCTCCTGTGGAAGGTGTACTCGATACCCCAGGGAGCACCCTCCCGGGCAAGGGGCTGAGGGGGTTTCGACTATCACTGTAATAATTCAGGCAAGTAGTTGCTTATGAATATGTTACAGATTGCATACAACTGTGTGTCTTTTTCCTTGACAATCTTAACATAGGGGATTACTATTCATTTTCCACGTTGTTTAGGTGGTTAGTTCTCCACCTACCCGAATCCAGACCAAAGGGGTCCCTGCATGACCTTTCAGATTGGCGAACGTGTTGTCTATCCGAATCACGGAGTGGCGGTGGTGGAGAACATCAGCGCACGTTCTTTTGGCCAGCAATTCGAGCGATTCTACCTTCTCCGAATCAAGACCAGCAAGTTGACGGTCATGGTGCCTTTCTCGCACGTCGATGACGTGGGCCTGCGCAAGGTCACCAAGACGGCGGAAATCGCGAAAGTGCTTGCCTACCTCGCCACGGGCAAAGCCAAGTCCTGCCAGGATTGGAAGGACCGCTTCAAGGAGAATTCAGAGAAGATGCGCTTCGGCAGTCTCCTGGAGACGGCGGAGGTCCTAAAGTGCCTGCTCATCATCCAACAGAGCAAGCCGTTGTCGTTCCGGGAAAAGAAGATGCTGGACCGCTCGCGGCACATGCTGGTGACGGAGGTGGCGATCGCCCGCTGTGTAACCGAGATCGGCGCGGAAGAGGTACTGAACGAAGCGCTGCTGAAGTCGGGACTTCGTTTGCCGGAACCTCTGTAGGGTCTGCTTAGAACTGCTTCAGGCGGATGTTCTTGACCTCGATTTTCATCGCGGGTCCGCGGTGCGCCTGGATGCCGAGCAAGCCGTCCATGCGCCTGGCGGCCGGGTCATCGTCTATGACGATGCTCATCACATGGCCGTTGAGAATCTGGATCAGCGTGTTGCCGCGAATGATGAGATGGAGATCGTTCCATTCGCCCGCCCTGATAAAGGACTTCAGTTCCGCGCCGCCCCCGAGCGAGCCAATCAGACCCGGTTTTCCGCTCGAGCCGACCTGGGTGGCTTGTCCGCGGAGCGCGAGAAAGCCCCGGCCGCGCTCCTCATAAAACTGGCCGGTATAGCGCTGTTCGCCGTCCATGTCGGCCTGATAGCCTTTCATGGCCCACCTGATGTCCGGCAACTCGATGCTGCGGATCTGGATTCCGCTGTTGAACCCCGTTAACCGGTAGGTCAACTTCAACTCGAAATTCGCGGGCTTGCCTCCACGCCAGATGAGGAAGGTGTTCTGTTTGGGCTGCTTCTCCGCTGTTGTCTGACCGACGAGACACCCGTTCTCGACGCGCCAGAAATTCGGGTCGCCGTCCCAACCCGCCATCGAGGCGCCGTCGAAGATCGCCCGGAACCCCGTCTCGGCGAGAGGACCAATCTGCGCGGGCAGGAGGGAAGCCGCGCAAAAGGCGGCCGCTAATCCGATGATTGGCTTCAAAAATTGCATATTATCTCCAGATGGCATGAGCATACACCAAGCGGGGGTTCTATCGCTCTCCCGCCAGTTGCAGGATCAGATCGCGTTCCTTCGACTTGTCTTTCGAGAGGCCGCAGAAGGTGTAGTCTTCCCCGTTGCCGAGGAGGGCATGGAACTCGCTTGCGGCGCCGGGGAACCACGGGCCGGCGGCGTGGGTGGCGCGGAACTCCTTAACGTCCTCCATTCGCGCCGTGAAGTTGTATGTTCCCATGCTGTCCACATAGGCGATGGAATCCCGGGCAAGGCGCAACCGCCCGCTTCGTCTTCCATCTTCGCGATCCAATTCAACATGAAAGGTGGCGAACCCGCCGCGATCGAGCGATTTGCGGTAGTTCACGGCGGCTTCTCCGAAGTCCCCGTTGTTGTAGAGTTGCACTTGCGCCAGCAGATCGTAAGCCTCCCAGCGATCCGGTCCGGCTTCAATGGCCGCGCGGGCTAGTTCCACGGCTTCGGCTGCCTGCTGGGCCGATCCGGCCTTTGCCACCAGGTCTTCGTAGCGGGGCTGTGCAGGGGGCGCCGGTTCGGGGAGGGCGGGCTGCGCGGGCGGAGGCGTCTTTTCGCCTGGCGGCGCGGCCGGCTGCGCGGAGACCGCAGGAACGGGCGGCGGCGCCGGCCTGGGCGGTCCGGGCCGGAGCGCAAAGAGAACCAGCAACACGACCGCTCCGCTTGCCGCGCTCCACGCCCAGGCGGGAATCCCCTTCTTAGCGGGTGGCGCGGGATCGGGAGGCGGGAATTCGGGGAACCGGGTGGTTACCGGCGCGGCCGGTTCGGGGAGCGAGATCGCGGGCGGCGCATCGAGCAGAGGCGAGGAGGCGGTGATGGCGCCGCCAGCGGGAATCAGGGCCTCGCGAAATTGACGGATGGTCTCGAAGCGGGCCGATGGATCGAGCGCCATTGCCTTGAGCAGCGCCGCTTCCTGCCGCTCACTCATTTCGACCCCCAGCGAACGGGGAGGCTTCAGTTCATCCTCGGTCACACGGTCCAGGGCTCCGGGAGGCAGCACGCCGGTCATCGCCCGGTAGAGAGTGGCCGCGAGCGCGTAGACATCGGTCCACGGTCCTTGCGGCCCCTTGGCGCGGTACTGCTCGCCCGGAGTGTATCCTTCCTTCAGGATCACCGAGAGGTTCCGGCTTCTCTCTCCCAAAGCCATCCTTGCCGCTCCGAAATCGAGCAGCTTCACCTGGCGGTTCGGACCCAGGTGTATGTTATCCGGGCTGACGTCACGGTGGAGGATCCCCTCGGCGTGGACTTCGGCGAGCGCGTCCATTACGGGAACGGCGATGCCGATCGCTTCCTCGACGCTGATCCTGCCTCCGACGCGGTCCAGGTGCGCTTCGAGCGTCCGTCCCTCGAGGTACTCCATTACGATGTAGGCGGTGCCGTTGTCGCGAAAGAAGCTGAGCACCGAGAGGATGTTCGGATGGTGCGCGAAGCGCGCCACCATGCGGGCTTCCTCGAGGTAGCGTTCGAGGCCGTAGTCGAAATCCTTCTGAAGGTGGGTGCTGTAGGCGGATACTTCGTTTCCCGAGCGGGAGCGCATCGCGACTCCGCTGGGGAAATACTCCTTCACCGCCAGCCTGCGTTGCAGGTGCTTATCCCAGCCGATGTAGGTGATGCCGAATCCGCCGTGTCCGAGCACGCGTCCGATGAGATACTGTCCGTGCAGTTCCGTTCTGGGGGGCAGGTGTATGGGGGTCTCGGCCGGGGTTCCTTCCCGGTACCGGCACCGCGGGCACACTTCCTCTTGGCCGCGGTTGGCCATGCACCCCATGCAAAGTTCGAGCAGATCCATTCCGAACTCAGATTCTATCGCTTGCCGGCCAACTGCAAGATCATGTCGCGAACGGCTTTCGAATTGGAGACGGAGATGAGATTGAAGTTGCGCCCATCGAGGGCTTTAATGTGGAAGTCGCCCGATACGGGGCGGAAGGGGATGCGGTTACCCTGAATCTCCTTTATGTCAGAGCCGGCGATGCGGAAATTGTGCGCCTGGTCCTGGGATGCAAACTGCACGTGGTCCCTGGCAATGCCCAGGTCTCCGGCGCAGCGCTGCTGAAACGTCATGTTCAGATGGTCGTGGTAGACGCGGAACCAGACGGTGCCGCCGCGGCTCAAGGCTTCACGGTAGTTCGTCATAGCCGTACTGAGATCGCCCGATCCGTAGAGAGCCACCCAACCGGCATTTGCGTACGCTTCGGGGCGGTTCGGATCGGCGCGCATAGCCGCCTGGCTCGCCTGCATCGAGGCCTGGTAGTTGCGCGCGCGAGTGTAGCCGTAGGCTTGCCGCATGAGGTCGTCATAGGTTGGGGCGCGGGGCGCGAACTGTTGCTGCTGCTGCTGGCGGCGCAGGATCGCCTCCTGCTGTTGCTGTTGTTGCAGTTGGCGCTGCCGAAGTATTTGTTCCTGCAGTTGTTGCTGCTGCCGGAGCCGCGCATCGCTGTTGAGCAGGTACGGATTCTGGTTTTGCTGCTGTTGAGTCTGCCTCTGTGTCTGCCGCGTGGGCGGCCCCTGCTGCTGAGAACGCAGGCGCTGCTGCTCGAGTTGACGTTCCTGTTCGGCCAACTCGCGCTGCCTCTGATCGAGCATCTCCTGTTGCCGCTGCTGTTCCTGCTGCTGCTGCCGCAGCAAGGCTTCATCTTTTTCGCGTTCGAGGCGGCGGCGTTCGGTCTCCTGGCGCAGCGCCTCCTGTTGTTTCATCTCTTCCTCGAACCGTATCCTGGCGATGTCGCGCTGCTTGCGCGCTTCCTCCCGCCTGTGGTTGTCGTCCCACTGTTTATAGGCGGCGGCGCCGGCGAGCGTAATCAGCATCCCCGCCGCCGCCGCCCAAACCCACCTGGGCAATGGAGTCTTACGGGTTGAATGCGTGCGCGGAGTCACGGGCGGTATAACTTCATGCTCCTCGAGGCGGGCCTCCTGGACGGCGGGTTTTTCCGGCTCCCGCGATGCCTGCTCTTTCGAGACGGGGGCGCCAGTGGGCCCCGTCCGCGGAGCGGGCTCCTTTTCGACCGCTGGTTCGTCAATGGGCATCAGCGTCACTCCCGTCAGCATGTCGCGGAACTCCAGCATCGAAGAGAACCGCGCATCCGGCTGGACGGCGAGAGCTTTCATGATGACGCGCTCCTGTTGCGGGGCGATCGTGATGCCCAATTCGCTCAGCGGGCGCAGTTCATCGCCCTGCATGCGGTCGAGCGGAGGAGGGGGAACCTTACCCGAAAGCGCGCGATAGATGGTGGCTCCGCAGGCGTACACATCCGTCCAGGGTCCCTGATTTCCCTTGCTGTAATACTGTTCGACCGGGGCGTAACCCTCCTTCAGGATCACCGAAAGGTTGCGGCTTTTCTGGCCCAGGGCGTAGCGCGCGGCGCCGAAATCCAACACCTTGATCTGCCACTTTCGCGTGATGTAGATGTTGTCGGGACTGATATCGCGGTGCAGGATTCCCTGCTGGTGCACGGAGGCAAGGGCTTCGAGGACGGGAACCATGATGGTGAGGACGGTATCCACGGTTGTCCTGCCGCCCTGGCTGTCCAGATAGCGCTCGAAGGTGGTGCCCTCGAGGTACTCCATCACGAGGTAGGCGGTGCCGTTGGCGCGGAAGAAATTCAGAACCGAAACAACGGAAGGGTGTGTCTGGAAGCGGGCCACGGTGCGGGCCTCGTCGAGATAGCGTTCGAGGCCGTATTCAAAATCCTTGCGCGAGTCTCCGGAGAAGGGAACCACGTCGCTGCTGGCTCCGGTCCGCACAGCCATTCCGCTCGGCAGATATTCCTTGATGGCGATCTTCCGCTCGAGGTTCATGTCCCACCCGAGGTAGGTGACTCCGAAGCCGCCGTGTCCCAACACCTTGCCGATGAGATACTGGCCGTGCAGTTCGGTGCGGGGGCGCAGGTGGAGCGGACTTTCCGCCTCCACGCCTTCCTTGCGCCCGCAGTGCATACATGTATCGCCGGGTCCTCTCGGCTCCATGCATCCCATGCAGAGTTCAGCCACGTCAACCATAACCCTCTCCTTGCGGTCGTTCCTGTCCGGAAAATTCCGGAGCCGGGGAACCACTTGAATCCTGGCCGGTTCCCACGAAGATTGCAATTGCGGTGTAATTGTCCTGATCGGGCGGAGCGGCCTGGCGAATGCGTTGCTCCATGAAGTGAAGCCACTCACGCGGATGTGGCGATTTCGCCAGATCCATCTCCATTGCCGTTTCGGTCACATATTCCCAAAAACCATCCGTGCACAGCAGGAACGAATCTCCGGGCCGGATCGGCTCGGGTTCATTCCCGATGGTAGCGCGGACATCCTCCCGGCCGCCGAGGCTGCGCAGGAGCCGGTTGCGATCCTCATGCAGGCGGATCCGCGATGGTTTCAATTGATTGGCATCCACCATGGCCTGAGGGACGCTGTGATCAAGCGTCCAGCGCGTCAACCGGCCCTGCATGAAGTAGTACAAGCGCGAGTCGCCCACATGCGCCCACAAAGCATGATCCATGCCGCTCACCAGCACTACGAGGGTGGTGCGCATGCCGGTCAGGGCGGGGCTCTCTTCCTGCCGCGCCGCCACCGCCTGGCGCGCCTGTTCGAAATAGGTCAGCAGCGCGGAGGGAGAACATTCGGCATGGGACTGGAACGCACTTATCACGGCGCCGGTGGCAAGAAGCGCCGCTTCCTCGCCCCCGCCGTGTCCGCCAAGCCCGTCGGCCAGCGCCCAGCAGGCGATGTTGCCGGCGACGGCGTACTGGCAGGCGTCCTGGTTCTGTTCCCGTCCTCCGGGGTGGGTGAGACTGTGAGTGAGAAATCGCATCATTCCTCCCGCGAAATCTCGAACAGGTTGCCGCGGTCGGCGAGGTAGAAGCGGTCTCCGGGCTGCAGCGGATAGGGTTTTCCGGACTCGAGTTTGACACCGCTATCGAGGTAGGTGCCGTTGCTTGACCACATGTCCTCCAAATACACCTTGCCGGCGGAGGCGTCGAAGCTGATGGAGCAATGCCGTTTTGAGATAGCGCCCTGCTCGGCTGGGAAGACCAGGTTCGAAGCGTGGCGGTCGCGGCCCATCACCCAGGGCTCAGATTCCAATGGGATGGATGTGCCGGCGTAGAAGCCGGCCAGGCCCTTCAGGTACTGCCGCGTCGCGGGCACAGGATTTTCACGGATGGGCGGGCGGTTTTCCTCGCGCGAGGGCAGCCGCCTGCTGACGGTTTGCCGGACGGTTTGCCGCACGCGCCTGTTCATCGCCAGCCCCACCGCCACCAGCGCCAGAAGCACCGAGCCGATCTGCATCACGACCAGCGTGGAGAGCCGCCCGCTGATGCTGCTGACCTCGCCGCTGACGTGTGTCAGCTCCTGCTTCGTTTCCCTGTCGATCTCCCGGCAGGGGCCGGATGCGACCTCGTAGCGGATGCCCAGGCGGTCCAGTTCCGGCAGCAGGTTGGATAGCCGTAGGCTCCAGTTGATGCCATCGGCCATCACCACGCGTTGCTCGACTTCGCGCTCGACGGTTGCGCCGGTCGCCGGATCACGCACCTGGACGCGCTGGCGGATGGATGCCAGGGCTTTAGCGAAGTTGGTGGCGATCACCTGGCCGCAGAAGTTGTAGAGCGGGCCGCCGGAGTTACCGGCGTTGGTGGCCGCGGAATGGCTGATGGTGGGTACGACGGGACCGTTGGGAACCAGCACCTGGTCAACGAACTTGCCGATGATGCCGTTTGTCGCCGTTGAGGCGAAATCGCTATCCGCGGTGGTTGTGGCCTGCTCGGCGGCTCCGGGAAAGCCGACGGCCCAGACACTCATTCCGTCCTTGATGTCCGCGTCGCGGGCGAAGGTAACGCCTGGCCGCGGCTGGGGATTTTCGAGTTCGAGGATGCCGAGGTCCTTATCGGCGGTGTTCCACAGCACCTTTGCCGGGGTGAACTCGGTTCGCGAGTAGTACACCATGAACTTGGTTGCCAACACGTTTATCCCCGGCTGCTTAGTGCCGGAGCAGACATGGTTGTTCGTCACCACGTACTTGCCATTGCCGGTAAGGTAGCCGGTTCCCTTGGACGTGGCGACACCAAGCTGGCCGCCGGCGTTCTTTATCGCCGAGACGACCACGATTTTCACCGCGTTCCTCTTCATGGCGGCCACGTCAGGCTCGAGGGCGTGGGCGGGGGCACAGACTATCGCCAGAACCGCAATCAGCCGGGAGGGAGTCGTTTTCATCGGCCCTGCCCCTCCAGTCGCGGCTTTGCAACAGGCGGATCGAAGGAATCTTTTCCTTCGGGAGCGGGAACGAATTCCCGTTCCGGGGGTGGCGGCGCCACGGGATTCTGCCCGGGTTGGCGCTGCGGCGGCGGCGTGGCGGCCGGGTCGAGCGGCAGGCCTTCGCGAACGGGTTGCGCCGCAGGCGCGGCATTGTCCCGGGACTGCCTCTTTGCCGGGTCATAGGAAAACATGTAATAGATGTAGCCGGCGGCGAGGGCCAGCGCGGCCACCAGAAGCATTGCCGCCACCGGCGACCGGCGCCTCGAGGGGCGGGCTACGATTGCCGGCGCGCTTTCCGGCGCCGCGATCGAGGCGCGTTCGGCTTCGGCGCGAATCGCCACCACGGTGATGTTGTCCTGGAACGGCTTCTCGACCGCCAGGGTCCGGCTCACGAGAGCTTCGCTGAGCGATTGCGCGTCCTCCTGCATTGCTTCCGCCATCCCGGCGAAGCTCAGAGTCTTGAACAGGCCGTCACTGGCCAGCAGGACCACGTCATTTTCGCGCAGGAGAAACGGGCGCAGGTTGCGGTCAATCAATGTCAGGCGCTCGATGCCCAGGAAGCTTGTCAGCGACTCCCGTTCCGGATGAGCCAGCGCGTCGTCGCGGCTGATCACGCCCTGGCTTACTTTTTCGTCGAGGACGGTGGCGAACACATGGCTCGAGTTGGCCTGGGTGAACTCCCCGTCGCGGTAGAGAAAGATGGCGGAATCCCCGGCTGAAATCCAATACATGCGGTTCTCGAGCAGAGCCACGGCGACGAGCGTGGTTCCCATCTCCTCGGCCGCTCCCATGGTCAAGGCCTGCTGGTAGACGGCCGCGTTGGCGGCGTGGATGCCGCGCAGCAGGGCATCGGGGATGCTCTCGGTTTCCGTCTTGCTTTCGTAGGAATCAAGAAACGTCTTCAATGCCGTACGCGAAGCAATCTCCCCGTGCGCCATGCCCCCCATTCCGTCGGCGACCACGGCGAGCATGCCGCCGTGTTTGCGGAAGGCCTCATTGGCGAGGTTCGAAAACCCGAAGGCATCCTGCTGCTGCCGGCGAGAGCCAATATGTTGCGCATTTCCAGGGACGAGTTTCATGATTTCGCGATGAGCAGACGAAACTCCGCTCCTCCCGCCCCAATGACGTCTCCGCTCGAGAGCGGATGCGCGCCGCGTATGGGAACTCCATTTACCGAGGTGTTTCTACTGGTGGAAAGGTCGCGAATAACCACCAGTCCGTTCGACAATGACAGTTCAAACTGTTTGCCTTCGAGGCTTGTCTCCTTCTCGAGGGGGAGATGGCATTGCGCATCCCGCCCGGCCACGGCCAAATCCGTGAGCAGGAACTTGCGCGTCTCGCCGCGCTTCATCCCGTGCATGGTCACCAGTTCGAGCGCCACGCCCTTCCCTTCAGCGGGAGCGGGCTGTTCCGCGGGGGCGGCGGGCGATTCCATCACGGGGGGCGCGGCGGGGGATCCGGTCTTGCCTCGGCGGAGCATCCTCATCACCACTACCACGACAGCGGCCAGGCCCACGAGCACAAACCACAGCACTCCGCTCCGCCACCACGGGGCGGGCGGGGCCGCCGGGCGCGGCGTTGCCTTGGCGGAGGCGGGTAAGGGCGGCAACAGAACGTCCTTCGAGGCGGTCAGCACCTTCCCCGGGACTTTCACCGTGACGGTCCAGGGTTCCGGCCTTCCCGGCCGCGGACATCCACCGCAGTCGAAGACCGCCAGCAATCCTCCGGTCACCGACTCCCGCATCGTCTCATAAGACTGTTCGAGAGAGGGGGAGGCCTCGAAGAAATCCCCGCCCGAATTCGCAGCCAGGCGCCGCAACTGGTCGAAGTAGCGTTTTTTCTCCGTCTCGCCCATCCGGCTCGAACCGATGGCGTAAACGGGAATGCCCGCCGTCCGGATCGATTGGAGCAGGTCCTCGAGGCTGAGGCCGCTCCCCTCATCTTTTCCGTCGGTCAGCACCACGATGGCCCGGCGGCGGGGAAGACCGGGGTCGGCGCGCTGTCCCAATTCGAGCGCGCGGCTCAGCGCGAGATGAAGTTTCGTCAAAGGCGCCGTGGGTCTGAGGGCATCCAGTTCCTTCCGGATTCTCTCCTGATCCGCGGTGAAGTCGAGAGCCACCCGCACCTCATCACCGAAGGTGATGAGCGCCATGCGGTCCACTTTCCGGAGTCCCGCGGCGAAGTTCGCCATCGCCTTTCTGACTTCCTCGAACTGAGCGGGACGGATGGACGCGGAGACGTCAGCGAGGATGAGGTAGGCGACCCCTTCGCCGGAAGCCACGAAACCTCTCACTCCGGAAGCCTTGAGGAGGCGTCCGGCCGCCGCCGCGGTTACCTCGGCGCCGGCAGTCCTGACGGGCATCCCGTCAGGGCCGCGCGGATTCAGGCAGAATGTGACCGACGGGCCGTCGCTCCAGGTCTGGCTGAGAGACAGGCTCACCGGTTGCGCCGCCGCCGGCAGAACTGTCAACATCCAAAGCCAAACTCCTCGCATGCACAACCTCGAGACGGATCTAGTGCCACTGAAAGCTGCTGTTCACGAACGCCAGGAACATCAGCTTCGTCTGTCCCAATTCGACCAGGTCCCTGTCTTTCAACTCCATGGGGACGTAGACGGCATCACCGTTCAGGTAGACGAGACCGGTTGATTCACCCGGCTGAATCCAGAACTGCTTTTTCTTTGGATCAAACGACAGGATGGCATGTCGCTCGCGGCTGATGGAATCATCCCCGGAGACGCAGATGTCCATGTGCTGCGCCCTGCCGATGAAATTGCGCTCGGTGTGGATGCGGTAGTCACGGCCTTTGTCGGCTCCCTCGACGCACACCAGCCAGCCGACCACGGGGTCGATCCCCAACTCCTTGGGGGCCACGCGCTTTGTCACGCCCGGGGCGGCCGCCGGCGCTCCGGAGGCCATTGGAACCGGTTCGGGCGCTGTCTCGCGCGCCTGCACAGGCGTAGTCTTGCCCGCCGCCGGATCCGGCCCCGCTGTTCCGCCCAAATCGAGCGGTTTGGCGCACCAGGGGCATGCATTGTGCTTTGCCGGGTCGTAAAAGTGTCCTTCCGTACAACGGATCATCCTGTTTCTTGCCTCCTATTCGCGGAAACGCCGCGCGTCTTCCAAACCTGGCTTCACGGCATCGGATCATTGCTTGGGCGGCGGCGGTGATTGCCGCTGCCTCCGCTGCTCGCGTTGCTCCTCGAAGATTTTTTCAAATTCGGACGCCACTTTGAAGCCGCTGTCATAGTTCTGTTGCACCATGATGCTGCCGACATACACTGCTTTCGGCTCCTGGTTCAACGTGAGCACGGGAAGGTAGATCAGCGAGTTGTACTGCATGTAATACCCGCCCACCTGGGCGGGCGCGGGATTGCCGTTCCGGCCCACGAACTTGTAGTAGACCTTGTATTCTCCGGCGGGTACATCGCGCATCAGCCAGACGTCGGTAGACGGACCTTTCACGGCGTTGAAGAACACATCGCCCGGCCACTTGGTTCCCTGCTGCTTACGCGGGTCGGCTTCCTCCATCTTCGAGTCCTTCACGTACAGGTCCACGTCGTGATCCCGCGTCAAGGTGAACATGCCAACGACGATGGGATTCCGCACTTCGAGCTTTTTCGCCTGCTTTCGCGCGTCGTCCGCCTGTTTCCTGTACGCCTCCGCCTGCGCCTGCGACTGCTGCACCTGAGCCTTCAGGGTGGCCATCCGCGATTGGAGAGCCGCGAAGTCACGCTGCATCTGCTGGAGTTGCGCCACCGCTTCGGGGGAGAGGTTTGACATGTTCTTCATCTGCTTCATCAGGTCGCCCAGCTTCTGCTCGAGTTGCGCCGTATCCACTTTCGCCTTTTTCACGTCCGGGCTCTCCGGCTTCCAGTACTGGAACAAGACGAGCATCATGAAACAGAACGCGCCCAACGCGCCGCAGAGGATGTCCAGCAAGGACATGTTGAAGATGTTGACCTCTTTGTTTTTCGGCTTCATGCGGGGTGTCAGCGGTCTCCCACGTAAAGGCGGTTGATCAGGTTGCGAAGCGTGTAGGTTCCCACCTGATTCACGGCCAACTCTTCTTTTTCCTGGGTCAGGTGGAGGATGAACACAAGGATCGCGCTTTGCATCAGCGCCACCATCGTGCAGTCGAAACCCACGCCCAGCGTCATGGCGGTTCTCTGCACGTCGAGCGTCTGTTGGCGGCCGGCGTCATAGAGCGACGCCCCGAGGCCGAATACGGTTCCGATGAAGCCCAGGGTGGGCACCAGCCAGGCGATGAAGCGCACGGTGTTGTAGCGCAGATCCACACGGTGGGCGATCAGTTCGAGGCTCGAGTTCATCACGGCCACGGTCTGGTCGACGCTGCGCGAAGCCTGAAACTGGAGGATGCTGATGTCGAGCAGTCCGGGGAGGAATCCGTGCTCCTCATCGAACTCCCGCGCCACGCGCTTCCGGATGGGACTGAGGTCCCGGGCCTGCAGCACCGTGGCGTCATCCTCCGGCAGATAGCCGCGCTTGAGGTGGGCCAACTCGCGCTCGGCCACGCGCCACCGGACGAACAACTCGCCCAGACCCACGAAGAAGAACACGTGCATCAGGTTCTGAATGGTGAATGGATAGGGGAAGTGCTCGGATCCCTTGTCGAGAATCAACCGCGCCGCGCGGCCATCGAGGGTCAATGTCAACACGGCAATGAACACGGCGGCCAGTACCGCCGATAGTCCCATCACCTGCCACCGGTCCGGCAGGGACCAGAAGCTTGAAGATTTTACTTGCTCACTCATTGGGTTCGCTCAGATCCCGCAAGCGGGACACTTCTTTCCTTCCGGTTTAATGGCTCCGCATTCGCACCGCACGACTTTCGCGCCCGCGGGCGGGCGAGTCTCCGGATTTGGGGTCTTGTGTCCGGCCGCGGGCCGCCGGCCGGAGATCGAGGACAGGATATCCGCCATCGGCAGCACTACGTTTCCGAATTGAATGTGGTCCGTTGGCCGTACGATTTCCTGTGTTATTCTGCGTGACTGCCCATCGCGGAGGAGTAGCGTTCCGTTGCTTGAGTGGCAGTCTGTAAGAAACAGCTTGTCGCCTTCGAGCAAAGACAGTTCGGCGTGCAAACGGCTTACGGAGTCATCCGCAATCGGGATATCGCAAGTCCGCTCGCGGCCGATCGTAAACCGGGTTTTTTCCGTCTTCACCTACACTCCTTACCAGTCACTTACTAGTGAGAGCGGTCCCAAAAACGTCACGCGTGGATGAGTTGAGTTTGTGGGAATGGCTCAGTGTACGGTTTGTAGTGTTTGGCGTCAACCGGGTACACGAATACTAGAAGTACTGGAATTCATGTTAAAACCTATTTATAATGATTGTGTTACGGGAGAACCATCGAGTTTAAGGTGAGTTCTGATGAATCTGGCGCAACTTCTGCTCTGTATCGCCGGGATGCTGCAAGCGGCCACATACGAGGTTGGCCCCGGCAAGGCCTACTTGTCGGCCGGCGCGGTGCCCTGGGAGTCCTTACAACCCGGCGATCTTGTCCTGATCAATTGGCGGCCGAATCCTTATAAGGAAAAGTGGGTCATCTGCCGGCAAGGCACGGCCGCGAATCCGATTATCGTTCGTGGGGTTCCGGGACCCAACGGCGAGTTACCCGTCATGGACGGCAACGGGGCCACCACCCGCACCGCGCTCAACTATTGGAATGAATCGCGCGGCGTGTTGAAGATCGGCGGCGCGAACACGCCCGCCGACACCATGCCGCAATACATCACCATCGAGAATCTCGAGTTCCGCGGCGCGCGGCCGCCCTACACCTTCACCGCCGCCAACGGGTCTTCCCAGAGCTATGTCAACAACGCCGCGGCCATTTATATCGAGAAGGGCGAACACATCACCATCCGCAACTGCATTCTCGATGACAGCGGAAACGGCCTGTTTGCGGGTTCGGGCGGTCCCACGCAACCTTCGCGGGATTTTCTGATCGAGGGCAACTACATTCACGGCAACGGAAACCAGGGAAGCGCCTACGAGCACAACAACTACACGGAAGTGCTCGGAATCGTCTTCCAGTACAATCATTTCGGCCCTCTACGCGCGGGAGCCAACGGCAACAACCTGAAGGACCGTTCGGCCGGGTTGGTTGTCCGCTACAACTGGATAGAAGGCGGGAACCGGCAACTCGACCTGGTCGACGCCGAGGACAGCAGTGCGATAGCGAGCGACCCGAGTTATCGTTCCACATTTGTTTACGGCAACGTATTGGTGGAGCCGGCGGGCGACGGCAACCGCCAGATTATCCATTATGGCGGTGACAGCGGGAGCACGACGATCTACCGCAAGGGCACCCTCTATCTTTACAACAACACGATTGTCTCGACGCGCACGGACCGCACCACCCTGTTGCGGCTTTCCACCAATGACGAAACCTGCGATAGCCGCAACAACATTGTTTACGTGTCGGCGGCGGGGAACACGCTGTCGCTACTCGACCAAAGCGGGACCCTGAACCTCAGCCACAACTGGTTCAAACCGGGGCGAGTGAGCACGTTTGGGACGCTCGAGGGGACCATCGGCGATGACGGGACCTCGATCACGGGCGCATCACCGGGTTTTCTCGATGAAGCGGGACAGGATTTTCATCTCACGGCGGGGTCGGCGGCGAGGAACGCCGCCACTGCTCTCGCCGCCGCTGTACTGCCCGCGAACAGCCTTGTGCGGCAGTATGTCAGGCATCAATCCTCGGAGCCCCGTCCGAACGACGCGGCTCCGGATATTGGGGCATACGAGTACGCGGCAGGCGGGTCGCGCTGCGACATCAATGCCGACACGGCGGTGAATGTGGTGGATTTGCAGATGCTGGTGAACATCGCCATCGGCGTCACGTCCATGCCCGGCGTGGGAGACCTGAACCGTGACGGACGTGTCGATGTCATCGACGTGCAGGGCCTGGTGAACGTCCTGCTTGGCGCTGCTGCCTGTCCGGCCTGACGGCTGCTATGAGGTGGGTTGGGCGGCCCCGGAAATAGCCGCCTCGACCCAGTTCCGCATCTCCCGGGCGCTGGCGAGGCCGGCACGCTGGAAGACGGGGCGTCCTTTGTCGAAGACGACGAAGTTGGGGATGCTCTGAATGCGCAGGCTGGCGGCGAGTTCCTGGTTGCTCTCCGTATCCACTTTGAGCACCACGGCTTTGCCGGCCAGATCGCGGGCGAGCGCGGCTACTTGAGGGGCGGCCATGCGGCAGGGTCCGCACCAGGCTGCCCAGAAGTCGACAAATACGGGTACGGGGGCGGTGCGGATGATGGCGTCAAACTCGTCGCTGTTGACTTCGAGCGGCGAAGATTGGGGAGGTAAAGGGGCTTTGCATGATCCGCAGCGGGCGGCATCGGCGAGGCGGGTTGCGGGAATCCGGTTTTGGGTTTGGCAGGACGGGCAAACGCGGGTAGTCGAGTAAGTCATGAGAGGTCCATATAGCAAGATGCGAAAGAGGGGAAGAAGGTGTCAAAGGGGAGAGGGGAGGGGGCCGATAAGGAGGAGGAGATGGAGACGTTCGTGGCCCGGCAGCCGATTATCGATTCACATCGTAGCGTTGTCGGCTATGAGCTTCTCTACCGGAATTCGGGTTCGAGCGTGTCGTTTGATGCCTTGGATGGCGATTCGGCGTCGGTTCAGGTCATCTCGCACAGCCTCTTCGGGATCGGACTGGACAGCCTCGTCAGCGGAAAACTCGCGTTTGTCAATTTCACGCATCAGCTTCTCGTCCAAGGGGTTCCCGGTCTTCTTCCGAGAGATACGATCGTCACCGAGATTCTGGAGACTGTCCGGCCCGACGAAGAGGTTATCGCCGCCTGCCGCGGCTTGAAGAGGCAAGGCTACCTGATTGCGCTCGATGACTATGTGCATTCGGAGGCTCTCGAGCCTCTTCTTCAATGCGCGGCCATCGTGAAGTTCGATGTAAGGTCCGGTGGCGTGGCGCCTCCGGGGCG
>JABAQT010000057.1:0-2277 GCA_019187195.1 Bryobacteraceae bacterium
GGGACAATGTGCAGTTGTCGGTGGAGTTGATCACGCCGGTGGCCATGGACAAGGGGTTGCGCTTCGCCATTCGCGAGGGCGGCCGCACCGTGGGAGCCGGAACGGTGAGCGAGATCCTCGACTAGGCCGTCCCTGAATCCTGTACAATGAAGGATGTACGTTTCTAGTTAGACGCAGGGGCGTAGGTTTAACGGTAGACCAGCGGTCTCCAAAACCGCCTGTGGGGGTTCGAATCCCTCCGCCCCTGCCAGTGGCCTCTCTAGTCCTCATCCGGGAATCCGGCTGAAAAGTCTCAATACGATGTCCAAAAAGTTGGTTGTGGCAATGGAAAGCGAAACTCGGTTGGAAAAGGCGCAGTTCGGCCAGAGCGTCTCTGGTTTGCCCGCGCGGATCAAGAACTACGTTGACGACCTGCGGTCCGAGATGCGCCGCGTCACCTGGCCTTCGTGGAAGCAGGTGCGCGCCACGACTGTTGTCGTCATTGTCGCGGTCTTTGCCTTCGCGGCGTTCTTCTTCGCCGTCGATCTGGCCATCACCCGGCTTATTACCAAAATCTTCGATACCTTTACCAAGTAAGGCGGTCACGGGCTATGTCGGACGAAACCGATCTCGAACAGGACGGCGCGGTGGATTCCACCGTCGAGCACATCGAACAACCTGAAGAGGCTGCCGTTCCCGCCGTCGAGCTCGAGGATGAGACCAAGAAGTGGTACATCATCCACTCCTACTCCGGCTTCGAACAGAAGGTTGCCGACTCGCTGCGCAGCCGCGCTGAAGCCTTTGGCTTCTCCCACAAGATCGGCCAGATTCTTATCCCCACCGAAGAGGTTGTCGAACTCCGGGCCGGTAAGAAGGTCACCAGCAAACGCCTTCTCTATCCCGGCTATGTCCTCGTTCAGATGGATATGGACGACCACCTCTGGCACGAAATCAAGAACACCCCCCGCGTCACCGGTTTTGTCGGCGGCGGCAATACGCCCGTCCCGCTCTCCCGGGAGGAAGTCCACCAGATCCTCTACCGGCAGGCGAGCTCGGCCGAGCGCCCCAGGCCCAAACTGACCTTCGAAAAGGGCGAAACCGTGCGCATCATCGACGGCCCATTCGCCAACTTCTCCGGCAAAGTGGACGAAGTCAACACCGAGCGCAATACCCTGCGGGTCCTCGTTACCATCTTCGGCCGCGCCACTCCCGTCGAGCTCGAGTTTCTGCAAGTCGAAAAGATCTGAGTTTATTTGTTTTAAGGAATTGTCATGGCTAAGAAAGTCACCGCCCAGGTAAAGTTGCAAATCCCGGCTGGAAAGGCCACTCCGGCTCCCCCCGTCGGCACCGCGCTCGGTCCCCAGGGCGTCAACATTATGGAGTTCTGCAAGGCCTTCAACGCGAAGACCTCCGCCAAGGACCAGGAAGGCCTCATCATCCCGGTCGTCATCACCATCTTCTCTGACCGCACCTTCACCTTCATCACCAAGACTCCGCCCGTTCCCGTGCTCATCAAACGCGCCGTGAACCTGGCCAAGGGCTCGCCCGAGCCGAATAAGAATAAAGTCGGCAAGATCACCGAGAAGCAGGTCGAGGAGATCGCCAAACTCAAGATGCCCGATCTCAACTGCTTCGACGTTGCCGCCGCCGTCCGCTCCGTCAAGGGGACTGCCCGCTCGATGGGTGTCGACGTCATCTAGCTTTCACGCCGCCGCCGCCCGTAGTGCTACGCTGGACTTTGCGTCCCCTACGTGGTCTTAACCTCTGGACACCCATCCTGCTGTTGGCCGCGGTTATCCCCGCGCCGGCTCAATTCGATGGAGTGTTCCGCAAGGTGCGAAGCCTGGTCGAGGGTGAGCGCAGCCGGCATGATATCCCACTGGTCGCATTGGCTCTTGTAGATGGCCAGCGCACTGTTTTTGCAGACATCTCCGGAACCGGAAACCCGGAGACCCTCTACCGCGCCGGTCCGGTGACCGCGCTATTCACGGCCGTCGCCGTGATGCAACTGGTGGAAAGAGGCGTTGTCGATCTCGATACGCCTGTCTCCCGATACCTGCCTGATTTTCAGCCCCGCAACCCGTTCGGCAAACCCATCACGCTCCGCCACCTTCTGTCCCACCGCTCCGGACTTGTCCGCGAACCTCCCCTTGGCCATCCATCCGACCCTTCCTACCATTCCCTCGCGGCTACCGTCCGCAGCCTCAATCAAACCGAACTGGTATACGAACCCGGACGTCATACCAAGTATTCCGACGCGGGCATCGCCGCCGCCGGCCGCGTACTCGAGCATGTCAC
>JABAQT010000057.1:2377-60690 GCA_019187195.1 Bryobacteraceae bacterium
CTCTTCGCGGCGGTCCGGTACGGGAATTGCGTGCCGGCGCGGAGAATGATCTTGTCACGGATGACCGGCCCGGGTACGGCCTTCGTCTCATTCCCGGCCTGAACGGCCTCCACGACGGACCGAACCTCCTCAGGCGCCGTCCCAACCTGCGGCCCGCTCCCTGTCCGCCGGAATGGCGCCCTTATCTCGGCGAATACGGTTGGGACCACAACATCCTCTACGTGCTTGAAAGGGAGGGCAAGCTCACAGCGCTCGTTGAATGGCGCCATTACTATCCTCTGGAGCAAGCCGGTCCGGGCGTATTTCGTTTCCCGGATTGGGGGCTGTATGACGGCGAGACGTTGACCTTCACCTGGCAGGGCGCCGTGGCCGGTGGAGTTCTGTTTCCCAAACGCCCCTCACCGGGCGGTGACGGCTACTTCCGCCTCACCCCCGTCAAACCGGTGGAAGCGCTTCGTGAAGCCGCGCTCTCCGCCACTCCGCCCCCGGAAAAGGGCCCCTTCCGTCCTTCCGAACTCATCGAACTCCGTACGCTCGACCGTACCATCAGGCTCGACATACGCTACGCCAACTCGACCAACTTCCTCGGCGTCCCCCTCTACACGCAAGCCCGCGCCTTCCTGCAGCGTCCTGCCGCGGAAGCCCTGCTCCGCGCCCACCGCGAACTCTCGAAACAGGGCTTCGGACTCCTCATCCACGATGCCTACCGGCCCTGGTACGTCACCAGGATGTTCTGGGACGCAACTCCCGAAGACAAGCATCTCTTCGTCGCCGACCCATCGAAGGGGTCCCGCCATAACCGGGGATGCGCGGTCGATCTCACTCTCTACGCCCTCAAGACCGGCAAGCCGGCCGAGATGACGGGCGGATATGATGAAATGTCAGAGCGGTCCTATCCGGACTATCCGGGGGGAACGTCTCTGGCCCGCTGGAACCGTGAACTTCTACGCCGCGCCATGGAAGCCGAAGGCTTTCGCGTCCACGACGCGGAGTGGTGGCATTTTGACTATAAAGACTCTGAAAAGTACGGAATTCAAAACATAAGATTTGAATCATTGTCCAAGGGGAATATTACTTATGGAGGCAACACTGCCGATCGTTGATCACAGCGTCGAGACCCGTCTGCTCGCCGGACTTTCCAAGATCGCGCTGATTCTGAGACACCAGGGCTGGGCCGAGGCGGGTGAGCACGGACTCACGCCGACTCAATCCCAGATCCTTTCCCTGCTCTGGAGCAGGCGTCCCACCGCCCTCGGCGTTTCCGAGGTGGCGGGGGAACTGGCGCTCACCAAACCAACCGTGAGTGATTCGGTTTCCGCGCTGGTGCGTAAGGAACTCCTGCAAAAGGAGCGCTCGACGCGCGATGCCCGCGCCGTCGATTTGCGGCTCACTTCACGCGGCGAGGATATCGCGGCGGGAGCCGCCGGGTGGCCCGAATTTCTCACGGCGGCTGTCCGCGCGCTCAACTCCCAGGAGCAGGCGGTCTTCCTCCGGGGTCTCGTCAAGATGGTCCACTCCCTGCAGCATCAGGGCTACGTTCCCGTCGCGCGCATGTGCGTCAATTGCGTCTCATTTCAACCCTTCCGCGACCCGCGGGACGAACAACCGCACTACTGCGAGGCGCTCAATATGCCCATGGCCGATCATGCCCTCCGCCTGGACTGCCCCGACTTCACTGCCGCCTCCGGCGAGCAGCGCGCTCTTATCTGGAACACTTTCGTGGGTGAGGCCTTCTCGTGATGCTGGTTGCTTCCATTCAAGCCGGCCCGGTACGTTCCTATGGCGAAGCCGAAGCCCCGGACCCGCAGGACCGGCTTTGGTCCACCGCCGCCGTCAAGGAGCCCGTTCCTGGTCCCATCTGGCTCGGCCGCGAAGGGCTCGCCGGAGATGAGCACGCCGACCTGCAACACCACGGCGGTCCGGACAAAGCCATCCTCGTCTACAGCGCGGGCCATTATCCTCTTTGGCGCGAGGAAATTTTTCACCACGCGCTCCCACCCGGAGCGTTCGGAGAAAACTTCACTGTCGACGGTGTGGACGAATCCGATATCTGTATCGGCGACATCTACTCCCTTGGAGCCGTTGTCGTTCAGGTCAGCCAGCCTCGAAGGCCGTGCTGGAAGCTGGCACGCCGTTGGCGTGTCCCCGATCTCGCGGTGCGCATGATCCACGCGGGCCGCCCCGGATGGTACTTGCGTGTCCTCGAGGAGGGTGATGTCCGGCCGGGCGGACGGTTCGAATTCCGCGAGCGGCCCCACCCCGATTGGCCGGTCGCGCGCGCCCACCATGTCATGCACTTCGAAAAGACCGACCCGGAGGCCGCCGCCGCCCTCGCCTCCTGCGCCGCTCTCGCCCAGAACTGGAAATCCGAACTACGGAAGCGAGTTCCTCAGACGTAGCACCTTGCCCGGCAGCGCTCCCGTCCATCTCTCCTGATCGATCGCCAGCACTCCGTTGACCACCACGTACGGCAACCCCTCCGGAAAAGACAGCGGCTTCACAAAACTCGCCGTGTCCTGAACCCGTTCCGGATCGAACACCGTCAGGTCCGCCGCCATCCCGATCGCGATGCGCCCCCTGTCGAACAACCGCAGCCGGTTGGCGGGAAGCGATGTCATCTTTCGCACCGCCGCCTCGAGGCTGATCACCTTCTCCTCGCGAACATACTTCGCCAGTATCCGCGGAAATGTCCCGAACGCCCGCGGATGGGCTCCCGTCGCCGTGCGAATATCGGTCGGCGGCGCGTCCGTGCAGAAGCTCACCCATTCCGTCCTCAGCGCCATGTGCTTCTGCTCCTCATTCATGCTCTTCGGGTTAACGTTCGCCCCCTTCAATACGAGGTCGAAAAACGTGTTCCACTCGTCCTTCTTCCAGATGCGCGCAATCTCCGCCACCGATTTTCCCTCGAGCGCCCGGTCTTCCTTGTCCGGCAGTTTCGCCACCAGCACGTTGTCCCAATTGCGCCCGACGTGTTGATACCAGTTCTCCCAATCGCTCGACGTTTCCACTTCCTTCCGGATCTTCGCCCGCACTCCTTCATCCTTCAGCGTGTCGAGAAACGGCTTCGCTCCCTGTGCGTAATAATGCGGCGGAATGAACGACCCCAAACCGATCCCGTTGCGGATGTAGGGATAGATGTCCGCCGTTACATCCACGCCCCTGTTCCGCGCCGCGCCGATCAGGTCGATCGCCCTGCGCATCAATGGCCAGTTATCCTCTCCGGCCGCCTTCAGATGATAAATGTGAACGGGAACTCCTCCTTTCTCCCCAATCTCGATCGACTCCCGGATCGCATCCAGCACCTTTGAACTCTCGTTGCGCATGTGCGTCGAGTAGAACCCCCCGTAGCGGCCCACCACTTTCGCCATCTCCACCAGTTCTTCCGTCCGCGCGTAGGTCCCCGGCGGATAGATCAGCGCTGTCGAAAGCCCCACTGCTCCCGCCCGCATCGCTTCGTCCACAAGTTGCCGCATCCGCTCCATCTGTCCGGCCGACGGAGCCACGTCTTTGTCCCCAATCACGCACCGCCGGACTTGCGCCGCTCCCACGTTGTGCACCACGTTCAACGCGATTCCCTTCTTCTCGAGCAGCGCATTGTATTCCGCGTAGGTTGACCAGCGGTAGCCCTTCGCGGCCGCCTCCGCGGGAAACGTGGCCGCCGTCTGCGGAGCCGCCGAGCCGCCTTCCCCCGCCATAATCGTCGTGATCCCCTGCCGCAGTTTACTCGTCCCGCTCTCCGCGTCGAGCAGCAGCGGAATGCTGCTGGTTCCCATCATGTCGATGAATCCTGGCGCGATCACCTCGCCGCGCAGTTGCAGCGTCCGCCGCGCCGTTGCTCCGTCCAGATTGCCAATCGCCTCGATTCTGCCGCCCTTGATCCCGATGTCCGCTTTATACCAGGGGTTCCCCGACCCGTCCACCACTTTGCCCCCCTTCAAAAGGAGGTCAAACTGCTGCGCCGGAAGCAGCATTGCGAGAAAAAACACCGCTACATAGCGGTAAGCACAAAAACCGGTATAAAGCTTCGCATAGTACCTGCCGATCTTGGTACTGGTTATGGAATCGATCATCTGGATTCTCCTGCCCGTGTTTGTCGCCGCTGGATCGGCGCTGCTGTCGTTCTATATTATGCAAGCACGAATGGAGGTTGCCATTGCCAGGGAGCGGGAGGTTCTTGCGGCCGCTCAGGCGACCATCAGCTCCCAGGAGAAGGTTCTGGTGGAAAAGATCAAGGCCACGGAGGAGTCTATCCGCCGCGAAAGCCTGAACGAGTTCCTGGGTGATTTCCGAGTCGAGGAACGGCACTACACACGGGAGAGTAAGTCCTTGTTCCTCAACAAGAAATCCATGGTTCTGCAGGAGCGCCTCTTCTTCCGGAACATCCCTCTCTCCAACTGGGTCGAGCATGAACTGACTGTCGAGGAAGGCGGCGACCTGAGCCACCTCGCCAAAGCCTGTTCCATCTTCAGTAAGACTCTCGCCGAACCTTCCGGCTCGAAATTGCTCACCTAGCGATCCCAACGGCCTACTTCGTCAGCGCCAGCACCAGTTGCTCCATGACGATACGGTCATCCGGGCTCCGGTCTCGTAGCGCCTTGTCGGCTTTGTAAAGCTCGGCCACCGCCTGCTCCAGGTTCTGCATTGTGAAGGTGTTCACCGTCTGCATCACCTGCTGCGCCCGCGACGGCCACATCGCCACTCCGAGCTTACTGAAGTGCCCCTGCGCCTGCTGAGCCGACCGCAGCCCTTCTTCCTTCGCTGCCAGCGCAAGCCGGAATTGTGTCGCCAGGAACGTGATCGCCAGCGGCAGGTATTCGCCCTCCCGCACCAGCGTCTCGAGCAGATCGAGGCTCACCGCGCGATTCCGCCGTCCAATCGCGTTCACCAACGCGAAAATCGTCGCCGAGCGGGCATCGGGAGCCATCACCTGGATATCCTCTTCCGTCACCGGCCGCTTGCCGCCCGTGTACAGCGCCAGTTTCTCGATCTCGCCAGCAAGGCGCGCGGCGTCGTTGCCGAGCGATTCCACCAGCGTTTCGAGCGCAGCCGGAGAAATCTCGAGTCCGTTGCGGGCCGCCAGGTCACCCGCCAGTTTTCGCGCCTCCTCGGGTGTGTACGGCGCGAACTCCACTACGTCCGGAATCGCCGCATAGAACTTGCGCAGGCGGTCCATCTTCGCCTTATCCTCGTTGTCGAACGTGAATCGCCAGCTATCGAACACCACGATCGTATCCGCCGCCGGATTCCGCATGTAGGCCGCGAGCGCCGCGTGGCCCGGATTGTCCTCATCCTTCGATGTTCCCCGCGGCAACACCGCCTCCGCCCCTGATATCCAGATCACCCGCTTCGGCGCAAACAGGGAGAGGGAACTCGCGTCGTCCAGCGCATCCCGTAGCGCTGTCTCCTCCAGGTCATGGCGTGATACGCCCTCCTCCCGCATCTCCGGTGGAAGAAACCTCTCGATCAGCATCCGCCGGCAAGCCCGCCGCCGGTACATCTCCGGCCCCACAAACAGGTAGACCGCTCCCGGCTTCGCCTTGATCTGTCCCAGGAATTGTTGAGGCGTCATCAGAACATCTCGATCACGCGCGACACCACCGCTCCGGCCACTTCCTTGCTCAACCGGTCAAGCGCCGTTTCGCTCTCTTCAAAGTATGCCAGCGGATCGATGCTGATTTCATAACGCTCGCGAACCTCCATGTTCGGGTTCGAATACAGCACCTTTCCCGTAGTCCGCTCCGTCAGATTCAGGTTCAGATAAACGTTGATCTGTACGCCGGCCGCGCGCCCTGTCTGCGTGTCGAATGTCGTCGGAAACGAGAGGACGTTCACCACCGACCCTTGCAGAATGGCGTCGGCGGCGTTTACATCCGGAACCACCTGGTAGCGAGTCCGCGAAATGAACTCCCGCGTGATTGCCTGCGGCAGGCGGTCGGAAAGCCGGTAGCGTGTCGTGTTGTTGCCAAACGCCGGAACCGCGATGGTCTTGATGCTCTTCGGCAGCGCGTCGGCACGGCCGGCGACATGATACCCGCACGAGCCGAGCAGCAGCGCGCACAGCGCCGGCACCGTCAAACAGCGCATACCTGCTTCACCAGTTCCACGGCGTTTCCCGCGCTCATGCGCAGATTGTCCGTCACAATCCAAAACCAGAATGCCCGGTGAATGTTGCGGTCGCGGCGCACATTTCCCACGATGATCCCATCCGTTCCGGCCACGCCCACATTCGTTGGAGAATCCTCCGCCGCGGCCCGGATATCGATCCGGTTCGCCGCCAACGCTCCCAGGACCGCCTCTTCTCCGGCTTCCTCCTCCAGTTCCACCCATGCTGAAATGCTATACCCGTGAAATACCGGCGCTTGCACCAGCCGTAACGACGGCATGGGAGTGCGGCTGCCGCGTCCCGCCAGCAGGGATGCAAGGTGCCGTTCCACCAGCGCCTCCGTCGACTCGAGGCTGTGCGGCGACTCGACCCCGAACCGCGCCAGCAGCGCGAACGCCAGTTGCGCGTCAAATATCTCTTTCGGCAGGCTTTGAAAGGAAAACAGCCGCACCGTCTGCTGGTGCAACTCGTCAATGCCCCCCTGGCCTCGCTCGCTCGCCGGCTCGAAGATCTCCACCAGTGACCGCCTGATGCCGAACTTCTCCAACTGTTCGAAAACCAGCGCCAGCGCCACCGCCGCCGGATGAGCCACAATCAGCGGAGATCCTCCTCTTTCGACAACGCCTCGCTCGGCGTATGGAGCCCGAACCCGCGCAGAGGGCAGATCGTCCAACGCGCGTGTCACGTCCACAATGGGAACCGGACCCGCTTTCATCAACTCCCAAGCCTTCCGGCTGCCGGCGGCGCTCCCCGTGAGCAGGATAACGCCGGCCGATTCGAGATTCGTCCGGTCGAGCGGTGTGATCACCACCGCCTCATCACCTTCCCCGGTGATCCTTCCCGCCTCCTCTTCGTCGGCGCCGATCAGTTGCACGCGCGTCTCGAAATCGCTCTCCCGGAGCATCTCCCGCACGTCCTTGCCAAGCAGCGATTCGCCGCCTACGATTGCCACGGATGGTGAATGCATGTCTCTCGATCAACCTGGAAGCTCGTGCGGACGCGGCGGCGCGTGCTGCTTCCGTAACAGCCGCCGGATGATGCCCCCGATTCGTACCACGATGCCGCTGCCCACGTACGTTGCCGACATGGCCAGCAGCACCGGCTGTGAATAGTTCCAAACCAGGTAGATCAGGCTTCCCATCAGCACTACGGTCAGCGTCGAACGCGGCCGCGTCAGGTTCAGATCCTTGAAACTGCGATAGCGCCACGTACAAACCATCAGAAACGAAAGCAAACCCATCAACGCCAGCCACAGCGCCGCCAACGGCCAACTGCGAATCGGCACGCAATCGACAGCGTAGATCACCGCCGCCACCATTCCCGCCGATGCCGGCGTCGGAAGACCGACAAAATACTTCCGCCCCGGCCGCCCCGGATTCTTCGGCACCGGATTCGTCTGGATATTGAACCGCGCAAGCCGCGAGGCGCTGCACAGAAGAAACAGAAAACACAGAAAAACGCCGGCGCGCACCAACATGTCGCGGATTGTCGGATCGGATGTGAAATCCACGAACTGCACACCGAATGCGTACGCCAGGACCGCCGGGGCGAGCCCGAACGAGATCACGTCAGCGAGTGAGTCCATCTCTCGCCCGAACTCGCTTTCCGTCCCCGTCAGCCTTGCGATGCGCCCGTCCAGTCCGTCCAGCAGCACCGCGATCCCAATAGCCTTGGCGGCCACCTCGAACTGTGGGACGCTTCCCGCCAGCCCGCCCTGCACCGCCAGCGTTCCCTCGAAACTCTTGAGAATCGCCAGGAAGCCGAGATATAGGTTTCCAGCCGTGAACAGTGTCGGCAACGCATACGCCGCACGGCGCGGACGACGGCTTTGCTGATCAATCAGTTGCTCAGGAAGGGTGATCTTGCCCACTTCAATGCTCTTTCCTCGCCAGGATCGAGGAAGCGCCTTGCACACGCTCCCCCGGACGCACGGCGATCGTCCATTCGGGTCCCAACCAGATATCGGCACGCGAGCCGAATTTGATAAGCCCGACCCGCTCCCCGAGTCCTACGTTGTCCCCCGCCTTCTTCCAACAGACGATCCGCCGCGCAATTAATCCCGCGATCTGCTTAAAAACAACCTTCGAGCCGCCGCCTTCGACGGTGATCGTGTTCATTTCATTCTCCATCGAAGCCTGTTCCTTGCTCGCCACCAGGAACTTGCCCTTGTGATACTCCACGCTGGTGATCCGCCCCGCAATCGGCGAGCGGTTCACGTGAACGTCAAACACGTTCAGGAAGATGGAGATACGCGTGCCCCCGTTCTCCTTCCGGATCGCCACCACCTTGCCGTCCGCGGGCGAAACCGCATAGGGACCCTCCGGCGTCACCCGATCCGGGTCCCGGAAGAAATAGAGACAGAAAAGAGCAAGAATGAAAAGAGGGAGACCGTAGACTGGACGGCTGAGATAGGATACCAGCAGACCTCCAGCAGTCAGTCCGAGGGCGTAGTAGATGCCGTCAACAACCATCGAGGGATTTGGCCTTCGAACCTATTTTCGCAAACTGCTGTTGTTTGCGCTCCCCGCGCTCCTCTGGGCCGCCCCGTCTTCACCCCGCGGGAGTTTCGTCATCGAAGGCCGCCTGAAACCATCTCCCCGTTTCTCGATGGCCGCCGTGTCTTCGACCGCCGATTCCTTTCGCGCCGAAACCCCCGTCTACTGGGACGGCAAGTTCAAGTTCAAGAACCTTGCCGCCGGCAGCTACCAAATCGCCGTCTTCGTCCCGCGCCTGGGCGAGTTTCGCCAAACCTACAGCGTTGGCCCCGCTACTTGCGACAAGAAGGGCCGCCTAAAAATCACCGTACTCATTCACCCCTCCCGCGCCTCCAAGCTCTACACGCCACGGGAGCGCTTCACCGTGTCCGCCATCCGCCTGTCCATCTCCGGGAAGGCCCGCAAGGAGTACGCGGAAGCCCTCAAGAAACTCCGCAAGAGCGACGACGCGGAAGCTGTCCGCCACCTGCGCAAAGCCGTCGAACTCTCGCCTCAATTCGCCGCCGCCTGGAATACCCTCGGCGTCATCGCCTACCAACGCAAGCAATATGGCGAGGCCGAAGCCCACTTCCGCGAGGCGATCCGCCAGGACCCCGAACTCTACGAGCCCATTGTCAACCTCGGAGGCGTTCTCCTCAACCTCGGAAGGCCCGAGGAGGCCCTCCCGCTCAACCTGAAAGCCGCCGAGTGGCGTCCCAGGGATGCCCTCGCCAACGCACAACTGGGAACGAACTTTCTCGCACTCGGCAAGCTCTCTCTCGCCCTCAGGCATTTGAAGGAGGCCAAGAGGCTCGACCCGGGGCACTTCGCCAATCCGCAACTGCTGCTCTCGGAAATCTATCTGCGCCAGGGCGATGCCGACGCGGCCGCCGCGGAAGTGGACAATTTCCTTCGCTACCACCCCGGCAGTCTTCAGGCTGAGCCTCTGCGCGCCCTGATCCGCAAGCTTCGTGAGCAGCCCGGCGCCGCGCGCCCCTGATGCTTCTACAGCCGCCCGCGAGTGTGAGGGGACCGTGCCTCCAACGCCATCCGTAGCTTCAGCGGCAGCCTCGGAAAAATCGCCGTGAACATCCTGTATCCCCAGCCGGGCGTCACTATCAATTCCCCCTTGTCGAGCCCCTCCAGCGATCGCCGCGCCACGTCCTCGGAATGCATCCACAGAATCCGCGCAATCCGATCGCGCGAAACGCCCATTACATCGTGGAACTCCGTATAAGTAAACCCCGGGCACAGCGCCTGCACCTTCACGCCGGACCCCATGCTCCCAAGATCGAGCGCCAGCCCTTCCGTGAAAGCCACCATCCAGGACTTCGTCGCGCAATAACTCGCGTTGCCCGGGCTGCGCGAAAACGCCGCCACGGAGGCAACGTTGATAATTCCGCCCGCTCCCTGCCTTACGAGGTTCCCTAAAGCGGCATGCGTCAACTCGGCCACAGCCATCACATGCACCTCGTGCATGCGCGTCTGCCCTTCCAGGTCCGCCTCCCAGAAGCGGTTCCTGGTTCCGAATCCCGCGTTATTCACGAGCAGCGCCAGCCGCTCTTCGCTTCGCAGCCTCGCCGCCAATTTCCGGCGGTCCTCGCGCAGGCTCAGATCCGCCACCAGCGCCTCGGCCTCGACCGGAAGTTCCGCCGCCAATCTCTCCAACCGCTCGCGGCGCCGCGCCACCAGAATCAGGCCATAACCGCGCTCCGCCAGTAGGCGCGCAAACGCGGCGCCGATGCCGGACGAAGCGCCGGTGATCATCGCCACGCGTTTAGATGAGGGAGACAGGCTGCCGCACCTCGACTGGCTCCACCCAAACCCTGCCTGCCGCCGATTGCCCCAACTGCACTTTGCGGCCACCAATCAGCAGCGTCACCGTGTCATCGTAGTTCCGGCTCATCATCCGCAGCGAAGCGCCCGGACAGATTCCCAGGCTGTCGAAGTACTCAAGCAACTGCCGGTCGCGTTCAAACACGCTCACTACCGACGCGTCCTGTTCCACCGCCAGGTCAGGCAGCGGCATCCAGCCCCGTTTTCTCCGTTCCAGCGGAGTATCGAGGCCGATAAAATTGCCGTGCGGACAGGCTCCTCCCGGGCCAAGCCTCTCGATCAGCTTCCGCTCGAAGTCCGACGATACGGCGTGCTCCAGTTGCTCGGCCTCTTCGTGCACCTTGTACCACTCCATCCCGAAGATCTCCGTCAGCATCCGCTCGATCAGATGATGGCGGTTCAGCAATCGCGATGCGATGTCCCTTCCCGTGCCCGTGAGGCTCAGTTGGCCATCCTTTGCCACCTGTATCAAGCCGTCGCGCTTCAATCGCTTGATGGCCATCGTTACCGCCGGAGGCGATACGTTCAGCCAACGCGCAAGCGTGGCGGCAATCACCGTTTGCCCTTCGCTTTCCGCCTCGGCAATCGCCTTGAGATAGTTTTCCTTGGAGATTGTGATCCGCACGCCTTACTTGATTCTAGCCGTTTGTGATTCGTTTTCCGTAGCCGTTCCGGGACGCTACTTCTCCTTCATCCCGTACCACGTGCCGATGGCTTCGATCTTGTCCCGAATCAGGCTTTGGAACTCGGACCGCATCGACGTCGACGCCATCGATCCGCTCGAGGAGAAGCCGCCCAGGCTGAATACATAGTCTTTGAAGTTCACCGCGTCGGAGACGAACAACTCGGTCCCTTCCCCGTTCAACACCCCGTACACCGCGGCATAACTCGAAGCGATGAGATAGCTGTCGCTGCGATACGATCCCTGCTCTTCCGGCCGCTCGGTGAACAGCGGCCTCCCCTGGAACTCGTGCTTCAATATGGGCCGGTGTCCCAGAAGGTAGTAGAGTGTCGGCGTGATGTCGGTGGAAAATGCCACTACTTTCGGCGCGGATGACAAGCCGCGCAACGACGCGGGCAGGTGGATCAGCAGGGGGATCCGGACGATCTCCGGGTAGATGGTGTAGGCGTGCCCCCATCGCCCTTCCTCGCCGAGCGAATCGCCGTGATCGGCGGTGAAGATGACGATGCTGTCGTCGTAGATTCCCTTGTCCTTCAGATATTGGATGAACTTGCCGAAGCAGCCGTCGATTCTGCGCAGCCGCGACGCGTAGGGCGGATAGAAGCTCTTGTAGTCCCTGTCATCGATCGCCTTGCCGCCCTCCCGGTTGATGCGCGAGATGTGAATGTTTTGAGGCTGGGTATAGGAAAACAATCCGCCGCGCGGAGCTCCCTCGGCGGTGATCCTCGCTTCCAGTTCATCGAGCGAGGAGCACAGGTCGTAGTCCATTGTCGCCTTGTTGTCGTCAAGCGGCTGGAGTTTCGGCCACGGCGTGAGAACCGTCTCGAGGATGGTGTCCCGGCTGACGAACGCTTTGTACTGGTCCGCCTCGAGCAGCTTCTGGAGCGTGTTCATCGGCCGGAACGGAGTCACATACTGTTTGTGTAACAGCATCCCCCCGGCCCAGATCGAGGGCTCGGAGAGTCCCGTGCCGCCGTAATGGGTAAAAGCGTTGCGGAAGACTACGCTCTCCTTGCCGAACTCGCCCAGCGCCGGAGTGAAATCGACGTTGCTGTTATAGGCGGAGATGTAATCCTGGCGCAGGCTGTCCACCACCACCATGAAGATGTTCGGACGGTTGGCCGACGGCTCGAGTTTCTCGACAATCTTCATCTCGACCGGTTTGGTCGGCACCGACCGGGGAATGTTGGTGTGCTTCGAGAGATAGCGGTAGAACTCGGGGTCCACGGATTGCGCGGGGGAGACCGCGTCCCGGATCAGCTTGAAGGAAACGTCGTATCCGGTGTACTTCTCGAGAAACGCGGCGCTCATGAGCGGGCTGCGGGTCTGTTTCCAGAACACGCGCTGCGTCGCCTGCAGCGTCCTGTATCCGGCGAGGATGCCGAGCGCGGAGAGCAGCAGCACTATCGAGCGTTTTCTCATCGACGGCAGCAGGAAGGCTGTCTTGTAGCAGACGCGGAAGACGGCGATCCAGATGACGAGGATGGTCAGCTTCTGCATCAGGTAGTTCCAATCCATCCTCGAAGTCTCAAACAGCATCGTCGCGGCCGCGAGAGTGATGGCCCCGAGCATCACCGCCAGGCGCCGCCGGGTCACCGGGGCGTGCTTTCCACTGATCCAGAAGGAGAGCGCGAGCCCGCTCTCGACTACTCCGCCGGCGCGGAGATATAGCCGCAGGCAGATTCCCGATAGAAAACAGGTGGCCACGAAGGCGAAGGCCGCGGCATACAGATCGGCTTTCCAGTCGCTGAAGGAGATTGCGGGAAAGATGATCATGTGGAAAACCACCCAGAGCAGCGCGGCTCCCAACAGGTGGTACAACGCGAATTCGACGCGCGCCGGACGGCGGAACCAGCTTGCCGCCACGGCGAGCAGGTTGAGCACGACGAAGAACAGCATCAACACCAGGAGGTGGGACATGAGGTTCCACCCGGCGGCAAACACGCCCGCGCCCACGTTCCAATCGACGGGGCGGGCCCGCAGATAAACCCAGGCACAGGAGAATCCGGCCAGGAACAACGAGCTTTGCCAGGCCGCGCGAAACACCGCCGCATCCTCGGGACAGGCCTCGGGCGCCCACTCGACGGCCGGAACCAGTTCGCACCAGTCGATCACGGCGAGCAGCAGCACCGGCACGAGCGCCGCCATTCCGAACAGGTAGCTGCGGATATCGTTTTCAAGGTGCGCCATCACGGGCACGAACACGAGGGCGATGCTCTGAAGAAAAAGCAGGAGCACCCAGATTCGCCGCAGCTTCCGTCCGAGAGGGCTGATGCGGAAATTCCGCGGACGGTCAAAGCCGAGAGTGGCGACCCCGGCGAAGACGGCGGCCAGGTGAAGCCACGAATGGAGGCGGGAGAATTCGTTGAGAGCCGGAATGAGGCCTCCCTTGTGCACCTGCTGGTAGGTGAACGGCACATAGGCGAGCAGCGCCCATAGCGATGAGAACAGGAAGAATCCGGTGAAAATCGTCCGCCCCGAAAGAAAGATCAGCCAGCGTGTCATCGGCGTTCATCGCTCCAGAATGGATTGGCGGGCCGCGCGCGCCAGCATGAGGCGGAAATCCTTATCGCGCGGACGCACCTGCTTGCCCCGCAGCAGGTACTGGCGCGCCGCCTTGTAATCGCCCGTCCGCATGCACGCCATGCCGGCCGCCAGAAGCGCGTCCGCGTTGTCGGCTCGCGTCTCGAGTAGTTTCAGGACCCGCTCCTTGGCCGCCGCCGCCTTGCCGAGCCGGATTTCGCAGCGGGCCTTTCCGATAATCACATCCGGATAACCGGGAGAACGCTTCAACGCTTTCCCGTACAACTCGTCCGCCGTCTTGTACTGCCCCTTCCTTTCGAGAGCGTGGGCCATGAACATCAGGTTGTCGCTGTTCTCCTCGAGTGAGAGGCAGCGTTCGAATGCCTTGTAGGCAAGGTCTTCGCGCTCCATGCGCCGGTAGGCGAGCCCGATCTGGGGGCAGCCGTCCGAGGGGATCGGAGAGTAGACGAGGAACTGTTCCCACATGGCGGCCTCGTCGTTCCAGCGTTCGAGTTTGTTGTAAATGCGCGCCAACTGGTCGATGTAGATGCTGTTTTCCGGATAGGCTTTGTACAGCTCGAGCGTCGGACCGAGCGCATCCTCGAGGCGCTGTTCCGCTATCAACTGCCTCGCCCTCGAGAGAAGCCGTTGGGCCTTGGCGTTGCTGAGGTGATGTTCGGCGTCTTTGTCCGCGCCCTCATCCACGTACGGGTTTAACCAGAGCGACCAGTAGAACGCATAGAGGATCAGGCAGGGCAGCAGGAACCGGACCGAGGGGATATCCATGGGCGTCTTCAAAACCTGTAGTCCAGTGATCCGTCCAGGATGTATTGCCGCACCCCTTTCCGCCCATAACGGTCCTGCGCGCTGATCCCACCCGTGAAGCTATACAGCCATCGTCCATTCAGCTTCCCGCTGAACTCCACCATGAAAGTATTCGATTTCAAAACGCCGATCTCATTCGTGCTCCGCACCTCGAAGGGCGACGCCCCTCGTCCATAGCGGAACCCGATAAATTTTTCATGGTCGTTGAAATAGCGCCGCACGGAGTATTGCAGAGAGGGACTCCATCCAAACTCGTCGCGGCTGAGGAATGTCCGGCAGGAGATCAGGTAGTCCCCGAAATACCTTCCCAACGAGCCGGTATAGAGCGTAAACGGTGCATTGAAACGGAATCTGCGGAACCCGAAAGACCCCTCCATGGACAGCGGCAGATTCTGGAACACCTCGCCCGCGAACCGGTAAGCCGGGTACAGTTGGCGGTCGGGCGAGAAGCCGCCGTTCAGGTACAGGTACGTTCCCGGACGCACCCTCGGATAGGCCTCCATCTCCATCAACTGACTGTTGAAGCCGAACCGGCTCGCCTGTGTAAACCGCACTCCTACTCTGCCGATCGGAAACATGCGCTTCAGCGTGATGCTGCTCTCCCGCCATCCCGAACCGTTGTCGCTGAACCAGGAGTAGGAATGATCCACGCCGGCATCCCACTTCCGGTTGCTCTCCACCAGTTGCTCCCGCAGATGCTGAGCCTCTTTGTTGCCGGGCTCGAGTTCGAGCAGATTGCGGGCCAGTTCAAGCGCGGCTTTCTCGTGCTTCAGATCACGTAGGGCTTTTACCCGTGCCAGAAGATAATTTACATTTCCCGGATCCCTGCTCTGTCCTTCGCGGGCGAGTCTCTCGGCCCGGTCCGGATGATCGGACCACATCTCGACGCGAATCAGGGCTTCGCGGGCATCGGTGTAATCGGGACTGGTTTCAAGGACTGCGTCCAGGGCGCGCCGCGAATCTTCGTAGCGTCCTTCCCAGGAGAGGATAATGCCGTACATGAGGCGCGAATCGATATCGCGGGGATGCTCCCGAAGGTGCCGCTCGAGTAATGCGATCGCCTGCGGCCGCTTTCCGCTGGTGGCCATGTTCCGGGCCTCGATCATGATGTTCTCCGGCGCGGCCGCATGGGCGACGGCGAAAGTTCCAACGAGAAGGAACACCCGCCACGACCGGTCAAGGGTTCGCCTTAGATTCATGATCCTTATATCCCTTGCTATCGGAGGAATTCGGCGTTCGCTTTACAATCCCTCCCCTTATCCGTTCGGCATCCCCTCCTTTCCACCCGCGGACTAAAGTGGGGCACTGAGAATGTCGAAGGAGTGTGGGAAGCAAGTTTCTATCGCAATCGGTCCCGGCTGTGTCATCGCCGGGCCGCTCTCAACCGAACATGCGCATTGTCATGAATGGCACCGGCTTGAAATTCCTGCGAACGCTGGGGTTCCAACTCGGCCTTGCCGAGGCGCCTCCTTCTCCGGCATTGCTGCCGCCCGCCCTCAAGCCGAAGGTGATGGCCGCCGCCGCCCCCGGCAACAACGGATTCGCTTTCCCCGAGTTGCAGACAACGCTGCCGCTCTCCGAGCCAGGCCTGGCCATACAGGAGGACATGCGGTTTCCAGCCGCCAGCCTACTGACGGCTCCGCCTCCCGAGGAACCGGCTCCGCCGGATCCAACCGACGAAGCTTTGGCGAATCTGCTCCACATGATGGAGAAGCCCACCCCGGAGCCCCACCTGGTGCATGAGATCCGCCTCGACTTGCAGGGTTTGCTCGAGGCGCTAAGCTCCCAGGAGTCCCCGCATCCGGAGCCGGCCTCTCTCACGCGGAATCATCCGTGCCCGCAATACGCGGCTCTTCATGGCAGAAAGATTACTCTCGCGCTATCAGGGAACGAACTGCGCCAGGCGCAGCAGGTTCTGGAGCGCCAGAACTGCAACGTAAGAGTGCTCGAGGGGGAGATCGGTTCCACACTGTCCCTGGAATCGCTCGACACTGAGATCCTCGTCGTTGCCGCGCCCCCGGAGTGGGAACTGACCGAACCCATCGACCCGGGCTTCCTCTCCCACACTCCGGCCGGCATTCTGGTCACCGGCTCGCGCCGTCTGCTCACACGTCTCGCCCAGATTCCTCAACCCGGACTCCGCGACTACCTCGCGGCCCCGTGGCAGGAGGAGGAGTTCGCCTGGAGGGCCGCCATGCTTGCCTCCCGGCCGCCGCTTCCCAAACGGCTGGCGGAGCCCGCTTCGAGGAGGGAGAAACCCGAAATTCTGATCGCCGACGACGATGTCACGACGCGCACCTTGCTTGGGTCGCTGCTCTCGAAGCACGGCATGACCTGTCACATTGCCGAGAACGGCAGCGAAGCGCTCGATATCTTCAAGGCCCGCCGTCCCTGCGCCGCGATTCTGGACATCATCATGCCTTCGATGGACGGGTTCCAGGTGCTTGCGGCCGTGAAGCAGGATCCCGTCCTGCAGCGGACCCCCGTTGTCCTGCTCACTTCGCGCAACTCGGAGGTGGATAAGCTCCAGGCGTTCGCCCTTGGGGCCGACGACTACCTCACCAAGCCATTCAGCCCCATGGAACTCGCCGTGCGCCTCAAGCGGCTGCTCAAGCGGGCGTCATGAAACGGCTGTCGTCCGCGCTGCGCCGTCTGCGCGATTTCGCGCGGTCGCCGGCCGCCGGGCGCCTCGCCGTCCTGCTCAAGGTCTGCTTCGTCCTCTCCCTGCTCGTGTACATGGCCTGGCAGGTACACCATCAGGTCTTCTCGCGCCGGGTTCGCGAAGTGCCGCTGTCGATGGCCCTTTCCTTCCTCTCGGTACAACTCATGTTGATGACGGCCGAACTCCTGCTCTCCTGCCTCATCAAACAGAAGGATGCCGCGCGCCGCGGGTTCTCCTCGCGCGCCCTGCCCCTCATTCGCAGGAATCTCGCCGAACACATCGCCGGGGAGGATCGCTTCCGTCCGTTGCTCGCCATGTGCCTCGTGCACGGCTCGGATGTTCAGAGGGCGCTGGCGGATTTTCTCGGGTCGGTGGAAGGTTCCGCGCGCGCCCGTCTCACGGCGCTCGCTTCGTCCCTGGGAGTGAGCTGGGTTTGGGAGAAGGTGGCTCTGTATGGCTCGGCTGAACAGCGCAAGGACGCGGCGTTCCACCTTGGCCTGCTGGCCACTTCATCCTCCCGTGAAACGCTCCGCCGGATGCTCACCGATACTTCTCCGCACGTCCGTACCGCCGCCTGCCGTTCGCTTCTGCGCTTGGGGGACCCGTCGGATGCCGCCCGGGTTTTTCTTCTGTGCCTCGAATCTCCGCTGCTGGTCCGGGCACTCCTCCTGCCGGACCTCGAACCGCATTCTTCCCGCCTGGTCGAGGAGGTTTTCCCTCGAGTGCTTGCCGGCGGGGAGCCCTCCCAACTCATCGCCGCTCTTGAACTCGCCGCCGGCTGGATGTCCCGCCTTCCTTATGGCATGCTGGTCTCCCTGCTAGTCCATCCCTGCGCGTCCGTCCGGGCGGCCGCATTCCCCTTGCTTCAATTCGAAGGCTCCCCGGATCGACTGGAGGGATGGATCTTTGCCGGGCTCGCCAGCCCGGAAGAACCGGTTCGCCTCGCCGCCGCCCGTCTGGCGGGCAGGCTGCGTATCCGTTCCGCCATTCCCGTTCTCGAATCGTCTCTTGGCGATCCCCAGGGAGAGCTAACCCGCGAGTCGCTTCGCGCGCTCGGCTGCATGGGGCAGGAAGGGTGGCGGATCCTCGAACGCTCCGTCCTCTCCCCCGACGCGAAACTCGCCGCCCGTGCCGCCGAAGCCCTGAGCGCGGCGCACCTCTCCCCAATCGAGGCCGCATGATCGACTACGACACGATAGATATTCTCGTCCACCGGGTCTATTTCTTTTTCGAGAGCGGAATCATCCTCTACGTATTCACCATCAACGCCATCTACTTCTTCCTCACCGTGGCGGGATTCTTCTGCCTGCGCCGCTACCACTCGACCTTTTCGCGAGAGGAAAAGGACCTTCTCATGAAGTCGCCGCTGATGCCCGCCATCTCGCTGATCGTGCCCTCCTACAACGAGGCCATGACGATCCGCGAGAGCGTCGGCGGAATGCTGCGGCTTGATTACCCGAACTACGAAGTGGTTGTCGTCAACGACGGCAGCAAGGACGACACGCTGAAGATCCTGATCGAGGAGTTCAAACTGTATCTCTCGGCGCGCGATGTCGAAGGGAGCCTCTTCACCAAGCCCGTGCGCGCCGTCTATGAATCCCGCGAACCGATCCGCCTGCTGGTGATCGACAAGTTCAACGGGGGGAAGGCGGATTCGATCAACGCGGGCATCAATGCCGCCTCTTCTCCCTATGTGATGGTGGTGGATTCCGATTCGCTTATCGAAAAAGACGCCCTCTTCCAGATGATCAAACCCTGCCTCGAGGATCCGGGGCAGGTCATCGCCGTGGGCGGCACCGTGCGCGCCGTCAATGACTGCGACGTCCTCCACGGCCGCGTGCGCCGCATCCGCCCGGCCACATCGTGGCTTGCGAACTTTCAGGCGGTGGAGTACCTGCGCGCTTTTCTGGGGGGGCGCGTGGGGTTCAGTCTCCTCAACTCCCTCCTCATCATCTCGGGAGCTTTCGGGCTGTTCCGGCGCGATGCGCTGCTTGAAATCGGCGGTTTTGAAGAGTCCACCATCGGCGAGGACATGGAACTGGTTGTGCGGATGCACCACCACTACATCAAGAACAGGAAGCCGTACCGCATTGTTTACGTAGCCCAGCCGGTCTGCTGGACCGAAGTCCCCGACTCGCTGAAGATCCTCAAGCGGCAGCGCAAACGCTGGCAACGGGGAACCGTCGAGAGTCTCTGGCGTCATCGCGAGATGCTGCTCAACCCCAGGTACGGCACTGTCGGGCTGTTCGCTTTCTCCTACTTCTTCCTGTTTGAAATGCTCGGACCCGCCGTCGAGTTTCTTGGCTACTTTCTGACTATTCTGGGTCTGGTGTTCAGCATCATCGCTCCGCCGGTGGCAATCCTGTTCTTTTCGGTGTCCATCATGTCCGGCATGCTCCTGTCGACCAGCGCTGTGCTTCTCGAGGAGTTCACAATCTGCCGCTATCCGAGCTGGCGCGATAGCTGGAAACTGTTCGCCGCCGCCATTGCCGAGAACTTCGGTTTCCGGCAAATGCTCACGCTATGGCGAGTGCAGGGGTTGATAGACGGCATCAAGGGGAAGCGGGGAGGTTGGGGAGCGATGGAGCGAAAAGGGTTCAAGGTGGTGGGCAAGGCGTGAGGCGGAGGGGTTGACCGGGGCCGCTTTAATAAACTATAGTTAACATCAAGATGGAGCCTTTGGTTGACCGGCCTCACTCCCTCCCAGAGGTCCATTCCTCCGTCTCCACCTCCCAACCCTCTCTCTGGCGCCGCATGTTCGCCTTCGCCGGCCCCGCTTACCTCGTCAGCGTGGGCTACATGGATCCGGGCAACTGGGCGACCGATCTCGAAGGCGGCGCTATCTTCGGCTATCAGCTTCTTTGGGTCCTCGTCCTCTCGAACGCCATGGCCATCCTGCTGCAGACGCTGAGCGCCCGTCTTGGCATTGTCACCGGCCGCGACCTGGCGCAAGCCTGCCGTGATTCCTACCCGAGACCCGTCGCGCAAGCCCTGTGGCTGCTGTGCGAGGTGGCTATCGCCGCCTGCGATCTGGCGGAAGTGCTGGGCGCGGCCATCGGCCTCAACCTCCTCTTCGGCATTCCGCTCCTTGCGGGCGTTCTCCTGACCACCCTCGACACCCTCCTTCTACTCTGGTTCACACGCCTGGGGATTCGCGTTATGGAGGCGTTTGTCCTTTCGCTGATCGCCGTGATCGGCGTATGCTTTCTGATCGAGATCATTCTGGCGAAGCCTTCCTTCAGCGACATGGCCGTTGGACTGATTCCCCGGCTCGACCAGAGGAGCCTGTACGTCGCTATCGGGATCCTGGGCGCAACCGTGATGCCTCACAATCTCTACCTGCATTCGGCGCTCGTCCAGACGCGCAGGATCGGCAAGAGTGAAGCCGACAAGAGCGCCGCCTGCCGGTTCAACCTGGTCGATTCCGTGGTGGCGCTGAACGGAGCACTGTTCGTCAATGCCGCCATCCTCATCCTTTCGGCCGCGGTATTTTTCCAAAAAGGCATAGAAGTGAAGGAGATCCAGCAGGCCCATCTCCTTCTGGCCCCGCTGCTTGGTACGGGGGCGGCGAGCGTGCTCTTCGCCGTGGCGCTGCTTTGTTCCGGCCAGTCCTCGACTCTCACCGGTACGCTGGCCGGCCAGATCGTAATGGAAGGCTTTCTCAACTTCCGCATGCGCCCGTGGCTGCGGCGCCTGATCACGCGCGCCGTGGCGGTGGCCCCGGCGGCCGCCACCATCGTCATCGCGGGAGAGGATGCCACTCTAAAGCTGCTGATTCTCAGCCAGGTGATCCTCAGCCTTCAGTTGCCCTTCGCCGTCATTCCGCTGATCCACTTCACCTCGGATAGGGGGAAAATGGGAGCGTTCACCAACCGCGCCTGGGTGAAGACGGCAAGTTGGCTGGCGGCGATGATCATCGTGGCTCTGAATCTCTGGCTAGCCTGGACAGCGCTCGGCGGCTGGATCGAGAGCGCTGGAAAGTGGAAACCACTGGTGGCCGGAATCGCCGTTCCTTTCGCCGTTGCGTTGCTGGCCCTGCTGTTGTGGATCACCTTCCAGCCCTTCCTCGGAAGGCGGCAGGCCGGACTCGGAGGGGTTCCGGTGCCGGAGCCCGTCTCGCCGGGAGCCGCGCCTTTCTACCAATTGATCCTCGTGCCGCTCGATCATACGGACCGCGACCGCGCCGCTCTCTCCCATGCCGTCGCCATGGCGCGCCAGCACGGCTCGAAAGTAGTGCTGCTGCACGTGGAGGAGGGGGTGACCAGCCGGGTCTATGGCCATCTCGCCGAGACCGCCGAAGTCGAGCGGGGGCAGCAGTACTTCGAGGGAATCCTCGCCAATCTCCGGGGGCAGGGCATTCCGGCGGAGCTGGTCGTGCGGCATTCCGAGAATCCGCGGCAGGAGATTGTCCACCTCGCCCGCGAGCTTCATCCCGATCTGGTGGTGATGGGGGCCCATGGGCATAAAGGCATACAGGACATCATCTTCGGGGCGACCATTAACGGCGTGCGGCATGACCTGGCCGTTCCGCTGCTGATTGTCAAGGACAACGCCGCGAATCAGGCCTCACGGCCCGGCGCCTGATCTGTGTTCCGTTTGGGTCACCCTGTCCCAGAATGTGTCCAACAAACACAACTCGCTTTCGAGGGTTTGGAAGAACCACAAGAAAATGATGGATCGCCTGTTTGGTCCGGCGATTGCATAAGAGATGGTTACCAATGCGGTTTGCAGGTATCCTCGTCATTGCCGGCGTGAGCGCGTTGCCAGCCGCGACGCTGCAGAAGCTCAGCCTCGATGACATGATCCGGAAATCGACACAGATCGTGCGCGGCAAGGTCACCGGGTCAACCACGGTGATGCGTGGCCCGGTCATCTACACCGAATACCGGGTTCAACCGTCGGATTCGTATAAAGGCGGCAGCAGTGCGGAGATCAATGTCTTTGTTGCCGGTGGGAAGTACGGATCCGTTACTCAGACTTTTTCCGGTTCTCCAAGCCTGAGGGAGGGACAAGAGTATGTACTCTTCCTGTGGACTGGCCGGAGTGGCCTTACGCAAGTGATCGGGTTGAGTCAAGGATTGTTCACGATGACAAAGGATCCCCTGGGGGGGCCGGTGCTGACGCGTAAAGCGGTCAGCGATACCATGCTGGACTCCTCCGGCAAGGTGGTGGAGGATACGCCGGTGAGCGTGCGATTAGGCGAGATGGTCGATCGTATTCATCGCACGCTGGCCGGCGTCAGCCGGTGAAATGGCTGCCACCATCCAAATCGTCGAGAAGTGGAAAGACGGCAGTGAAGTTATCTAAGCACGTCTTACTGTTGATTAGCGCTGGGGTGCTCCTGTGCCCCAGCGCATCTGCTTATTATCACTTCCTGCGCTATCTCACACGCAACGCTCCCTTCGTCTCCGTCCCCACGAAATGGGACCTGGCCGCCCTCCCCAACAAGACCCTCAATTACTATCTCTCCGAGCAGGGACCCACCGCCCTCGCCGCGAACGACAGCCTTCCGTCCATCCTTAGCCAGATCCGCCTTGCCGCCAAGACATGGAATGATGTCGACTCATCCGATTTGCGGATCACCTTCGGCGGCATCGCGCCGGCCGGATCCCCCTCGAAAGGCCCTGGCATCGATGTCGTCTTTTCCGAGGATATTCCGCCGGGGCTGATCGCCCTGGGCGGCACTTCGTCGGTGGGTTCGGTCATCGCCGCCACCGCCACAACCGGCGCGTTTGCGCCTATCAACCGGTCGTTGGTGATGCTTCGCGGAGATCTTTCGGACCAGCCGAGCTTCAGTGAAGCCTTCTTCCTAACCGTGGTCCACGAATTTGGCCATGCGCTCGGGTTGCAGCATTCGCTCTCCTCGAGTGTGATGTCCACCCAGATCACGAGAGCCACTTCGAAGGCCAGTCCATTGGCGGCGGATGATATCGCCGGCATCTCGCTCCTCTATCCGGCGCGGAATTTCCTGTCGCTCACGGGAACCATCACGGGCCGTGTGACCCTGGGAGGAAACGGGGTGGGGATGGCCTCCGTCACCGCGATTCCGCCGTCCGGACCCGCGTTGAACACGCTCACCAATCCGGACGGCACTTACCGGATTGACGGGATTCCGCAAGGCCAGTACTTTGTCTACGTACAGCCGCTGCCTTCCCCTCTTGATGGCGAGGCGAGCCCCGCTAATATAGTGGCTCCCATTGGGCCGGATGGCCAGCCGTTTCCGTTCCCCTCCCCCTTCGACGCCCAGTTCTTTCCCGGCACTCGAGATCCGAATCAGGCGGCTCCCATCGCCGTGATGCCCGGCGTTTCCGTGGATAACGTGAATTTCCAGACGCAGCCGCGCTCCTCGATCCCTATTTCCTCAGTGCAGGCCTACGGGTTCATCGGCCAGGTGACTGTCAAGCCCCCGGTGCTGAACCGCAATCTGGGCGGCGGTTCCGTGGTCGCCTACGGGAACGGTTTGCTCACCTCATCCGGGTCGATCCTTCCCGGGCTCAACGTGATCCCGATCGGCGGATCCGTCGGCCTGAACGGAAGCCCGAGGCCCTACCTCTACGCGCCCTCTTACGTGCAGATGGACCTGCTGTTGAACTCTTTCACCACCGAAGGTTTTCATCACCTGGTATTCGCCACCCCCAATGACATGTACGTCCTGCCCTCGGCGTTCCAGGTGACCGTGAAACCGCCTCCCTCCATCGCTTCGGTGACTCCGGGCTCCGATGCGGCCGGAAATCGCGTGGTTGCCATCACCGCCGCGAACATCGACCAGAACACACGCTTCCTATTCGATGGCTACCCCGCCGCCATCCGTTCCTACGATGCCCAGGCGGGACGAGTAGTGGTAAGCCCGCCACCCGCCGCGCCCGGCCACAACGCCGCTGTTGTCGCACTTACCACCGATGGCCAGAGTTCGCTCTATGTGCAGGGCAACAATCCGGTTTCTTATACCTACGATGCCGGCGACGCCCCCGCCATCAGCATCGCTCCGGCGGCGCTCCCCGCGGGGTCGGAGGCCATGGTCGAGATCACCGGCACGAATCTCAACCTCATTGACGGACTGGCTCGCCTTGGATTTGGGACCAGCGACATCACCGTCCGCCGTGTTTGGGTGACCGGACCGAATCGATTGCTGGCCGACATCGGCATTTCCGGCGCCGCCTCTCCGGCCACAACCACCGTGAGTCTCGCCAATGGCCTTGAAACCGTAACCCTGCCCGGCGGCTTCAGCGTGCAACCGGCCGTCGCCGGAAAGCTGCTGGTTCTTCCGCAGGCGATCAACCCGGTTACCGGCTCGGCGCTGCTTACCGCCGGAGCCCCGGCGATGCTGTTCACCCTGAACCTGCCGGCCGGAATCACACCCGCCGGGATTCTGCTGACGCTCAATGATCTGCCCATTGCGGTCTCGGCCGTATCGAACGGACAGGTGAGTTTTCAGATTCCCGCCACCATCGCTCCCGGACCGGCCATCGTGCGCCTTCGCACCTCCACCGACGCCGCCCAGCCCATCGCTTTCCACATCGAACCCCCGCCGCCCGTTATCGTCTCGATCCTGAGCCAGGGCGCGCCGGTCGACGCCGCCCATCCCGTGGGCCGGGGCGACACGCTGAGCATTGTCACGAGCGGTCTTGTCGCGAACGCGTATACGGGGATCGTTCCGCTGAGCGGCGTCACCGTCAATGCCGGCGGAGTCGACCATACCCCCCTCCAGATCCTGCCCTCGAGCACGGTGAGCGGGGCCTATGAAGTGGTCTTCACGCTCAGTTCCAATGTCCTCTCCGGCGCGCAATTGATCACCGTTACCCAGGATGGCCGCTCCGCCAACCCGGCCGGCCTGCCGGTCCGCTAGCGGCTCACCCCTCTTGTCCCGAGCCGGGTACACTAGATATTTATTCAGCGGATCGCGTTAATGCGGCGAATTCTTAATCCTCGCATGGCCATTTGGCTGCTGATGGCCGTGACGTTGGCAGTTTACGCCAACCATTTTCACAATTCCTTCCATTTCGACGACTATCACACCATAAGCGACAATCCGCATATACGATCTCCGCGGAACATCCCACGTTTCTTCACGGACTCGTCGACATTCAGCGTACTTCCCACCCACCAGGTCTACCGGCCCATCGTCACCACCTCTCTCGCGCTCGATTACCGCCTCGGCGGGGGTCTGAACCCGGCTGCCTTCCACGTTTCGACGTTTTTCTGGTTCCTGGTGCAACTGCTGGTGCTCTACGTCCTTTACAAACGGCTGTTCGATGGCAGCGAATGGGCGGCGGTGCTCGCCACCGCCGTCTACGGTCTTCATCCCGTCTGTGCCGAGACGGTGAATTACGTGATCCAGCGCGGGGACCTCTATTCCACTCTCGGCGTGGCCGCCTCGCTGGCTCTTTATATCCGCAAGCCATCCTGGCGGCGTTTCGGCCTCTATCTCATCCCCTACGTTCTGGCCTGCCTGTCCAAGCCTCCCGCTCTGGTTTACCCGCTGCTGCTGTTCCTCTACGTCCGGCTGTATGAGGAACCGGACGCCCGCCGCGCGCTCAAGGCAACGCTTCCATCGCTTGCCGCCACCGCCGCCCTCGCCCTGTTGCTTGGTCGCATGACGGCTGCCACCTTCAACTCCGGAGGAGGTCCTCGGGTGGCCTACTGGATCACTCAAACCTGGGTAACCGGAAAGTATTTCCTCACCTTCTTCTGGCCCGCGGGGCTCAGCGCGGATTATGACATTGCGCTGTTCACGGGATTCCCTCCCAAGGCCGCCGCCGGTTTTCTATTTATTGCGGCGCTGCTGGCGGTCATCATACTGACCGCGCGCCGGCCGGCCACGCGGACCATCGGCTATGGCCTCGCCTGGTTTCTCATTACCCTGCTGCCCACCGCCCTCACGCCTCTTGCCGAAGCCGCGAATGACCACCGCATGTACTTCGCATTCGTGGGTCTCGTGCCGGCTGTACTCGAAGCCGGGCGGTTGCTGGTGGCGCGGATGGGCGCGCCCCTCCGCCGCGCCGCCATCGCCGCCGTCTGTCTCGCGCTGGTGGCGTCGGCGGCCGCTACCTGGCGCCGCAACGAGGTATGGCGTTCGGAAGAGTCCCTGTGGCTCGATGTCACGCGCAAGAGTCCCCACAATGGGCGCGGCTGGATGAACTACGGCCTGACGCGGATGTCGAAAGGGGACTACCGTGGGGCGCTCGACTGCTTCGCGCGGGCGCAAATCTATACTCCCGCCTATTACCTGCTCGAGATCAACACCGCGATTGCCCATGGCGCTCTGCGGCACAACGCCCAGGCGGAAGCGCACTTCCGCCGCGCCCTCCTCCTCGGACCCAATAAGCCCGCGCCTCATTGTTACTATGGCCGCTGGCTGCTCGGGGCAGGCAGGCACACGGAGGCTGTCGCCCAACTCGAGAAGGCCTACTCCATCAACCCCTCCGATCTCACCTGCCTCCACGTTCTCATGCAGGCGTATTTCGAGCAGCAGAACTGGAGCGCGCTCCGTCCGCTCGCCGCCAGGGCCCTGGAACTCGATGCTTCGGATGCCACCGCCCGCGGCTACCTGGCGAAACTCGCGAGCCTCGAACAGGAGCTCAATTCACAATCAGCGGCTCCGCAGACCCCGGAAGGCAATCTTGACCTGTCCCTGCGCTACTACCGGGCCGGGCGCTTCGAGGAATGCGTCGCCGCCGCCCGCCAGGCTCTCCATCTCCGCAAGAATTACTCCGCCGCTTACAACAACATTGCCGCATGCAACAACGCGCTCGGCAAGTGGGACGAAGGCATCGCGGCCGCCAGGGAGGCGGTACGGCTCGAACCGGCCAGCCAGCTGGCGCGCAACAATCTCGCCTGGGCCATCTCCCAAAAGGAGAAAACACGAAAATGAGCCGATCCTCCGCGCCCCTGGCGCTGGTGATTCCCGCCTACCGCCCCGATACACGCCTGCTTGAACTTCTGGAGGCGCTCGAACCCGCGCCCTTCCCCATCGTTGTCGTCAACGACGGCAGCGGGGAAGAGTTCCGGCCGTTGTTTGCCCGCTGCGCCGCGCTGGCCGGCGTGGAAGTGATTGAGCATGCCGTCAATCTCGGCAAAGGAGCCGCCCTGCGCACTGGTTTCAACCACGCCTTGTGCCGCTTCCCCGAGGCGGCGGGTTTCGTCACGGCGGATGCCGACGGCCAGCATCACGCGGAAGATATCCGGAAAGTAGCCGCCGCGTTCCTCGAACATTCACCGAAGCTCGTGCTCGGGGCGCGCCAGTTCCGCGGCGGCGTGCCGCTCCGCAGCCGCTTCGGCAATCAATTCACACGCGGGCTGTTTCGTCTGCTGCACGGCGTGAATCTGCGCGACACTCAGACCGGGTTGCGCGGCGTTCCCCGCGCGCTGGCCGAGGCCATGCTCCGTTCCACCGCTTTCGGCTATGAGTTCGAACTCGACATGCTGATCGTGGCGCGCCAGTTGGCCATCCCCGTCGAACAGGTGGACATCCGCACGCTCTATCTCGAAGGCAACGCCTCTTCGCACTTCAATCCGCTGCTCGATTCCATGCGCATCTACTTCGTGCTGCTCCGCTTCTCGGCGGCCTCCCTGTTCACGGCGGCGTGCGATAACGCGGTCTTCTATTTCGCCCTCGGCCTGTGGGGCAGCCCTCTTCCGGCGCAAGTCTGTGGACGCCTTATAGCGGCCATCGTAAACTTCAATCTCAACCGGCGGATGGTGTTTCTCTTCCGCGGTTCGGGAGCGCGAGTCATTGCGCGCTACGCCGCCGTGGTGGCGGGCAGCGGCGCGCTCTCCTATCTGAGCCTCATCTCGGTTCATTCGCTGCTCGGCATTTCGTACTTTCCAGCCAAACTACTGGTCGAGACTCTGCTGTTTCTCGCCAACTTCGCCTTGCAGCGTGATTTCGTCTTCTCCGCGCGGCGCGCCTCTTCCGGAGCCACGGATTGGACCACCTACTACCGGAAAGTGCCTTTCACCGCCCGTCTCACCCGCAAGTACACCACGCGCTCCATCCTCGAGGCTTTGCGGAACGCGGGATTCAGCGCCGATTCAAAGCCGGTGGTGGCCGAATTCGGGGGAGGAAACAGTTGCTTCCTTGAAGCCATTCTCGACCGCTTCCCGGTCCGCGCTTATCATGTAGTGGACACCAACCCGCTGGGGCTGGACCTGCTTCGCCGCCATAACACACCCGCTCTCATCCTCCATCAGAGCGACGTCAGGGAAACCAGGATTCCCGAGCCAGCCGATCTCATCTTCAGCGTCGGACTCATCGAGCACTTCGACCCCTCCGGCACCTCACAGGTGGCCGCCGCTCACTTCGACAACGCGCGGCCCGGCGGCTGGGTCCTGATATCTTTTCCCTATCCTACCTGGCTCTACCGCGCCACCCGCGGCTTCCTGGAACTGATAGGACAATGGCGGTTTCCCGATGAGCGTCCCTTGCAAAGAGAAGAGGTTCTGGCCGCGACGGCAAGCATGGGAGACCTGGTCTGGGAGAGGACGCTGTGGCCGCTCCTGCTCACCCAGCATATGATGCTCTTCCGCGCCCGGCCGGATCGCGTCTGAGCGTCCTCCACGGCTCAGCGTGGACGGCTGACGTGTGGATTGCCGGCGAGATAGAACCGCAAGGGCCAGTCCACGGCTTTGCGAATTCCCACCCGTGGGCCGCTGATCACGCGCAACGGCTCTTCATCGGGCATGCGGCGCACGGTGAGCGGCCGGCCCGCAATCGTGACATCGGCTCCATTCTGCTTGCGCGTGATCGCCATCGCCACGGTCAGTTTGCCCGGTCCCGAGGCGGTCTCCTCGATGCGGATCACCCCACGCCGGCGCATCATCAGCTTTATCCCGGCTACCGGCTCGAGCGCCCGGATCAGCACGCACCCCGGCGACCCCTCCGGCTCGGCCACCAAGTCCAGACACTCGTACATCCCATATATGAAATAAACGTACGCATGCCCGGGAGGCCCGAAAATCACCTTGGTCCGCGGCGTCAGGCCCCGCGAGGCGTGTGCGGCCCCGTCCTTCAATCCAAGATACGCCTCCACCTCGACGATCCGTCCCGCCGTCGATCCGTGGACAATCACCTTCCCCAGCAGATCCCGGGCCACTTCCACCGACGGCCGCGCATAGAATTCCCGCGGCAGCACTTCCCAATTCCGGATTTTCTCTTCCAATGCTGTACTCTAGTTGATTATTGCCACATGCGAGTGTTCGCCGGAATTGACATCCCGCCCGAGGTGAAGCGGTCCCTCGACCGTCTCATCACCGAACTCCGTTCCGCCGCCAGGCTGCGGTGGAGCCCCGTGAGCAATCTCCACATCACCACCAAGTTCATCGGCTCCTGGCCCGATGAGCGCCTCGAGGAGATGAAATCCACCCTCGAAGCCATTGCCGGCATTGCCCCCTTCGATATCGCCATCCGCGGCCTTGGCTGGTTTCCCAACCCCCACCATCCACGCAGCTTCTGGGCCGCGGTCCATGCCCCCGAACAACTCGCCACCCTCGCCCGGGCCACCGAAGAGGCTGTGTTCCGGCTCGGCGTCGGAAAAGAGACCCGGCCCTACTCCCCTCATCTCACCCTGGCGCGCATCGGTGGAACGCCCAGCCTCGCGGAACTCCGGCGGCGTATAGCGAGCCTCGACGCGGATGACTTCGGCGAGTTCCGAGTCTCGGAATTTCACCTTTACCTGAGCGAATCTTCTCCGTCCGGCTCGGTATATACTAAGCTCGCCTCATTTCCGTTGAAATCGATATGACACCCCTGATCGCGTTGATTGCGGCCTATCTGCTCGGCGGGATTCCGTTCGGCTACCTGCTGGTCCGCCTCAAGACCGGCCGCGATGTCCGCCAGTCCGGCAGCGGCAATATCGGAGCCACGAATGTTCTCCGCGCCGGCGGCCGGGTTCTTGGCGTCCTCACCCTCATTCTCGACATGGCGAAAGGCTTCGCGGCAACCTGGCTTGCGTCCTGGCTCACCGGAGCAAATCCGCTCTGGGTGAGCGCCGCCGCTCTTGCCGTGGCGCTCGGCCATGCCTTCCCCGCCTTCCTTGGATTTCATGGCGGCAAGGCGGCGGCTACCAGCGTCGGCGCCTTCGCCTATCTCGCGCCCGTGCCCATGCTTGCCACGACAGTCGTATTCGTCATCGCGGTGGCCGCTACCCGCTACATTTCACTCGGGTCGATTCTGGGAGCCGCCTCCTTTCCACTGGCGGTCTTTCTGATTCAACATCCACCCGCGCCCGTGGTCATCGCCTCCGTGCTCGGCGCGGCTTTCGTCGTCTGGCGGCATAAGGCCAACATCGCCCGGTTGCGCGCGGGCGCCGAGAGCGTATTCCGGTTCGGGGGGGCGAAGCGTTGACCCGTCTGGCCATTATCGGAGGCGGAAGCTGGGGGACCGCCCTATCTGTCGTACTTGCCCCACGCTTTGACAGCGTCCGGCTCTGGGTCTATGAAGACGGCCTCGCCGCCCGCATGGCCGCCACCCGCGAAAATCCGGTGTTTCTTCCCGGCATCGCGTTGCCTCCGGCTGTCGATCCGCGGAGCACCTTTGAAGAGGTGCTGGAAGGCGCGGAAATCGTCCTCACCGTCATGCCGAGCCACCACGTCCGGACGGTTGCCTCGGCGATGCTTCCCTTCCTCACTCCGGGGATGCTCTTCGTCAGCGCCACAAAAGGCATCGAGAACGGCACCCTCCTGAGGATGAGCCAGGTGCTCGAGGAGGTTATCGGACCCAAGTTCGCCCCGCGCGTCGCTGTTCTCTCCGGTCCTACCTTCGCCCGCGAGATCGCTCTTGGCGAGCCCGCCGCTATCGCCATCGCTTCCAACGATTCTCGACTGGCGGCCCTGATCCAGGACTCCTTCTCCGGTCCGACGTTCCGGCTCTACACCAATTCCGATCCCATCGGCGTCGAAATCGGAGCCGCGCTCAAGAACATCATCGCCATCGCCGCCGGCGTCTGCCAGGGACTTGGGCTCGGCAGCAACTCCCGAGCCGCCCTTATCACGCGCGGCCTGGCGGAAATCTCACGCCTTGCCGCCGCCATGGGGGCCAACCCCCTCACCCTCGCCGGACTGGCCGGACTTGGCGACCTGGTCCTCACCTGTACCGGCGAGTTGAGCCGTAACCGCCGGGTCGGAATCGATCTCGCCTCCGGAAAGAGTCTCCAGGAGATCCTCGACTCGATGAAAATGGTGGCCGAAGGCGTCCAGACTACATATGCCGCGCTCGGCCTCGCCCGAAAGTTTGGCGTCAATCTGCCGATTACAGCAAAGGTGGAAGCGATCCTCAGCGGGCGGACATCCCCCCGGGAGGCGCTGCGCGAATTAATGGAGCGCTCCCTCAAAGGGGAGTGACGAGGCCGCAACATTCGTTGGAAATCGGTGTTCAACAAGGTGTGACGGCAGTGGCGAGTTTGGAACGCGACGCCGAATTGATGCTCCGGGTCCGTGACGGCTGTACCGCCAGCTTTGCTATCCTGCTGGCGCGTCACCGCGGACCGGTCATTCATTTTCTGTACCGTATGGTGCAGCGCCAGTCCGTGGCGGAGGAACTGGCGCAGGAAGTGTTTCTTCGCGTGTACCGTTCGCGGGCCACCTATGAGCCCACCGCGAAGTTCACTACCTGGCTGTTCCGCATTGCAACCCACATGGCCCTTAACTGGATCCGTGACGGGAAGTATGAGAAGAACCAGGAAAGCCTCGATCCGGAGGTTGGAGAGGGATTGTCCCGCCAGATTCCGGACCGCGAGGCGACCGTCGAGCAGAAAATGATCCGCGAAGCCCGGTTCGCGGAGATAAGACAAGCGATCGCGGGTCTGCCGGAGAAGCAACGAGCCGCCGTCCTGATGCACAAGTATCAGGAGATGGAATACTCCCAAATCGCCCGCGCGCTCGACTGCTCGGAGTCGGCTGTGAAGTCACTCCTGTTCCGCGCCTACGAAACGCTGCGCGGACGCCTGGCACACCTCGCTTGAGGGGTGTTTTGAGGGAAGGATCGATATGTTTGAAGTGAACCGCGGGAATACAAAGGAACTCAGGGAATGCCCGCTGCGTGCGGGCGAGGAAAATGCCGCCCAGTTGCTTGATTACTGCCATCACAAACTGGCGCCGGAACCGGCCTCGGCCTTCGAACGCCACATGGAGCATTGTCCGGCTTGCCGCGCCTTCGCCGAATCTCAAATGGCTGTCTGGAACGCCCTCGATGAGTTCGAGGCCATGCCCATCTCCGAAGACTTCGACCAACGCCTCTTCGCCCGCCTCGACGAGCAGGCGGCCCCGTGGTGGAGCCGCGTGTGGAACCGCATGGCCGCCTCCGGTCCGCGAATCTGGCGGCCGGCCATTCCCGTTGCCGCCGTCCTGCTGCTCGCCGCCGGCTTGTGGATCCACCCGTTCTCCGCTTCGGCGCCGCCCACGGATCCGTCCATCGCGAAAAACCCGGATCACATCGACACCGAGCAGGTGGAAAGAACTCTCGAAGATATGGAGATGATCCGGCAGTTTACGGTTGCGGACGCGCCGAATTCGAACCGGGATATGTAAGGAAGACCTGAAATGCTGACGCGCGCTCTCACTATCCTGTTCGGGCTCCTGCTGGTCTCTCCGCAGGCCGGGGCACAGGCGCGCAAGGGCGTCTTCCAGAAGGGGCCGTTAAGAAAGCGGCAGGAAGCTCGCCGGGCGCGGATGATCGACCGGCTCAACAACATGACCCCGGAGCAGCGCGAGCGCGCCTTGGACCGTCTTCCCGAGGAGCGCCGCAAACGCGTCGAGCGCAATCTCGAACGCTACAATGAACTCACACCCGAGCAGAAACAGCGCGTTCAGCGCTCGGCCCGCATCCTGGAAAACATGCCTCCGGAAAAACAGCAGGCCGTCCGCCAGGTCTACCGCCGCATGACGGCTCTGCCGCAGGACCGCCGTATCGAGATCCGCCGTGAGGTGAATCGCCTCAGCCGCATGCCGGCCGGAGAGCGCGAGGCGCATATGAAGAGCAGCGCCTTCAAGAGCAGGTTCTCGCCCGAGGAGCAGGGCATGGTCGAAGAACTGAGCAATCTCTTCCCGCCACGCTAGAAACCACCGTCCCGGGATCAACTGGTGAGGATCTTGGTGATGTCGTTGTAAAGCACAAACACAACCATCATCATGAGGAAGACGAAGCCGGCCTTGAACACGGCTTCCTTCACCGTGGCGCTCAGGTCGCGGCGCATCAGCATCTCGATGAGCAGCACCATAATCTGGCCTCCATCGAGAATGGGGATGGGCAGAAGGTTGAAGATCGCCAGGTTCAGGCTGACCATGGCCATCAACCCGAAAAAGGACGACGGACCTTCGCGCGCCGCCTCGGTCGAGATTTGGGCGATCCGAATGGGTCCCTCGAGCGATTTCGGCGACATCCGCCGCTCCGCGATCCCCTTCAGGAATTGGAAGATCAGCCCGGCATTGCGCGCGTTCGCCTTCACGGACTCCTGGAACGCCTCGACCAGGGGAAGGGCGACGTAGGTGACCGGCGATTCCAACCGCACGCCGATCAGCCACCGCGGCTGACCCTCGATGGTCTTGTAGCGTGGCGTGACTTCGACCGTCTGTTCCCGGCCATCACGCACATAGGTAAGGCTGACGGGCTTGCCGCCGGATGCCTTCATGATGTCATGCAGTTTGGGCGTCGAAAGGATCTTTTCCCCGTTCGCCTTCACCAGCAGGTCACCCTTTCTGAGCCCGGCGCTTTGCGCCGCCATGCCGGGTTCGACGCTCTCCACCTGGACCGGCATCTCTTCCGACCAGCCCGCGATTCCAACCCCGTTGCGCTCGTCAAGCACCGGGGTTACCCGGATAACTTCCTGTTGCTTATTGGGATGCTCCACCAGAACCAGCATCGGCCGGTTCGCGCTGGCAATCTCCTTGAGCGAGATATCTTCCCATGTCGGGTTATTGACGTCGTCAACTCGCAGGATGCGATCGCCTTCCTTGATCCCCGCTTTCGCCGCCGCGCCGTCCGCCGTGACATAACCAACCAGCGGAGAATGCGTCACGGGCACTTTCGGGAAGTGGACGGTGAACAGGCCCGTGACCAGCGCCACCGCCAGCACGACATTCATGAACGGTCCCGCAAAGGCGATCAGAAGCCGCTGCCACCTGGGCTTCGCCAGTACGGACCGGGGGTCCGTGGCGCCCTCCTCGCCCCCTTCCTGGCCCGCCATTTTCACATAGCCGCCGAAAAAGAATATCGCCGAGAAGCGGAAGTCCGTCTCCCCGCGCTTGAATCCGAACAGGCGCGGACCGAAGCCGAAGCTGAACGCTTCCACCTTGACATCAAAGATCCGGGCTGCCCAATAATGTCCCAGCTCGTGGATCAGGATCATCACCCCGATCAGAACCAGCAGCCACCAAACATTCTCGAGAAAGTTCATGAAAGTTACGCTTTCACCCCGGCGCGCCCGCGGCAGACTCCACGGGCCGCCTCTCTTGATTGGCGGTCTATTTCTAGAACGTCTCCGATGGAAGACGCCTCGCGGGGGCTCACCTGTTCCAGGGTCTCCTCCACTACCTCCGCGATCGCCGGAAACGGTATCTCTCCGGCGAGAAAAGCCTCCACCGCCACCTCATCCGCGGCATTCAAAGTGCATGCCGCCGAACCGCCGCTCCGCATCGCCTCGAAAGCCAGACGCAGAAGCGGAAACTTCTCATAATCGGGAGGCTGGAAATCCCAATGGCGAGCCTCTCTCCAGTCCAGCCGCGGAACGGGCGCTTCGTGCCGCTCCGGATACGTCAGCGCGTACTGGATCGGCATTCTCATGTCCGTTGCCGATACCTGGGCGATCACGCTCCCGTCGCTATATTCCACCATGGCATGGATGGTGGACTGCGGATGCACCACCACTTCCACGTCCCGCGCCTCGAAATCGAACAGCCAGCAGGCCTCGATGACCTCGAAGCCCTTGTTCATCAACGTAGCCGAATCGATTGTGATGCGCTGGCCCATCTTCCATGTTGGATGATTCAAAGCTTGCGCCGGCGTCACGGTCGCCAGCATTTCCTTCGGTGTATTCCGAAAAGGACCACCGGACGCGGTCAGGATGAGCTTGCGAACCTCCTTGCGCAGCCCCGCGCGCAGACACTGGTGCGCTCCGTTGTGCTCGCTGTCCACAGGCAATAGCTCAGTCCCCGATTCCCGCGCTGCTTTCATCACCAGATTCCCCGCCGCGACCAGGACCTCCTTGTTCGCCAGTCCCAGGGCTTTGCCGCGCTTGACGGCTTCGTAAGTGGCTTCTAGGCCGGACACCCCCACGATGGCCGACATCACGAAATCCACTTCCGGATCAATCGATACCGCTACTCTCGCGGCCGCTCCGCTCGTCAACTCGGGCCACTCCGTCCTGGGAAATCCCGAATCCCGGAGAACACCTACTAGACGCTCCAGAATTTCATTCGTTGCAACCACGACCGCCTTGGGACGAAATTCCCGCACCTGATTGGCAAGCAACTCGACGTTGCGGCCAGCCACTAACGCAAACACTTGAAATCTATCGGCATTCCGCCGGATCACGTCCAGGGTGCTGGTTCCAATCGATCCGGTGGAGCCAAGGATTGTGACTTCCTTCACCCAAGGGAATGATATCACGAGCGGCTCGTTACGAAGTACCCGTTAACGGTGGTTTGTACTGGGGAGGATCGCGGAGGAAGAAAACCCTTTCGGGCGCCGGGGAGGTTTGCTTCAGGGGTCTTTATGAGGTTAGTCTCGCTTTGGTGGGAGTTGCCTCCCCGGCTTACTTCCAATAATAGAATATGAAATTCTGGAATGCAACAGAAATCGGAAACTATTTTTGGGAGTCTTTCACCTCGATGCCGGTCCATCCTTCTAACACTTTGATCGTAGAGCAGATATCTTCATCGCCATGACCCTGGGCAATCGCCGCCCGGAACATCTGCTGCGTCAGCGCGGTTAGAGGAAGGGGTACATCCAGCTCTTTCCCCGAATCCAGCATCAGCCCGATGTCCTTGTGCATCCACTTTACGGAAAAGTTCGTCTCGAAGTTCCGGGCGAACAGGAACGGAGCTTTATAGCTGATCAAACCGCTCTTGGCGGCGCTCTTGTCGAGGATCTCGAGCATCAGTTTCGGGTCAACTCCGGCCTTTGTACTCAACACGATACCCTCGTTAAAGGCTTGCAGGATGTTGGACAGCACGAGATTCTGCGTCAGCTTGGCGTTCATCCCCATGCTGTGGCCGCCGCAGTAGAACAACTGCTTTCCCATCACCTCGAAGTAGGGCTTCACTTTGTCGAAGATTTCCTTGTCTCCGCCGACCATGAAGGTGAGCGTACCGCCTTCCGCCCCGGGTTTTGATCCCGTGCAGGGAGCGTCCATGAAATGCACGCCCTTCTCTTTGAGAACATCACGCATCTTCAAGCTATGGCTGGGAGCCACGGTGCTCGCGTCCACGACGATCGCACCGGGCGTTAGCGCCTCGATGAGCCCATCCTTACCAGTGATGACCTGGGCGGACATATCAGTATCTCCGACGCACAGGAAGATGACGCTGGCGTGCGCGGCAACCTGCTTCGGGGTCTCACAGGCTATACCGCTGTTTTCCTCACCCGCGAGCTTGATCGCCTTGCCCGCCGAGTTCGACCACAGCGCCACGTCATGCCCCGCGCGAATGAGATTCCGCGCCATCGGGTAGCCCATGATCCCCAAACCTAGAAATCCAAGCTTTGCCACAAGTTCCTCCTTCAGAATGATTCCCGGAACTGCCATTGTACACCGGGGCTTACAGGGGGAGGAACAGGCGAGGAAACAAAGGGTGCGCGACGTGAGGATGCGGAAAGCAACAAGGATGGCCGCCCGGCCCTGCTGCTCGCTCGCATAGGCTGCGGAGGGATTCTTCCGCGATCCGCCGGGCCGGATTTCTCACCGTGCGGACGTGGAGAATCGCTTAAACGCTTGCCGTCCGCACCCCGCCGTCAGCATCCGCCTTAGCGGATTCCGCCTGGAGCTGGCTCAGAAGCATCCGCAAAGCCAACAGATCCAGAAACTGGAAGGTAGCCGATGCGACATTCGCCATCTCCTCCTCGCCCTGGACAACGTGCCTTCGAATCACGGTTCGGAGTTCATCGACGGACACGCCGAGCGCCTCCGCGGCTTCCGTCTCGGAGTAGTGGCTCTTGGCCTGCTTGTTTGTTGGAGTCATGCCGGTATTGCGTACTGATCAATTGCAGGATAAGATTCCGGGACCTGTTTCACCAATACGGCGATGTTCTTATTTGATCCATCGATTGTTCTGACGGATTCAGCCCCACCCCCTACTAAGGTTGTGAGGCGGCAAGGCCAATTGAATTAAGGCTGTCCGGGACCGTCCGGCGGCGGTACACTCAGCATGGAACCATTTTCCTATGCCTCACAAAAACCCATACGTGCGGCCTGATACCGCCGTCCTGACCCGTGGGTTCGATCCCGCGCTCAGCGTCGGCTCGGCGCGGCCGGCGGTTTTTCGCAGCTCTACCTATGTCTTTACGTCTCCCGAGGCGGCCGAACGTGCCTTCGCCATCATGGGCGGCCGCGAGCAGGCGCTCCCCGGCGAACACGTCGATCTCATCTACAGCCGCTTCAATCACCCCAACGCCGAAATTCTCGAGGAACAGATTATCCCCCTCGAACCCGGCGCCCAGGCAGCGGCCGCCTTCAATTCCGGCATGGCGGCCATCATGACCTCCATTCTTGCCTTCGCGCGCCCCGGCGACCACATTGTCTACACAGTGCCTCTCTACGGCGGCACACAGCACTTCATCCACGGCTTTCTCGAACCCTTCGGCATCCGCGGCGCCGCCGTCCGCGCGGGCCAAACCGCGCAACTCGCCGAGGCCATCCGCGCCACGCCAAACCTGCGGATCGTCCTCATCGAGACCCCAGCCAATCCCACTCTTGTCATGACGGGCATTCGGGACGCCGTCTCCGCCGCCGCCCAACTCGATCCGAGGCCTCTGGTCATGGTTGACAATACGTTCCTCGGCCCGGCGTTCCAGCATCCGCTTACTCACGGGGCCGACATTGTCCTCTATTCCGCCACCAAGTATCTTGGCGGCTTCAGCGACATGCTCGGCGGCGTCGCCCTCACCAGCGACACGGAACACATCCGCCAGATCAAGAGCAAGCGCGGACTGTTTGGAAACATCCTCCAGCCGGACGAGTGCTGGATTCTCGACTCGCGCCTGCCTACCGTGCCGTTACGCATGAATCGCGCGGGCAAGAACGCGCAGCGCATCGCCGAACGTCTCGCCTCGCATCGCAACATCCGCAGAATCTACTATCCCTCGCTGTTCGATGATCCCGAACAGGCGCGCATTCGCGACGCGCAGTGCGATTACCCCGGAGCCATCATCTCGATCGACCTCAAGGGCGGCAAGCCCGCTGCTTTCGAGTTCCTGCGCAGCCTCCACCTCGCCCGCAACGCCGTCTCGCTTGGCGGCGTGGAAACGCTGGTCTGCCATCCCAAGTCCACCACTCACTCCTCGGTTTCGGAAGAGGAGCTGGAGATTGCCGGCGTCACCGATGGCCTGGTGCGGGTCTCCGTGGGAATCGAAGACTGGCGCGACCTGCTTGCCGACTTCGAGCGCGCGCTCGATCTGGCGGGCTAGCGGCGGTTTCGTTTTCGCCCCGCTCAGCACTTCCCCGCGGCAAGGCGTAACATCGTGGTAGGTATGTCTGCATTCACGGTCCACCTCACCGCCGATAACGCCTACGCGATCTACACCGGTACTGGCCGGAAGGTGGATTCCTATTGGGGAAAACAGATCAAGCTCGGCCCCATGGAGACCGGCAAGGCGGAGCACGTCGAGATTCCGGTTGCCTCACCTTTCTCCTTCTTATACATAGCGGCCTGGAGCGACCGCGCCGGCAACCAGGGATTGCGCGCCACGGTGCAGTGCGCCTCGTGGAATTCGGACGCGCTGAGCGGGGACGCCACGCGCTGGCAGGTGCTGCCGGCCCGGTCCGCATTCGGCAACGTCCTGCTCGATATGGAAGAACCAGGTAAGGAACCACAGCCAGCCGCATTCAGCAGCCGCCGCGGGGCCGAACTGGTGACTACCTTTCCCGTTTTCGATCCGGTGAAACTTACCGGGTTGCTGCGCAATCCGCGATGGGAACGTATCGCGGTGGAAGCGGGGACCGAGGGACTTCCCTCCGTGGCCGGGGTGGAAGGCTATTGGATGTGGTACAACGACGGTTCGCAACCCTCGGCGTTCACGCCGGGGCACAATCACGGTGAACCGCTCATCTTCCGGGCCCTTCCGGATCCCACGAGAGGAGCGCCTTTTCCGCTCGATGTGAAGTTCAAGCCGGACATGCCGCTGCCGGACATGGTGAACGCGGACTTCCTCGCGCTCCTCGATCCGATGTCTTATCCGGAATCGATGGAGAACCTGGAAGCGCTCGAGGAGTTCCTGAGATCCTGCGGTACAGTTACCACGGAGATTCGGGGCGCGGGCGACGACCTTGAATTGTCGCGGAGGCGCGCCCGGAAGATCGTGAACTGGCTGAAGTCGCAGGGCGTAGACCTGCCGCTCTCAGTGGAGGAGCATGGGGTTCCGCGGCCCGGGCATGGGGTGGAAGTCACCTTCTGGTAGATCACTCGATCAGCTTGTAGAACAATACACCGGACCGAAGTTCGCCATCAGCGCAGCGCGCGTACCCCGGAATCTCGCCGGCCACCTGATACCCGGCGCCACGGTAGACAGCCTCCGTTGGATCGCCCTTGCATGTATCAACCATCAGCAGGGATCGCCCCTCCGCAAGGGCGGTCTCTTCCGCGGCGGCCATCAGCGCCGTCCCCAACCCTTTGCGCCTGGCGGTGCGGAGCACCATCAGCTTCATCACCTCCGCGCGGTGTCTTCCGTCGGCCCACATGCAGAGATCGAGTTGGACGCTGCCGGACACCTCCCCGCCGTTCAGTGCGGCGAGCAGGATGCGGGAGCCGTCATGCACGGCCAGGCGTACGCTGTCCCAGTAGGCGAGCGCTTCGATGGGATCGAGCGGCGGCAGGAAACCAATGGAAACCCCGCTGTCAACCGAGTCCGACAGCAGGGTGCAAAGTCCGTTGATGTTTTCCATGACGCCATCGGCGGTCAAACGGCGGATCATGGCCCGGATCGTATCATTTCCCGGGCTGCGCTGACAGCCCGCTGTTTCTCAAAAATTGAAGCGGAGAGACAACTGTATCTGCCGGTTCGTGCCGAGGCCTATCTGGTTGGCGACGGTGGAATTCAACGTACCCCACAATCCGCCGGCGGTCGCCTCGGAGAACGCCTGTCCTGGCTGGAGCGTATTGCGAAAGTTCGCCGCCGGGACCACCCCACCAAGGAACCTGCCGCCCGCCGGGAGCGGCTCCCGCAGACGAACGTTGCCCGGGTTGGCGAAATTCGCGTGGTTGAACAGATTGTAGATCTCCGCACGGAACTCGATGTTCTTACCCTCGGCGACGAAGACGCGCTTACTGACGGTGAGATCCAACTGCGAGAGGTTCGGACCATGCAACCCGTTGCGTCCGGAGTTCCCAAACGAGCCCGGAGCGGGCAGCGAGAAGGCAGCGGGATTCAGAAATCGGAGGCCCTGCTTGCGGTAAGGATCGGCTCCCGCGACGACATCGGGCCGCCGCACGTTGCGCGAAGCGCCGCCGCCGGGCGTGTTCACTAAAGGGGTGGTGTAGATAGTTCCATTGGTGTCCAACACCGGGGAGGAATAGATGACGCCGTCGCGAGTGTCCTGATATACGATGTCCGGCCGGACAATAAGGACATCGATGGGCACTCCCGAACGCAGGTTCACAAGTCCGCCCACCTGCCACGAACCAGCCAGCAACTGCACGGTCTTGCCGCTGCCTGACCCGTACTTCTTCCCGCGGCCGAAGGGCAGTTCATAAAGCACGGCGAAATTCGCGCTTTGGCGAATGTCGAAGTTGTTGTTGCCGCGTTCGAGACTGAAGTCGTACGGGCTTTGCGCGGTGTTTGCTTCATTCGAGCCGGCGGAGTTGCCGATGTCGTGGCCGTAGGTGTACTGGCCGGAGAGCGAGAAGCCGGTGGAGAAGCGGCGATTGATGGTCATCTGCAGAGAATCGTAGTGGGAGGCGCCGCCGCTCGTCTTGTAGTCGATCTCGGCAAAGCGGTTGCCGAACTGGCGCTCGACAACAGCCACGCCTGCCGCATCCATCGAGACGCCGGTGATGAGGTTCGTGATGCTGCGGAGAAACAGGTTGCGGCCCTGGCTGCCGGCATAAGCGGCGGTCAGCACGGCGCCGCCGGGCAAGGTCTGCTGTACGCTGGCGGTGTACTGGAGGATCCTCTCGGGAATCGCATATCCCGGCGCATATGCTCGCGGCTGGTAGCCGAGATTCGGGTCGTTGACGTTGTAACCGGCATAGATGGCGCTGATATTCAATGGGTAGATGTTTAGCGGATGGTTGCCGGAAATGGTGCGTCCGATGCGGTCATTGGCTTCCGGCTGGAGTTGGTCTTCGGTCTGGCCCGGCCCGTGGAAATAGCCTGCGCCGATCCGGAAGACGGTGCGGTTTCCAAACCGGCCGGGCGACCAGCTCAATCCGAGGCGTGGTCCGAAATTCTTCCTCGAGCTGTGATACCAGGCCTGGTCATACTTGGGGACGATGCCGCCCGTGAGCATGTTGAAGTACACGTTCTTGTTGCGCGTTTCACGAAGCGGCTGATAGTACTCGTAGCGGAGACCATAGCTGAGCGTTATGTTGGACCGGATCTTCCACTCATCCTGCGCGTAGAGGATGTAGTAGTTCTGCCGCAGGTGCGCGACTCCGGAAAGCCCGGTGAAAGGACTTGGGGCGCTGAGGTCGCCATTGAAGACAATGGACGCCGGCCGGTTGTTCAGGAACGAATCAATATTGGTGAAGCTGTAGGTGGTTCCGCCCAACTGATCGTTATACAACTGGATGCGCCGCACTTCGCCGCCCAATTTGAAGTTGTGCGAGCCGCGGAATACCGAAAGGTTGTCGATGAAGGAGATGGAATCGTTGGTGTAGGGGGCTCCGCGGCCATTGAAGGCGCTGGAGAGACGAATCAGGCCCGTTGGCTGGGCGAGGGCGGCATTTCCCACCTGTCCGGCGATGCCGCCGAGTGCGACGCTGCCGGTAAGGTTCAGGGTGACGCCGTTGATATTCGCATCCGGGCTGGGCCCGGGAACACCGGCTACGCGAGTCTTCGAGCCGTTGAAGCCGATCTTCGTTTCATTGAGGACCGCGGCGCTCCAGACCTGGTTCAGACTGAGCACCGCGTTCTGGGGAACAGCGGTTGTCCGGTACTGGCTGAGCGTGGAGTTCTGCGTCTGCGCCGCGCGGCCCTGGTCGCGGAAATAGCGGGCATAAAGGCGGAAGCGATCATTCACGTTGTAGTCGAAGCGGACGCTGCCGGAGTCCTCGCCGACAGATCCCGGGCCACTAACGGTGACAAGATCGAGGTTCGGGTCGCTGGTGGGAAACTGCCCCGTGGGAAACGCCGCCAGCAGGGGGCGGATGGACGGAGCGGCTTTTGCACGGGCGGCCGCGCTGAGCGTCGATTCCACGAACGGCGTCGCCGTACGCTGCCTGAGCGCTTCATAGCCGGCGAAGAAGAACGCCCTGTCCTTTGCGATGGGGCCGCCGATGGACCCTCCAAACTGGTTCAGCCGCAGCTTCGACTTTTTCGCCGCGTCGAAGAAATTGCGGGCGTCCATTGCGTCGTTGCGCACGTATTCAAATAGGGAGCCATGGAACTGGCCCGATCCTGACTTGGTCACGAAGCTGATCTGGCCGCCGGTCCCCGTTCCATACTCGGCCGGGTAGTTGCTGCTGTCGATACGAAACTCCTGCACATTCTCGAGGCTCTGCTGCAGGCGGAAAAGCGAGGTTGATTCGCCGTTCAGACTTCCCGGCGAAGCGTCGACTATGGATGTCCCCTCGACGCCGTCGAAGCGGATCACATTCTCCTGGTTCGAGCGGCCGCTGAAACGGATGTTGTCAAAAGTGCCGGAACCGCTGTTCACGGCTCCGGGCGCCATCAGGTAGAGCTGAGAAACCTGGCGGCCGTTCAGCGGCAGTTGCGACACTTCGCGCTCGCTGACGTTGGCCCCGATACGCGCGCTGCTGGTATCCAATTGCGCTAACTCGCCGCTCGAGACGGTCACTTCCGTGGCTATGCCCGCGGGTTGCAGGACGGCGTCCACCGTGCGCTCCTGAGCGGCCTGCAGGGTTATTCCCGTGAACTGTGAATCCGCAAATCCCTCCAAGGACATCGTTACGGTGTAAGTGGCGGGCGGAAGCTGGTTGATGGCGTAGTGGCCGTTCGCCTGGCTGTCCACGCTCTGTTCAAACCCCGTGCGCTCGTTGCGAACGGAGACCTTCACGCCGGGGATCACGGCGCCCGTTCCATCCGATACAGTACCGGAGATTCTCCCGGCGCTGGTTTGGCCGAGGAATCCGGCCGCCATCAGGATCGGGCAGACAAGTATCTTTGCAAACCTGGTAGTCATCAATCGCCAGTGTAGGAGGGGCATGTTTCGGTCCGGTAACAAGCCGGTTACTGGCGCGCGAATTCGCACCGCGGCGGATGTTTCCGGCACGAGCGGCCTGAACATTCATCGAACATTCACACGCCTGTTATGGATCAGCAACAGGATTGCACTACCCGGTAAGCGCCCCGGCGAGGTCCCCTTCGTGGAACCACAGCCGGCCTTTCACCCGTACGGTCTCTCCGGGTGAGCAGTCGGGGAGCACGGGGTCGGAATGGAAACAAGGACAGTTCCGGTTTCCCCAGACCTTCCCGCAGCGTTCCCACTCGGTCAGAATCCAACGGCGCCCGTCATCCGAGCGCACGGCGGCCAGCGGTTGGCGGAACGTCTTATTGGCGTTGGTTTGGGCACGGAACCCGGGCGCGCCCTTCGTCATCACGCAGTTTTGCACTCGCAGGCCGGTGAGCCGTTCCGGCGTTCCGTTGTTCAGCCATAGTTCCATCCGGACCTCTCCTGCCTCCACGCGAAGACTGGCTCCGAAGGCGATCTTGCCCGGCAGAACCCATTCGGAAGCGAGCGAGCCATCCGCGTTTCGCCGCCAGTCCCGGTTCTCGATGACTATGTTCTGAGCATTCCAGATTGTGGGGATGTGCGTGTGAGCGAGAAAGGTGAGTCCGAGGTTGCTGAAGATCGCCTCGGGAACATCCACCACGACATAGCCCGCGTCTGGCCAGGGAAGAAAGACGGTGGCTTTCGTGCCGCGCATGGGGTCGATGGCTCCCTCGAGAAAGCCGATGCGCGGGTGGCGTCCGCCGGGATAGGGCAGGATGCGCAGTCCAGCGGCGGCCGTCTTCAGCGGTTGTACTTCATGGCCAACCACAAGAGCCATCTCCTCCGGGGAATATCCGTGTTGGGACATGTTGTTGATCCAGTACACTTCGTCCTTGCGGCTCGCTTCCATCTCGACCGGCAGGAGGAGCTTCCCGTTTTTCGGTTCCTTGTACCGAATGTGGAGCATCGGATCCGGCGGCGGGTGGCTGAAATCGAAGTAGGGAGCGATGTCTCCCAGCGCCAGCACCTGGAAGTTCTCCTTCTTCAGGTGCTCCATGTAGCGCCGGAAGGCTTCCGGGGGAGTGTGGACCCAAGGATGAGCAATGTCCGGCACTCCGTGAAACTGCAGCACCACGATTTGTCCGCCGCGCGCGCGGCTCACCACGTTGCGGAAATGATCGAAGGTCCAATTGGGGTAGGCATCGCCGGTGGTGGGAATGAGCAGCGGATGGTGCTTCGTGACATCGAGAGTGGGCCCGGCGGCAACCCTGCCATATTCCACCTCGGGAGAGAGCCCCCGGCGCGCGAGGCGGATGCCGGCGTTGCGAAGGACGGCGATGGATTCCGGGCCGAACGTGTTGCCCGTGTGCGCAAACAGAGCTGGTTTGGGTACGTTCACCTTGCGCAGTTCGGCTTCGACAAGCGCCAGTTCGCCCGCCAACCGCGCCGCGTTGCGGGGAACCGAGAAATCCGCGTGCGTCCAGGTGTGGTTGCCGATTTCAAAGCCCATCCGGTGGATCTCCGCGATGTCGCTCCACGTCATGAAATGATCGCGGTCTTCCATCCAGCGGTGGGAGACAAAGAAGGTGGCGCGAAAGCCGAGTTCCTTCAAGAGAGGGGCGACGAAGGCGCGATGCGACTTGACGGCGTCATCGAGCGTAAGAACCACCAGTTTGTCCGGAACCTTGGCGGCCGCGCGCGCCGCCGGCAGCATGGCAAGCAGATCTCTTCGGCGAAGCATGGCGTCCATCATAAGGGATTGTTTCGCTCCGTGTTCCGGATCGTTGCCCGGATCGTGTAGCGCCCTTGTTCCCAGTGCGTTATCATTGCCTCGAAATACCGGAGAAAGGAATTGAAAAAACATGGCGAACGCCGCTCACATGACCCTGCTTAAAGCAGGCATCGATAAATGGAATTTTCAGCGGATTCAAAAGCCCGCCACAATCCCGGATTTCAGCGGCGCGGACTTGAGTAAGCAGAAACTGGACGGAGCGAACCTCACGAAATCCAATCTGAGCGCGGCGAACCTGACGGGCGCTACTCTCGTGAAGACCCAACTCGAGGGCGCGAATCTGACCAAGGCGACGCTGGAATCCGCTGTTCTGCGCGCCGCCGATCTGCGCAACGCGAACCTTTCCGGCAGCCAGTTGCGCAAGAGCGTCTTCGAGCAGGCCATTCTGAGCAAAGCGGATTTGACCAACACGAACTTTTTCACCGCCAACCTCACGAAGGCCGATCTGCGCGGCGCCAGCATGAAGAATGCGCTGCTCGAAGGCGCCAACCTCGCCGGCTCCGATCCGAGGGGAGCCGATCTGAATGGAGCCAACCTCAAGGGCGCCAACCTCAGCGGCGCGAATCTACAGAAAGCCGATCTGCGCGGATCTTCGATGGTGAGCGCGATCATTGAATCCACCAACGCGCGCGGAGCCGACTTCAGCGGCGTGGACTTGACGGGCGCGAATCTGAGCAAGGCCACGGGCGAGACAACGAATTTTTCGGGCTGCAATCTTACCAACGCCAATCTTTCGGGCGCGGATCTGCGGCAGGCGAACCTGAGCGGCGCAATCCTCTCCGGAGCCGATCTCACGGGCGCGAACCTCGATAGCGCGAGCTTAACGGGCGCGATTCTCAAAGGGGCCAATCTTTCCAAAGCGGATCTGCGCGCCGCCAACCTGTCGGGAGCCGATCTCAGCGATGCCAATGCCGAGAAGGTAAACTTCAGCGGAGCGGATATCAGCGGCGCGAATCTGCTCACGATAAAGAACCTGGTCTCCGAACAGATTGTGCGCGTGAAGAAGGACGACGCCACGCAACTGCCCATCGAGTTCACGTTCTGACCGTGGCCGCGCGACGCATCCTGCAACTCGGAGATCCGCTGTTGCGCCTCCGCTCCGCTCCGGCGCGCATCGAGGAGGTCGGCGGCGTCCTGGCCGACCTGCGGGACACCCTGCATGAATTCCGCCGTACGCACGGTTTCGGCCGCGGCATCAGCGCGGTGCAGATCGGCGAATTGACGCGCGTCATCTATATCGAGATGGATGGAGCCGCCTATTCCCTTGTGAACCCGGAGATTGTTGCCCTCAGCGCGAAGACATTCGAGCTTTGGGACGACTGCTTCTCGTTTCCGGACCTCATGGTCCGCGTACGCCGTTCCGTCGAGGTCCGGTTGCGCTACGCCGGCGAACACGGCGAGCCGCATGAGTTGACGGCAAACGGAGCGCTGTCGGAATTGCTGCAGCATGAAATGGATCATCTCGATGGGATCCTGGCGATCGACCGCGCGGTGGACCGGAACAGCCTGTGCACGCGGGAGGAATGGAAACGGCGCTACGCGGGCGGGCTCTGAGTTGCTCCGCTATTGCCGGGCAAACAGTTCGAAAATGGCTTCGCCCCACCCTTTCGATCCGCGTTCCTGAGTGACGGAGCCTCGCGGAACGGCCGCCTTCAGTTCGTCCGTCGAGTCTGAGCGGACAAGGACCGGAACGTCGACGGCATTGAGGAAAGGCGCGTCATTGAGACTGTCTCCGAGGCCGATCGTTACAACGCCGGGGGAAGTCTGGCGGAATCGCTCCACAAGCCTTCGCACGGCCGCCGCCTTGTCGTGCTTTCCCGTAATGTGATGGAATCGCCCTCCGCGGGTGTGGCGCTTCCCCCTGGCGGCAATGGCCGCGAGCAAAGCATCCAGCTTGTCTTCGTCATGCGCCAGAAACGGCTCGTCGAACTCGCGCCGTTTGGCCAGGAGCGCCAGGGCTGGCGCCATGCCGCATTCCCGCGCCACCTCGTCCACGGTCATCCGGGCAAAGCCGGTGACGCGGCAGGCGCTCTCGGCGGAAGCCTCTTCGAGCGCCTGCACCAGTTCCGCATAGGGGTCTCCGAAAACGTCCGCCTCGGGCGAGCACGGAAAATAGTCCGGCGGATAGTACACGGCGCCGCCGTTTTCGGAGATGAACGGATGGCGGTTGTCCATGAGTTCCCGCCACATCAGGATTTCCGCTCGCGTCTTGCTGCTGGTGAAGATCACAGGCGCGCGCAAGCGGCGGAGCAGATCGAGAGCCGGCTGGGCGCCGGCGAAGGAGTAGGTATCATGATCGAGCAGCGTGCCGTCGAGATCCGTAATGACAAGCCGCATACAATTTTCATAGTGGGACACATGCCGCCTTCGAGTCCAGCTACGCGCGCCGGATGGCCGCTACTTGCTCTCGCCTTCGGCGCGCTGCTCACCCTGCTGGTGATAGCCGCCTGGATGATCGAGCGGAAGTCCAACGCCATTTACGAGGAGATGCGGCGCATCCAGAGCGAGCATCAGCGCCGGGAAGCGCCGTTGCGCAGGCTGCGTTCCGACACTTCCACGCTCGCCATTCTGATCCGCGATTATCTCCTCGACCCCACTTATTATTCCGCCGGCCAGCAGCGCGCTCAACTGCTCGAGGTTCACGCCTCGATGCGCGCCAGCCTGAATCTGGTGGAGAAGGATCTGGGACCGGAAGATAACCGGACCATTCTGTTGCTGCGGCGCGAAGTGGAAGACTACGGTGAGTCCGTTCAGCAGGTGCTGCAGTGGACCCCGGCGGAGAGGTTGCGCTACGGAACTACTTTTCTGCGCCGCCGCGTCATTCCATTTCGCGAAACCATTCTCTCCATTGCACGGCAGATCGAGGAACTCAATACTTCCAACCTTCGCCTGCAGCAGGAAGCCATCCGTGGGACGCAGCGGGAGTTTGAAAGCTTCCTGCGTCTGATGTTCGGGTTGACCATGTTCAGCGGCGTTCTGATTGCCGGAGCCAGCATCACGCGCATGGCGAAACTTGAGAAGCGCGCCGAGTTGTTGCGGCGTCAGACCGAACTGCACCGCGAAGAACTGCGCAACCTTTCCCAGCAACTGGTGAAGGCGCAGGAGGAGGAACGCCGCGCGATCTCGCGCGAACTGCACGACCAGATCGGACAGATGCTTACCGCCATCCAGATGGAGTTCGGGAACCTGGGCGCGCTGCGCGGCGAGGCGAATCATGAATTCGAGGAGCATCTGGCGGACGGCAAAGCCCTGGCCGAGCGCACGCTGCGGGCGGTCCGCGACATGGCCATGGGCCTGCGCCCCTCGATGCTCGATGACCTCGGCCTCGCTCCCGCGCTCGACTGGCAGGCCCGCGAGTTCACCCGCCACAGCGGAATCCCCGTGGATCTCGAAATGGAAGGGGAACTCAACAACCTGCCTGACCGTGTCCGCACCTGCATCTACCGAGTGGTGCAGGAGGCCCTCACCAACTGCGCCCGCCACGCCAACCCGTCCAATGTGCGGGTGACCGTCCACCGCCAGCAGGAGTTCATCTCCCTCATCGTCCAGGACGATGGAGCCGGACTTCCCGAGGATGGAGGCCATCGCCGCGGAGTGGGGCTTATCGGGATGGAAGAGCGGGTGAGAGAATTAGGAGGGGAGGTTCAGATCATTTCGCAGCCTAACCGGGGCACCCTGGTGCGGGCGAATATTCCGTCTTCCTCCGAGGCTTCCGCATGAGCAAAATCCGCGTTCTCGTCGCCGATGACCACGGCGTTGTCCGCAAGGGTCTGCGCTTCCTCATCGAGCGGCAGGACGACATGGAGATCGTGGCCGAGGCCGCTGATGGACGCGAAGCCGTCCGCCTCGCCGAGGAACTCAACCCGAAGATAGTCGTGATGGATATCGGAATGCCGCGGCTCAACGGCATCGAGGCGGCGGCGCAGATCGTCAGGCGCAACCCGGACACTGCTGTCATTATCCTCAGCATGCACGCCGAGGGCAGCTATCTCGTCCGCGCCCTTACGGCGGGCGTAAAGGGATATCTGCTGAAAGGCACGGCGGATGAGGACCTGACCCGCGCCGTGCGCGCCGTTGCACAGGGTAAGTCCTTCTTCAGCCCCACGATCGCCCAGATGCTGGCGGAGGACTACACGCGCCATCTTCAGCAGAAGGGATTGCAGGATTCCTACGACCTGCTGACGGAGCGCGAGCGGGAGGTGCTGCAACTACTCGCCGAGGGGAAATCGAACAAGGATGCCGCCTCGCTGCTCAACGTGAGCCCGTACACCGTCGAGACGCACCGCACCCATATCATGCAGAAGCTGGGACTTCACAATACCGCCGAACTCGTCCTCTACGCGGTGCGCAAGAAGATTATTCAGTGACCGCCCTGCCGGCGCCTGAGCGCGAGCAGCAGTATGGCCGCGCCAGTCAGCCCCAGCGGCGCCGGCTCCGGAACACCCGTGACACTCACCTGCGCCGGAGCCGTAACGTAGTTCTGTTCCGAGATCAGGTCGGTGAGCGGGCTGAATCCCGGATCGTTCGGGCTGCGCGTATACAGGTCGTAGGTCACCACGATCTCGCCCGCATCCACGGAACCGGGCAGAGCATTCCCGTTGATCAGAAAACTGCCGATACCGCTCGGCGCGTTGCTGTTGAACGACTGCGTCACCACCGGTTGCTCGAACGCGGGCGGTCCGGCCGGACCCACCACAACAAAAGCATTGCCGATGATATCTGAGAACGTCCCCGTACTTGCGAGAGTGCAGAACGGCGTGGTGACGGGGCTCAGGCAGAAGCGTGCCTCCGTCACCACCAGATAGTTCGCGTCATTTGAAAGAGTGAACCCCCAGCCTACCGTTGACCCAGGCGTCCCCACGATCGATCCTCCCGCCGGATTCAGGTCAAGCGTCACCGCCGCGCCGGCGCAAAAGCACGATACGAACAGCAGCGCCACGCTCGCCAACGGCAATCTTATTCGCTTCGTCATTATCCGTCCTCCGTTCCCTATTGGAACTGGTTGTTCGGCGTCAAACTACCCGTCGCCGCTCCACTGTTTGCCGTGAATACGGCTGCCAGCCGGAAACGCGACGTGGCCCCGCAACCCGAAAAATCGATCGTAACGGCTCCCGCCGCGTTGCCGCCGGGCGCGATGTCCCCCAGCATCACCGGCAACGCCGTCCCGATCACCGGAGTGCAGGCCGGCCCACCCACCTGAGTCAGGCCGAAGGACTCGATTCGCGCGCCGGCGGCCGCTCCGGGGCCGCTGTTGAACACCCGGATCGTCCAGACGCGCGCGTTGATGGGACCTGTCTTCGACACCATCTGCCCGGCGAGCGTGGTTTGTCCCGCCTGGAAGTTCGCCGTCACCGTCAATGGGCCACTCATCGTCAGGTTCCGCGGAGTGGTTGCTCCACTCAGTGCCCCCGTGAAGCCGGTGAAGGTGTAGCCGGAATTCGCCGCCGCGCTCACCGGCACTGTCGATCCGGCATCGAAGTACGCGGTTGCCGGAAGGATGCTGCCTCCCCCCGAAGGGGATGCCGCCGTGGTCAACTGATACTGAATCTTGAAGGCCGCCGTGTAACTCGCCGTTCCCGCCGAAGCGGTCACGCTGTGTGAGGCGAGGCCCGAGTCGGACCAGTTCTGGAATACATACTGGCTCCCTGGGGCGAAGGTCTGCGGAGAACCGGCCGTCAGCGTGTGGTTGGAGCCGATGTTCCAGGTGAAGTTTTGCGAGCCGGTGAACGGCGTACCGCCATCCACTGAGATCGTGGGGCCGTTGATCGACGTGCCGATTGTCACCTGCACCGTTGCCGCCGTGTTCGTCAGGGAGAATGTGGCCGGAGTAGCTCCTGTCACCGACGCCGTCACCGTGTACGGGCCGCCCGCGGTTCCATTCGCGGTTACCGCCGCGCTGGCAACGCCCGAAGCGTTCGTCTGCGCGCTGGTGGCCGCGATGCCCGCGCCGCTGCCCGGCCCCGTGAAGTTCACGGTCACGCCGGATACCGGATTGGTAAACGCATCGCGCACGGTCACGGATAACGGATTCGTAAACGCCGTGTTGATGGTCGCGCTTTGGCCCGTACCCGAATTCGCCGTCACCGACGCCGCCGGTCCTGCTGTGTTCGTCAACGAGAATGTGGCCGGAGTTGCGCCGCTCACCGAAGCGGTTACCGTATAAGGGCCGCCGGCAGTTGTATTAGCGGTCACCGTCGCCGCCGCCACGCCCGATGCATTCGTCTGCGCGCTGGTGGCGACGATGCCCGCGCCGCTGCCCGGACCGGCAAAATTCACGGTAATGCCCGGGAGCGGATTGTTCGCCGCGTCACGAACCGTTACCGAGAGTTGACTCGCGAACGCGGTATTTACGGCCGCGCTCTGGCCAGTTCCCGAGTTCGCGGTCACCGCGGCTGGTGCTCCCGCGGTGTTGGTCAACGAGAATACCGCGGGCGTGGCTCCCGTCGCCGACGCCGTCACCGTGTATGGCCCACCTGCTGTGCCATTCGCGGTCACCGCGGCGCTGGCAACGCCAGAGGGATTCGTCTGCGCGCTGGTGGCCGCGATACCCGCTCCGCTGCCGGGCCCCGTGAAATTCACCGTCACTCCGGACACCGGATTGCCGAGTGAATCCGTCACCGTCACCACCAGTGGATTCGTGAAGGCGGCGTTCACCGTCGCGCTCTGCCCGGTTCCGGAATTTGCCGTCACCGTCGCCGCCGGCCCCGCGGTGTTGGTCAAAGAGAAAGTCGCCGGAGTTGCGCCGCTCACCGAAGCGGTTACCGTATAAGGGCCGCCGGCGGCGGTGTTCGCGGTCACCGTTGCGCTCGCCACGCCCGATGCATTCGTCTGCGCGCTGGTGGCCGCGATCCCCGCTCCGCTGCCGGGCCCTGTGAAATTCACCGTCACTCCGGACACCGGATTGCCGAGTGAATCCGTCACCGTCACCACCAGCGGATTCGTGAAGGCGGTGTTCACCGCCGCGCTCTGGCCCGTTCCCGAATTCGCGGTCACCGCGGCCGGCGCTCCGGCATTGTTGGTCAGCGAGAAGTTTGCCGGGGTCCCCAACCCGGCCGCCGCCGCTGTCACCGTGTAAGATCCAGCCGTGTTGTTGGCTGTGAACGCCGTCGCTGTCGCTATTCCCGAAGCGTTCGTCGAAGCGGTTATCGAGGTCAGACCTCCCGCAAATGTGCCGCTCGCTCCCGAACCCGGCGCGGTAAAGGTCACCGTGATATTCGGAATGGCCGCGTTCGCCGCATCCCTTACGGTTGCCTGCAGCGCGGTGGCGAATGCCGCGCCCACACCCGCGCTTTGCGGCGTCCCTCCGGTGGCTGTGATGCTGGCCGGCGTCTGGATCACCGTCCCCGGATCCGTGGTGGAGTTGTTCGCCGTATTGACCTCGCCCGCCGTCGAGACTGCCGCGTTGTTCGTTACGGACGTGGGCGAAGCGGCCGGCACGTTTACAGTCAGGCTCAGCGTGGCAAAGGATGCGCCGCCGGCCACAACGGCGGAACTCGTGCACGTGACCGCCGATGTCCCCGAACAGTTCCAGCCGGCTCCACTGAATGAGTCAAGTGTCCAACCCGGGGGCAGGGTATCTGTCACGGTTGTCGTCCCGAAAGTCGCGCCCGCCACCGCGGCAACATTGCTCACCGTGATGTTGTAGACGCCTGTCTGGCCTTGCGTGAAGTCGCCCGTGTGGGATTTCGAGATGGTCAGGTCGGGCGCTGGAATGATCGTTGTGGGATCGGTGGCTGTGACCGTCCCCACCGAACCGCCGCCGGAGACGTTCGCCGCATTGGTCTGGGAGTTGGTTCCCGCCGCCGCGTTACCGGCTACATCCACCGTCACGGTGATGTCCGGGAAACTGTTCCCCGCGTCCACATCGAGCGTCGAAGTGCACGTCCTGGTGGCCGTGGTGCAAGCCCAGTTCGTTCCGGACATGCCGGTGATCGTCAAACCGGGAGCGCTCGCCAGATCGTCCACCACCGTCGTTGTCCCGCCGGTCGGCCCCGGGCCGTTGTTGGTCACGTGAATGTTGTAGGTCTTCCCCGTGTCGCCCTGCCGGAAATTGCCGCTGTGCGACTTCGTAATAGCCAGCACGGGCGGGTTGATCGTGAAGTTCAGGCACCAGCTTCCGACACTCGCGTCATTCGCCGAGGCGACGTTCTGGCTGAGGTAGAGCGACCATGGCCCGTTGCCGTTTCGGTTCTGGAAGACGCCCGTCGCCGCTCCATTGAATGTCCAGGCCGGCGGTGCAAGGTTGCCCGCCGGCGCGGCGTACTGATACGGTCCGGCCGGCGCGGGCAGTGCGTAGGTATTCGTATTCAACCGGCTGAACGGCTTGTACTGCCCGCTGGTGATCATATCGAGCGAACTCGAATTCGGAATCGTGTTCCCCGCCGCGTCGAGGAATGCCAGGTTGATGGTTCCCGTGCTCACGGCGCTCTGCGGATTCGAGAAGAAATCCAGGGTGTCAGCCGCGGATGGCGCGCAGCCCACGGTCTGGCAGGGCCCCACCAACAGCGACTGCAATCCCTGCGGGTTCAGATTGTTGTAACTGTTGAGATCCACCTCGACGGTCTTGACCGTGCCGGGCAGGTGAGTGACTCCAATATTTGAGGGGTAGGGATACGCGGGGCCCGAAACATGGCTGTTGCCCGGAATCCCGATTGCCGATGCCTGGTTGCAATACTTGTAAGACCCCGTGGGAAAACTCGCCACGATCGGGTTGTTCAGGCGCAGATTCACTGAACCGGAACTGTAGCCGAAGTTCGCCGTGCCCGCATAGGAGGCCGTGATCGTGTGGTCGCCTTCGGAAAGATTCGTAATGTTGTTCAGCGTTGCCTGGCCATTCACCACGGAACTGGCTCCCAGGTTGTTTCCGGTGACGCTGTCGCTGAACGTCACGCTGCCCTCATTGATGGGCGTGCCAGGGCTGGCGTTGTTCGTCACCGTCGCGGTGAGGGCGGCGGGGGTTCCGGTGGTTGCCGGGTTCGGAGTGGCTACCACGCTGGTGGTGGTGGCCGTTCCGTTCGTCATCGTGAAATTGATGCACCAGTTGTTGATGGCCGCCGTATCGGGATTGCCCCGCTGTTGAGCGAACAGCTTCCAGGTTCCGTTGGCTCCCGCGCCCGCAAACTGGCTGAGCAGCGTGCGCGCCGGATCTCCGGCCGGGCCCGCCATCTCGAACACCGCCGGCGCCGGCTCCGACACGGTGATCCCGTTGCACACCGCCGACTGGCAGTAGGTGCTGGTTCCATTCACGATGGCTGACGTGGGCTTGTAGGACCCGCTGACGAAAGAAACCGTCTGCGGGAGAGCCTGGGAAGCGGCCAGATCGTCCCAGATGAGATTCAGGTTGCTGATCGCCGTGGGCCCGCCGGTATACGACATGAACTCCAGCGTCTTGCCGTTCGGCCCTGCCAGCATCAAGGCGTTCACGTTGGGATTCGTGGACGTGTAGCCGTTGAGGTATATTTTTACGTTTTGGATAATGCCGCTGACCCCGCTCACGGCGATGGAGGATGGATACGGTTTGCCCGGCCCCTGCCCCAGTTGCGCGCCGGCCGTCGGCAGGGTAATCCCGCCGGTGTTGCAGAACCCCACGGTTCCCGGCGGCGCTCCGGATTGGGAAGTTGTGGTCTCGATCACCTGCTGCGTCACGGCATCCGACGCCGCGCTCGCGGCGAATCCGGCGCCGCCCGTGTATATCGCCACCAGCACGTGGGCGCCTTCGCCGGTGAATGTATGCGTTGTGGTGGCCACGCCGCTACCGTTCACCAGGGCGGTTCCGATATCGGCGCCGTCTGTATTGTCGTGGAAGGTAACGGAACCGTTGTTGACCGTACCCGCTCCGGACGTTACCGTCGCCGTAAGGGTTACGGAACTGTTCGCGCCGGATGTAAAGGAGGGGTTGGGAGTGGGAGCGGAGAGCGTGGTTGTGGTGGGGGATCCCGCTCCCGCCGTGGTGATAGTGAGAGTCCAACTTCCTATGGTCCCGGTTGTCGAGCCGCTCAGCGCCTGATTGGTGACATACAACCGCCAGATTCCGTTTACACTCGTCCCCGTCAGCCCGTTGAAGACATTCGCGAATTTCCCCGTCGTCCCAATGGTTCCGTCGCCGTTGCTATCCGGATCGGCCCGGGTATAGCCCGTCGTCCCGGGACCGGGAGCGGGAAAGTTGTCCGGTGAGAACGGGTAAAAATGGTTTGTGGTTGCCAGCCAGTCTCCCGTGCCGAAGCAGGGGCTGGTGTTCGGGGCCGCATGTCCGTTCACTGTTCCCGCATCCGTCAGCCGGAAAGTGGTGGATCCCGCCACATGGCAGGCATTCGACATCACATCGAGGGCCGCGCCGTTTGGGGCTTCGAGCAATATCCCCAGGTTGTACGCGTTGGTCACGTTGAAGCTGTTGAAGGTGAGCTTCACATCCGTGATGGAGCCCACCATCCCGCTGACGGTGACGCAGGCTCCGTTGCCGCATGCGGGCGAGGTAGGGTACGGGGACGCCTGCAACGCGCTGCTCACTGTAATCGTGCCGCTCGAGTCGAACGTGGTTTGCGCCGTGCAAATACCCGCGGCCACGATAAATCCGGCGAGTGCTCTGGCCGATGCCCGGTACATCATGCCCCTCCTTCGCCCCCCCGAGCCGATTTCGGCGCTCTTCGAGCGAAATCGGCAAACCCAATCAGGTTGGAAGTTTATCACAGACCGCTTAATCAATCCATACCTAATTTTGAATTTTATGCCCTATTCATCAATGCTGTATTGTTTTGCTGTTTAGAATGGGGATTACAGGGAGTCCTTTTCGAATATTTTCCGGAACTGGAAATGTTTTCTATTGCATGTTCCGGGTGAGTGTAGTAAGGTTCATCTGTATCACCCTGAGGATCTGGACTTTACCTCACGCGGTGCTCTGGGCGCGCACGAATTCCGATGCGCATTGATCAATGAACCCGCTCGCTTCGGGGCCCGGCCAGGTTCGTGATTATCGTTTTCCTGGCTCCGGCAGGCATCCGTTTGGGCGAGCGTTCGAGGAGGAACATGTCGCAACCTTATGTCGGCCAGCTCCTGCTGGTTCCCTATAATTTCGCCCCCGCGGGGTGGATGTTCTGCCAGGGACAAGTGCTCCCGATTTCGGAAAATGAGACTCTTTTTCAGCTCATTGGAACTACTTACGGGGGAGACGGGCAGTCCTCGTTCGCTCTTCCGGATCTGCGCGGGAGAACAGCCATCGGAGCGGGGCAAAGCCCGGGCACCAGCAACTATGTCATCGGCCAGATCCAGGGGGTCGAGCAGGTAACGCTCACCGGCAACCAACTCCCCGTCCATTCGCATAACGTCGCCTCGAGCGGCAGCGTCGGCAACAGCAGCCTGCCGAACGGCACGTTCATGGCCGCCACCTCGGGCGCGCAGGCTTACGCCAGCGCCGGAACCGCTGGCAATCTCGCGCCCGGCAGCCTCTCTCCCGTTGGCGGCAACCAGCCGCATGACAACCTGCAGCCCTATCTCACTCTGAATTGGATCATCTCCCTTTACGGAATCTTTCCAAGCCCGAGCTAGCCGCCGGTCTCGTTGAAAACCTACTTAAGGAGAAAACTTTCCATGGAACCATTTCTCGGATCATTGATGTGCGTATCGTTCAATTTCGCCCCAAGAGGCTGGGCGGTGTGCGACGGCCGGCTTCTGGCGATCAATCAGAACCAGGCGCTGTTCTCCCTGCTCGGAACCACCTTCGGCGGTAATGGCCAGACCACGTTCGCCCTTCCCGATCTGCGCGGCCGCTGCGCGATGGGGGCGGGCAATGGCCATGCCATCGGCGAACACGCCGGTGAGGAGGCTCACACGATCAACATTTCGGAGATGCCTGCTCATACCCATTACTGGGCGGCCACCTCGACGGCCGGTAGCCAGACCACGGGAGCGGGAAACATCCTCGCCGGAGCAGCTATTTATTCAACCGGCTCCGCCAGCGGGAGCATGAATCCGGGGGAACTCACCTCTGCCGGCGGCAGCCAGCCTCACGAGAATCGCTCCCCCAGCCTGGCGCTCACCTGGATCATCGCCCTGCAAGGCATCTTCCCCAGCCAGAACTAAAGGAGAATTTCAATGGACCCGTTCATCGGACAACTGCTTCTCGTCCCTTACAACTTCGCTCCCAAAGGCTGGGCTTTTTGCAGCGGCCAGCTCTTGCCCATCTCGCAGAACACGGCGCTGTTTTCCCTGCTCGGCACTGTTTACGGTGGAGATGGAAGGGTGACTTTCGGGCTCCCCAACCTTCAAGGCAGGATCCCTGTCGGGTCCGGGCAAGGCCCCGGGCTCAGCATGTATGACCTCGGTCAAACCGAAGGTACGGACTCGGTGACCCTGCTCGCGACCGAGATACCGGCGCATACCCATCAGGCTCAATCGATGGGGGGAAGAGGCGTCACCACTGCCACCAGCCCCATTGGAAATTTTCTCGCCGACGGGGTGGCTGACTACGCGCCGGCCAACAGTCCCGTGAACTCCTCGCTCAATCCGCAAGCGGTTTCCATCGCCGGAGGCAGCGCGCCGCACAACAACCTGATGCCTTACCTGGCGCTGAACTGGATCATCGCTCTTCAGGGCATATTCCCGCAACGGCCTTAGCCTGCCTCCGATGCCCGCGTATGTGCTCCAACCAGTGACAGCCGAAGACGGCGATTTTCTGCTCGCTGTCTTCCGCGCTTCCCATCCTGAATATGAAATGCTGCCCGTCGCCGAGGAACAAAGAAGGCAGTTGATCGGAATGCAACTTCAACTGCAAACGTCCAGCTATCGCACCCGTTATCCGGAATCCCGGCACGATCTCATCCTCGTGGATGGCAAGCCCGCGGGGCGCATCTGGGTGGCGCGCGCCGAAGACGAGATCCGCATCCTGGACGC
>JABAQT010000057.1:60790-85076 GCA_019187195.1 Bryobacteraceae bacterium
CTTGTCGGCCAGATTCGGCGGCAGCGTCACGGGAACAAATAGCAGGTTCGCGGGCATCGCCTCGCGCTCGTTGAAGCGGCTTACGGCGGCATGAAAGGCCAGCCGCTCGTCCTCGAGTTCGAATGGCGTGGCGCAGAAGATTCGATGCATTTCGTAGGGCATGGCCTTACTTACCCCGCAATCGCTCCCGCAGCCATCCGATCTCTCTCTCGAGGGCTCCACGGTAGACGCTGATATCCGTTTTCCAACTGATGACGTTGAAGCCCAGTTCGAGCCACTCCTCCGCCTGCCGCTCATCGCCCGGTTGAATGCCGGCTGCCTTTCCGTGGGCCTTCGCCACCGCGACGACGCGCCGCAAGGCTTCGATAAACCGCGGATGGTGGAACTCGGCGGGAATCCCCATCGAGGACGAAAGATCAAAGTGCCCCACCCACAGCACATCCACGCCTTCCGTCGATGCAATCGCCTCGCAATTCTCCACGCCCGCCGTCGATTCGATCTGGCAGATCACCGTCGTGTTCCGGTTGGCTTGCTTCAGATATCCCGCGGTGTCCGGCGCCACGTAATCATTGTGCGCCGTGCCCAGCCCGAGACCCCTGCCCCCTAGCGGCGCGTACTTCACCGCGCTCACGATCCGCTTTGCTTCCGCGGCGGATTCGACGTTGGCCGCCATGATGCCGAGCGCGCCCGCGTCCATGGTTCGCGCGATGAAGTGATAGAGAGGCTGCGGCACGCGCACGAACGGAGCAATGCCGGTGGCTTTCAGCCAGGCAACCAAGTCCGCCACCTGGCAGGTGTCGAAGCCGGAATGCTCCATGTCATAGAGGACAAAATCAACATCGGCGGCTTTCAGCATCATCGCGAGACCCCGTGTGCCGAACTCCATGATCATGTGCCCCACGGGGACGCGTCCCTCCTCGATCACTCTTTGAAAACGATTGTCTTTCACTGGCGGTACCTTTCTAATTTCTTCTGGAATCCGGGCCGCTTCAGCACCTCGCGATTGACGGCTCCGTGGGGAATCTCCCCGCGCGCCAGGGCGAGTATGTTTTCGCAAGCCTCGATGCCGTTATCCCGGACAATCTCTCCGGTCCAGGCGAGGGCGTGGGGCGAGAGAATGACATTATCCAGTTCGAGCAACGGCTCGGCGGTCTCGGGCGGCTCTTTCTCGAACACGTCGATTCCGGCCCCGGCGATCCATCTCTCCCGCAGCGCCCGCACCAGGTCCGGTTGCCGCACAATCGGTCCGCGCGCGGTATTGATAAAGAACGCCGAGGGCTTCATCATGCGCAGTTGTTCCGCGCCGACCAGTCCGCGAGTCTGCTCGTTGAGAAGGCAGTTCACCGCCAGGTAGTCGCTCTCGCGGAACAGTTCTTCGATCGAAACCAGTTCCACCCCCAGTTTGGCGGCCGCCGCCGCATCGGCAAATGGATCGTGAGCGATCATGCGGCCGAAGCCCAAGCCGCCCGCCAGGCGGAACAGCTCCCGCGCAATGTTGCCGCAACCAAGCGAACCCAGAGTCCGTCCGGGGAGGCATGTTCCCAGCCGGCTCAGGCTGGCGCGCCATTTTCCTTTCCGCACCGTGCGGTCCTGTTCGATGACGTTCTTCGACAGCATCAAAATGTAGGTAAGAATCGCCTCGGCCACCGGACGGCGCACGGCTTGGGGCGTGATCGCCAGCAGCACATCGGCTTCGGTGATGGCCGGTATGTCGATCATGTCGTAGCCCACACCCCACCGCGCGATGAGGGCCAGCCGCTTCACGCCTTCCACGCTCGACCGGGTGAAATTGATCCCCAGCGCGAAAATAGCGTCAAACTCGTCCGCCGCGGCGGCGGTGACGGTTCTGTCCGGCTGTGGCGGCATGGCCGACACTTCGATGCCCTTCACCGGGCTGAGCTTCTCTTCCAGAGGGCCTTCAAACCGGCCCTTGGCGTCCGTATAGAAGTCGGGAGTAATCCCCACGCGAAACTGGTAGGACATAGTTTATTGGTAGGTCACGTAAAACGGCGACGTCCAGGCGATCTCCGGGTCGCCCTCGGGATTTTCCGGATCGCGCTGAAACACCCGTACATAATAGTATGAGCGGCCGGGCGACGGTTCGCTGTCCCGCCAGTTCAGTTTTGCCGCCGTGCCGCGGTTGGGGCGCATGGTGTAGACGTACTTGCCGTCCTTCACCACGTCGACGCGCAGGATCCGGTCCATCGCGGCGATAGTGGCCTCGATCCGCGGAGCCTTGCCGCCGCTCACATTCCACTCATCTCCCGGCATATGCCCGCCCGCCGTCACTTTGGCAACGATCTCATCGCTTGCGGCGAAGGTGTGGCGCTCGTACATGCCATCGAGCACGCCTTCGCGGTCTTCCTTCAATACCCACACTCCCGCCCAGCTATTGTGGGTCGAGCCGTGATCGCTGAACGAAACGAACCCATAGATGTTTCCCTTCGCCAGCGCGTTGGCGGCGTAATGGCCGTCCTCGTCCACCTGCGTCGGACCGCGTTTCTCCTTGTCCGGCAATTTATACGCTTCGTAGCTGCCGCGGGCGCCCTGGTACATCTCGAGCAGGCAGTCAAAGCGCGCGTTCGGCCAGTTCCAGTCGGCCAGCGGTCCCGCCGCGAACGTGTGCGGAACGATCACCGATTTCTGTCCCGGCTGGGTGAAAACATGTTCCCGCCACCATTTCCACATGTTCGGCGGAAGATCATCTTCTTTATTCCGCTCGCGGTCTATGGGACGCAGCGGCGCCCCCCGTTTGAGGAACAGCACATTGCGGTGCCCCGCCGGCCGGGTCATGGAATGCTCGTAGCTATAGATGCCGATGAAAGAGGGCGCGTGCGTGAACAGGTCCACGGCTTTCTGTACTGTCCACCACTGGTAGTCGCGCAGTCCATCCGGCCAGCGCCCGCCCATCACCTCGTTGTGGTCGGACGTGCCCAGGAAATCCAGTTGCGCCGCGTCGATGCCGTAACGGTAAGTGTCCAGCACCGATCCATCCACGCCGCTATGCCCGCGGATATCGGTGTGCCGGTGGCAATCCCCCAGCAGGAGCGTGTAGCGCCTGCCGCCGGCCGTCATTGTCTGCCGCACCCGCCGGGGTGCCGGCGCGCCGGCAGCGGGCAACTGCGCCGCCACCAGGTTCGCATTTGCCGGTTGCGCACCCGCCTCCCATTCCGAAACGTAAACGTTGTAATGCAGCGCGTGCATCTGGTCTCTCGGCACGTTGGAGGGTGAGCGTCCATCGCTCGAGTATCCGATGGTCACTCCACCGCCCGGCTTCAACGCAAGCGAGGCGTGTTGCGAGTTTCTTCCCGAACTGCTCGCAAGCTGATACGGTTCCACCCATTCGCCCCCGCTCAGCCGCGTCACGTAGAAATGATAAATCTCGTTCGGCCTGGTTCCCGTCCAGTGGCGGAACACCAGGCACAGCGCGCCCTTCTGATCGAACATCAGGTGCGGCAGTTCCGCATAGCGCCGCATTCTTCCGCTGAACTTCCGCGCCACGGCGTTCATCACCTCTTCCACGCGCCCGCCCGCGTACACGCGCATTCCGAGCGCTCGTGAATAGTGCAATCCGCGGCTGCCGGGAGCCGAACTGGCGCGTGAGTAATCCTTGCCCCAATTCTCTCCCGCATCGTCCCATGCCACCCATACGCGGTCCATTCCGTCCACGGCCACCGTGGAATGAAACTGCGCCGCCGGCTCCGTGGTGACCGTAATCGGAGTGCCTACCCTGGTCCCATCGTAAGAGCGCAGGAAGACGTCGTAGTTTCCGTTTCTGTAAGAGTCCCAACTGATCCATGCGACTCCATGCGAATCGAGAGCGATCGCCGGCTCCCAATCATTGGCATCCCAGGTGGTGAGCGCCTCCTCGGGTCCCCAGGTGGACCCTGTCAGCCTGCGGACGTAGATGTCGGCGTTGCCCTTGCGGAAACTCTGCCAGGCAATGGTGACATTGCCTTGGGCGTCGCTCACCGCGCGCACATTGAAATCACTATTCGGCGCCGTTGTCAGCCGCGCCGGTCTTGCCGCCTTGCCATCGGCCTGTATCTCGCTCCAGAACAGATCGTAGTTCCCGCTCGATTGGGCGGCCCATACCGCCACCACGCCCGAACCTCGAGGGGCGATCGCGGGCGAGTAGTGATCCCAATTCCCATCGGCCAGTTCCAACGCCGGGCCCCACGTCCCCGCCGTGTCTCTCCGCCGGACCAGCACGCGATCAGCGTCTTTGTCGTTCCACTCGACGTAGATGGCCCATAAAGCGCCGTCGGAGGTATGGGCAATGGCGGGCCAGTCGGCTTGCCTGCCCTCCGCGCTCGCCCGCTCCCCGCCGATTGCTCCCGCGAAATGAGCCGGCTCACCGGCCGGGACCGGACCCTCCGGATTGCGGCCCTTCCTCGCTTGCGCCAACAGGGCAGTCCCCGCAAGAAACATCACCGTGATCACACATAAGCACCGCGGCATGCCTTCTCCTTCGAAACACCCGCAATTTCAGTCCATGTCGATATCGCGCAGGGGCGGCGGTTCGCCGGGATTTTCCTGCGCCTTCTTGAAGAGCTCGTCGAACTTCTTCGCCAGCACTTCCTTGTGAACTTTATGTTCGGCCAGAGACTTCTGAAAGGCGTCCTCGCGGCGGCCGGCTTCCCCCTGGTAGCTCTGCACTGCCGCCGAGAAGTCCTCGAAGACCTTTGGTTTTTCCTTCGCCTTGTGGTAGACCACCGAGCCGGTCTGGGGATCGACGCGCAGAGCGGCCTGGCAACAGGGGCACTCGACGTCGAGGAGGGGAGGAGTAGGCTTTGGCATAGGGGCAGTGTAACGCGGATGAGGCGGGGCAAACCAGTAAGGCGTTTCCCTGAGTACGGGGCGGAGTCCTTAGGCTAACCCATCAGCGACTTTGCCTTGCTCTCCTAACGCTTCAGGTCGATTGGACCTCTCCCCTAAAACCTCTATCGTGATAACGAGGAGCAGTGATGCTGAAGGGAGCTATCATCTGTCCGGATGAGGATCTGTCGGAGAAGTTGGAAGAACTTCTGGCAGGCATCGGAGTGGTGGCCGTCGTACGGACCATTCCCCGGTATCCGAACACCAGTGAATTGACACGGGCGTTGCGTGCCAGCGGGCCGCAAGTGCTGTTCTTGAGTATTGAATCGCTGAATAAGGCTTTGGAAGTCGCCGCGGCCGCCGAGGAACAACTGCCCGGTTTGCAGATTATTGCCATCGGCCGGACGGCGGACCCGGCCACCTTGCTCGAGGTGATGAGAAGCGGGGTACGGGAGTTTCTATCCTACCCCTTCCAGCGGCAGGCCGTATATGAGGCTCTGGCGCGAATCAAAGAGGTGCTCGAGAGGAAACCGGTTCTGATTGACAGCACGGACCTGGTGTTCACCTTCCTGCCGTCGAAGCCGGGTGTGGGCACAACCACCATCGCCACCAATACGGCGGTCGCCGTCAGCCGTCTGCCGGAGCAGCGCTCACTGCTGATCGATTGCGACATGAACTCGGGCATGGTGCGGTTTCTCCTGCAACTCGAAAACAACTACTCGCTGACGGATGCGGCCGAACGGGCCGCCCATCTGGATGAAAACATCTGGCCCCAACTGGTGACCACCGTGGGTCATCTGGATGTGCTCCACTCGGGGAAACTGAACCCCGGTTTGCGCATGGAACCGTCACGGATTCAGAACATCCTCGAGTTCGCGCGCCGCTCCTACAAAGCGATCTTTCTGGATCTTTCGGGGAATCTCGAGAAGTACTCCCTCGAGGCCATGCAGGAGTCCAAACGCATCTTCATGGTGGTGACGCCCGAGGTGCCTTCACTCCACCTGGCAAGGGAAAAAATAGGCTACCTGCGCAGCATTGACCTGGCTGACCGCGTGGCCATCCTCCTCAACCGTTGCCAGAAGCGGTCCATCGTGAGCGCCGCGCAGGTCGAGGAACTGCTTGGCCAACCCGTCGTCATGACTCTCGCCAACGACTATCAGGGCGTTCACAAAGCCATGACGGCAGGCAAGTCCGTGGAGGCCAATTCAGACCTTGGACGGCAGTTCGCCCAACTGGCGCAGTTCATGCTCGAGAAGAAGCCGGCGCATGAGCAAAAGAAGCGGCTGATGGAGTACTTCTCCATCCTGCCATCACCCGTATCCCTGTTCACCCCTGGAAAGAAATCAGCCGGCTGATTGCGGCCTCTCCGGAACCTGGCGGGTTATGATGTGTCTGGTTGTCCATGCGCATCGCCGTTGTCCTGTTTCTTGCCTCCCTTCCGGCTCATAGTGAGGATCCGCTCGAAATTGTTCGCAAGTCGGTCCATCACGATCAATCCAACTGGTTGAAAGCAAAGGATTATACTTATATTGTTCATTCCGGTATGCGGCGCCGGGACTCGCATGGAAGGACTACGAAGGTGGAGCAGCGGACCGAGGAGGTGCTGATCCTCTTCGGCGAGCCCTATGAACGGCTGATCGCAAAGGACGGGAAACCGCTCTCCGATTCCGAAGCCCGCAAGGAGCAGCAGAAACTGGACCGTTTGATGGAGAAGCGGGCAAGCGAAAGCCCCGGGCAGCGCCGTAAGCGGTTGGCTGAAAGGGACCGCGAGCGCCAGGAGAACCGCAGGTTCCTCGAAGAGGTCCCCGAAGCGTACACGTTCCGTCTGCTGGGCGAGGATGTCATCGGCGGGCGTTCCTGCTGGAGGCTGGAAGCCGACCCTCGCCCGGGTTATCAGCCAAAACATTCGAGGGCCGCAATGTTGAAGAAATTCAGGGGAAGGGTATGGGTTGACAAGCAGGAATATCAATTGACGCGGCTGGACGTGGAGGCGATCGATACCGTGACCTGGGGGCTGTTTCTGGCGCGTCTGGCAAAGGGTTCCCGCCTGTTCATCGAGCAGCGCCGCGTGAACGGCGAAGTGTGGATGCCCTACAGGATTCAGGTGGACCTTGACGCGCGGCTGGCATTGTTCAAGCGGGTTCAGGGGGAGTTGACTGTGTCGTTTGAGAACTTCCGGAAGTTTCAAACGGACTCGCGGATTGTGGAGGCGGCGGGGCTAAAGTAAATTCCTTAGGCGGTGGGAGGGGTGAAGACCGGCGTCCTGCTGGAATCCACTAGTGCTTCCTAAGAATTTATGGGTTTCCCGCCGATTGAAATTTTGCGAGAATAACGATCACTGTGTAGCACTCGAAGGATAGATGTCCAATGCAGTGGAAGTACCCACAAGGTGGGATGGCAATCCCAGGGAACGTCACGAGAAGCATGATCGAGTGGCGCGCCCGGCGGATCGCCGATCCGGTCGAGCGGCTGCGTTTTCTGCGCCACGCCTGCGCGTTCCATCGGGAGCGCAAGCGCTGGTACAGGCGCGGCGCGGCCTTCGTTACGGCGGGACTGGTGTGGCTTCTGGCGCCGGTTTCCACGATTACGAAAGCCACCAGTTTGTGGATGCAGCCGCCTCCATCCATGAGCGGAGAGACCGTGGTGAAGCCGGCCCATCCGTCGGCACTGGAGCCCTCCAGGATCTGGCTGGTGGAAAAAAAAGATGACTTCGAGGTATACAGCAATGGGTTACGGATTGAAACGCGAGGCTGGCAGACCCACTCGCCAAGGCGCTATCAACCTCTCGACCGGGCGCACCCGGAAAGCTGGGGTGGAAATGATTCTCTGGATGTAGCTCCGCGGTCGGATCCGGCGGGGATTGTTTTTCACACCACCGAGAGCGACCTCGCGCCGTTTGACGCGTTGCACAACAAGAGCCTCAAGCAGCTCGGCCAGGGGATACTTTCCTATGTCCGGCACAACAAGTCCTATCATTATCTGGTGGACCGTTTTGGCCGGGTATACCGGGTTGTCGAAGAAGCCTCGATCGCCAATCATGCGGGCCATTCCGTGTGGGCGGACCGGAAATCCGTTTACGTCAATCTGAACCAGAGCTTTCTCGGCGTTGCCTTCGAGGCGCAGACGCGCCCGCAGGACGGGGCCGAGACGATTAACGAGGCGCAACTTCACGCGGGGCGGGTTCTAACGGACATGCTCCGCGGGAAGTATCATATTCCCGCCGAAAACTGCGTTACCCATGCGCAGGTCTCAGTCAATCCCGACAATTTCCGCATTGGCGCCCACACCGACTGGGCGACCCATTTTCCATTCGCGGATATGGGATTGCCGGACAACTATGCCACGCCTGTCCCGAGCATGACCGTGTTCGGCTTCAGTTATGACAGCACTTTTGTGTCCGTATCCGAGGCGCGGCTCTGGAAGGGATTACTACTCGCTCAGGAAGAAGTGCGGCAAGAGGCCAGCGTGAAGGGTATGCCTTTGCGTGTCTACCGGTCCGTCTTGCACCGCAAGTTTAGGCAACTTGTCGTCGCGCCACGCGCGCGGAAGAAAGAGGAAAACTCATGAGCAGCAACAACTCAGCGATTGGAATGGATGTCGGCACAAGCCGTGTCGTACTGGCGCAGAAGCCCGGAAAGGAATTCACCTTCAAGACCCAACTGAATGCCTTTGTGCGCATCCCCTATTCAAAGATCACGGAAAACGTGTTGAAGAAGGAGCAAGTCCCGTATTCGATAGACAGCGGCGAACTGGTTGTGCACGGCAATGAATCCGAGCGGTTTGCGGACCTGCTCGGCCGGGAAACCCGCCGCCCCATGCGCGCCGGTCTGCTCAACCCCGGGGAACCGGAAAGCGAGGCCCAGATGCGGCAGATCTTCCGCAGCCTGCTTGGAAGCGAGAGCGGCGATGGCAAACGGCTGTTCTTCTCCGTGCCGGCGCCGCCACTCGGCGCTCCCGACAACACCACCTATCACGAGGCGACCATTCGCGGAATGTTGAGTGAGATGGGTTATCAGGTGCAGCCGGTCAGCGAAGGCCTGGCTGTCGTTTACGGGGAATTGGAGGATTCCAATTATACCGGCATCGGCATCAGTTGCGGGGGCGGCCTGTGCAATGTCTGCCTCGCATACCTTTCAGTTCCGGTCCTGAATTTCAGCATTTCGAAGGCGGGAGATTTTATCGACAGCAGCGCGGCGCAGGCCGCCGGCGAACTCGCCACCAGGATTCGCATCGTGAAGGAGAGCGGCTTCCATTTCAACGGCCACTACTCCGATAAGGTGCAGCAGGTGATCGGCGTCTACTACGAGGACATGATCCAATCGCTCGTAAACGGAATCAAGGAAGCGTTTTCCGCGGCGAAGAGCGTGCCCAAGATGGGCCGGCCGATTCCGCTTGTGCTCAGTGGCGGCAGCGTGATGCCGAAAGGCTTCCTGGAGCGTTTCGAGCGTGTCATGAAATCGAGCGAGTTTCCGGTGCCGGTTTCCGAGATCCGTTTGGCGAAGGAACCGCTGCATTCGACGGCGCGCGGCACGCTGTTCGCGGCTCTGAGCGAAGCATAGATTACGCCTGATGCTGGGTGATGGAGGACAGCAGCCACTCCCGGTTGCGCTCCACACCCGCCAGCAGTTTCTCACGCAGGGCATCGCGGCGTTCAAAGAGCCGGTAGCCCCCGGCCGCGCGAAGATATCCCCGGGCTTCGGGGTGGGCGGAAAAGAGGCGCTCTTCGCCCAATTCGCGGCGCAGGCGCTCGAAGCGGTCCCGCTTATCCAGCAGCGCCTTCACCAGGAAGGGCATCGAGGCGGAGTAGTCCCCCTGCATGCTTTCCGTCGTCCGTTGATAGCTGTCCTTATCCACTTTTCCCCAGGTGACCGCCTCGGCGGGAGGGCAGGACGAGAGGGAACCGTCCGTGACCGGAGCGCTCACGATCTGAATGTCGAAGTGGTAGCCGCGAATATCCGGCAGCCCCAGCACCTGGCCGAGAGCGGGTTCAGGCTGGAGGTTGTAGTTCTTGGGAACCCCCCCGCCGAGAATCAGTGTTCCGAGTTTCCCCGCGGGATGATCGAACAGGCCCCAATGGTGGTACGCGCATGCCTCGAAAACCTCGGCGTGGAGGTCGAGTTCGAAGCGGTAATCACCGATCAATCCGGCGTTGTGCATCGCCCACAGCTTCATCGAGTTCAGAAAGACGCTGCCATCGGCGGGGGCTCCCACGAGAACGGGAATCGCCAGACGGTAGCAGGTGGCCAGCAGTCCCGGCTTGACGCCCAGGGCGGCTTCCTCGGCGGCGTAGCGGCGTCCCAGGAGGTAGCGCAGCTCGGTGCCGGTCATCTTTTTCTGAAATTCCGGCTGAAGCAGGAGTTCCGATAGGAAGGCATCCTGGTCGAGCAGAACCTGCTCGGGGAATGCCATATCGGTGACGCGGATGGTCCCTTCCTCACGCAATGCTCCGTCATCGCCGAAAATCGGCACCTCGAACACCGGGTCCTCCTTATGGAGGGAGCGGTGGCCGTCGTGATAGCAAACGGCGTCCGTGGTGCTGAGATAGGCAATCCATCCCGTTTCGAGAAGGGGGATCAGCCACGCCTGGTGTTGGCCGGAGACGGTAACCGGGCCGGAGATGGCGAGCGTCAGAGGGCAATCGGAACCGATCGCCTGATCGAGCAGGGTGTATACGCGCCGCAGGTAGGCCCCGCCAAACGCCGGCAAACAATGGAGAAACAAGTCCTCGAGCGATTGGCATTCATCGACCCGGCGGACACGCACCGGCCGGCGGCCCCCGTGGTTGGAATCAGCAGTCATCGACTCGACCATAGCAACAGCGCCAGGCGCTTGGCAACGCGCGAAACGAAGTTTGCTAGGATAGCAATGTATGGGTATTCCGAACGTAAAAAGATTCCGGGTACAGAACCCGGACACCGGTCAATTTGCCACCATCATGGCGGTCCTTCCCAAAGGAACCGATCCCGAGGTCTATCAGGCGGAAGCGTCGAAGCGGTTTGACTGGAAGGCCTGGACTGATGCCCAGCAGAAGCAGTTCAAAGTCCGCGTCGGCCAGCAGAAGCAAAAGAAGTCGAAGTAAGGCGAAGCTTCCTCCATCCCCTTCAATCAGGTTTTCGGGGCAGCCTGGCCGTAATATTCTGGGCTGCTCTCGTGGCTTCCAGGGCCACTTCCGTGTCGCTGTCGCTTTTCAGAGGCTCGACAACGGGCAGCGTGTCTTTCCCACCCGTCCGTCCCAGGATTCTCAACAACCGGATCTTTTCTTCCCTGGTTGCATCCGGCTTGCGCAGGGCGGGGTAGATAGCCTTGCAGACTTGCGGGTCGCGAGCCAGTTCGGCAAGCAGCGGCTCCGCCGAATCGCGGTATAGCCTCGAATTGAGAGTATTCACCAGGTACTGCAGCGCGCTGAATTCGGTTAGTTCGTGTTTGCCAAGCATCACCACGGCGAATGCCATCGAGAGACGCGGACCCATCTGCTCCTCGTCCTGGAAAGCCTTCTCGAGAGCCGGGAGATCGGATGCCTGCCCCAGCCGGCCATAGCCTTCGGCGGCGGCTGCCCTCAACCCATCGTCCTTGCTTGTGAAGTACTGGGCAAACAACGGGCGGTTGCCTTCATCAGGCATCATTGCCAGTGCGGTCAGGGCGGCGCGGCGGATCTTGTCATTGCGGGCGTTCCTGACGGCCTGCCGCAGGTCCGGGATGGCGGCGCGGTTGCGCAGAATGCCGGTTGTTTCGAGCGCGGCGATCTGCACACGGTCTTTCAGATCACGGAGCAGGAACTGAATATGCGGACCGGAACTAGTATCGCGGATCTTCTGGATGGCGATGAGGGATTCAAAGAGAACGATGTCGCCGCGCGAACGGAGCGCTTCATAGAGATCAGGGAGAGCCGCCTTGCCCCGCAGAATCCCCAGAGCGCGGGCCGCATTGGCGCGTGACTCCATGGTGACTCCGCCGCGGGCCAGCCTGCCAATGGCGGTAATCACTTCCGGCCGGACCGACACGTAGGGATCGATAATATCGTTATTGGTGTCCGAAAATCGTCCCTTTAGAGCCCGAGTGGCCCGGCGGATCGATCCGCCAATGCCCGTCTTCAGATATCCGGGCAGATAGAAGTTGACCAGGCCATCCACCGCGCGCACCTGGATGCTCTCTTCCTCGTCATTGGTAGCCTGAATGAGGGGATCGAGCGCCCGCTGGGTGCCGATCTCCGAGATGGCTTCGACCGCCGCCCAGCGCACCTCCTTGTCGCGATCCTCGAGATACGGCTGGATCTTCGGGATGGCCGAAGGGCCTTGTTTGGCATAGTCATGAATGCCGCGGATGCGCGCCTTGGCGTCGTCCGCGTCGGCGGCGCGGCAGGTGAGCGCCGCGAGCAGCAGCGTTGCGAATACCCGCATAGAACGATGGACGTTCAGCGGACGAACTCCAGTTTCACCTTGTGCGGAATCAATCCCGCCTCGACGCCCATGTCGAGCAATTTCTGCGCGGCCACCGGCACCTGTTCCCCGCAATCGACAGTGAAATGATTTACATACATGCCGACAAACTTCTGCGCCATCGGCACATCGAGGTCGCGGGCGAATTGAAGAGCGTAATTGATGGCTTCCTCGGGATTATCGAGCGCATAGCGGATGCTCTCCGAAACAAGCCGCGAGCACTCGGATTGCACCTCCGGAGCCAGGGACCGCAACATGACGTTGGCTCCCAGCGGCAGCGGCAGGTTGAACTTGTTCTTCCACCAGCGCCCCAGGTCGAGCACATTATGGAAGCCGGCTTTCGAGTAGGTGAGCTGGCCTTCGTGGATGACCAGCCCGAGGTCAACGGAGTGGTCTTTTACAGCGTCCAGAATCCTGTCAAACGGCATCACCACGGCTTCAAAATCAGGTTCGAACAATCGCAGGGTGAGGTAGGCGGAAGTGAGCGTGCCCGGAATGCCGATGCGCTTACCCTTGATCTCTTCCGGAGCCATGGGACGCAACGCGGCAAGGAGGGGACCATATCCATCACCGACGCTCGAACCGGAGGCCATGAGAACGTACTTGTCCGCCACGTAGGGATAGGCGTGATAAGAAATCGCGGTCAACTCGTACATGCCCTGCATGGCTTTGCGGTTCAACGATTCGATGTCCTCGAGGACATGACGGAAGGTCACCAAGCGGGACCGGATTTTCTTCGTCGCCAGACCATAAAACATAAAGGCGTCGTCGGAATCCGGGCTGTGGGCGCAGACGAGTTCTTGCATCTCCGGAGGGGTCATAAGGAACAAAACTGAACTTCAAATATAGCAGACAATCGAGGGAGATTAAGGATTTTCACGATTGGACAGGCGAGCGGCGCTCCTTCACTCGCGGACGCTCCAAAATCGATACCACGGCTGTCTTTTCCTCACGCTGCCCGGATCCGTCCCCGGTAGAGGCTGCCCCTCGATGGCGGCTCGCGGGTTCGTCACAAACAGACTCTCGGCCAAATCCCGGCTGTAATGCGCGGCAACCCACTGCCGGGCATCGGAGAGAACCGGGGGGCGGTGTTTCGTATCATGCGCGTCACTGGCGATGAAATCCACCAGACCCCGATCGAGCAGCTCCAGGCTGAACCGGCGCGCCGTCTTTCCAAACCGCCCCAGAAGCGATTGAGCGGTAACCTGGATCCGGACTCCGCCGGCGGACCACTTTTCGAGGGTTTCCAAGCGCTGGCGCAGCAGCGGGTTTCGCTCGGGGTGGGTGATCACCGGCACGATTCCCGCCGTCATCATCCGATCAAAAACATCTCCGCTGTTCTGAAAGATGATCATGTCGGGGAACTCGACCATCAGATAGCGCTTGTGGTTGATGGTGTACTTGGCCGGGTTCGCCAGCGCGTCCTGGATGTTATCGAAGGTGAGATGAAAATCGCAACCTTCATGGATGCGGGGAACGCCGCCCGTGGCGGCGGTCAGGTCCGCGACACGGCGGCTGATCATTTCCGGCGAGAATGTGTATTCCAGGTTTGCGTGTGGTGTGGCGACGATGTCCGTTGTTCCCGTATCAGCCGCCATCCGTAACATCGCCACGCTTTCCTCGAGGCTTCTGGCTCCATCGTCCAAGCCATGGAGGATGTGGCTATGGATATCGATCAGATAAACATCTCCTCATCCTGGGTTGCCTGCGCGACGCTTGGCCGGCGGCCCTTTAACAGATGGGTGACGGCGGCGCGGACCCCGGCCGAAATGCCGTGAATCTCCTTGAGGGGTTTCATGACTCCGTTGTGCATCAAAGCAACGGTTTCGCTCACTCTCGCCAGGCCATCATCGAGGACGAGTTCGATGCGGTCGAACTGCACCTTGGCGCGCGCGGTGACATCCGTCATCAGGCTGTCCACCATCCCAAGCTGGGCGCGTGTAATGTCGAGGACATCGTTCGCCTTCGAGGTGACCTCGGTAATCTGCTTCCTGCTGTGCTCGAGAGCTTCTCTCGCGGACGCCATCAGTGATTCAGCCTTTGGCGTAAATTCAGAAATCTGCTGCTGAAGCGCCCTGGCTCGCTTCTGGAGCATCACCAGGGCTATCATCTGCGCAACCTGGCTTACGGCCACCAGACCGACAAAGATGGTGAGGAGGATGACTACCGAATCCTGGTTCATGAAGCTTTGAAGTTAGAAGTTACGATTCGGAGCCGGTTGGGGACACCGCTTCGCGGTAAGCCTGTTTACCCGCCTCAACGGCGGCGGATAATTGGTCTTTCTGGCGGCTCACGGCGCTCTTGCCGCGGTCGATGAGATCGGCGGCCGATTCCCGCAATTCGCCGGTCCGCCGCTTGATCACATCCCGGCCGTCACCGGCCTTGGAGCGAATGAGTTCCCGCGTTTCCTCGCCTGATTTCGGGGCAAAAAGGATCCCCACAGCCACTCCAATTCCGAGGCCGAGAAAAAAATAGGATAGCCGTTTGTCTTCTTCCATGTTTGTGCCTCCTTTTCTTGTTTCCTAGTGTACCACCGGATAGAATCTGCTAGGCTCGTTTCGGAAGCACTTATGCCATTCGAAAAGCGGCCGAAACTGCTCGGGGAAGCGGCCCTGTTCGACTATGCGCTCAAGACGCTGGGCGCGCGCGCCCAATCCACCGCGGAGTTGCGCATCAAGTTGCGGCGAAAGGCGGAGAAACTGGGCGATGCCGACAAAGTGATCGCCCGCCTCAAAGAGTACGGCTATCTGAATGACAGCCTCTTTGCCGAGCAGTATGCCGCGCGGCGTCTGGAAAACGAGGGGTTCGGCCGCGCCCGGGTGCTCTCCGGCCTGCGGGCGAAGCGCGTCGCGCCGGCGTTGGCGGAGCGGGCCGTCAACGCAGCCTTTGCCGCCACGGACGAACTGGACCTCATCTCCCAATTCCTGGCCCGCAAGTACCGCAACAAGCCCCTCGCTGAGGTGCTGGCGGATCCGAAGGGCCTCGCCGCCGCTTACCGTAAGTTGAGATTGGCGGGCTTTTCGAGCGGCAATTCGCTGCGCGTGCTGAAACAGCACGCCGGGAACGAGGAACTGCTCGATTCGCTCGAATCCGCCGAAGAACTTCCTTTGGCTGAGAATTCGCACCCGGACGACACACCTTCCTACTGAAAGGAAGGTGGTTCATGGTAGTTGATCCGCGCGAGCGGCGCCGTATTCTCGACCAGGCCATTCTCGCTTTGGAGAAGCAGTATGGCAAGGGCTCCATCCAGCGTCTGGGCTCGAACGAGGCGGCTGTCGTGCCGGTGATCCCCAGCGGATCCATTTCGCTCGATGCCGCACTCGGAGTGGGAGGCTTCCCCCGCGGCCGGGTGATCGAAGTCTTCGGTCCGGAGTCATCCGGAAAGACCACCATCGCGCTGCAATTGATCGCGCAGGCGCAGCGCGAGGGAGGAACGGCGGCGTTCGTGGATGCGGAACACGCTCTCGATCCCACCTATGCCCGGAAACTCGGGGTGGATGTGGACAATCTGTTGGTTTCGCAGCCCGACTACGGGGAGCAGGCGCTCGAAATCACGAACTCGCTGGTGGCTTCGGGCGCCATCGACGCGCTGGTGGTCGATTCGGTGGCGGCACTGGTTCCCAAAGCCGAACTCGAGGGCGAGATGGGCGATAACCACGTCGGGCTCCACGCGCGGCTCATGTCCCAGGCGTTGCGAAAACTCACCGGCGTTACGGCCCGCACCCAAACCTGTCTCCTGTTCATCAACCAGGTCAGGGAGAAGATCGGGGTCATGTTCGGCAATCCCGAAACCACCACCGGAGGACGGGCGCTCAAGTTCTATTCCACGGTCCGCATGGAGGTCCGCAAGATGGCCGCCATCAAGGATGGGGAGTCGGTGATCGGTTCGCGCACCAAAATCAAGGTAGTGAAGAACAAGGTGGCGCCTCCCTTCCGCGAGGTGGAGTTCGACCTCCTCTATGGCGAAGGAATCTCCCGGGAAGGCGACCTGCTCGACCTGGGAGCGGCCAACAACCTCATCGAGAAGAGCGGCAGTTGGTACAGCTTCCGCGGCGAGCGTATCGGGCAGGGCCGCGACAACGCGCGGTCCTTCCTGAAGGAGCACCCCGATACGTACCACACCATTGAAACCGAAATCCGCAAGAAGGTGGGCATCGCCAGGCCGGAAGCGGCGGCGGCCAAGGCGGGCTGAAAAACAGCCAAGCCGGTCCGCCCGGAAAGCCAGCGCGCCCGGAGCCCGCTGTTGGGGTATGCTGAAGCTCGTGATTGTCGACGTTCACAGCCACTTCTGGGAATACCCCAAACATTTTTCCGACGACTTCAAGAATCAGGCCAGACGGGCCCGCGGCGACCGGGAAGTGGACCTGACGGTCCGTTATGACGAATACATGGCCAACGCAGCCGGCTGCGATAAGACGATTGTTTTCGGGGGGAAGGCCAGACTCTCCGGCCTGTGGGTGCCGGATCATGAAGTGGCCGCCTACGTGGCGTCCCACCCCGACAAACTCATCGGGTTTCTGTCGCTCGACCCCACGCAACCCGGCTGGCAGGAGGAGATGATCGAAGGTCATCAGGACCTGAAGCTGAAGGGTATCAAGCTGCTTTCGATGTACGCCGGCTTCCATCCGAATGACCGGCGGTTTGATTACATCTGGCAATACGCCACCAGACACGGGCTGCCGGTCCTGCTGCATACGGGCACTACGTTCGTGGCGCAAGCTCCGCTCGATTGCACTCTGCCGCGTCATCTTGACGACGTCGCCACGCGGTTTCCGGAGGTGAGGATCATCCTCGCGCACCTGAGCCATCCCTATGAGGGCGAATGCGTGGCCACCATCCGCAAACACCCCAATGTCTACGCCGATTGTTCGGCTCTGCACTACCGTCCGTTCCAACTCTATCAGTCGCTGATGCTGGTGCAGGAGTACGGGGTGTGGCACAAGGTCCTGTACGGCAGCGACTACCCGTTCACCACGAACCAGGCGAGCTTTGATGGAATGCGGGCGCTCAATAACATGCTGGAAGGGACCCACCTGCCGCGGTTGAACCTGGAAAAGATGGATCAGATGTTTCACCTCGACAGTCTTTCGATTCTCGGCATCGATGCCTGAGTTGACCAGCCCCCCTCGATCTGGCGTACGCTTTGTATTGTCAATGGAGACTTATGCCGATCGTCATTCATGATCCCGCCCAAATCGACTTCGAGAAGCCCGGCAAGAATCACTACCAGATTGCCTTCCCCCTGGATGGGACATGGGGCTATTCCGTTGTCCCGCTTACCGTAATCAACGGCCTGCGAGGCCCAAACAGAAACAACATCATCTGTTTCGGAGGTACGCACGGCAACGAATACGAGGGACAGATTGCGGTGAAGCGGCTGTGCGCCGATCTCGATCCCGCCGTCATGACAGGTAGAGTGGTGCTGATCCCCCAATTGTCGGAAAGCGCCTGCACCGCCAATTCGCGCACTTCACCGCTCGACGGAGTGAACATGAACCGCGCTTTTCCGGGCAATCCGCGCGGTACGATCTCCTACCGTATCTCGAACTTCGTGAAGACGAGGATCTTTCCCCTGGGACGCGTCGTTATCGACATCCATTCCGGTGGCAAGGAGGGCGCGTTTCCGATCTGCACTTCATTTCATCCGATTCCCGACCCGGCTCAGCGCGCGGAGATCGCCACGGTTTCGCGTCTGTTCGATACGCCCTTTGTGCTCATCTACGCGAGCACCATGGCGTCCGGCTTGCTTACGGACGAGGCGGAGTTTGAAGGCAAGATCACCATCGGTGGAGAGTTCGGTGGAGGCGAGACCACCTCGCGCCATGGGGTCCGCCACGCCTACGAAGGCACGTTGAACGTTCTGCGGCATTATGGACTCCTCGAGGGAGAGGTGAGCCTCATCCGGCCGGCGGGTTCTCCCGAGCCGATCCTCGCCAGCGCAAGTGAACTCCACTACTACGTGCCGTGCCCGAGGGACGGGTACTGGGAGCCCACCGCCGCACTGGGCGCCGCCGTCGAAGAGGGTGATCTCATCGGCCGCCTCCACGATTTTTCCGATCATTCGAGCCCTCCTCTCGAAATCCGCTCGAAGCGCTCCGGCTATGTGCTGATGATGCATCTCTCCGCCCGCCCCGTGAAGGGCCAGACTCTCTACGTAGCAGCGGATTCCATGCCCTGGCGCGAGGTGATGGCTTGAAGATTACGTCCGTCGAACTGTCGGTGCTCCAGTCGCCGGGGTTGTACAACAATCCGGAAGGGGCGGAAGAGCCGCTCGGCCCCACCCACATGGGCATCGTCAAGGTTTCAACGGACGCGGGTATCTCCGGGTACTCGGATATGGAGACCTGCCCCTTTGTCGCCAAAGCCTGCGTCGATGCGCCGCGCTGGAGCGAGGAAGAGGGTATGGAATGCTTCGATGGGCTGGCTTCCCTGCTCATCGGCCAGAACCCCCTCGAGGTGGAGCGGTTGTGGTATCGCATGTATCGCGGCAGCATCTACTATGGCCGGCGCGGCGCGGCGATGCAGGCTATATCCGCCATCGACATCGCCTTGTGGGATATCTGCGGCAAGTTCTACGGCCAACCGGTCCACATCGTGCTCGGGGCGAAACACCGCGACCGGGTGCGGGCGTACGCAAGCACGTTGTTCCGCCCGGCGCCAGAGGCCATGAGCGAGGCGGTGAAGGGATATCTCGATCAAGGCTTCACGGCGGTGAAGTTCGGATGGGGTGTCTTCGGAAAGGATCGCCGGCTGGACGTAAGACTGGTGGAAGCCGCGCGCAAAGCTTTGGGGGATGACAAGGACCTGCTGGTGGATACGGGCTGGTTCGTCGAGCGGACGCCGAAGGAGGCCATCCGGACCGTCAAATCCATCGAGCAGTTTCAGCCATTTCTAGTCGAGGAGTTGTTGCACCCGGAAGACTACGACGGATATGCCCGCCTGTGCGAAGCGGTGGATACGCCCATTGCCTGCGGCGAGCAGGAGGCCACCGAGTGGGGCTTCGCGCAGCTCATCGAGCGTGGCAAACTGGACGTGCTCCAGCCTGACCTGACACGCTGCGGCGGATTCACCGCCGCCCGCAAGATCGTCCACATGGCCGAACGGGCGAACCGCCTCGTGATCCCCCATTCCTGGTCGAGCGATCTGCTGACCGCCGCTTCGCTGCATATGACGGCGTTCCTGCGCCGGGCGGAGTTTGTCGAGTTCTCGACTTCGAGGGGACCGCTGAGCCGCACGCTGGTAAGGGAACCGCTGCGAATGGAGGATGGATTTCTGCGGGTTCCGCAAGCGCCCGGATTAGGTGTCGAGGTGAACGATGCGGTTGTGGAACAATACAGGGTCGCCTAGCAAAGCCCGAACAACAGATACGGAGCGTCTTCAGTGAAAATCACAGCCATTGAGAGAATCCCGGTGCGCGTGCCCATCCGCCCCGAATTTCAGATCCGGGGCGCGCTCGGCCTGCACACGGAGTCGCCCTTTCTTCTGCTGAAGGTGCGCACGGATGAAGGCATCACCGGTTTGGGAGAGGTTTCCGCGACTCCGGTCTGGAGCGGGGAGGACTCGGCCACCGCGGAGCATGTAATCGCGAACTTTCTCGAGCCGGCGCTGCTTGGGGAAGATCCGCGCGACATCGAACGGCTGACGGTGAAGATGCGCCGCGCGGTGGCCAACCATCCGTTCACCAAGTCCGGCCTCGAAATCGCGCTTTGGGACATTCTGGGCAAGTCCGTGAACCTGCCCGTCCACCGGTTGCTCGGAGGCGCGGTTCGGGACGCGGTTCCCATCAAAATGTCGGTCTCCGGCGCCGAACCGGCGCGCGCGGCGCAACTGGCGGAGTGGGCCGTTTCGAAAGGGCTTACGGCTCTCAAAGTCAAGGTGGGCATCGAGCCCGAAGGTGACGTGGAACGGGTCAAGGCGGTGCGCGCCGCCGTGGGTCCGGGCTTTCGCGTGGGCGCGGATGCCAATGGAGGCTGGAGTCCGCGCACGGCCATCCACACCATACGCCGGCTGAAGGACGAATGCGGCATCTATTTCGCCGAGCAACCCGTGGCTCCGCTGGATCTTCAGTGGCTGGTGGATGTGCGGCGGAACGTTCCCGTGCCCGTCATGGCCGATGAAAGTTGTTACACCTTGCAGGACGCAATGGCGATTGCGCGGGCGGGCGCGGCCGACATTCTGTCCGTGTACGTCGGCAAGGGTGGAGGCATCGGGCCGGCGCGCAAGATGGCGGCGGTTGCGGAAGGCGCCGGGCTCACGTGTACCGTCGGCAGCAATCTCGAACTTGGCGTCGCCTGCGCGGCGATGGCTCACCTCGCCACCGCCACCATCGGAATCGGAGCCGAGGAGTTCCCCTGCGACATCCTCGGGACGCTCGCTTATGAGCATGATCTGCTCGCCGAAACGCTCGATTTCCGGGATGGCAGGATTCGAGCGCCGCTCAAGCCCGGGTTGGGCGTCGAATTGGACGAAGCCGCCGTCGCGCACTACCGGGACAAATGATGCCGGCGGCCATTCTGTTCGCATTCGGCGCAATGGGGTGCTATGTCGTCCTGGGCCTGCTTCACAAAGCGGCGGACAAGGCGAATTGCCGGCCGGCTCAGATCAACATCTTCCTCTTCGGCTGGTCGGCTCTGTTTGCCCTCTTTGCCATGATAGCCGCCGGGCACTATCCGGCTCCCCCGGCGGCCGTATGGCGAATCGCGATACCAAGCGGAGCCTGCGGAGCCACCGCCATCTTCCTGTTCCAGACGGGAGTGCGGCGCGGCAAGATCGCCACAAGCTGGTTGATCATCAATCTTTCGGCGGCGATTCCAGTGTTCATCTCCATTTTTTTCTATGGCGAACATGTGAGTCCCGGAAAATTGGGGGCGCTTGCCGCGATGCTGGTTTCGCTGATCCTGCTCTGGGTTGAAAAGCGCACACGCGAGACGGCCCTATGACCTGGCTGCAATTCATGCTTGCGGCCATGCTCGCCAACGGCTTCGCCCTGACAGGCGCGAAGGTGCTCACGGAGAGCGGCCTGGGCCGGGACCACCAGAATCACTATCTGCTGGCGTGGTATTTCTCAGGCTTCCTGGTGGCCCTGGTATACAGCATCCGAAGTCTGTCGCGGCCATACGGGCGGGAAGCGGCCATCGGCGCAGCCATGGCAACCGCAAGTTTTTTCGGCCAGTTCTGCCTGGTCAGCTCCCTGGCAAGAGGCGCCCCGGGCTACCTGGTCTTCCCCATTACTTCGGCGGCGAATGTGTTGTTTGTAGCTCTCGGCGGTGTGGTCTTTTTCAAGGAGCGCATCGGTCCCGCCGGCGTCGCGGGGATTCTCTGCGGCGCTCTTTCCGTGCTCATTCTTTCCCTGCCATGAACTCACTACAAGGACAAACAGCGCTGGTGACAGGAGCAAGCCAGGGAATCGGGCTGGCTATCGCCGAGGCCATGCGGCAAGCGGGAGCCATCGTCCACGGCATGGACATCGTGCCGCCGGCCGGGCAGGTGAGCTTCACGCATCATGACGGCGACGTGGCTTCGGCGTCCGATGTGGCGCGCATTTTCTCGGAAACCGGCCCCATCGACATCCTGGTGAATAACGCGGCGATCACAACGGGAGACGGCATGTTGCACGAAGTGACGGAGGCTTCGTGGGATCGCGTGGTGGATGTCTGCCTGAAGAGCGTCTTTCTGTGCTCGAAGGCCGCGCTCCCCGTGATGATCGAGCGCCGCCGGGGAGTCATCCTGTCACTGGGCAGTGTCAACGCCCTCACCGGCATCCACCTCGCGGCCTACACCGCGGCCAAGGGGGGCATCCTATCCCTCACGCGCCTGCTCGCGCAGCAGTATGGACGATTCGGAATCCGGGCCAACGCCATCTGCCCGGGCACAATTCTCACCGAGTCCTCCCGCGCGGCTTATAATGACGCCGCGGCGCTTCGCGACGATCTGCTCGCGCTCTATCCCGCGCACGAGTTTGGAGCTCCCGCGGATATTGCGGAATGCGCCGTGTGGCTGGCCTCCGCCGAGAGCCGTTTCATTAACGGGACTTCCATTGTCGTGGATGGAGGAATGTCGGCGGTGCACCGTTTGCCCTCCCTGTACCCCTGAGTTCGCCGAATCAGCCGGACCGGATAGGGGACGAAGGGATGGTGTTCCACGTACGCCAGAAGAAACCATCCGTCATGCCGGCAATGTAATCGCATACGGTGCGGTGGAGAGTATCCCTCGTGGCCTTCACCTGGTGGGTGGGCGGAAGGCGGTCCGGGTGATCAAGGAAGAATTGAAACAGTTGCGCGATGGCGGTAGTGGAGCGGAGGCGCTCGGCACGAAGATCCTCGGTGGAGTAGACACGGGCGTGCAGAAATCTCTTGAGCGAAGCGTTCACGGCTTCTCCGGCGGCGGCAAGGCCGGCAAGGCGGTGGGGATGACGGCGCACGTCCTCGACATCCTGAACGCCCGCCGCGAGCGCGTTCGCCGCGGTTCCCTCGATGAGGCTCGACACCAGGATGTCGATCAGCCGGCGTACACATTCGAGGAACTGAATCCGCTCCGGCGCGCCCGGAAACTGGGATTGAACGGCATCATAGACCTCGGCGAACGCCGGCACGGCGGCCACCAGTTCCTCCGATGTAATCAGCAGCGCGGAGTGGGCGTCGTCGAGGTCGGCGGTATTGTAAGCAATTTCGTCGGCCAGGTCGATGAGTTGCGCTTCGAGCGGCGGGCGCAGGGCGGGCAGATATTCCTCGAGAGACGGATCGCGGCCGGGCGTGAGGTCAGCCGAATGCTTGACAATGCCCTCGCGTACCTCGAAGGTGAGGTTCAGCCCCGAAAAGAGAGCGTAGCGCTGCTCGAAGATCTCCACCACGCGCAAAGCGTGCAGATTGTGATCGAAGCGGTCGCCAAAGCGCTCCATCTGAAGATTCAGTTCGTGTTCGCCCGCATGGCCGAAGGGGGGATGTCCGATATCGTGCGCCAGGGCCAGCGCCTCGGTCAGGTCTTCCTCGAGTCCGAGAACGGCCGCCACGGTGCGGGCGATCTGGGAGACTTCGATGGTGTGGGTGAGGCGATTGCGGAAGTGGTCGGAAAGGTTGGGAGTGAAAACCTGGGTCTTGTCCTCGAGACGGCGGAATGCGCGGGCATGCACCACGCGGTCGCGGTCCCGCTGAAAATCGTTGCGATAGGGGTGGGGGAGTTCGGGATAGCGGCGTCCGCGGCTGCGCTGGACGGGAAACCGCAAGCGGCCGAGGACCTGTGGTTGCACCACTATCGAGGCTGCGGCTGGCCTGACATTTCACCCAGAAGAGCGACGGCGGAGCGCGTCACCGCCGGCCGGTCCAGCGCCTGAAGGGAGTTCAGAATAATGCGCGCCTCCTCGGGCTTGGTCTTCATAATGGCGCGGGCGAGGGAAAGTTGGGCCTGCTCTTTCGAGACCACGGCGGTGGGATGAGCCACCAGATCCCGGAGAAGAGCCTCCGCTTCACTGTTCTTGCCTTCGGATTGATAAAGCGTGGCCAGCGAAAGCTTGCCGAGAGAGGCGACGTTGGCATCGCCGCCCTTGGAGACTTCCTTGAAGGCAGCCTCGCATTCGGACACCTTGCCCTGATCACAGAGCAGATTGCCGGTATAGTAGCGGGCAAGCAATCCTTCGCGCGAACCGCTGTACTTCGAAGCCACTTCGGAGAAGGCCTTGATGGCGGCCGCGTCCTTGTCGGCCTGTGTCTTGAAGACCTGGCCGCCCGTGGGGCTCTGCTGGCCGACAAAGGCATCGAGAACAAGCGTGGCGTTGCGAAGCGCGTTCTCGCGCTGGCCGGCCTGATAGCCACTGTACGCATAACCCGCGCCGGCCAAAACGATTACGGCGGCCGCGACCACCCCGTACTTGCGGACGGCGTCCTGATGGCCCTTCAAATACTCTACGGTGTGGCCGACTTCTTCGACGAATTTGTCGTGCTTGATTTGATCGCGTAACTGCTTGTCCACAGCGGAACCTCGGGAACTTAATAGGTTAGCACAACGCGCGCGAACTTCTAAAAGAAAAAGCCGGGCGG
>JABAQT010000069.1 GCA_019187195.1 Bryobacteraceae bacterium
CCGGTACGTGAGACCAAACAAATCACACTCCCACTTGATTCAGTGGGAATGCGTGACATCGAGGTGCGGCTGCTCGATCAGGGAGGGCGTGTCCAGGTCTCCGTGCACTCTCCCGACCGTGAAATCAGGGGCACCCTGCGAGCAAACCTCGAAGAACTGATCGGCTCACTTGAAATTCATGGCATCCGGGCGGAGATGGCCGGTGGGCGGGAGCCTTCGTCATCTTCGCCTTCCGATGCCGGAAGCGCCCGGGAGATGTGGCTGAAGGACGATTCGGGCTTATTGCAGGCAACTACCCGGGACTTCGACGCATCCAGGCAGCAACAGCAACAGCAGCAGCGGACCCCATGGCTGCCGCAAACCGAGTCCAGGAAACCGGCTCCGCCGAGCGCGGACGCCTGGCGACAAGTATTGGAGGCTTCATGGCAAACACCCTCATAGGACCAGCGCAGTCCGGCAGCAACACCGGCGCGAACACGACTCCGGGCAAGACAATGGATTCCGGAGCCGCTACCAAGGATATGTTCCTCAGGCTCATGGTGGCGCAACTCAAGAATCAGAACCCTCTGAATCCCACGGATGGCACCGCCTATCTGCAGCAACTGAGTCAGATCAGCGGGGTGGAGCAGATGATCGAGATGCGGCAGCAGTTGGAGGCAATCCACGGCATCCTCAGCGCGAATTCGAACCAACCGGCGGCAGCGGGAGGCAAGTAGCCGCTTCATCAGGAGATTCTAAGCAACATGTTTACATCCTTCTCGACAGCACTTTCCGCGCTTGGAGCTCTCTCCACCGCGGTAGACGTAGTGGGAAACAACCTTGCCAACCTCAACACTCCGGGGTTCAAGACCAGTGTCGTGTCATTTCACGACCTGGTAACTCAGTCACTGGGCGCGGGCCTTGGGGAGACCCAGGTGGGGTTTGGAGTGGGGCGCCCCGTTACCTTGCGGCAGTTTTCGCAGGGTGCTATCCAAAGCAGTTCCGGCCCACTGGATGCAGCTATTCAGGGCGATGGGTTCCTGGTGGTGCGGGACAAAGCGGGTGCTCTGCTATATACACGCGGAGGCAACCTGCAGGTGGACAAGTCGGGAAATCTGCTTACGGCCACGAGCGAGCGCGTGCAGGGTTGGACAAGTGTTGGAGGTACTGTCGACACCAATCGCGCGGTCGGTGACATCGTGGTTCCGGTGGGCTCCTTGAAGGCGCCCACGCCATCCACGGAGTTCTCCTTTGACTTGAACCTCAATGCCGCGGGAACGGCAGGACCGCCGCCAGCGCAGTTTTCGACATCGATAGAAGTCTTCGACTCGCTCGGGACTAGCCACATTATCTCCGTGAACTTCACGAAGAACGCCACGGCGGGACAGTGGGACTATGCGATTTCGATTCCGGATGCCGATGTCACAAGCCCCATCACGCCCGTTACGGGAACGCTCACGTTCGACAGCAGTGGAAAGCTGGCCGATCCGACATCCGCCGGCCCCCTTCCGGCGATCACCGTGACGGGTCTGGCGGACGGCGCTGCGGACATGACACTGACATGGAACCTGTTTGACGGAACCACGCCCCGGCTTTCCCAATATGCCCAACCCTCGGCGGTGTCAGCCAACGCACAGGACGGATCGCCGGCGGCGCAACTGATCCGCGTGGGGCTTGATGATGGGGGGCGCATTCTGGCGCAATACTCGGATGGACAGCAGATCATGGTGGGGCAACTGGCTATGGCTGCCATTCGTAACCCGGAATCGCTGGTAGCGGTGGGAAACAACAACTATCAACTAAGCGCGAGAACCGCGCTGCCGGCCATCGGCACCGCCGGGACAGGCGGGCGCGGCACGATTCTCGGCGGGGCCATCGAATCGTCGACCGTGGACATCGCCCGCGAGTTCACCAACCTGATCGTTCTGCAACGAGGCTACCAGGCAAACGCAAAAGTGGTGACCACGGTTGATGAACTGAGCCAGGAAACGATCAATCTCAAGAGGTAGTGAGGGAATAGGCCGTGATCCCTTTCGGGAACCCATTGGATGAGTTGGATCATTTCGCCGATATCACCCTCGATATCGTGGTGGAACTCGACAAGAAGGTGGTTGCGATGCGGCAGTTGCTTCAACTCGAAGCGGGCAGTGTGCTCAAACTCACACGATCGGCCGGGGAGAACATCGACATTCTGGTGGGCGGCGCACTGGTAGCTTTCGGTGAAATCGTGGTCATCGAGGACCAGATGGGCGTGCGAATCACGGACTTCAACACAGGAGAATAGCATGGGCTGGTATGCGCAGGCCGGTGCGATTGCGCTGGTGATTGCTCTGGCGGCGGGCGCCAGGGCTTTGCTCGGCCGGGAGCGAGGGAGCGCCTTGCGCCTGATAGGCGGAGGCCGTGGAAGGGAAAAGGTGCTGGAGGTAATCGACAGGTTGCCTCTCTCGCCCCGGCATTCGCTCTACGCGGTCCGCCTGGCGGATCGGACGCTGATAGTGGCGGTGCATGGAGACCGCTGTTCCCTGCTGAAGACGATGCGAAGACCGGCTGTTGAAATCGCGGGGGAGCGCACCTCCCAGGCGGGTGTGAGGTAGGCATGGGCGGTGTGGGGTTCCTTTGTTTCCTGATTGCCGGCGGGACGGCGTTGGCCTCGGGTCAGACCGGAAAGGCGCCCGGGTTCCTGGAGAAAGGCGGAGTCAATATTTCCGGTGTACCGATGCAGATCGTGCTATTACTCACGCTGCTCACCATTCTGCCGGCGGTATTCATGTCACTCACGCCTTTCTTGAGAATCACAGTGGTCTTACATTTCCTGAGGCAGGCATTGGGCACCCAGTCTACGCCGTCGAACCAGGTGCTCGCCGGACTCGCGCTCTTCCTGACGCTGCTGATCATGAATCCCGTCTTCAGCGAGGCCTATCGCAAGGGGTGGGAGCCGTTTGAGAAGGGAGAGATCCCGGCGGCGCAGGCCTGGGAGGAGGGGACCCGGCCGATTCAGACGTTTCTTCTAAGGTATTGCAGGGAAAAGGATATTCGTCTCTTCCTCGAGATCACGCATTCGCCCATGCCGGCGCGGCCCGCGGATGTCGAGTTGAAGATTCTGGTGCCGGCGTACATTCTGAGCGAGTTGCGGACCGGCTTTCAGATCGGCGCGGTGCTCTTTCTCCCGTTTCTGGTGATCGACATGGTGGTCGCGAGCGTGACGCTCTCCATCGGCATGGTGCAGCTTCCCCCGGTCATGTTGTCGGCACCGTTCAAGATCATGTTGTTCGTTCTTGTGGACGGATGGAACCTGGTGATCGGTTCGCTTGTGAAGAGTTTCTACGCGGGTGCGTGAGGTGATGGCATGAATGCGGAACAGGTTGCGGATCTGATACGGCAGACCTTCTGGACTACCTTCTGGCTGGGGCTGCCGCTGCTTGCCCTGGGTTTCGTGGCGGGCATTCTCGTGAGTCTGATACAGATTGTCACTTCGATTCAGGACTCGAGCTTCGGCGCGGCTCCGCGCCTGCTGGCATTTCTCGCCGCTCTGGTCATCTTCCTGCCATGGATGCTCGAGCGGCTGGTGGGCTACACGACGGCGCTGTTTGGAGATTTCAGCCGCTATGCACGGTAACGACGCGCTGACGGCCCTATTGTGGAGCTTCGTCCTGGTATTGGCCAGAGTATCCGGAGTAGTGGCTCTCGTTCCCGTGCCGGGATGGCGTAAGGGGCCCGATGCGGCGCGGATTGCATGCTCCCTGGGCCTGACAGCGGCTCTGTTCCCGGTCTGGCCAGCGCCGCCGAGCGTGAATCCCGGCATTGGCGAGTTTGCCGGATGGATCCTTTCAGAATGCTTCTTCGGACTAGTACTGGGAGTTGGGGTGGGGTTCGTGATGGAAGGATTCACGCTTGCCATGCAGGTGCTCGGGTTGCAGGCCGGCTACGCTTATGCGACGACGATCGATCCGTCAAGCGATGCCGACTCGAGCGTTCTGCAGGTGATCGCTCAGCTTGCCTCGAGCCTGTTGTTCTTCAGTTTTCGTCTGGACGCGGAGCTGGTGCGCTCGCTTGCCGCGAGCTTTGAAAAACATCCGGCGGGTGTCTGGATGGGAGATTGGGGCCAGGCAAAGTCGCTGCTCGCGCTGGGAGCAGACATGTGGAAGACGGCGTTCCGTCTCGCCCTGCCGGTCCTGGCGCTGTTGGTGATGCTCGATGTCTGCCTTGCCCTTCTCGGGCGGGTCCAGGCTCAGTTGCAATTGCTCACCCTGGCCTTTCCGGCAAAGATGCTGGTGACACTGGTCACTCTGGCCGCGCTCGCCGGGACTCTCCCCGCCGTATTCCGCCAACAAACAGAGGGGGTGGTTTTTCTTTGGGCGAAGTAAGTTTCATGGAGGCAGGAAGTGGCGGACTCATCCCAGCGTACGGAGCAGCCGACTCCACGAAGGCTCGAGAAGGCGCGGAAGGAAGGGCAGTTTCCGGCAAGCCGCGAGTTTGTCGGGAGCATTACGTTACTGACATTTGTCTGGCTGGCGCATTCCCAGGCTACAAATGCATTATCCGCGTCACGAAAGTTCATGAAGGGGATGCTGGAGCAGGCTTTTGTGGCCGAATTGACGCCCCTGACGGTTGTGCACTGGCTTGGCCGGACCGGTTGGGGATACCTGGGAATGCTCTGCGCCGCCGGGCTCGGACTTTCGGCTCTATTCGCCGGCGTTCACCTGCTCACCACCGGTTTCGGTTTTTCGGGGAAGAAACTGGCGCCGGACTTCAGCCGGCTCAACCCGATGGCGCGGCTCGGACAGATGCTCTCACAAAACCTCTCCGCCTGCGCGCAAGCGCTGCTTCTGCTGCCGGCCTTCGGGTGGATCGTCTGGCGGCTGGCGAAGTCGAATTGGGCGACCTATCTCCAACTGCCGCGCATGCCGCTGGAGCAGGGATTGGGAAGAGTGGGGGAGTCGCTGGGGGACTTGCTGTGGAAGGCGTCGATGCTCTTTTTTGTATTTGGGGCGGTGGACTTGTTCCGGCAAAGACGCCGGTGGATGGGTCAGTTGAGGATGTCGAAACAGGAGATTCGCGAGGAGCAGAAGGAAGTGGAGGGGAATCCTCTGATTCGCATGCGCATCCGGCGGTTGCAAAGGGAGGCGTCGCGGCGCCGCATGATGCAACAGGTGCCCAAGGCGACGGCCGTGATCGTCAATCCAACCCACTACGCGGTAGCGATCCGGTATCAGTTGAGCGCGTCGGGCGCTCCGAAAGTAGTGGCGAAGGGGAAGAACTGGCTCGCGCTGAGAATCAGGGAAGTGGCTGTCCGGAACCAGGTTCCGGTGGTGGAGAACGCGCCCCTGGCGCGGTCATTGTATGGTTCGGTGGAGGTGGGGCAGGAGATCCCCGCGCATCTCTACCAGGCGGTGGCGGAGGTGCTCGCATACATCTACCGGCTGATGCGCGGCAATCTGCCCGGACAGTAGACGGGCCGAACGCAAGGATGACGCCGGAAAGGACCGGGCATGGCTGCTAGCGCACCCATCCCGTCGGTCTCCGCGGCCCGGATTCCGGCCGAGCGGCCCCATGCGGCGGGGGGAAAGAACGCTCCGCGGTTCAAGGCGGGAAGCTTTGCGAGCGCCATCGGCATGAGCTTTCGCTCAGCTCCGTGGAAGGAGATGAGCGTTCCGCTGGCCGTGTTGGGAATCCTGCTGGCGATGATCACGCCGATGCCGTCGCTGCTGCTGGATCTTCTTATCAGCGCGAACATCACGATGTCGGTGATTATCCTGCTGGTGGCAATGCACATTCTCCGTCCGGTGGAGTTCAGCATTTTCCCCACCACGCTGCTGCTTATGACGCTGTTTCGGCTGGCGCTCAACGTATCGAGCGCGAGGCTGATCCTGCTTGACGGCAACAGTGGAACGTCGGCGGCTGGCGAGGTGATTGAAGCATTCGGCCAGTTTGTCGTGGGCGGCAACTACATCATCGGAGCGGTGATATTTCTCGTCCTGATCGCCATTCAATACGTGGTGATCAACCACGGCGCGGTGCGCATTTCGGAAGTAACGGCACGGTTCACGCTGGACGCGCTTCCGGGAAAACAAATGTCCATCGATTCGGATCTCAATGCGGGGTTGATCGATGAAGCGGAAGCACGCGCCCGCCGGAAGCAGCTTGCGGCTGAGGCGGAGTTCTACGGGGCCATGGACGGGGCGTCACGGTTTACTCAAAGAGACGCCGTGGCAAGCATTCTGATCACGGCTATCAATATCTTTGCGGGGATCCTGATAGGAATTCTGCAACATGGGATGGACATTGCACGCGCGCTCGAAACTTACACGGTACTTACGATCGGGGATGGTCTGGTGACTGTTATTCCCGCCCTCATGATATCCATTTCGGGGGGAATGATTGTAACCAGGGCGAGTTCGGAAAAGGGTCTGGAAGCCGATGTGCGGCAACAGTTGTTCAGCCAGTCTCAACCCCTGCTGCTCGCTTCGGGGGTGCTCGTGGCGATGGCCATGTTTCCCGGGCTGCCAAAGATTCCTTTTCTGGCGATTGGAGGAGGGCTGGGATATGCGGCGATGCGGATACGCCGGGAAGAAGCGGCGTCGAGAAGAGAAGCGGCTCCGCCGGCGGCGCCCCAGCCCAAGGAGAACATTGAATCCCTGCTGCGGGTGGACCTGCTGGCGGTGGAGGTGGGGCTGGGGCTGGTGCGGCTCGTCGAAGGGGGCCAGAACTCGCCGCTCCTGCGAAGGATTGGCGCGATCCGCCGCCAGATGGCGCAGGAGATGGGCTACGTGCTGCCCGCCGTCCGGGTGACGGACAATCTTTCGCTGCGGGCTTCGGAATACGTGATCTTACTGAAGGGCGTGGAGATCGCGCGCTTCGATCTGCCGCCGGGGCACGAACTGGCAATTGCCGGAGCGCGGGTTACAGCAAAGATGAACGGGATACCGGCCAAGGAGCCGGCTTTCGGCATGGCCGCCATCTGGATCCCATCGGCCAAGGCCGAGGAAGCGCGACATGCGGGATACACGGTTGTGGACGCCGTGAGCGTGCTGGGGACGCACCTGGCGGAGATGGTGCGGCGCCACGCGCACGAACTGTTCTCGCGGCAGGACGCCAAGAAGGCACTGGACCGGGTAATGGAGGAGAATCCGAAGCTGGTCGAGGATCTGGTTCCGAAGCTGCTGCCGCTTGCAACGGTACAGAAGGTGCTGCAGAATCTCCTGCGGGAGCGGGTGTCGATTCGGGACGCCGGTTCCATTCTGGAAGCGCTCGGCGAATCGGCGGGCATCACAAAGAATCCGGTGGTGCTGACGGAATTCGTGCGGCAGGCGATACGGCGCGTGGTGGCGAAACCGTATCTCAACCCGGCCGGCGACTTACCGGCGTATTTTCTTGATCCTGCGGCCGAGCGGAACCTGGAGAGCGCGGTTGAGCACGGAGAGAATACATCGCACCTGAATCTTCCACCGCAAAGGGTACGAGAGTTGCTGGAACGGATCAGCAGGAGTTTGGGAGCGGTGGATACGCCAACGGTGCTGCTTACAGGTTCGGGCTGCCGGTATTTCCTGCGGCAAATAACAGAAAGCGCGCAGCCGAATCTGGTCGTGCTGGCGCATAACGAGATTCCGACGGGTGTACGGGTGATTTCTCTTGGTTCGATCGGCGGATAAAAGGAGGAAGGAATGCGGCTGAAGTCCTATTTCGCTGCCAGCGTGGAGGCAGCAATCGAGCAGGCCAGACAGGAACTCGGTGACGAGGCGATGCTGGTGGATTCGCGGGCCACATCCCGCACGACAAGACATCTGGGGGCATGCGAAGTGGTGTTTGCGCTCGAGGAACCGAAGGCGGGTACGAAGACACCGGGCAAAGGCGAGATGGTTGCCTGCCAACCGGGACCGAAGCCTCCCGATGCGAACAGGCTGCTTGGAGATCTGAGTGAACTTCGCCGGGAAATGGAGCGCATGAGTGAGGCCGTTGCGCGATCGGGGGCGCTCTCGGCGGGCGCCGGCGGGTTGCTGGCCGACGCCGAGCTTGCACGCGTGTACACATCGCTGCTCTCCGAGGATGTGGCTCCGGAGGTGGCGCAGGAGTTGCTCGCAGGCTGTTCCAAGAAACCGGTCCGGGATGATGTGGGACGTATCGTAGCCACGCGCCTGGCCGGTTCGCTCCGGGAACAGATGGAGAGGCAGCTGTCGATTCAGCCGGAACTCGGAAACGCAGGGCGGATCTCGCGCAACTTCGCGGGGAAGGCGGTTGCACTGGTCGGCCCGCCTGGGGCGGGAAAGACAACGGCGCTGGTGAAACTCGCGGTGCAGTATGGCTTACGCAGCAGGAAACCGATGCAGATACTTTCGCTCGACAGCTACCGGATAGGGGCCGCCGGGCAACTGCGGCACTATGCGGGGATTCTGGGAGTGGGATTTCAGACAGTAGAGTCACCGGGTATGCTTTCACAGTGCCTGGCAGAAAACCGGCACAAGGAATGGATTTTCATAGACACTCCGGGACTAAGCAAGAGTGATGCGGATGTAATACAAGAGTTGGCGCTTGTATTGGATCGACATAGAGAAATAGACGTTCACTTAGTCCTATCGGCGGCGGTAAAATTCTCCGATCTTAGGGCTGCGGCTGAACGGTTCGAGGCAATGAGGCCGGCAAAGCTCCTCTTCGCCCACATGGATGAGACAGATACCTTCGGAGGCGTATTCAGCATTGCCGCGCAGAGCAAGAGGCCCGTGTCTTTCCTTTGCGGGGGACAAAGGATTCCGGAGGATCTGGAGCCGGCCAGCGTGGAGGGAATCCTGTCACGGATTCCCGTGGGGGCGCGAAAACGCGAGCCGCTAAAGTCGAATCCGTTTGCGCTGGCCGGAAGCGCGGCCGCCGGTCTCTAATACCGGGAGTCTAAGGACAAGGAGAAGTCAGGGATTCATGCATCCATACCGAGCAAGTCCGAAACTGGCGGGTGAAGAGCGGGAGCAACTCATCATGGAGCATTTGCCGCAGGTCCGGTTGATCGCCCGCCGAATCCATGAACGGCTGCCGGAGAGCGTCAGTCTGGAAGATCTGGTTTCGACGGGCATCGTCGGCCTGATTTCCGCGATCGACCACTTCGACCCAAGCCATAACGTCAAGCTGAGAACGTATGCGGAGTACAAGATCCGCGGGGCGATTCTGGATAGTTTGCGCGGCCTCGATTGGGCTCCGCGCCAGCAACGGAAAAGGACGAAGCAGATCGAGGCGGCAATCGCGTCGCTCGAGCAGCGTTTGCATGGCGCTCCGACGGAGGAACAGATCGCGGCGGAACTGGGGCTGACGATCCAGGAATACCATGAGTGGCTGGTCGACATCCGAGGAGTGAATCTCGGAAGTCTGGAATCGGCATCGAATGATGAGAACGGGCGGGACCTGCTGAGGTTCATATCGGACGATGAAGGACAATGGCCCTCGAAACTGTTGGAACGCTCTGAACTCGAGAAACTGCTGACGGAAGCGATTGAGCGGATGCCGCCCGTCGAGAGGACCGTTCTGAGCCTGTACTACCACGAGGAGATGACACTGCGGGAGATTGCGAAGATCGTGGAGTTGCACGAGTCGCGCGTCTCACAACTGAAGTCGCAGGCGATTCTGAGGTTGCGGGCGTTTATCGAGAAGCGGTGGCCGATGACTCGGGGGGTGTAGCTCATGGCGGAGCCGGACTGGAAGACGGTTGGCGAAGGGAGAGGGTTCATCGCGGAGGCCTTCGCCGGCGCCTTCGGGCAATCGATCGAGGCTATGACGAGCGAGCGGCCGGAGATCGAATGGAGTGTGCTTTCCGCCGGACCGGGCAGTCTGGCGGCGGAGACGGACGGATGGTTATGGTGGGAGCAACCGCTGACGGCGGCGCCGGGGTCGAAGTGCTGGCTGGGCGCGGCCGAGAGCACGTGGAGCGAGGCGGGCCGCCTGGCGCTGGTGGCGGCGGGGTTGGACGACATCACGGCGGAGGATTGCCGCGGAACCTGGATGGAGATTCAGGGTCAGACGCTCTCTTCAATGAGCCAGTCGCTCACGCGGCGCATCCGCAAGGAGGTCAATTGCGAGAAGGGTTGTGAGATCGATCCTCCACCGAACCCGGACTGGAGCATCGAGGTACGAGTCAAACTCGGCGATGCGCCGCAGCGATTGGTGTTCGGGTGGAACGAAGAGTTGCGCCTGGCGGCGGAACCGGCGAGCGAACCGGCCAAGCAGACAAGCGCGGTGGAGACGAAGGCCGGGACAGCGGCTCCGGGGCGGGCTTTGTCTCCCGCGGTCGAGAACTCACGGACGCTCGAACTGCTTCTCGAAGTAGAACTGCCGGTGAGCATCAGCTTCGGGCGCACGCAACTCCCGCTGCGCGACGTGCTCAAGCTCAATTCGGGATCGATTGTCGAATTGAACCGGGCTATTTCCGAGCCGGTGGATCTGATTGTGAATAATTGCGTCATCGCGCGTGGGGAGGTGGTGGTGGTGGAGGGAAATTATGGAGTACGGATCAAGCAGATCATCAGCAAGGAAGAGAGGCTTCGCACTCTGTACTAGGGAAGACGCATGGAAGCATCAATCCTCAATCTGGCTCCGTATCTGGTGGGATTGACGGGAGCCGGCCTGGCGCTGTTCCTGTTTCTTGAAATGAAGCGGATGCAACAGGATTTCCAGGTTCGTTGGAGCAAGCGGCAGCAGGCCATCCAAAGCGAGTTAGGCGCGTTGCGCGGGGTAGTGCAGGACTTGAAGGCGAGAGTGGACGATGCCGAGCGCCGGGCGGAGGCGCTGGTGCCGCCGCAGTCTCCGCCTTCGGGGTTCAACCTGAGCCGGAGAACACAAGCCATCCGGCTTTTCCGGCGCGGCGAGAGGCTGGAACAGATTGCGGCCACGCTTTGCCTGCCGCAGAAGGAAGTGGAACTGCTGCTGAAGGTGCAGCAGATTCTGACCGGATCCATGGACGAAGAGGCGGGCGCGAGAAGGCAGGAAGCGATGGAAGGAGCGCGCTAATGTGGGAATCGGACCGCGCGGCCTCGCGGCATGAGGCGGCCATCGCCGTCTTCGATACTAACGGCAAGGGAGAGGCTTTTTTTCTCGCGGACAATGGTCAGCGGAACGTTTTTCGCGCTTGCCCCGGCTCGCAGGGCATCCACCACCTCCAGTGGCGTCACCACTTTCCGGTCGCCAACCTTGACGATGACATCGCCGGCACGGAGACCGGCGCGTTCGGCTACGGATTGCCTGCGCACAAGGCGCACGAGAACGCCTTCCTTTACACCGAGGAACTCCGCCAGTTGCGAGTTCAGCGACTCGGCTTCGATACCGAGGACAGGACTTTCCAATGCAAGGAAGACCAGCGGGACGCCCTCGCCCGCGGGATCCCGGGGCAGTTCCGGCGTAGGAGGCACGGCAATGCGCATATCCCCGACTTCGAGGGTTTTCATCCGGCGGGAGGCGATGGTTGCCGTCAACAGGACTGTCTGGCCGTTGCGTCCGACCAGCAGTTTCACCTGGCGCCCGGAGGGAGTTTCCCTAACCAGGCGCACAAACTGCTCCACGCCCTCGATGCGCTGGCCGTGATATTCGAGGACGGCATCCTGGATTTTCAGACCGGCACGCGAGGCGGGGCTGTCTTCCTCGACACGGGTTACCTCGACCCCCTGCTCCTCAGCGAGTTTGAGCGCTTTGGCGCGTTCGGCGTTGATCTCGACGACAGCGACGCCGAGGAAACTGCGAGGCGCCGAACCAGGGACCACCACCGCCACGGGTCGAGCGCTGTCCTGCTGCGCCATGGCAGGGAGGCCAAGGGCGAGAAAGGCCGCCGAGGCGCAGAGGACACGCACAGAATCTCTTGCCAGAACCATATTCTTATCCTTACAGCACAATTACTTCTGCCGCTTCAGGGAAATGATTCCGCCGGCGGCGGCGAGTTTCAGGACAGGCCCTCCGCCGTTGAGCGCCCCTTGCGCCTGAACCGGCTTTCCGGTGGACCAGATACCGCGATGGACGCGAATCTCGGGAAATTCCGACAGGATGCGGCCAAGCGCTCCGGACATTTCATTGTCGGCCTGAACGGTCACTGCCAGATTAGACGGAAGAAAGACGGTGATGTCACCCGCTCCGGTATTGAGGAAAGAGTCCTCGAAGCGGTCATCCTGAATACTGGCCAGGATGCTGCCCATGAGGGTGGAGGCACGGAGCGCGCCGGAGACGGATTGAAGTTCGATCGCTCCCGCCGCGGATTCACAGTGGACGCTCTTAGCGGCGCCGATGCGAATGGCGCCGCCCGAGGTATTGGCCCGGACCATACCCGAAGCCTGGTTGACGCTCACCAGGCCGCCGCCGGTGCGGGCATTGACCAGGGACAATGCCCGTTGAATTTCGATATTGCCTCCGCCGGTAGCGGCGAAGACGGGTCCCGAAGCCTCCCGGACAAAGACTTCTCCGCCGGTCGTTTGGAGGACGGCCTGGTCGCCGGCGGCTCCGACCCAGATGCCGCCGCCGCCCGACAGGCAACGAACGGCTCCCCGGATGCGGCCGAGGCGAATCTCGCCCCCCCCGGTCCGCGCGGTAACGGAGGATTGAATGCGGTCCATTCCAATGGAGCCCGCCATGGCATTGACGGCGACCGCCCCGTCGATATCCTGAGCAGTGACGGCGCCGTTCCGGGTATTGACGGAAAGATAACGCAGTTGCCGGGGCACGTGGAGGACGAGTTCAGGGGGGAAGCGGCGCTCCCATCCGGGCGCCACCCGGAATGTCTCCCGGCCGCGAAGCCCCGTGTAGGAGACGGGCGCGCCGCCCAGGAGGCGCCTGGCGCCGGCCAGGTTGGACGCTCGGACCCTTCTGCGAACGAGGTATCCCAAGTCCTGGCGCAGCTCGCCTCGGGCCTCGACATTTCCCAGGGTCTCGACGTGAAGCCGCGCTCCCGCCGGGGGAGGAAGGACGCCGACATCCGTACGCACCCAATAGGGACCTTCCCGGGTGATCCTGTACTCCTGCGCGGCTGCCGGCGCGATCGCGAGGACAAACAGGCACGGGAGGAGCATCATACTGGCGCCGCTCTCAAAAGGTCTCGAGCGAGGCGTTCACTTCGCGGAGGGCATTCAGACTCTTCTGCCGGATGTAAGGATTGTTCTCGCGCGGAATCAGTTCCTGAAGAGTGCCGATCACCTCCGTCTGCATATCCTCGACGAGCATGTCGACGGCCATGGTGCGGACGCCCGGATTGTCGTCGGCGAGCAGAACCTGGGACAGGACGCTCCGTATTTCGGGTTCGCGGGCGAAGGGCTTCAAGCCCTCGATGGCCTTCAGGCGGACGCCGGGGTTGGGGTCTTCGCGGAGCGCATGAAGCAGGGCATGGCGGACATCCTTCTGCCGGCAGCGATCCTTGAGGATGTCAAGAGTGCGGGCGCGCAAGCCGGGATTGGCCGGATCATTGGCGGCGGTCAACAACATGCTTTTGATCTTGTCGTCGTCCACGGGGCCGGTAAGCGTTCTCAGGCGGACTTCTTCGAGAACGAGGCGGACTCCGCCTCCGGGACTTGGAGAGAGATCGCGCACCCGCAACAGGGCGGGTTCAAAGCCCGGAGCCGCCCTGTCGAACAACCTGCCACCGAAGAATCCAACGGCGAGCAGCGCCATGGCGGCCAGTGGGCGCCATGTCCACATGACAGGCAGCCCGGAGCGCGCCCAATCGAGCAGCCGGAAGCGCAGAGAACGGCGTTCGGCGGTAACGGAGGCGGCGCGGGAATGCAGTTCGCGGCGGCAGGCATCGAGCAGTTGCGGGTCGACCGGCCATTGCCGGGATTCGACGGCGCGCAGAACGGCCCGCTGTTTTTCCAACTCCTCGCGGCAGGGCGGGCACTGATCGAGGTGCGTCTCGAGCCTCTCTTCACAGGGGAAATCCAGTTCCTGGTAGAGGTAGAGAGGGATATTCCTGGTTGCTTCGGCGCACGTCATAAGAAATCTCCCAGCGCCGTCCTCATCTTCTGAGTGGCGCGAAACAGGCAATTTTTCGCTGCTTCCTCGGTGGTGCCGAGGGACTCGCCGATGGCCCGCAACCGCATGCCGTGGAAGTGACGCATTTCGAAGACCAAGCGTTCGCGAGGGGTGAGATCATCGAGGACGCGCTCGATGCGGCCGCGCAACTCCTGGCTCATGAGGTTGCGCTGGGGGTCGACGTGAGGATTTTCCGCGGGGAGGACGGAGGCGCGGTCGACTTCGCCGCCGCTGGTGCAGAGGGTGGTGGACTCCTCCTTGCGGACCTTGCGTTTGCGGAGGTGGTCCAGGCAGAGGTTGGTAACGATGCGGTAGAGCCAGGTGCGGAAACTGCAATCAAAGCGGAAGGTGTGGAGATTGCGGTAGACGCGAAGGAAGGTCTCCTGGTAGATGTCGAACGCATCCTGTTCGCTGCGCAAGAGATTGCACGCCAATCGGAGGACCCCCTGGTCGTGGGTTCGCACTAAGGACTCAAAAGCGGCCTGATCGCCACGTTGCGCCGCGCGGATCAAGTCCGCCTCGGCCAAAGCGGCCGCCGGGATAAATGCCGTAGCTGCCTCACCCTTTCCGGTCAACATAGCTAAGGACGGGGGCGGGAAGAAAACGTAACGCGGCTATTGGATTTCCACTTCGACGGTCTTGCGGTTGGGGTCCAAGGCCGAGATCCTGAAGGAGCGGACTTCGCCGGCGCGCAGCGCGGCGGCGCGCTGCGCCGATTCCGGAGGGCCGGATTTCCAGCGGGCGCTGAGCATGGCGGAAAGTTCCGAAAGGCCCGCCTTGGACTGATCAGCGGCGGGCTGCGATGGCGGGGCCGGTTCATCCTTGGGCAGGCGGCAGATGGCGGTGACGCCTTCGGCCACCTGAACTCTGGCGACATGGGCATCGGTGGAGACGACGCGGCCGCTGACGGTGTCGCCCACCTGGTGGGAGGCGATGAACATATCCACGACGGTCGGTTCCAACTGTTTCATTCCCAGGCGGATACGATGCTTTTCCTTGTCCACTTCGAGGACCAGGGCGCGAACTTTCTGCCCGGCGGCGAGCATGTCCTTGGGATGGTCGAGGCGCTTCTCGTTGGTAATGTCGGCGATGTGGATCATGCCTTCGAGGCCGCCGCCGAGATCGACGAATGCTCCAAACTTGGCGATGTTGGTGATGGGCACGCCCTCGAGCACAGTGCCCACGGGGAACTTCGTGGCGGCGTCATCCCAGGGATCTCCGAGCGCTTCCTTCAAGCTCAGGGAGATGCGCTTGTCCGAGGGTTTGAGGTCGAGCACCACGGCCTCGACCATGTCTCCGACGCTGACGACGTCGGAGGGCTTGCGGACACGCTTGCCCCAGGCAAGCGAGGAGAGATGAATGAGGCCGTCGACGCCAGGGGAGATCTCGACGAAGGCTCCGAAATCAGCGAGCCGGACGACCTTGCCTTTCACGCGGTCGCCTACTTTCAGATCCCGCGTGGCGACGGTCCAGGGATCCGCGGTGAGTTGCTTCATTCCAAGGGAGATCTTGCGCGTGGCGGGATCCACCTTGAGGATCTTGACTTCCACCGAATCGCCCACGGAGACAAGGTCGGACGCCTTGGCGATACGGTTCCAGGACATATCTCCGATGTGGAGCAGGCCATCCACGCCGCCGAGGTCCACAAAGGCTCCATACTCGGTGACGGTGCGGACGGTTCCGTGAACAACGCTGCCTTCGGCGAGGGACTGGAAGACCTGCTCCTTCTTCTGGGCGGCCTCCTCTTCCATGACGGCTCTGCGATCGACGACCACGTCTTCGGCGGCGGTATCGAGCTTGGTGATGCGGCAGCGGATTTCCTGACCGACGAGTTTTTCCAGTTCGATGGGGTCCTTGGCTCCACTGCGGGAAGCGGGCATGAAGGCGCGGACGCCGACGTCCACGCGCAGGCCGCCCTTGACCAGTTCGGTCACCCTGCCGGCGATGATGCTCTTATCAGTGAAGGCCTTTTCGAACTCCGTCCAATCGGTGGGCCGCTTCACTCTGAGGGTCGAGAGCTCGTAGTAGCCTTCCGCGTTGCGTCCGGTGATGAGGACCGGGAGGGTCTCGCCGGTCTTCAGAAAGACATTGCCCGACGCGTCCTGGAATTGAGCAGGATCGAGGACGCCTTCCATTTTGCGGCCGATGTCGACGATGATGGCATCCGCGTTGATGGCGACGACCGTCCCGGGCAAGGCTTCGGCGGATTCGGCCGCTTTGTGATCCTGCTCGAATTGCGAGAGGATGTCGCCGAAAGTGGATGTCCCGGTGGAGGCAACCTGCTCTTCAGGGACCGGATCTGAGGTGTTCGGAAAGCTCATGGGCGGATAGCGAACTTATATTTTGGCACAATCAGTTTGGACATGCCTGAGAGCAAACCGGCGTTCGTGCGGCCCCAGGATTTCATCTGGCTGTTGTTGTTCGGAGGGCTGGCGTTTGCAAGTCCCAGCCGCAGCAGCAGCGAGTTGGAGCTTCTTTCGGCGCTCGCAATTTTTCAGCTTGCCGAGCCCCGGGTGGCATTTTTCTCGACGTCACGGGGCATCATCACGGCCAACGCCATCAAGCTGATTCTGGGTTTTCTCCTGATAGGCTTCACGGAAGGGATTCAGAGCAGCTATTACCTCATCACGCTGTTTCCGGTGATATCCGCGGCGACGTCGCTCGGAACGCTCGGCTCGACGATTTTCACGCTGCTCGCCTGCGGCTCGTACCTGATCTTTCTGCACCCGTTTTTTCTCGACCCGAACCGCTATGAGATCACCCGCGAGGGGTTGAAGATTCTGAGCCTGCGAGTGATCTTTCTTCCAGTGGTGGGGTTCCTGACGAACCAGTTGGCGGAATCGAATCGCGAGGCGGTAAAGCGCTACCGGGCGGCGGCGATGCAACTTGCCGACGCCAACCAGAGCCTGCGCGAGGCGGAGGCGGCGATGAGACGGTCGGAGCGGCTGGCGGCGCTCGGACAGATGAGCGCCGGACTGGCTCACGAGTTGCGGAACCCTCTGGGAACGGTGAAGGCGTCGGCGGAGATGCTCGGCAAGAGCATCGCTCCCGGCAACGAGGTGGGCAAGGAACTGGCCGGATTTATCAGCAGCGAGGTGGACCGGTTGAACTCGCTCATCTCGAGGTTTCTCGATTTCGCGAAGCCGCTGCACCCGCAGGGCTCGAAGAACGACCTGAGCGAGGCGCTGGACCGTGCGGTTTCGCAGCTCGAACAACATAACCCGCCGTTTCCGGTGACGGTTTACAAGAACTATTCCCCGGACGTGCGGCCGTTTCACTTCGACGCGGAGATGATTGAACGGGTGGCGTACAACCTGCTGTTGAACGCGGCGCAGGCGAGCGCGCCGGACACGGCAATCACGGTGAAGACGCGGCAATTGGAGGGATACGCCGAGTTGTCCGTCATCGACCGCGGATCCGGGATCGATGCCAAGGACCGTGAGAGCATCTTCAACCCGTTCTTCACGACGAAACGGGAAGGCGTCGGGCTGGGACTCGCCATTGTCGTGAAGATTGTCGATGAACACGGCGGTAAGATTAGCGTAGAGAGCGAGGCCGGAGTGGGAAGCGTGTTTCGCGTGCTGCTGCCCACCGGCCCTCCGGAACCCGCCGCATGAAAAAGCACATTCTGGTTGTGGAAGACGAAGACAAACTGCGCCGCGTGATGCAGCTCCAACTGGCTTCGGCGGGGTATGAAGTGGACCAGGCGCCGACGGCCGAGCAGGCGATTCCGTTCCTGGACCGGGCGGACCTGGTGCTGACCGATCTGAAGCTTCCGGGCATGAGCGGGCAGGACCTGCTTTCGATCGCGCACCGGCAGAACGCGAATCTTCCGGTGATTCTGTTGACGGCATTCGGATCGGTGGAGACGGCGGTGGAGGCGATGAAAGCCGGCGCCTATGATTTCATTCCGAAGCCGTTTTCGCTGGATCATCTGATGCAGGTGGTGCGGAAGGCGCTGGAGTTCAGCGCGCTGCGGGATGAGAACCGCAAGTTGCGGGAGGAGTTGGGGCATCGCTACCAGTTTGAAAACATCGTGGGGCGCTCGCGGGCGATGCAGGAGATCTTCGCCACCATCGTGAGAGTGGCTCCGACGCGAGCGACGGTGCTGCTGGCGGGGGAAAGCGGGGTGGGGAAGGACCTGATAGCCCGCGCCATTCACTTCCACTCGGCGCGCAGGGACCGGCCGTTCGTGAAGATCGACTGCACGGCCCTGCCGGAAAACCTGATGGAGAGCGAGTTGTTCGGCTATGAGAAGGGAGCGTTCACGGGGGCGAACACGAGCAAGCCGGGCAAGTTCGAGCAGGCGGACACGGGAACCGTGATGCTGGACGAAATCGGCGACGTGCCGCCGGCGATTCAGGTGAAACTGCTGCGGATTCTTCAGGAACGGGAGTTCGAGAGGTTGGGAAGCAACAAGACGCTGCGCATTGATGTGCGGGTGATCGCGGCGACCAATGTCGATCTTCGCGCCGCGCTTGAACAGGGGACGTTCCGTGAAGACCTTTATTACCGGCTGAACGTGGTTCCCATCAACATTCCGCCGCTGCGCGAGCGGAAGGAGGATATCCCTTTTCTGGCGCGGCACTTCGTCGCCAAGCTCTCCTCCGACCTGGGCGCGACGGTGGAGACGGTCAGCGACGCGGCCATCGGGAAACTGGGGGAGTATCACTGGCCGGGGAACGTGCGGGAACTCGAGAACATCATCGAGCGGAGCCTGGTGCTGTGCCCGCACAAGGTTTTGGATGCCGCCGACGTGAGGCTGGATCCGGCTCCCCGGAGCAAGGGAGGGGCGGGCGACGGTTTTCTTCCGGAGGGCATGTCTCTCGATGATTTCGAGAAGTCGATCATACGGGAAGCGCTGCGGCGGGCTGGAGGGAACAAGAGCCAGGCGGCGCGGTTTCTCGGCATCACGCGGAATGCGTTGCGATATCGTTTATCCCAGATGGGGATGGAGGATACGGAAGCCGCGCGGTGACGCTTTTCCCGCTCCGCCCGGCAAACGCCGGACGGAAGCCGGAAATTTCGCTTTCGGACGATTCAATTTTCTTCAATTCCGGCTATTATTGAACTATTCGAAATGACTTCGGTTTGGCAGGACCTGGTCTACGGATGGCGCGGAATTCGCAAGCAGCCCGGTTTTGCCGCCCTGGCAATCCTGACATTGGGGTTGGGCATTGGGGCGACAACCTCCATTTTCAGCGTAATTTACGGAGTACTGCTGAATCCGTTTCCATATAAGGACGCGGGCCGTATTGTGCACGTTCAGATCCGGGACCTGGCCCGTCCGTCCGACGACAGCCGTATCTACCTCCAGACGGAGGAATTTCTGGACTATGCGGCGCGGGCGCATGTTTTCAGCGAAGTAATCGGGGCGGCATACGAGGACGTGCTGTATTTCAACGGAACCGGAATGGAGCAGTTCGCGGGGGCGATTGTGACTCCGAACACGTTCAGTTTTCTGGGGGTTCCGGCGTTGTTGGGCCGCGGGTTGACGGAGGCGGATGCAATACCGGGCGCGGCTCCGGTGTTCGCCATGAGTTATGACACCTGGAGCAAGAGGTTTGACAGGGACCCTTCGGTGTTGGGCCGGGTTTTTGTCTTGAATGGTGTGCCCTCGACGCTTGTGGGGGTCATGCCCCGCCGCTTCAGCGAACGGGCGGCGGACATGTGGCGCACGGAGGCGGTGGCACGCGGTGATCCACGCACGAGCCCGCGCTTCTGGCTGTTTCGGGGAAAACTGAAGCCCGGGGTCAGCGTGGCGCAGGCGGAGGCGGAACTGCGGGTGATCTCGGGTCCGGTGGCCAGGACGTATCCCGCTCTGTATCCAAAGAGCTTTTCGGTGCAGGTGGTTCAACTGGCGGACTTGAGCATCCGGCGGGCACAGGCCAAGCTGTACCGGACGAAGGTCTACACTATCGCGGCGGCGGTCGGGCTGTTGTTGTTGATTGCCTGCGGCAATGTGGCCAACATGCTGCTGGCGCGGGCAACGGCCCGGGAAAAGGAGATGGCCATCCGCAGTTCGGTGGGAGCAAGCCGGTGGCGGATTATCCGCCTGCTGCTGATCGAGAGCCTGCTGCTCGCCGTGGGGGGAGCAGCGGCGGGGTGCATCTACGCCTTCGGGTGCATCGCCGCCATGGACGCATTGTTGCCGCCGGGGGTCATTCCGCGCGAGGCGGTGATTGAACTCAACCTGCCCGTGCTGCTGTTCAGCCTGGGGGCGGCGGTGGTGACGGCGTTTCTGTTCGGGCTGGCTCCCGCGCTGCAAACGGCGCGGCGGGATTTCGCCGATGCGGTGCGGGATTCCGGCAAAGGCATGAACGGAGGATTTCGCCACGGCCGGATGCGGAACGCCCTGGTGGTGGCGGAGGTGGCGTTCTCGCTGGTGTTGCTTTCCACGGCGGGAATGCTGATGCGGAGCTTCATTGCGCTCGAGAGCACGAACCTTGGGTTCAATCCGGATAACATCGTGGTGGCGCGCTTGCCTTTGCCACGCGGCCAGTACAAGGAGGCCAGCGAGAAGAACCGGTTCTTCCAGCGGGTGGTCGAGCGACTGCAATCGCTGCCGGGAGTGGTGGCGGCCTCCGAGACGACTTCGATTCCCCTCTATGGGGGAATCGAGACGGAAATCGACATTCCGGGCAGACCCCACAGCGAGAGCTGGCAGGCGATTCTGCAACTGTGCAGCGAAGGATATTTCCGGACGGTAGGGCTGCGGCTATTGCGGGGACGGCTGCTGACCGGGACGGACATGGCCCAGGCGCGCCATGTGGCGGTGGTCAATGAGACTTTCGTTGGGAAGTATTTCGGGGGGGAGAATCCGATTGGGAGACCGGTGCGGCTGACCAAACTACAGGCGGGGTTGGGCGGAAGCGTCGACGATCCGGAGTTCGAGGTAGTGGGCGTGGTGGCGGACGCGGTGAATCAGGGGCTGCAGGAGCCCATAGCGGGGGAGCTTTGGGCTCCATTCACGGTGACGGGAGCTTTCGAACGGGGGGTTCTGGTGCGGACCTCGGGGAATCCTTTCGGCTTTGTGCGGACGCTGCAGAGGGAGGTTTGGGCGGTTGACCCGCACGTCGCAGTCACATTCGCCGGGCCTCTCACCGAATTCATGAAGAAGTTCACGTTCGCGGCTCCGCGCTTCACCATGATTTTCCTGGTTGTTTTCGCGGTGATGGGGCTGATGCTGGTGCTGATCGGCATCTACAGCACACTTACGTACACCATATCGCGGCAGACGCAGGAGATCGGAATCCGGATGGCGCTGGGAGCGCGGAATTCGGATGTCCTGAAGATGGTGTTTGGAATGGGGATGAAGCTGATCGGATTGGGAATTGCCGCCGGTCTGGTGTTGTCGGTGGGAGTTCAGAGGGTGATGAGCAGCGAATTGTGGAATCTGCCGCCGTTCGATCCGCTGACGATGGCGGCGGTGATCCTGCTGATGGTTGTTGCGGGGATGGCCGCGTGTTGGATACCGGCACGGCGGGCGGTGCGGGTTCATCCGATGGAGGCGCTGCGATGCCAGTAGTCAGGGCCGGATATTCTGATTGTGGCGGAAGCGATTCGCGGAGTCATACTTCCGCTTGATCACGGGGTACTACAAGGTCAGGCCCGCTATCGCATCAGTCTCCAGATGTTGCTGTAATCATCCGTCCACGCGGGAATATCGGGCCGGGTCCAGGGTGGAATACCCTTGCCGGAGAATCCCCCGGGGCCGCTGGCGAGGAAGGCGCTGGAATCGCGCGAGAGCAGAATCCAGGTGGCGCGCCGGCGGTAGACGGTGGGATCATCCCCGGTGTCGATGACGAGGCCGGTGAGGTGGAAATCTCTGGCCAGAGCCCCCACCACTGGCACCAGGCGGAGAGCTTTGCTCGAGGTATGAAGCGCGAGCATGCCGCCGGGATTGAGATGGCGAAGGTAGAGCGTCATGGCCTCGCGTGTCAGAAGGTGGGCGGGAATGACGTCACCTGAAAAGGCGTCGAGCACGAGCAGGTCGTAATGTTGCGGCTGTTCACGCTCGAGAGCGAGGCGGGCATCGCCGAGCACCACCTCGATGCGAGCCGGGCTGTCACGGAGGTAGGAAAATATGCTCGTCGCGAGCCTTACCACCTGCGGGTCGATCTCGTAGAAGCGGAAGACATCCCCGGCGCGGCCGAAGGCGGCCATGGTTCCTGTTCCCAAACCGATCACCCCGGCGCGCCTCGGGCCCGGGGGCAAGTGCGCGACGGCCAGTTGGATGCCGCTGCCAACCGCGTAGTACATGGTGGGCTGGCGGCGCAGGATGGGGTCCATCAATTGAGAGCCATGCTCGATGATTCCGTGGGTGAGGACGAGCGCCTGGAGCTTTGGATTAGCCGTGGGCTCCTCGGTGACGCGTAAGGCCCCATAGAAATTCCGGACGAGCGCCACACTATCGACGGCAAGGGCGCCGGTGTACATGACCGCGGCGTAGGCGACTGCGGCGAGGCATGAGACGGCGGGAATGACGCGCCACCACGGGCGGCGGAACTCGAGCGCCACCAGCAGGATCGCGCAGAGCGTGAGCCCCACCGCGAAGTCTCCCGCGACGGGGAGCAGGAGAGGAGCGGCGATGGTGACGAGAATTCCGCCCAGGGAACCGCCGGCGGCCACACAAAGATAGAAGCGGGTGAGGTGGTGGGGATGGGGCCGGCGGAGAAAGACCTCTCCGTGGCAATAGACTCCCACGAGGAATACTCCGAGGCTGACGCCAATTGTCGCGGCCTTTGTGTCGAAGGCCAGGGAGGGCCACTCGAGCAACGCGGCCATTCCAAGCAGCGCCAGCATGGCGAGGGGCAGGAACAGCCATCTCCGGTACCAGCCTCCGAAGCTCACAATGAAGCTCAACAGATAGAGGCTCAAAGGCGCGATCCATATGAGCGGGGCGGGGATGATCTCCTCGGAGATGTGTTCGGTGGACGCGAGGAGGAGGAGTGAGGCGGCGGCCGGAGCCACAAGCCATACGGCGAGGCGCGGCGTAGGTTCACGGGCGGCTTCCTTACCGCTCCCGCCCGCATCCCACCTGTCCGGACGGGTGAGAAAGATGGACGCGACAAGGCCCGCATAAACAAGGTAGGCGATGGACCACAACCAGGCCTGCGCGCGCCTGCCGAGGTAGGGTTCGACGAGCACGGGATAGGTGAGGAGCCCGAGCAGTGAGCCGGCATTCGAGAGGGCGTACCAGTGATAGCGGCCCTCGCCGCCGCTCCAGCCTCGCCAGACCGCCTGCAGCAGAGGACTGGTGCCGGCGAGCAGAACATATTGCAGCCCAATGGTGACCGCGAGCACGAGAAGGATGCGCGGAATGGGTTCTTCACCGCCGGCCGGTTTCCAGCGCGCGGCGGGGATTACGGGCAGCAGGAAGAGGCTGACGGCAAGCAGGATTACGTGGGGTTCGCTCCGCCGGAGGCGGTGGGCGTAGAAGTATCCGCCGAGGAGCGCGGCCTGGAAGAACATGAGCGAAGCCGACCAGACGCCGGCTCCGCCTCCGAACCAGGGGAGGATGAACCTGGCGATCAAGGGCTGAATCTGAAAAAGGAGGAAGGCGCCGAGGAAGATGGCGGCCGAGAACAGCCAGGAAGGAGGCAGGGCGCGAGCCGGGTTGCGCGAATTGTCCAACTCACACGATACCGTGATTTATCCTGGAAGCATGGGCGGCTGCGCGACGGATTCCGTGGCGGGGCAAGCGGCACGGAGCCACGCTTTGAAGACTTCAGTTATTGATAGGGAGCCGTGAGAAAGACCTACATCAAGCGGCAGTTCGGTCCCACCGTCAGCTATTGGGCGCAGACGGAAGTGCATGTCTACGGATTTTCGATCGCGGCGAACGTACTGCTGTCGTTTTTTCCGTTTCTCATCGTGATGGCGAGTCTGTGCAAGTACGTGCTGCACTGGCCCGCGGCCGTGGACGCGCTGTACTTCGCGTTAAGGGACATTTTCCCCGGCCAGTTGAGTGAATTTCTGGTCCGCAATCTGGCGTTCGTCATCGCCAAGCGGGGGCCTTTTCAGTATATTTCGGTGCTGGTTCTCATTTTCACGGCGAATGGCGTGTTCGAGCCGCTCGAAGTTGCGCTGAACCGCATCTGGAACGTGAAGACGAATCGCAGCTTTCTACGCAATCAACTGGTGAGTCTGGGGCTGATCTTCGCCTGCGGATCGCTGATTCTCTTGTCACTGATTCTGACGGCGGCAAACCGGCTGTTCCTGGCCAAGGCGTTGCCTCCGGACTGGGCGGCTACATCCTGGGCGGCGAGCGCCTTTTTCCGCATCGCGGCGCTTCCGGTAACGATGCTGGTTTTGTTTCTGATCTACTGGCTCCTGCCGAACACGAAGATCTCTCCGTCGCGCGTGCTGCCGGTGGCGATTCTGGTGGGAATCGCGATCGAGGTTCTGAAGTCAGTAACGGTGATCTTCTGGGAGCCGATCAATGAGAAGTTCTACCTGGAATACGGGCCGTTCGAGTACTCGGCGATTCTGGTGTTCTGGTCGTTTTTGGCGTCGATGCTGGTGCTGGCGGGAGCGGAATGGGCGGCGCGGCATGGGATCGAGGTGAAGGCGGAAGCCGAGCAGGCGGATACGATAGCGGGAGGTTAGCAGGGTTGTCCCGGCTTCTCGATCCCTATATGCCGCGGCCGGATGTGAGCGACCTGCACGAGGTCATGGTGGAGGCGCCGGCGGAGTTTGTTTTCCGCACTGCCTGCGATTTCGACATGGAGTCACTGGCGGCGGTGCGCGCCATCATCCGGCTGCGGGAAGTGTTGCTGGGGGCGGCGCGGAAGGAGAGACGCCCGGCGGGAATTATCGAAGACACGCTGCGTATGGGCTGGGGCAAGCTCGAGGAGGAGGTTGGACGGCATTACGCGGCGGGGGCGGCGTGCCGGCCGTGGGAGGGGAACGTGGTGTTCCATCCGATCCCGGCGGAGCAGTTCTCGACGTACGCCCATCCGGGCGAGGTGAAAATCACCTGGACGTTGGAGGTGGAGGCTCTCGCTCCCGCGAGGAGCCGCTTGACAGTGGAGACGCGCGCGGCGGCGACGGATGCCGCGGCGCGGCTCAAATTCCGCCGGTACTGGCGATGGGCGTCGCCGGGCATTCGCCTCATCCGCCGCCTGTTGCTTTCAGCGGTAAGGCGGAAGGCGGAGCGGGAGTGGCAACGGCGGGCCTGAAGCGGAGGCTACTTGCGGGCGAAGCTGCGCTTCACTATTCCCGGCTGCAGGCGTTCGGCGCGGTCGAGATCCGCCTGGGCGCTGATCTCGTCGCCGGCGTTGATTTTCAGCGTGGCGCGGTAGAGAAAGGGAGTAGCGTTGCCAGGCGCGAGGAACGCGGCGCGGTCGAGGTCCCTCAGGGCATCCGGCGCGCGCCGAAGTTGCATGAGGACAAAACCGCGATTGACGTAGCCCGAATACATGTCGGGGGCGAACTCGACGGCGAGGTCCAGATCAATGAGCGCTTCAGCGAACCGGCCGAGCATGATGTAGGACATGCCGCGGTTGTTGTGAGCGCGGACGTCGTGTGAATCGAGCGCGAGAGCGCCGTTACAGTATTTCAGAGCCTGGGCGGGCTGCCCTTTGCTGTTGTGGACGTTGCATGCGTTGACGCGCGCGGCGACGGTGGAAGGACTTAGCTGAATTGCCCGCAGGTAGTCGGCGAGGGCGAGATCGAGTTCACCAAGGTTCTCGAGAAGGAGGCCGCGCTCATTGAGGGCCTGCCACCAGGGATGGGACTCGATGGCGGAGCTGAGAACGCGGAAGGCGTCGTCATTGCGGCCCGCCGCGCGATATACCTGGCCGGCGATTGTAAGGCAGAAGGTGTTGTGGGAATCCCTGGCGAGGGCGGATTCCACGTCCCGCAAAGCGCCCGGCATCTCACCGGAGGCGGCGAGCAGGCGGGCCCGGCTGCAGAGGGCGAGCGCGTAACCAGGCTTTGCCGCGATCGCTTCCGAGTAGGCGGCAATGGCTCCCGCCATGTCGCCCGCATCCTCCCTGGCGGCGGCGTCGTGGAAGGATTTTTCGGCGGCCTTGGGAGTTCCTTTTTCCGGACGGGTGGCGAGGGGAGTCTCCTGATAGAGTTTGCGCTCTCTCTCCGCGAGCAGGCGCCGGGCCTGAAGAGTATGCAACCCGTTGGGATACTGTTTGAGGTAGGCGCGCAGGGCATCCGCGCCACTGTCCTGACGGGCCTCCAGCCAGGCCTTGTGCCCGGCGGCGGCTTCGGAATCGGAAAGGGCGGCCTGCCTTGCCCCGTCGAAGAAGAAATCCGCGGTGAGCGAATCGCCCGCCCAGGGCGTCTGCTTCGCCGCCGGGTCGAGCATGGTCTGATGGCGGGCCTCGAGGTATGCCTCTTCAAGACTCGAGTGGGCGCCGAGAGCGGCAAGCAGTTTCGTGGTGAACGGCGAGTTCGGACCCTTCCAGGCTGTCTCGCCACACTCGGATTGGGAAGAGGCGAAGGCGAGAAATGTGCCCGGAGCGCCATAGAGATTCGTGAGGTAGACCGTTTGGCCGCTCTTCACGAAGCCGCCCTCGATGAGAAGGATACGAGTGGCGGCGCCGCCTGCTTCCAAGGTGCGCATCAACTCCACCAGGGGGATGGCGGATTTCGGATCGGGCTTGCCGCCCGAGTAAGCCGCGGGCAGCAACTGAACGTCACTGCCGTAATCAGCGCTCTTGCCCGAGTAGTAGAACAGAACAGTGCCGGTCTGTTTGGCCAGTGCGGCAACGGCCGCGCGGAGGTCTTCGGGGCCGGGGTTTTCGCGGGCGTCCACGGCGAAGCGGAACTGCTCGAGCCGGGCGCGCATGGCCTGGGAATCGGACTTGGAGAAGGGGTGGTTGGAGTTCGAGATGAGCAGCGCATGCCGGGGTTCAGCCGCGGCGGCCAAAGCCAGCAGCGACCAACCTATGAGGGGCAGCATGGCTCGAGTGTGTCATGACAATTGCTTTACAAGAATAGAGGGAACGCCGTAATCAGGGATTGCAATCGCTTTGGCCCATGCTTAGCTCCCGCTCCATTCGCGGGTGCTGGAGGGCACCCCATTGCACGTCCAATTTGGGGTTCGATAGACTCAAAGCAGCCATGCCTAAGAAGGTTTCTCCGTCTGATGCCCCCAGCCGTAAGGCTACTAACGCTAATAAAGCTGATCACAGTGATTTGACCCGCCGGGAGGCCGTGCAGACAGCGGGCGCCGCCGTTGCGGTGGCGGCTTTGGCAAGCACGGTGGAATTTCCGAGGATTCAGAAGGTGAGGGCCGCCAACAGCGTGGTGAACTACGCGGTGATAGGAACGGGCAGCCGCGGGACGTATCACCTCAAGCACTGGAAAAATATCGACAATTCGCAGTGTATCGCCATCTGTGACATCAGCGACGAGGCGCTGAAGAAGGCTCTTCCCGAAGCGCCGGGCAAGCCGCAAACATACAAAGACTACCGCGAATTGCTGTCGCGCAAGGATATCGACGCGGTGCAGATTGCGACGCCGCTGTACACTCATTTCGCGATCACCAAGGATTCGCTTCTTGCCGGCAAGCACGTATTTTGCGAGAAGAGTCTCGTTTTCAAGGCGGATGAGGTCGGCGCGTTGCGTGCGTTGGTGGCCGAGCGGCCGAAGCAAGTCATGCAGGTGGGCCTGCAGCGGCGCTACAGCGAGTTTTACCAGACGGCGAAACAGATGGTCGACAAGGGCATGATTGGCGACGTCACGCACGTCTACGCGCAGTGGAACCGCAACCCGGGGTGGGTGTTCAAGAAGACGGCATGGCGGCTGTTCAAGGAATATTCGGGCGGGTTGACGGCGGAACTGGCGTCACACCAGATCGACGTGGCGGACTGGATGTTTGGTTCGCATCCGGAGTTTGTCGTGGGGGTGGGCGGCATCGACTACTGGAAGGATGGCCGCACGGTTTACGATAACATCCAACTGATCTTCAAGTACCCCAAGGGCCAGAAGCTGATGTACAGCGCGATCAGCACGAACAAACATCTCTCGATGTTCCAGGGTGAACGGACGGAGTTCGGCGAGCGGATCATGGGGACGCAGGGGACGATCGAAATCACGGTGGGCACGGACAACGAACCGGCGCTCGGATTGTGGTACTACGAACCCGGTCCGAAGGTGGAGGCGGCGGCCAAGAAAGAAGCCTCGGCGCCGGCCTCGGCATCGCTGATGAGCACCGGGAAGGGCGGGAGGCCGCTGCCCATTCTGCTCGCCAAGGACCAGATTGGGGAAAATGACGGCTTCCTTTCCAAGGAAATGAAGTTCGCGCGGCGGTGGCTCTATTCGAAGGGCGTGATGACGCCGGAGGAGACGAGGAACCCGGTGGATGTCCAATTGGAAGAGTTCCTCGATTGTGTCCGGACGGGAAAGCGGCCGAAGGCCGATATTGAAGTGGGCCTGGCGGATTCGACGGCGGTGATTCTGGCGAACATCGCCATGGATGAAGGCCGGCGCGTGCGCATGGATGAGATCGATAAGATAGGCAAGGCCTAACCGGGACGGCCGCCTCCCGGGTGGTAAAATCCTGGTTGATGTCTGACCAAAATGCGCGCAGAGATTTCCTGAAAGCGGCATCGGCCGCGCTTACCACGCAGATCTACACCGGCAATCTGAAAGGCGCCAACGGCAAGGTGAACGCGGCGTTCATCGGCATGGGCCGGATGGGGCGGTCGAATCTCGGTTTCGCCATGAAACAGGACGGAGTCAACGTGACTCACGTCTGCGACGTCTACAAGCCCAACCTCGATCTGGCCGTCGGGATGACACAGGGCAAGGCGAAGGGCGTGCGCGATTTCCGGGAGATTCTGGCGGACCGGAGCATCGACATCGTCTGCATCGCCACTCCCGACCACTGGCATGCCTATATGACCGTGGAGGCGTGCAAGGCGGGCAAGGACGTATATGTCGAAAAGCCGGTCTGCGTGGTGATCGATGAGGGGAAGAAGATGGTGGAGGCGGCGCGCAAGTACAAGCGTGTCGTGCAGGCGGGCACGATGCAGCGCTCGGGGATCCATTTCCAGCAGGCGGCGGATATCGTGCGGTCAGGAAAACTGGGCGATGTCACCATGGTGCACACATGGAATGTCGGGCTGATGGATGTCGAGGGGATCGGGAACCCGCCGGATACGCAGCCTCCGGCCGATCTCGATTGGGACATGTGGCTGGGGCCGGCGCCGAAGCGTCCGTTCAACGCCAACCGCTTCGGCGTCGATCCGAAGGCGTTCAGCCACTTCCGGTGGTTTTGGGACTATGCCGGGGGCATGATGACGGATTGGGGCGTGCACTGGCTGGACATTGTGCAGATGGCGTTCGATGAAAAGATGCCAACGGCGATCGCCTGTGTGGGCGGCAAGTTCCGGCTGAAGGACAATCGCGAGACGCCGGACACCATCCATGCTTCCTATGAGTATCCGGGCTTCTGCGGCACTTATGAAAACCGCAACGGGAACGCGCAATCGATGTTCGGCAAGAACGGCGGGATCCTGTTTTTCGGCGACAAGGGAACGCTGTTTGTCGATCGCAGCGAGTACCGGGTGATTCCGGAAAAGGGATCGGACCTGAAGGAAGAGGCGGTGAAATCGTCGAACAACAGCAACATGGCGCACTGGGCGAACTTTCTCGAGTGCGTGCGGACGCGGCAGCGTCCGGTTTCCGATATTGAGAAGTGCTACCGCTCGACGGCGACGTGCCTGCTGGCGAACATCGCGCTGCGCAGCCGGCTGCGGATCGATTGGGATGGAGAGACCATCAAGCAGTCCGAAGCGCGCAAGTACATGACCCGCGAGTATCGCAAACCGTGGAAGCTGGTGGTATGAAGGCGCACACGGAGTATCTGACGTTCCGCACGGAAAAGCACCGGGAATATATCAACATTACGGGTGATGTGAACGCAGCGTTGAAGAAGAGCGGGATTGGGGAGGGGATGATCCTGGTTTCGGCGATGCATATCACGGCGGGGGTGTGGGTGAACGACGCCGAGGACGGCCTGATCGCCGATATCGATGAATGGCTGGAGCATCTGGCTCCGTACAGGAAGAACTACCGCCACCACCGCACGGGCGAGGATAACGGAGATTCGCATCTGAAAAGCCTGCTGGTTCATCACCAGGTGATTGTTCCGGTGACGGCCGGAAAGCTCGATTTGGGACCGTGGCAGCAGATTTATTACGCGGAGTTCGACGGACAGCGGGCAAAGCGCGTCATTATTAAAGTGATGGGCGAGTGAGTTTTCTTCCCAGGGAAGGATGCGGCACATGAGGCAACTGTTGATCGCGGCGGCGTCTGTTTGCGCGTGCCTGGCGGCGGATCTGCCGGTGCGCACGGTGATCCTCTACAAGAACGGGGTGGGTTACTTCGAGCGCGGGGGCGAGTTGAGAGCAGGTGAATCCGCGCGGCTCGATTTCAATGCCTCCGACATGAATGACGTGTTGAAGTCGCTCACCATCGAGGACAAGAGCGGGGCGAAAATCACCGGACTGCGCTACGACGCGAGCGAACCGCTCGCCAAGCGCCTCGAGGATTATCCGTTTCAATTGGGCAGCCAGCAGCCGTTGAGCCTGTTTCTGGATCAGTTGAAGGGAGCGCGGCTGGAAATACGGGCGGCGGGGGAGACGGTGACGGGGACGATCTTCAGCTCCGGCATCGTGATGACGGGCGAGAAGGCGCAGCAGAAGCAGGTGCTCACGCTGCTGCTCGATTCCGGTGATTTGCGATCCTACGACCTGGCGGCGATCAGCGAAGTGAAACTCGCCGATGAAGCGTTGCAGCGGCAGCTCAAAGCGTACCTGGCGGCGCTGGCGGTGGCGCGGTCGAAGGAAAAGCGCAGCGTCTACATCGATTCCTCGGACGCGCGGGAGCGGCGGATCGCGGCCAGCTACATGATTCCGGCGCCCGTGTGGAAATCAAGCTACCGGCTGCTGTGGAACGAGGCGGGACCAGTGCTCGAGGGTTGGGCGATTGTGGACAATACGACCGGCGAGGACTGGACGAAGGTGAACCTGTCGCTGGTGTCCGGCCGGCCGATTTCCTTTGTCAGCAACCTGTATGAGCCGAAATATGTGACGCGGCCGGAGTTGGAGCTGGCCGAAAGCCGCGCCGTGGCGCCGGTGGTGGATACGGGAGTGGTGGCCGAGGAGAAGGCCGCGAAGGCGGGTTTAGCCGCGCCGAGACGGGCTATGGCGATGGCGGCTCCGGCATCGACGGCTCAACAGTTGGCCATGGCGGAGATGGCGCGCGGAGCGATGGAAAGCACTGTGGCGGCCGAAGCGAGGGGCCGCGAACTGGGCGACCTGTTCGAATACCGCTTTCCGGCGGCGGTCACCATCCCCAAGGGCCAGTCCGCGATGCTGCCGTTTCTGCAACAGAAGATCGGGGCGCGCAAGCTGCTGATCTATTCGGACCGGTCTCTGCAAAACCCGATGACGGCCTCCGAAATTACGAACAACAGCGGAAAAACGCTGGATGGCGGGCCGATCACCGTCTACGAAGGCGGCGCCTACGCGGGGGAGGCATTGATGGAGACGGTGAAGGCCGGGGATAAGCGGCTGATCACCTACGGAGTGGATCTGGGGACGCGCATTACGACGGCGCTCGATTCGTCGCGGAACCTGGTGCGCGAAATCCACGCCGGAAGGGGCGTACTGACGCTGAAGACGGCGATGGAGGAGACGCTCACCTACACCATCCGGAACGTGGACGCGAAGGCGAAGACGCTGATCCTCGAGCATCCTATCCGGCCGCAATACAAGCTGCTCGATCTGAAGCCGGTGGAAACCACCTCCTCGGCCTACCGGTTCGAGGTGAAACTGGCTCCGAACGCGGCGGAGAAGTTCCCCGTGCGCGAAGAGCGGGTCTACGACCAGGCGTTGAGCATCAGCAGTCTTACCCCGGACCAACTGCTGGTCTATGTCCAGAACAAGGCGCTGACGGCGGAGGGGCGGCGGCAGTTGGAGGCGATCGCGGCCAAGAAGCGGGAGATCGCGCGGACGGACCGGACGGCTCGGGAACAGGAGCAGGAGATCAACGATTTGGTGCGTGACCAGGACCGTATCCGGCAGAATCTCTCGAGCCTGAACAACGTTACGGGCCAGACCGAACAGGTGAACAAGTACGCCCGTCAGCTTTCCGAGCAGGAGGGGAGACTGGCCGGGATGCGCGACAGGCTGGGCGAGTTGCGCAGGCAGAAGTCCTCGCAGGAACAGGAATTGAGTTCTCTCATCGAGAAGATGGAATTTTGAACCTCGCATTGATTGGATACGGCAAGGTGGGCAGGGCATTCGCGCGCCTGCTCGCGCGGAAGCAAGCGCAGTTTCCTTTTCGCGTCGTGGGCATTCATACGGCGCGGCATGGCACGGCAACGGATGCCGGCGGGCTCGATATCGAGCCGTCATTTGGACCGCCCGCGGCTTCGGTGGAGGAGTTTCTGGACCGTTCGCGGGCGGAGGTGGTGTTCGAACTGACGCCGCTCAATCCCTCGACCGGCGAACCGGCAATGAGCCATATTCGGGCGGCTTTCGCGCGGGGGATGCACGTGGTGACGGCAAACAAGGGGCCGGTGGCTCACAACTATGCCGGCCTTCGGGACGACGCGTTGCGCGCGGGCGTTCAATTCCGGTTCGAATCGACGGTGATGGACGGGGCCCCGGTATTCAACCTGGTGCGGGAAACGATGCCTGGAGTCGAGGTTCTGGGGTTCGCGGGAGTGCTGAATTCGACGACGAACATCGTAATCGAGGCGATGGAGGCGGGCAGGACGCTCGAGGAAGGGGTGGAGACGGCGCGCCGTCTGGGGATTGCGGAATCGGATGTCAGCTACGACCTCGATGGCTGGGATGCGGCGGCGAAGACGGCGGCGCTCGCCAACGTGCTGATGGGTGGGCGGGTAACGCCGCTCGATGTGGATACGCGGGGAATCCGGCGGCAGACGCCGGAAAAGCTCGCGGAGTTGAAGGCGAAGGGGAAGACCGTGCGGCTGGTGAGCCGGACGCATCGCGGCAAGGAGGGTTTGAAGATGCGCGTCCGGGCGGAAGTGCTCGATGCCGCGGATACGCTGGCCACCGCGCGAGGGACCTCGAGTTTTCTTCTGATCGAGACGGACCTGATGGGCACGCTGGGAGTGTTTGAAGGCAACCCGGGAGTGGAGCAGACTGCTTACGGACTGTTCAGCGACCTGGTGGATATTGCGCGCGCAATCTGACGGCGTCTACGCGAGGATGCCTTCGACGACTTCGCCGTGCACGTCGGTGAGCCGGAAATCGCGGCCCGCGTACTTGTAGGTCAGGCGTTTGTGATCGAGTCCCAGCAGGTGGAGGATGGTGGCGTGCAAATCGTGGAAGTGGACCTTCCTGTCGACTGAATAGTAGCCGTAGTCGTCGGTGGCTCCGTATTGGAGGCCGGGTTTGACGCCTCCGCCGGCGAGCCAGTAGGTAAACGCTTCAGGGTTATGGTCACGGCCGTCGGAACCCTGCGCGGTGGGGGTGCGGCCGAACTCGCCGCCCCAGATGACGAGGGTGTCGTCGAGGAGGCCCCGGGCTTTGAGGTCCACGATAAGGGCGGAGATGGGCCGGTCGACCTCGCGGGCGTTTTGGGCGTGGTCGCGGAGGAGGTCGGCATGCTGGTCCCACTTGTAGGTATGGCTGACCTGGACGAAGCGGACGCCGCGCTCGCTAAGACGGCGGGCCATGAGGCACTGGCGGCCGAAGTCCTCGGTGATGCGGTTGTCGAGGCCGTAGAGTTTCCTGGTGGCTTCCGATTCGGAGGAGATATCCTGCAGGCCGGGGGCTTCCGACTGCATGCGGAAGGCGAGTTCGAGCGCTTCGATGCGGCCTTCGAGGGCGGCGTCGGGACCGGTGGCTTCGAGTTGCTCGCGGTTGAGACACTGGGCGAAATCGAGTTCCATGCGCTGGATGTCGCGCGGGGTTTGGGAGTTGGCGATATAGGGGATGCGGGCGTCTTTTGCCTTGATGCCGACGGCTCCGATGGGGGTGCCGGCGTAGGGCGCCGGGAGAAATGCCGAGGAGTAGTTGTTGGCTCCGCCGTGGCTCTGGGTGGGGCAGATGGTGATGTAGCCGGGCATGCTCTGGTTTTCGCTGCCGAGGCCGTAAGTGATCCAGGAGCCCATGGACGGGCGCACGAAGGTGTCGCTGCCGGTGTGCAACTCGAGAAGGGCGCCGCCATGACGGGAGTTCGAGCCCCACATGGAGCGAATGAAGCAGACATTGTCCACCTGCTTTGAGAATTCAGGGAACAGATCGCTGACCCAGGCTCCGCTTTGGCCGTACTGTTTGAACTCCCAGGGGGATTTCAGCAGGTTGAAGGTTTCGCTCGAAACGACTTTGGGCCGTTTGAAGGGGAGGGGTTTGCCGTGATCGCGGCGCAGGAGAGGTTTATAGTCGAAGGTGTCGACGTGCGAGGGACCGCCATGCATGAAGAGGAAGATGACGCGCCTGGCGCGCGGCCGGAAATGGGGCGGTTTGACGGCGAGCGGACCGGACGCGCGAGTTTCAGAAGCCTGAAGCTCGCCGCCGAGCAGACCGGCGAGCGCGACCGCGCCGAAGCCCGCGCTGCTCACGCGCAGCAGTTCCCTTCTTGGGAGCGTCTTGTTGAGATAGGAATTCCAGTGCCGGTTCACAGTGGTCCTCAATTCAGGTAGATAAATTCATTCGATGTCAGCAGGGCTTTGCAGAAGCTTTGCCAGGATAGGAGACGCCGTTTGGCGGGATCGGGTTCGCGCGTTTCCAGATGGCTGGCGGTCTGGGCGATGAAGGCCAGGGCGCGGCCGGTTTCGTTGGCGGACGGGGGGCGCGCGAGCGCGCGTTCGTAGACTTCACCCACGCGCGCGGCGTCATCGAGGGCCGGCCCGGCGAGGAGCTTTTCCGCCATTACTCGAGTGGCGTTGAGCACGAGATCGGAGTTCATCATGAAGAGCGCCTGCGGGGCGATGACGGTGGAGTGGCGATCACCGTTGGCGGTGGAAGGATCGGGCAGATCGAACGCCTGGAACATCTCATACATCGAACTGCGTACAACGGGCAGGTAGACGGCGCGGCGCGGGAGATCGTAATCGGCTCCTCCCCGGCGCGCGGTGTTGCTGACGTATTCACGATCTTTGTAAGCGAGCAGGGAGCCGCCCTCACGGAGGTCGATGACGCCGGTGACGGCGGTGACGGCGTCGCGGATGGATTCGGCCTCGAGGCGCTGGCGCGCGGCGCGCCACATGAGGGTGTCTTCAGGGTCGGCTTCGGCTGCCCGCGGATCGTAGGCGGAACTCATCTGGTAGACGCTGGACAGCATGATGAGGCGGTGGAGCTTCTTAATGGACCAGCCCTGTTCGACAAAGCGCAGGGAAAGCCAGTCGAGCAGGGGCTGATTGAGCGGTTGCTCACCGAGCCGTCCGAAGTTGTCGGTCGAGGGAACAATGCCGCGGCCAAAGTGCCAGCGCCAAACGCGATTGACGAAGACGCGGCTGGTGAGTGGATTGGCGGGCTGGGCCATCCATTCGGCCAGTTGCAGGCGTCCGCTTTCACCGGGCGGGATAGGCGGCTGGTTATCGCCCGCGATGACGCGCGGGAAGCGCCGGGGAACCACCTGGCCCAGCGTCCAGTGGCTGCCGCGGAGATGGATCGGCAGATCGGCAACCTCGCCTTCGGTGACGCCCATGGCGCGGGGAAGATCCGGCGTGGACTCTTCGAGCGCCTTGCGTTCCTTTTCGAGTTGGCCGATTCGGGCGCGCACCGGTTCCGGATAGTATTCGCGGGCATCGGGCGGCGCGGCAAAAGGACCCGCTTTGGCGTAGGCCAATTCGCGGAAGGCCTCGAGTTGCGGGTCGGCCAGGCCTTCGGGCTTCGAAGCGTGAGCGCCGCCATGCTTCCGCCATTCGCGATCCGCTTCATGGAACAGTTCTTCGTAGCGGGCGGCGAGTTCCTGCCTGGACTTCGGCTCGAAGCCCCGGAAACGCTCCGCGGCGGGAGAGGTCCAGCCGGCGAGCGCGCCACCGGAGAGCGCGCCCTTTTGCGAATAGGCGAGAAGCGCGAAGAGGACGGAGTTCGGCGCGCCCCTCGAACGCCTCAGTTCCTCGACCCAATTCGCCAGGAAGCCGGGATTGATGCCGTATTGGCGGCTGACCTGCACCCGTGAAAGCGGAGCTTGGGTTCCTTTGGGGAGCGGGGTGAGGAGCAGCGCCTCGAAGTAGGGGAAGCGGGATTTGTGCTCGAGGCGGATGATGTTGTTGCCGGCCTTCAGATTGAGCACGCCCCGAACGCTCCATCCTCCGGCCGCGGGTGACGCCTGGCGATTCTCAACGCCGCGCTGGCCGCGCAATTCGAGAGTGCCGTTGACCTGAACATCGGCGGAGCCCGCGCCCACTTCCTCCTCGAGAAAATCCAACTGATAGTTGCCTGGCTGGGGAACGGTGATGCCGTATTCGGCGTAGAAGGGGCCTTTGGCGTTCGCCGGCACGTTCGCTTTTTCCTTTTCGAGAACACGCGGCACATTGCCGTGGTCGAAACTTCCGGCCGCGCGCCGGATGGCGGCGGGAGGGATCGTTCCTCCGCTCGCGGAGGGGTTCAGAGGAGTCTGTTCGTAGCGCAGGACGTCGGCGGCGGCGAGGAGATAGGCGCCCACGCGGCCGCGCGCCGCGTCGATCAACTTTTCGTTTTCGGCTTTGCTGATCTCTCCGATCTCCTTGTTCTTCGCTTCGATTTTCGCTTTGTGTTGCTTGAGATTTTCCCGCTCGGGCGCCGGCGCGAGGACGTACTCGTGCCACTGGGCGACCACCTTGAAGTTCTCCATGGTTTTCGAACTCTTGAAAATGCCGGCGAGCGAATAGTAATCGGCCTGGGGAATGGGGTCGAACTTGTGATCGTGACAGCGGGCACACCCGATGGTGAGGCCGAGGAAGGTGCGGACGGTGGTATCCATCTGTTCGTCGACGATATCCATCTGCATCTTGACCGGATCATCCTCGGCGAGCATTTTCGCGCCGAGTGAAAGGAAGCCGGTGGCGGTCCAGCGCTCGAAGGTTTCGTCTTCCGTGACGGGGCCGGGGAGCAGATCGCCGGCCAGTTGCTCCTTGAGGAAGAGGTCGAACGGCTTGTCCTTGTTGAAGGCGCGGATGACGTAATCGCGGTAACGGAAGGCATGGCGGTAGACGAGGTTCTCGTCGAGGCCGTTCGAATCGGCGTAGCGCGCTACATCGAGCCAGTGGCGTCCCCAGCGTTCCCCATAGTGCGGCGAGTCGAGAAGGCGGTCGACGACCCTGGCAAACGCATCGGGCCGGTTATCCTCGAGGAAGGCGCGGACCTCCGGTGGAGTCGGGGGCAGACCGGTGAGATCGAACGTCGCGCGGCGGATGAGCGTGCGCTTATCCGCCGGCGGCGCGGGGTGGAGACCCTTGGCCTCGAGCGCGGAAAGGATGAAGCGATCGAGCGGTGACTTCACCCATGAGGTGTTGCGCACCTCCGGGAGCGGCGGTTCGTGGGCCGGAACGAAGGCCCAGTACTTTTTCGGAGGCTCCTTCGAGGCGCGCGCCGCCGCGCCCCAGGGAGCGCCCATTTTGATCCATTCGGTGAGGGCGGCGATTTCAGCATCCTTGAGTTTGCCCGACGGCGGCATGCGGAGCGAGCCGCTCTGGTGGACGGCTTTGAGAAGCAGGCTTTCGGCGGGTTTGCCGGGGATGACGGCGGGACCACGGGATCCGCCCTTGAGAAGCGCTTCGCGGCTATCGAGGCGGAGCCCGCCCATAGGCGAAGCGGAAGAAGAGTGGCAGGCCAGACACTGGCGCGCGAGCACGGGGCGGACGTTCTTCTCGAAGAATTCGGAGCCGTCCGCGGCTGCCGCGCGGAGGGGGAGATGGAGTAGGGACAGGCCCGCCCAGATCAGCTTGATGCGCATCCTCAATTTAGCCTTGGGGGCATTATATCAATGAGATGTGGGGTGTTTTGGCTCCCGCGCGAGGAAAGCGTTTTATCATTGGTTGCATGCTCCGCTTCCCCCCGCTCTGCGCGCTTATCACCGGCTTCCTTGTTTCCCTCAGCGCCCAGACTCCGCCGGCTGATCCGCTGCTCGAGTGGCTCGGCCGCCGGGCATTGGTTCAACTGGATCAGCGCGAAAAGGCGATTGCGGAGATCCGCACGGCGCGGGATGCGGACCGGCGGAGGGAGATGGTGAGGAAGAAGATGCTCCAACTGATTGGAGGGCTTCCTTCGTATAGGGGACCGCTGCGCGCGCGGACCACGGGGAGCATTCAGGGCGATGGCTATGTCATCGAGAAGGTGATATTCGAAAGCCTGCCCGGCTTCCATGTCACCGGGAATGCTTACCGGCCGGGTAAGGCGGGCCGGTATCCGGGCATTCTTGTGCCGGTCGGGCACACGCAGGAGGGAAAGCCCGAGATGCAATTGCTCGCCGCGAACCTTGCGAAGAAAGGCTACGTGGCGTTCGCCTATGATCCGATCGGGCAAGGGGAGCGGGAGCAGACATATCTGCCGCAACTGGGACGCCCGTTGTCCGGCGGAGCCGGGAACGAACATCTCGAGTCAGGCGCGCGGAGCATACTCATCGGCCAGAGCGTGGCGCGGTACTTTATCTTCGATGCCATGCGCGCCGTGGATTATCTGGTTTCGCGGCCGGACGTGGATGGGGAGCGTATCGGAGTCACGGGATGCTCGGGCGGCGGGGCTATCACCACCTATGCGGCCGCTTTCGACGCGCGCATCCGGGCGGCGGCTCCGGGATGCTTCCTCAACACGTTCCGCAAGTTGTTCACCGGACCCACCCCGGACAGCGAGATGAGCTTTCCAGCGTTCCTTTCGAGCGGGCTGGATCTGGCGGATTTTTTCGAACTGCCCGCGCCGCTGCCCTGGCTGATGCTGGCGACCAGCGAGGACTACTTCACGCCGGACGGCGCGCGTCCCGTATACGAAGAAGTGAAGCGCTGGTATGGGCTTTATGGCGCCGGGGACAGGGTCCGGTTCTTTGTGGGGCCGGGTCCGCACGGGACGCCGAAGGAGTCGCGGGAAGAGATCTACCGGTGGATGAACCGCTGGCTGAAGGACGGGAAGGGCGATGAACGGGATGAGGAGGTGAAGCTCTATACGAACCACGATTTACGGGTGACAGCCGGCGGGCATGTGGATGAGGAGCCGGGAAGCCGGAAACTGTATCAGATCATTCTCGAGGAGTATCACAACAGCCGGCAGCAACGTTCGCCGGCGCAATTGATCGAGGCATTGCGCGCGCTGGGTGTCGCCCCAAGCGGGAGCGCTCCGCGGGTCAGTGCGGTGGAACAGACCGGGGGAATGGATTACCGCCTCGAGCGGATTCAATTCGAAGCCGAACCGGGCGTCACGGTGCACGGCAAGCTCTACCTGCCCAATGTAGAGGGGAGAAAGCCCGCTGTTGTCGTGGTCGAGGACAAGCGGCTTCCGGTGCCGCTGCATGTGACGCGAAGTCCGTCGACGGCGGCGCTTGCCGAAGCGATGGCGCGCGCCGGGCGCGTGGTTCTCGAATTCGAGCCGCGCGATGCCCCGGCGCAAAATGACGGCCGCCCTTTTCTCGGGAACTGGCTGCTCAACGAACGTTTTGACCTTGTGGGTCTTAATCTGCCGGCATCGCGGGCGCGCGACATATTGGTTGCGGTGGACGTGCTGGCGGCGCGGCCGGAAGTGGACGCGGATTCGATTCGCGGCTATGCGCGGGGCGTGAAGGGATTCTGGCTGCTGATGGCGGCGGCGATGGATTCCCGTCTGAGAAGGATCTGGCTCGATCGGACGCCGTGGAGTTTCCGTGAGGGAATGATCCATCCGATGACGAGCCACCTGTTCGACGCGGTGATTCCCGGTTTCGCGCGGCACTGGGATTTTCGCGACCTGGTCGAGGCGGTGGGGGAGCGGCGAGTGTATTGGACCGACCCGGCGAACTGGATGAACCAGGTGGTGTTCCGCGGCGCCGCATACCGCTACCGTTCTGTTGGGGAAGGGGACGGCCCGTCCCTGGCGGAGTTTCTCAGGTAGTCTACGCCGGCTGATTGCGGGCCGCTTTTTTCTTGTGGTGGAAGTACACCGGCAAACCGAGAAGGATCAGGACGATTCCCATAACGGACTCGACGGGACTGGTCTGAAGGCTGTTCACGAGCAGCCAGGCGGCTGTCATGACGAAAACGGCGGGGACGAATGGATAGCCCCACGTGCGATACGGCCGTTGCGCATCGGGGAGCCGTTTGCGCAGTACGAACACCGACGAAGCGGCGAGAGCGTAGAAGGCCCACGAGGCGAACATCGACATGTCGGTCAATTGATCGAAGGTGCCCGACAGAGCGAGAATGCCGGCCCAGATCGAGATGGCGATAATGGCCCGGGCGGGAACGAGGGAGCGGGGATGAAGGCGCCCCAGCTGCGCGGGCAACAGGCTGTCCTGGGCCATGGTGAACGGAATGCGCGCGGTGGCGAGGATGACGGCGTTGAGAGCGCCGGCCACCGATAGCATGAAGAGAAAAGACATGATGGCCGGGCCGTACGAGCCGAGGAAGGTTCCCGCGGCTTTCGCGGCCACGGGCAGCGCGTCGCGGTGGGCGGTGGAGTTCGAAGTGAGAATCTCATGGAACGGGAGCGCCCAGAAGTACGCCACGTTCGCCAAACCGTACAGCGCCAGGACCACGGCAACGCCGAGGATCAGACTGCGGGCCAGATTCCGTTCCGGGTCCTTGACTTCGCCCGCCACCATGGGCATGTAGGTCCAGCCGTCGTAGGCCCACAATGCCGAGAGCATGGCCGCGCCGAAGGCCTGGATTCCGGTCCACTGGGGAGCGTGGGCGGGCGCGCGGAAATGCTCCGGCGAGCCGCCGCCGGAGAACAGAAACGCGCCCAGGACGATGATGCCTATGCCGAGGATCTTGCCGGCCGTCAACAAGGACTGCAGGTTGCCGCTAAAGGCGATGCCCGCGCAGTTGAGCCCTCCGAGCAGCAGGATGACGGCGACGGCCACCACCTCTTTCAGGCCGAACTGCCATTGGATCTCACGGCCGAGCAGATGAAGCGTGTGGTGCGCCCACACCTGGGGCATGGGGATGATAGCGGAAAGGAAGGTGGCGAATCCCACGCCAAGCGCCGACATGCCGCCGGCAGCGACAACACACCGCATCCAGCCGTTCAGAAAGCCGGCAACGTCGCCGTAGGCCGTCCGGACATAGAGGTATTCGCCTCCGGCATGGGGCAGCATCCCGCCCAGTTCCGCGTAAGTGAGCGCGCCCGCGAGCGAGAGGAGACCGGCGGCGATCCACGCCGCAAGCACCAGCATGGGCGAGCCCACCTGCTGGGACATGACAGCCGCCTTGAAGAAGATGCCGGTGCCGATGATGGAGCCGATCACCAGGGCGGTGGTGCTGACGAAGGTCAATCCGCGAACCAGTTGCGGCTTGGCGGCTGTTGTGGTGGGTGTGGTTTGTGTCATGAAAGTCCGGGCTGTCTACGAGGAGCCGGCTTTGAGGGTTTGCTTGTCCCCGCCGGAGCGCGCATCCATCCAACGCTGGCGTCCATCATGGGTGGGCGCGGCGTAATGAACCACGGGCAGTTTCTCGCGATCGAAGGGATCATATTCCGGCCTTGGGCGGAAGGACTCCTCGATCATCTTGACCGATTTTACCGAGGCGGCCTCGGGCTGCCGCCAGCCGGTGTTCTCGCCGGGCTTCGATGATGCCGTCTGAAACCACAGGAAGTGACGGCGTTTCGTGCCGGCGGTGAATATGGCGTAGGGTTCGACGGTGAGCGCCGCTCCGTCGTGGAGGGTCACCTCGCATAGCCGCCGTAGATTCCCAGCTTTCATCAGCACTGCCTCGATTGACATGGTTGCCGCTCCAGGATTCTCCAGTGATTATAGGCGCTACCGGCGATTGACTGACGCGGCGCCTGCTTGCGGCCGGGTTCGGCGGCGGGCGGCAACCGGATTATATCTTAGTATCTATGAACCGCCGCACCTTTATTACCGCATCGGGTCTTACCGCATCGGGTCTGAACTCATCGGGCGCAGCCGGGCAGACCCCGTCCGGCACATCGAGGATTTCCGCCATCATCACGGCGTACTACCGCAATTCCCACGCCGATGTGTTCATCGGCAACATGCTGCGCGGTTTTTACTGGGAGGGCAGGCCGCACCGGTCCGGGCTCGAGATTGCGGCGATGTACCTGGCGCAAACGCCGGCGAACGATATCGGCCGGTCCGAGGCCGCCAAACACGGCATCCCGTTGAAGCCTTCGGTGCGCGAGGCAATCGTTCCCGGCATTCAGGGGGTTGCGCTGATCGGCGAGCATGGGGACTATCCGACGAATGAGAAGGGGCAGAAGCTGTATCCGCGCTACGAATTGATGGAACAGATTGTGGCCGCGTATCGCGAAACCGGACGGGCTCTGCCGATGTTTGTGGACAAGCATTTCTCCACCGAGTGGAGGAAGGCGAAGCAGATGTTCGAATGGTCGCGCGAGTTGAAGTTTCCGCTGATTGCGGGAACTTCGCTGACGCTGACGTGGCGCCGGCCGGCGCTCGAGCTGGACTTGGAAGCGCCGGTGAAACGCGCCGTGGGCTATTTTTATGGAGGCAAGGAGGCCTACGGCTATCACGGGGTGGAAGTCTTTCAAAGTATGGTCGAGCGGCGAAAGGGGGGAGAGACGGGAGTGGACTGGGTGCAGTGCCTGGAGGGAGACGAAGTGTGGAAATGGAGCGCGGCCAATCCCTGGGCGCGGGACCTGCTCGAGGAATCGATGCGCAACGACGATACGCTGAAACGCGGCCGTCTCGAGGAGATCGTCAAGCAGCCGATCCTCTTCCTGATCGGCTACCGAAGCGGACTCGAGGGGGTGGTCTACCTGGTGACCGGGGCCACGGAGCAGGCCGGGTTCGCCGCGCAAGTCGAGGGCCGGCGGGAGCCGTTGACGTGCTGTTTCCGGACGCAATGGGGACGCCCGTGGAGCCATGGCAACGGCCTCAGCTACTGGGTGGAGCAGACGATCCGGCAAGGCAGGGAATTTTATCCTCCGGAACGGACGTTGCTCGCGACGGGGATTATCGAAGCGTTGATGAACTCCTCGTATGAAAAGGGGCGGAAGTTTGCGACGCCGCATCTCGATGTGCGTTACCACGCGCGGAAGGAGTCGCGGTTCATGCGCGGTCCGCTGCCGCCCTATGATCGCATCCGGGTTTGAGGCATTATCGCGGGCGTTCCGCGGCGCGTTCCACCGCGCGCATGACGCGCAGCAGGTTGCCGCCGTGGATCCCGCCGATGTCGCGGGAACGGTCTTAGCGACTGGATGGAACTGACGGACGTTGCTCGCGACGGGGATTATCGAAGCGTTGATGAACTCCTCGTATGAAAAGGGGCGGAAGTTTGAGACGCCGCATCTTGCGCGGTCCGCTGCCGCCCCATGATCGCATCCGGGTCTGAGGCTTTATCGCGGGCGTTCCGCGGCGCGTTCCACCGCGCGCATGACGCGCAGCAGGTTGCCGCCGTAGATCCCGCCGATGTCGCGGGGCGTGTATCCCTTCTCGAGGAGGGCGCGCGTGAGGTTGGGGAACTTCGAGACATCGTCCAATCCGGCGGGCGTGCAGCCCACGCCGTCGAAATCGCTGCCGATCCCCACGTATTCCATGCCGGCGATCTTCACCACGTGATCGATATGCGCCACGATATCGCCGAGCGTGGCCCGGATGCGGGGCTTCCCGCCCTTCCCGCTTGATTTCCCGGCCGCCGGTGCGAGCGGGTGGAGCAGCGGGCTCCCGGCGGCCGCGGCCGGCGAGAGGAAATCGCAGCCGAAGTTGAGCTGGATTACGCCGCCCTTTTTGGCCAGCGCGCGGATCATCTCGTCCGTCATGTTGCGCGGCAGGGGGGCGATCGCCCGGCAGGAGCTGTGCGACGCGAATACAGGAGCTTTGCTGGCGGCGAGGGCGTCCCAAAACGTCTTGTCGGAAACGTGGGAGACATCCACCATCATGCCGAGGCGGTTCATCTCGCGCACCACCTGTTTGCCGAAAACGGTGAGGCCGTCATGCGTGGGTTTGCCGCCCGAGGAATCCGCCCAGTTGTTGGTGTTGGCGTGGGTCAAGGTCATGTAGCGGATGCCGAGATCGTAATAATCACGGAGTAATCGCAGGCTGTCCTCGATGCCGTGGCCTCCCTCGAGACCCATGAGCGCGGCAATCTTTCCACGGCGGCGCGCGGCCTCGATTCCGTCCGCCGAAGTGACGAATTCGAAGCTGTCCGGGTGCTTTGCCACGATGTCGCGCTTGACCGTGTCGATCATTTCGAGAGCGCGGTGGGCGGACCGGTTGCCGGTCACATAACTTGCGGCGACGTAGACCGCGAAGAAAACAGCGCCTACGTTGCCTTGCCTCAGGCGCGCCAGATCGGTGTGCGTGGCGGCGCCATTCGATGCGATGTCGAAGCCTTCCACTGTCTTGCTGGTAATGTCATTGTGGGTGTCGATGAGGAGGAGCGAGCGGTGGATCTTCTCCACCTCGGCGTCCGGGTATTTCCGGGTCTGGGGCAGGGCTGGGCGAAGGGAGCACAACAGCAGGATAAGCGCGGCGTGGATGCGGTTCATTCGTGGTCCTGTTTACGCGGATGCCTGCCGGGCAGATCAGCGGGCGTCTCGTGCACGCGCTCGCGGAACCCGCCCTTCATGGCGCTGCCGAGGGAAACACTGTCCGTGCCGAATTTGCCGCGGATGCGATCCACGGCCGTGAGCGCTTTCCTCCAGCGTTCCTGTTCCCCGCCTTCGAGCAGATTCAACTGTCCCTCTTCCAACTGGAGGTTCGAAGCGTGCACGCCGAGCAGGCGCACGGGCCTTCCCGTCCAGTTGACATGAAAGAGGCGCCGCGAGTGTTTGACCAGGTCAATGTCCAATTGAGTGGCGTGATCGAAAGTATGGGCGCGGGTGAAGGTGGAAAAATCGGAGTAGCGGAGTTTCAGTTGCAAGGTGCGCGCATGGAAGGAATGTTCGCGGAGGCGGCTGGCCACCATTTCCGAGAGTCTCGCCAGCGTTGCGTCGATCACCTCGATGTCCGCGGTGTCCTCGTTGAACGTGTGCTCGTGGCTGATGGATTTCGCCCCGGGTCCTTCGCCGATTTCACCGGCAAACCAGCCGCCGGCATCGAGTCCCCGGGCCTTGCCGGCGAGCGCCAGCCCCCACTTGCCGAACTTCGACTCGAGGAATCGGCGGTCGAGCGCGGCAAGGTCGCCAATGCGGCGAATGCCGTAAGCGTGCAGAGCTTTTTCCGTCACCTTGCCGACGCCGGGGATTTTGCGCACCGCGAGCGGAGCAAGGAAGCGCGCTTCCGCGCCGGGGTGGATCCAGAGCACGCCGTTCGGCTTTGCCTGATCGGAGCAGATCTTGGCCACCAGGCGGCTGGTGGCGGCTCCGATGGAGCAGTTGAGACGCGTCTTCTCGCGGACGCGCTCGTGCAACTTGTGGGCGGCGAGCATGGGGGGGCCGTGCAGCCGCTCCGCGCCGGTAAGGTCGAGGTAGGCTTCGTCGATCGAAGCCATTTCGACCCGCGGGGTGAAGGAGTGCAGGACTTCGAACACCTGTTCCGAGCATTCCCTGTAACGCTTCGGATGGCCTTCCACGAAGATGGCCTGGGGACAGAGCTTATACGCGGTGCGGAGCGGCATGGCCGAATGGACGCCGAATTTGCGGGCGGCGTAGGAGGCGGCCGAGACGACGCCGCGCTGGTCCGGCTGCCCGCCCACGACGACGGGCTTGCCCTTGAGTTCGGGGTGATAGAGTTCCTCGACGGAGACAAAGAAGGCGTCCATGTCGACATGGAAGATGGTTTTCATTCGCCAGGCACTCAACAGGCCGTACTCACCAATTCTACCCCCCGCCGGAGACGTGGAATGGCTGGATTCGGGCCGCGATTACAAGCTTCAGCCAGCGGCAAGCGGTCCGAGACGCGCGGCAAGGACGCGTGGAATTCCAGCCAGATCGGCGGTCTCCTCGATGTCCTGCCAGCGGGTGTCGAGCATGGCGCGAACCGCTTCGAGCGAGCGGTAGCCGAGTTCCATGATCAGCCATCCGCCGGGTTCGAGGACGCGGGCGGCTTCGGGGATCAGCCGTCCGTAAATCTCGACGCCGGTCGGGCCGCCGTAGAGGGCAACGGAGGGCTCATAGTCGCGGACTTCCGCCTGGAGGGATTGGCGGTCGCCTTCGGGCACATACGGGGGGTTCGAAACCACGAGGTCCAGTGAGCGGCTTGCGAAAGCGGCGCAGAGATCACACTCCACCAGGTGGACGGGCGCTCTGTTGCCGGCGGCGTTTTCCGCCGCCACGCGCAAGGCTTCAGGGGAGATGTCGGAGGCGAAGACGCGGGCTCGCGGCATCTCGAGGGCCAGGGTGACGGCGATGGCTCCCGAGCCGCACCCTACGTCGAGGACGCGTTTCGCTCCCCTGGCCAGGCGCAGCGCCGTTTCCACCACGTGCTCGGTTTCGGGACGCGGTATGAGGACGGCCTGGGAGACGCGGAACGGCCGCCCGAAGAATTCCTGGCGGCTGGTAATGTATTGCGTGGGCTTGCCGTGCAGGCGCTCATGCAGATAGCGCCCGTAGTGGAGTTGGACGAGCGGCGTGAGCTCCTCTTCCGGATGGGCGTAGAGATAAGGCCGCTCGCGTTGCAGGGCGTGGCAAAGCAGGACTTCGGCCGTAAGGCGCGGCGCGGCGGTTCGAGCGTCTTCAAGCAGCCGCGTACCCTGCTCGAGAGCCGTACGGACGGTCATCTAACCGGCCGGGACCGCCTCGGACTGGCGCTTCAATTTCTCGGCCTGGTAGTAGGCGATGAGGGCCGTGGTGATGGGTTCGAGGCGCCCATCCATCACCTGGTCGAGTTGATGCAGAGTGAGGCCGATGCGGTGGTCGGTGACGCGGTTCTGCGGGAAGTTGTAGGTGCGGATCTTCTCGCTGCGGTCGCCCGAGCCGACCATGCTGCGGCGTTCCGCGCCGATCTTTTCCTGTTGTTTCTCGAGCTCAATTTCGTAGAGGCGGCTGCGCAGGACGCGTTCGGCCTTGGCGCGGTTCTTGATCTGCGATTTCTCGTCCTGGCAGGAAACTACCAGACCCGTCGGCAGGTGGGTGATGCGGACGGCCGAATAGGTGGTGTTGACGGATTGCCCTCCGGGACCCGAGGAGCAGAAGGTGTCGATTCGAATGTCCTTGGGGTCGATCTTCACTTCCACTTCGTCGGCTTCAGGCAGCACGGCAACGGTGACGGCGGAGGTGTGGACACGGCCCTGCTGCTCGGTGGCCGGCACCCGTTGCACGCGGTGGACTCCCGATTCGTACTTCAGCTTGCTGTAGACCTTCTCGCCGCTGATGAGCGCGATGACTTCCTTGAGACCGCCGACGGCTGATTCGCTTGCGTCGCTGATCTCGACCTTCCAGCCGAGCGTTTCCGCATAGCGCGTGTACATGCGGAAGATCTCGGCGCAGAACAGCGTGGCTTCGTCGCCGCCGGTTCCGGCGCGCACTTCGAGAACAACGTTCTTCTCGTCGAGGGGATCTTTCGGCAGGAGGAGGATTTTCAGGTCTTCCTCGAGCCGGATCAACAGCGGCTCCAGGCGTTCGACGTCTTCGGCGGCCATCTGGCGGAGACCGGCGTCATCCTCATCGAGCATAAGGCGGGCTCCCTCGAGATCGCCCGAGACCTTTTTCCACTCGCGGTACTTGGTGACCACTTCCTCGAGGTCGCGGCAGGCCTTGGCGGTCTTGCGGTAGGCCTCCTGGTCGCTGATCAGCGCCGGGTCGGCCATCTGACGCTCGAGCGACTCGAAACGCGCCTCGATGCCGTCCAGTTTTTCTTGATATTGCATGATGCTCAGTTCCGCGGGGGTTAGGCTGAAGGGTCAGGCGATGACCAGTTCGCCGCCCTGCTGTTGCTCGAGCTTCATCGCCCCTTCGAGGGCATGAATCGCCACTTCGGTCTGGTCATCGGCGGGGGGTTGGGTGGTGATCTTTTGCAGCCACAGACCCGGCATGGTGAGAAGCGCGAGAAGGCTGCTTCGCTTCCTGGCGGCGTAGCGGATCATTTCGTAGCTGAGACCGGCGATGACGGGCAGCAGCACGATGCGGGAAATGAACTTTCCGGCGAATCCGTCAAAAGGGAGCAGGGTATAGACCGCCATCGAAACCATCATCACGACAAGTAGAAAACTGGTTCCGCAGCGGGGGTGGAGCGTGGTGAACTGCTGCGCGTTCCGCACGGTTACCGGTTGGCCGGATTCGAAATTGAACACCACTTTGTGTTCAGCGCCATGATATTGAAATACCCGGTGGATATCCTTCGACCTCGACAGCATGTAGAGGAATCCGAGGAAGATGGCGATGCGGATGACCCCGTCGACGAAGTTGAACGCGACACGGTTGTGAATGAGCGGGAAGGACTTCTCAAGCAATGTGGTCATGTACAGGGGTAGGAGTTTGTACATGAGGATGAAGAACACCAGGGAAAAACCGAGGGTCACTGTCATCGCCCACGAGGAGACTTCCGTTTTCCCGCCGTCCTTCCGCGCTTCTCCCTCATCGAGAGCGGCATTCGCGGAAAACTGAAGCGATTTCACGCCAAGCCACATCGCCTGCCCCAACGTCCCCACGCCACGTGCGATCGGGTACTTGAAGAAAGGGTATTTTTCGGAAACCCGCGGCAGCGTGTTTTCCTCGGTGACCAGTTCTCCGTTGGGTTTCCGCACGGCCACGCAGTAGCTGTGCGGGGCTCGCATCATCACACCCTCCATGACGGCCTGGCCGCCCACGAGCGTCTCTTCCCCGCTTTCGAGCACGGGCAGGAGTTGGACGTGAGCCGCCATCCGGAGAAACTTCTTGGGAGACCAGGACATACTTTTCCTTGTCCTCATTATAGCTGATGGCTCCCGGAAATCAGGGTTGCGCGGGGTGCGGCTTTGCCGTCAATTCACGGGCGCCGGCCCCGCTGAAGAATCCAGTTCAGGTGGGATGGCTCGAAGGGGGCCGCGCAATAGTCAGCGGCGCCCGCATCCATGGCGTCGAGGTATTCGCCGGGTTCGGGGTGGCGGGTGACCACCACGACCGGAGCCGTGACGGCATTGAGCAGATTCGTCAGATCCGCGGTGAAACCGCTGAACACCAGGTCCGGTGAAGTCGAGCGCAGGCTGTCGACATCGCCGCAGGTTTCCGTCGTGACCGGCAGCGCCTGATGGTGCAACGCGTTCCGCAACTGGTCAGCAAGTTCGTTTTCCATCCCGATCAAGGCTACTTTTCGAGAGTATTCGGCGGAACAGTCTTGGGGCACTACACTCTGTACATCGGCTCAATGCTTGCATAACTTGAGGATCGAAGGGCGGGGCCGTGCTTTCCGGCCGGTTCTATGCAGGAAATGCGTGGACGCTACTCGCGTTCCACGGTGTTCCTCAGTTCCACCAGCAGGTCCAGGTATGTCAGGATTCCGATCACGCGGTCCCCCGCCTCGACAACCGGAGCGCCGCCGAATTTCTCGAGGATGAACAGGTTCAGGGCATCGAGCAGCGTCTGGCCGGGGCGCAGCACCTTCACGTCGCGCGTCATCACGCCCTCGACGGGAGCCTCGAGCGCGTCATTGAAACTGCCGCCGTTCTCATAGCGGTCCTCCAGGTGGATGACGTGCAGGCGGATGTCGCGGTCAGTCAGAATGCCGGCCAGGTGTCCATACGCCACCACGGGCAGTTGGCGGATGTGGTGTTCATTCATCAGGCGGAGCGCCTTACGCAAGGGGTCACCGGGCGCGACGGCGACCACGGGCGAGTGCATCAGTTCGCGAACCAGTTTCATTTTCCATCCAGTAAGCCCGGCCCGGGACCCATGGGACGGAGGGGGAGGCTCGAGAGGGCCGCCACGCTCCGGCTATTCGTCGTCGCCCGCCTCCGGGTTTTCGTTTGGCCGTTCGTCCGGCTTTGAATAGTAGTAGCTGTGATAATAGGTGTACTTACTGTAGAGTTCGCCGCGGCGGGCGCCGTTCACAATGATGCCGAGCACATTGTTCTCGCAGAGGGAGGCCATCGCCCGGGTAATGGAATCGATGGTAGTGCTTCCGATTCTCACCACCAGCACGGTGCCATGGCACAGGGTCGAGAGCAGGCTCGCGTCGGCGGCGAACAGGAGCGGGGGACTGTCGAGGATGACCCAGTTGAACAACTGCGGAAGGTTGTCGAGCAGGCTGCGCACTTCGGCCAGATTCAGCAGTTCGAGGGGATTGATGACCGCCTCGCCGGCAGGCATGATGTAGAGGTTGGTGCCGGCCACCTTGCGGATCACTTCCGGGAGTTTGGCCTTCCCGAGCAGGTAGTCCGTGATGCCGGGAGTGCGATCGATCTGGAACATGTTGTGGACGCACGGCCGGCGGAAGTCGAAATCGGCGAGCAGCGTCAGGTTGTTCGAAAGGTGGGCCTCCGCCATCGCCAGGTTGACGGCGGCGAACGATTTTCCCTCGGCCGGCGAGGGGGAAGTGATCACGATATTGTGAATGGGCTGCAGACCCTGCAGGTGGTTGAGGCGGGTGCGCAGAGTGCGGAACTCCTCCATCGGCGCCTCATGCGGACGGGATGCGTCAATGAGATGCACCTCAGGGGCCGGGTTGAACGGGATCTCCTTTACCTGATCGAGGATCCCGCGCAAGCTGACGTCCACCTGCCGGCCGGTGACGGACGACTTGGGGGCAGTGAAATTGGAAGGCTGCGGGGTAAGCAACCCCGCCTGCTCGGCGCGCCGTAAGGCATCATGAACCCGGCTCATACGATTTCCTCCGTCTTCGCGGCTATACCTTTACGACAAAATAGTAGTAATACATCGATCCCGACATAATGAGGACCCCGACGATGCAGGCTGTGGACCATGCCAGCCAGTTCAACCGCCGGCGCCGGCGCACCACCAGGTCGTGTTCGAGCAGCGGGATGCTGCCCAGAATGTTCAACTGCGTGTAAGCGCGGACATCTTTCAGATTCTTGAGAGAGGTATCCTTCAATTCGCGGCCCGCTCCCAGCAGCAGACCGAGGACGAGGCCGATTCCGGCGCCGACTCCGACAATCACCGCGCGATTGGGTTCGGATGGTTTCTGGGGGATGGAAGCGGGATCGAGCAGTTCGAGCGTCTCGCCCTGCTGGCGGTTTTCCAGGTCGGTGGCGATCTTCGATACGCTCTGCTTCTTGTTGAGTTCCTCCACCCGCTCCCGCACCAGGTCGCGTTCGCGAAGTAGATCCATGTACTCCTTCTCACCAAGAGGCGTCGCATCAATCCGCGCCTGCGTCGTCTTGACGGCCGCATCCACGCGCTGAGCCTCTTTCAAGGATTCGTCGAGTTCGATCGCCTTGGCCTCGAGCGCGCCCTGGAGGCGCTGTATGGAAGCCTCGAGTTCCCGTGCCTCGCGAACCACGTTTGGATTAATGATCGTTCTGGTGACCTGTTTGGCGGCCTCCGCCGGCTTTTTGGCCGCTTCTTCCTTTTCCATCGTCTCGCGCTTTTTCTTGAGGAAGTTCAACGCCGCCATGGCGCGCTGCACGTCGGGGTGCGTATCCTTGTAGCTCTCCTTCATCGCCGCAAGCTGCAGTTCCATCTGCTGGATGTCGTTTTCGAGTTTGGACATGCGGTCGCTTTTTTCCTGCGCCGCCTGCACCTGGGCCACCGTTACCTGTTCGGTGGGAGACTTCAGCGTACGGAGCTGCTCCTTGTAGATGCGCATCTGATTCTCCATCATCAGACGGTCTTCCTTCACGCGATTAATGGTCGTATTCAGGTTCGTGAGGCGCTGCTCGAGGGCATTCAACTGCTGAAGGTTCTGCGCCACCTGGTCGGGTAGTTTTCCCGCGTTGGCGACGCGGAAACGCGCGAGCTTATCCTCGACCACCTCGAGATCGCGGCGGCTCATCTCGAGCTGGTCCTTGAGAAACTGCGTCGTGAAGGTGGACTGATTCGTGCGGTCGCGAGCATTTTCGTTGATGAAGCGCGTCACCAGGTCCTGGCAAACCTTATGAGCCAGGGAACGGTTTTCATACGAGAAGGATATCTGGAAGGCTGGAACCTGGCGTTTGCCCTCCGACGTGGTGAAGTTCACCACGTTGCTGATGCGCACGTCGTACTTGCGCATGTTTTCGACCACATCTTCCATGGGGAGGCGGGCGCGGTCGCGCGGATAGAGCCCGTAGCTGTTGATGATGTTGGTGAGCGCGGTGCGGCTGAGAATCTGCTGGGCCATCGAGTTGATGCGCTGCGACATCTCCATGTTGACGTTTGTCGGGACAAAGGCGTCGGGAACGACGGGCGGCACCACACGCACGACGGCCGATGACATATAAGTGTCCGGCCAGAGGAACGCCACCAGTACGGCGATTACCAGGGCTCCAAACGCCGGCCCGAGGATCCACGCTTTTTGCCTCCGGACCATGTCGAGGTAGTCCTCGATGTCCGGCGGGCGCCGGTTCACACTGAGCGGGCTGTCGTAATTCTCCGATTCCATGAATCCTCCTGAAACCCGTCCACGACGTCAGGGAACGATGATCTGATCCCCGTTCTCCAGTGTAATGTTCTGCTGGAGGTTCTTGCCGTCCACCACCTCTTTATAGTTGAACTTGATGCGTTTGCTGCCGCGGGCGATGACGATCTTCTTACCGTTGGCGAACTCTTTCAAGCCGCCGGCCGCCCCAATCGCCTCAAGCACGGTGGTAGTGGTAACGAGAGGAAAGACGCCGGTCCGGTTGACTTCGCCGATGATGTAGTATTTCTTACTGTTGACCTGTTGAACGGCGATGAACACCTCGGGCTTGTTCATCACCTTCGAGAGGGCGGCGGTGATCTCCTGTCCCAGTTGCTCCGGCGTATGCCCGGCAGCCTGGAGTTCACCCACCAGCGGCATCGAAATCTTACCATCGGGGCGCACAAAGACCGGCCCTGAGAGATCCGGCTCGCGCCAAACCTTTATCATGATGATGTCCTCGGGGCCCAACTTGTATGTCTTGGGGTCGACGGGCATGGGGGCGCCGCCAGCGTTCCTGACTTCCTCCAGCGTTTTACGGGAATCGTTGACTTGAGGATTTTCCTTCTTTTCCTGCGCTCCCTGCTGAGCCGCCAGGGCCGGCGCCGCGAGGAGGAGGATATACGTGATGGAAAAAATTCTAGCCATGTTGCGAAGTCCTCGATAATCTGGAATGGAATCCGGCCGGTTCAAGACCAGCGGCCTTGCCTGGATACTCCCTGTTATTATACGCCTTGCGCCCGGAAAGAGGCTCTCCATCTACCTATTGTTGCCGCCCCTGCCGCGTTTCTCCGCATAATAGTGTGCATGAACTTCTTCCTGGCCAAGACGGACCCGGACACCTACTCCATCGGCAATCTCGAACGGGAACAGAAGACCGTCTGGGATGGAGTGACGAATCCGCAGGCGGTCCGCGCCATCCGGGGGATGCGCGTGGGGGACCTGGTATTCATCTACCACAGCGGAGGCGAAACGGCGGTGGTGGGGTTGGCGCGGGTCGCATCCGAGCCTCGCGATGATCCGGACAACGCCCGGTCGGCGGTTGTGGACCTGGAGTTTCTCACGCGCCTCGATCCGCCGACCGCGCTTTCCGAAATCAAGAAATCGCAACAATTCAACGATTGGAGCCTGGTTCGCCAGCCGCGCCTGTCGACAATGCCCGCCCCGGACTCCTTCGCCGCATGGATGCGGAAGCGCTACCCCGGCCGGATCGACTGACCATGCCGCGGAAGAAGCCCTCCCAACCCGATGCCGGAAAGAAAGCGCGCCGCATCGCCCGTAATGTGATCGGGACGGTGCCCGTGGAGAAGGTGATTCTCCCCAAGACGCTGCGGAAGAAGCCGAAACACAGGAAAAGCCTCGAGCGGGACGAATCTCAATAGAACAGGTACTTCCGCCATTGCGTGTCGCCCTTGGCGAGCATTCGCATCAGGTGGCGGCTGGTGTGGAGAGTGAAGGGATGCGGCGCCCGGTGAAGTTTCATTCCCGCCTCGTCCGGTGTGCGGTTGCCCTTGCGGTTGTTGCAGGCATGGCAGCAGGCCACGAGATTTTCCCAGGAGCTTTCGCCGGCGCGGGAACGTGGCAGGACGTGATCCAGGGTCAATTCGGCGGATGGCATGGTACGGCCGCAATACTGGCAGGTATAGCGGTCGCGGAGGAGGATGTTCTTTCGTGAAAGAGCGCGGCTTTGATGCGGAATCCGGCGGTATTCGAGCAGGCGGATGACGGAGGGGAGCTGCATGGCCTGCAGCGAGGAGTGCACATAGGCGCTGGCGTGCTCCTCGGCGGCGGCGACACCCTTCAAGACCAGAATGAGAGCACGGCGCGCGGCGCACACGTTGATCGGTTCATAGCTCGCGTTCAGCACGAGCACCGGATTATGCAACCGGTCCAGACTGGACATTTACCATCCCCCAGCGGCGTTCGATTTTGCCAGGGCGCCAGGCCCTGATGGAAAACTCCTTCTGTCCGTGCGCGCCAGCGTCAGCACGGTCACGCGCGCGGCGCCGCTGCGCTTCAATGCGGCTCCGCAGGCGGAAACAGTGGCGCCGGTAGTCATCACGTCGTCGACCAGCAGGACATGCTGCCCATCGAGCTTCCTGGTCGAGCGGAACGCGCCTCTCACGTTTCTCCTGCGGTCGTGATCGCTCAGTCCGGCCTGTGGCGGCGTTTTTCTGGCGCGGCGCAACACCAGCGCCATGGGCACGCCCGTGCGGCGCGAAACCTCCCTGGCCAGCAGTTCGGACTGGTTGAAGCCCCGGGACCATTTCCGCCTCCAGTGCATCGGCACGGGGACGATGAGATCGAGGCGTTCCCGCCGCTGAAGGGCCGCCAGCAGATAGCCGGCGAGCGGTTTCGCCAGCGTATGGATGCCGGCGTACTTGTACAGGTGGATCAGTTTGCGGAGTGTGCCCTCATGGAAGCCGTAGCTCGAGGCGCTGTCGAATCCGTTCATTCCTCCGCGGCATAGTCCGCAGAGCCCCCGCTCATCGAGGGGGTGGGGTGTGTGAAAGGGGGTCCGGCACGCGGCGCAGAAATAATCCGCCTCAATGGGAGCGGCGCCCTCGAGGCATTTCCGGCATACCGGATACCTGGCGACGCTGGTGAGCGGGTTATCGCATATCCGGCAGGAATCGGGAAAAACAAGGTTGAAAAGGCCGGACCAAACTTTGGGCAGGGCGAGAGAAGGCAACGTTTGAGCCAGCCATCTACTCGAGAAGACTCACCTCCCAAAAACACAGTGTACAACAGCGCGGCCCTGGGGGAAGGCAGCGGGGCTATTCGCTTCGCCCGCAGCCATGAAGTTCCCGGCCTGGCAGGCCGATAGAAGAGAAGGATCTTCTTTCCCGCCGTGGGGATTGCGGGTTGCCCGGACAATGATGCCGGGTTTACCATCGTGTTTTCGACGGTTGTTGGAAAGGGCATCGAGGGAGACCACGTGAATTTTCCAAGTCAGTTGGCCGTGCTTGATCGTTCAATAGCCCTGTCACGGGTTGGCGGCGATACGGAACTTCTACAGGAAATGGCGCAGCTCTTTCTGGAGGAGTACCCATCTCAACTGAGTCTCATCCGCGCGGCGGTGCAAGCCCGGGATGCGAAGGCTTTGGAGCGTTCCGCTCACAGCCTGAAGGGATCCATCGGCAACTTTGGAGCGGAATCCGCCCACCAGGCGGCGTTCGCGCTGGAGATGATAGGGCGGCAGGGCAACCTAGATCAGGCCGATGACGCTCTGCGGAAACTGGAGGGTACGCTCTCAGCGCTCAAACCGGCCATGGAGTCGCTCGCTCATAGCGCCGTTTAGCCGGCGGAGAATTTCGCGGTCGCCGAGCCGCCGGACAACAGCCTTCCATTGCGTTACCGTGTAGGCATGGATAGGGTGACAGTCGAGATCCCCGCGGAACTCGTCGCCGCTGCGGGCGTAGCCATGGCCGACTCGTCGGCTGAAATTACGCGTCTTGTGGCGCTTGCGCTGCATCGTGAAGGCAGGCTGTCGCTCGAGCGCGCGGCGGAGTTGAGTCTCACCCCGGTCGATCAGTTCCTTGACTTCGCGGTGAGGCACGAAGACCATCGATCGGCGGAACCTCTCGGCATTTGAGTGCGCTTCAGGCGTAGCTCGCCACGGCGCCGCGGTTGCGCGCTTCGCGGTCAGCGGTGACGCGCTCCAGATAGCCGCTTTCACGAAACGCTTTCAAAGGATTCTCCGGAATTCCCCGGGCGCGCCGCCATTCAAGAATCAGCGGCTTCACGTCGGAAGCAAAAGCTTCCTGCAGGCATTCCTCGGCATCGACGAGGTTGCAGGCATCCTGGTGTCCGCTCAGGACCGCGTGATCGACCAGCAGGCTCTTCGCGTAGATCTCCTGAGCCCGGATGACGCTTTGAATCATCGCCTCGATTTTCCCCTTCAGGTTGTGGCTTTGGTCAATCATGTAGGCAATGTCCGCCCGGCTTCCGGTTTCCCACTCCCAATAGCGGATCTCGTGGAAGATGCGAAAGAGCTGGTAGGGGTCGATGCTCCCCAGGGTGAGGTCGTCGTCGGCGTAGCGGCGGTCGTTGAAATGAAACCCTCCCAGCATTCCCTCGGCGAGCAGCCAGGCTACGATCTGCTCGATATTCTGGGCCTGGTAGTGATGGCCCAGATCGACGAGGACCTTCGCCTGATCACCCGCTCCGCGCGCCAACAGCAGGGCCATGCCCCAATCAGCAATGTCGGTGTGATAGAACGCCGGCTCGAACGGTTTATATTCGACCAGCATTCGCTGCCCCTCGCCGAGTTGGCCGTGGAGCGAGCGGAGCCCTTCGAGGAACCACTGGCGCCGCTTGCGGATATGCTGTGTGCCGGGGTAGTTCGAGCCGTCCGCGAACCACAGGGAGATATCCCTGCTGCCCGTGGCCGCGCTGATGCGGACGCATTCGGCCATGTGATCGAGCGCCGCCCGGCGCACCGCCGGGTCCGGGTTGCCGAGCGAACCGTGTTTGTAGCACTGGTCCTGAAACACATTCGGGTTGATGGACCCGATGCGCACGCCGTGGCGCGAGGCAATCCGCTCGACGCCGTTCGCGTCCGAAACGCCATTGGGGAAATCCCACAACACATGCACCGCCACCGAGGGGCAGCATCCGGTGTGGCGGTGAACCTGTCCGGCATCGCTCAACTTCTCTTCGATCGTCGAGGCGGCGGCCAACTGCGTAAACTTGCCGAATCGCGTTCCGGTGTTGGCGAATCCCCACGATGGAACTTCGATTTCGAAGCGGTCGAGGGCCTCCAGAATCAGGGTGCGTTGTGCGTCGTTCATTGGGACTCCCTGTATCAGTCTAATTCCGGCGGCGCGTACTCCGCCCGCACCAGGAAGACGTACGCCGCGACCCCCACAATCAGCAGGAATCCGACGGCGAACATCGGGGCGGCATAGCTCCCCGTGATGTCCTTGAGGAAGCCGGTGACGATCGGAGCGGCGATTCCGGAGAGATTCGCGGCGCAGTTCTGCACCCCGGCAATGACCCCGATGGAAGCCCCGGGCATGAGCGTCTGAGTGAGCGCCCAATAATTCGCCGTGGCAAGGCCAAGCCCGCTGAGCGAGATGATGGCGAACCACAAAGCCACGTCATTCGATTTCGCCAGGGCGCCTACCAGTTCCGTGCTCGCCAGAAGAAATCCGGCGATGGTGAAGAGCTTTCGCGTCCGCACGGGGTCCGCGCCGCGCGCGATCAGGCGGTCGGCAACGTAGCCGGCAAGAGTGGCCACCGCCGCCATGCCCGCGAAACTGAACCCCGTGAAGGCACCCGACTTGCTCAGCGACAGGCCGCGGCTCTCGGCGAAATAAGCCGGCAGCCACGTCATGCAGAAGTAGACGAAATAGTTGTAACAGAAGGCCCCGAGGATAATCCCCCAGGTGAGGCGCGTGCGCAGCAGGCGGGAGAGCCCGACGCCCTTTCCGGTCTTCTTCTCCGCCGCTTCCAACTGCCGGTCGTCATCCTTCACGAGAATCAGCCAGGGAACCAGCCACAACAGCGAGCCCAGCCCGAGGATGACGAACATCTCGCGCCATCCATAGTGCACGATCAGAAACGCGGCTACCGGAGCGCCGATCGCCGGCCCCAGCTTGGTTCCGGCCATGTACACTCCGACGGCCAGTCCCCGCTGTTCCTCCCCGATGTGGAAACGGATCCAGCGCATGCTGGCGGGGGTGACCAGCGCCTCGCCGCACCCCAGCAGGAACCGCAATCCGAGCAGATGGCCCACGGTTCCGATTCCCGCCGTGGCGGCGGAAATCACACTCCAGAACGCGAACGCGAACGCGTAGGGAAGCTTCACTCCGAAGCGGTCCACCACGAAACCGGCCGGGATCTGGAGAAACGCGTAGGACCAGAAGAACGCCGAATTCATCAACCCGCGGTCGTTATCCGTGAGGGAAAATTCGTGTATGAACTCCTTGGCCGCCAGGGCCACCGAGAGATTCGCCCGGTCGAGGTAGGCGATGATCATCCCGAGGCTGAGAAGGCAGACAATCCACCAGCGGCGGGCCGCCGTCATCAACGCGCCTTCCAATGCTTGTCGGCGAAGGTCAGAAACTGCTCCCAGTCATACTCGGTGACGTCGTGTTTTCCCGCCCGGATGTGATAGCCGATGGTGTTCATGATGGGCTGGTGCAATGCCGGCATCCGATCTGTTCCGAGGCCTGCCGCGTGAAACAGGCTGTAGACCGGCCCGGCGCCCACCGCCGAGAGAAACTCCCCGCGCGGGTCGGCTTCCAGGTCTTCCTCGGCGCTGGCTATGTACACGGGGCGCGGCGCAATCAGCGCGACCAGTTCATGTTGATCCACCGGAAGGGCGGCCACGTCATTGTTGTACTTCTTGAAATTGGCGCAAAACCAGTGTGGGAAGACGGCGTTGATGCGCTCGACGGTCTCTCCGTAGTTGCGGCGGGCGAGCGCCGCGCCGCCTTCTCCGGAGTTATTCGAGATGACCATGGCAAACCGCTGGTCCTCGGCGCCTGCCCAGAGGGCCGTTTTTCCAAGTCTTGAATGCCCCCACACGGCCACGTGCTTCGAGTCGATGTCGCGGTCCTTTTCGAAGTAATCCATCACACGGCTCAGCCCCCAGGCCCATGCCCCGATGGCGTTCCACTGATCCGGATCGGGGGCGGTCTGTCCCGGACGGTAGAAGTGGGGAATTATGGATTCGGCAAGCGCATCCTTGCGGTCGGGAAAGATGTCGCCGTAATAGACGGTGGCGACGGCGTAGCCGCGCCGGAGAACGGTCTTCACCTGGAATCTGCTTGCTTCCGAGCCCCGGCTCGCTTCGGTGGCGCGGTTGTTCTCGACGCCGGGAGCGTTTCGCATCCAGCCGGTGGATATAGCGACGCCGGCGTCATTCGCCACCGCCTGGTTGCCGCGGAAATTCAGGCCCAGAAACACGGGATAGGGGCGCTTCCTGTCGTTGGGGAGGTAGATGAGCAGGTGCATCTTTTGTTTCGGCGTGAGCCAGATGTCCACCTCCTTGCGCGTCGCGTCTCCACCGAGCGCTTTCGCCTCGCGCGAGGTGACCTCGAATTCCAGTTTGCCCGGCTTGGGCGCGCTCCTGCCGTAGACTTCGGATTCAAACAGGTGGAGAATTTCCGGCCGCCGCTGACTTTTCCACGTGGAGGCGTCGCGCACCGTCCGGCCATTGGCAAGCAGAAGCGGATCGGGCAGGGTGTACGCGCCTACTTTCGACTCATCGTGATTCTCCACGGGCCGGGGACTCTGCGCGGACACAAGAAGAACCGGACAGAGGAAGAGCCAGAGCTTGCGTGCCATCATCCCTCTGAGGATACCCTCAAATTCGATATGATGTGTGCCGGCATGCTTTCCCGACGCTCATTCCTCAGGACCCTCGCCGCCCCGGCGGCATCTTTTCTCAGCGGATACCACCTGATGGCCGCGCCCATGAAGGGAAAGGTGAAGATCCGTGACATCAAGACCATGATTCTGCAAGGCCCGCGCACCTACACGCTGGTGAAGGTGGAAAGCGACGCCGGACCGTTCGGCATCGCCGACGCCTATGGCAGCCCCGGAGCCGGCGTCCGCGACCAGATCAATGCCATCCGGCCGTACTTCATCGGCAAGGATCCGACACAGATCGACTCCCTCATCGTGGGTCTCGGTCCCCATAGCGACGGCTCCGCGCATCACTTCATGCGGGCGATCGCGGGAATCGAAATGGCGCTCTGGGACCTGAATGGCCACCTTCTCGGCGTTCCGGCGAGCACTCTGCTCGGCGGGCGATTCCGGGACAAGGTGCGCGTCTACAACCACGCCGCGCCGCGCAACATGCTGGACAAGGGATCGGTCCGCGCGTGGGCGGACGCCTGCCGCGCCGACCCGAGCGGCTTCCGCGGCCACAAATTCGGCCCGCAACATACCAACCCCCAGAACGATCCCGGCCGCGACCTCGCCAATCGCCGCCTATCCACCGAGGAGCTTCGCAATATCCGTATCGGTTTCGAGAACGTCCGCGAGGCCATCGGCTGGGACCATGACATCATGGTTCACAACCACTGGGAGTACGACGCCCGCACCTCGATTCAACTGGCCGAGGCGGTGGCCGACATAAAGCCTCTGTGGCTTGAAGACCCCATGCCGGTGGCATACACTGACGGGTGGAAGGCGCTCTGCGCCGCCTCGCGGGTCCCCATCTGCACGGGCGAGAACTGGTTCCGCCGCGCCGACGCCGTCCCCTTCGTCATCAACAACGGCGTGGATATTCTCAACCCGGACCTGCGCAACACCGGCGGTTTCCTCGAGACCAAGCGTCTTGCGGACCTGGCCGACGCGTTCGCGATGTCCGTGGCGAACCATAACACCGGTTGCGTGCTCAACACCATGGCTACCATTCACTGGGCGTCCACGGTCAGGGACTACGTGCATTGCGAAACCGTCATCGGCAAGCGCGACTGGATGGACGACGTGATTGTTCACGACGGCCTGGTGGTGAAGGACGGGTTCATCCCGGTGCCCGACAAGCCGGGGATCGGAGTGGAACTCAACCCGGATGTAGTCAAAGCGCACCTTGCCGCGGGCGAGAAGTGGTGGGGTTGAGGCATGATCCCGCGAGCGATCGGCTTAGCGCTGTTTTCCGCCGCCCTCTGCCTGGCCCAGGGCCCGCGCATCCTCATCGTGACGGATCTCGAGGGAGTGGGCGGCGTCAACAATCCGGACGAGCAGTTGTTGCCAGGGCAGCGCCGCTTCATGGAGTCGCGGCGCCTTCTCATTGGGGAGACGAACGCCGCCGTCGAGGGCGCCTTCGCGGCCGGAGCCTCCGAGGTAGTCATCTGGGACGGCCATGACGGCAGCCGCACCCTCTCGATTGACGAGATCGACAGCCGCGCCCAACTGCTCCAGGGACGGCCGACGCCGGCCAATTACTATCTTTCGGAAAAGCTCTATGACGGCATTCTCTTCGTCGGCCAGCACGCCATGGCCGGGGCGAAGGACGCCGTGCTCGCCCATTCGCAAAGCTTCGGGATGAAACGCATCACGTTGAACGGGAAGGAGGTGGGGGAGCTCGGCCAGGTGGCCGCCATCGCCGGCTATTACGGCATCCCGGTCATCATGCTCGCCGGCGATGAAGCGGCGTGCGCGGAGATGAAGGAACTTCAGCCGGATGCCGTCACGGTTGCCGTCAAGCGGCTGGCCGGTTCCATGTCCACGCTCAGCCTGTCCCACGCCGAGGCGAAGCGGCGGATTCAGGCGGCGGCGCGAAAAGCCGTCGCCGGAGCGAAGCATTACAAACCGTGGATCATCTCCGGCCCCGTGGAGTTGAAGATGGAACAGCACGCGCAGCCTCCGCTTCATCCCACGGGCCGCGTTCAGATCTACCGCGGAGCGAACGTTCTTGAGGCCTACAGCGCCTGGCTCGGGAAGCCGTAGAGGCGCGCGAGTTGCTCAATGGGCCGAATTGCGAAATGATAACGGTCAGGGCAACTACCATGGACGTCACACGAAGAGGTTTCCTTACCGCCGCTCTCGGCGCAGCGGCACAGACGGGCTTGAACGGATTCACCAACCGGTATTTCCAGGTCCACCCCTTCATTGAAGCGAACCCCAAGGCAGTCTTCATCCGCCGCACGCGCGTGGCGGGGCGGTTGGATTTCGCGGGGATGCGGCGCGAGGGCTTGTCGCTGGGCAGGAGCATTTTTCAGCCGAGCGTGAGTTCCGGAATTCCGCTTTCGCACAGAGTGGTGCTCAAGCCGAATGTGCTGACAACCACTCGCCACGGAAACCAGGTCAACTGGGGCACGGACGCGGACTTTTATGATGGGCTGCTGACGTCGCTCCACGAGACGGGGCTGCGGCGGTTCTACTATGTGGAGGCTAACTACCGGTCCTCGCGCTGGAGCACGAAATATGATGAAGTGCACGAGCGCCTGGGAGTGGACGTGCTCGATCCGCAGAGGCGGGCGGCGCACTACCACCGGGAGTACGGGATGAACTTCGCCACTCCCGACGGCGCGGTGATCTATGGCCGCGTTCCGCACTATCCCCCGATCCACGAGCGGGACACGTGGATGATCAACATCGCCAAGTGGCGCTCGCACGGGATGTGCCTCACGCAGGCCTGCAAGAACGCGCAAGGGATGACGGTATGGCCCTTCCAGCGTTTCTGTCCGGGGTGGGCGATGGTGACGGGCGTGCCGGATCACATGAAGCCGTTCATCTGCAAGGATGTGGTGAATCGCGTGAACCGCTATTTCGAGAGCCACCGGCGGATGAACTATTCGAGATACGACAGCACGGCGGAACTGAGTCCCATACGCCAGGAGATCTGGGCGCACAAGACGTGCGACCATCTGAGCACGCTCAAGTTCGGCCTGCACATGATCGAGGCCATCTACGCAAAGAACGAGGACCCGTCCGACCCTGTGCGAGAATTCCTTCCGAACATGGTGATGTTCGCCAAGGACCCGTTCCGGTTGGACCTGGTGGGCCTGTGGCTCGGCGGGCATGAGCCGGGCAACGTTCATTTCTACCGCATCGCGAAAGAGCGGGGGTTGAGCGATACGTTCAATCCCTGGGATGTGCCCGTCTATGAATGGGACGAAACGGGACCGGTTGCGCGCAAACTGACCGACTTTCCCCGCACTCTGCTCAAGACCTATTACCTCCAGAAGGAAGGCGAACCTCTCTATCACCTGGTGAATGAGCCGTTCGACTATCAGCGTTACAAACTGTAGCGGGCATCAGGCGAGGCGCAGGCGGGCCACGGTTTCGATGTGGAACGTCTGCGGGAAGAGGTCGATCATGGTAAGGCTGTCGAGGGTATAGGCGCCGCAAAGAGCGGCGAGGTCGCGGGCGAGAGTCGCCGGATCGCAGGAAACAATCGTGAGGCGGCGCGGCTTCGTCTCGAGCAGGCGCTGTACGACATGCTTGCCGAGACCGGCGCGCGGAGGGTCCGCCAGGACGAAATCGGCCGGGGGACCGGCCGCCAGAAACTGTTCGGTGGATGCCTGCCGCGCGTCCACGGCAACGCCCGCCCGCTCGGCATTGAAGCGCAGGTCGCGCCACGCCGCGGCGCCGGACTCGACCGCCGTAACCTTGGGAATGCGCTTCGCCAAAGGGAGCGAAAAGAGGCCGGCTCCGGAATAGAGATCGAGCGCCGATTCTCCTTCGGCATCGCGTAGCGCGGCTTCGACAAGGGGTTCGATGAGGAAGCGGTTCACCTGAAAGAAGGCGTCATGGCTGACGCGAAATTCGAAGCCAGCGGCGGTATAGGTCAGGGCCCCGGAAAGAAGGCCGGGAATTTCCCGGGCGCACCAGTCGAAGAACCGCCTGGCGGCGGGCTGCGCCGAAGAGAGAACGTTCAGTTGCACGTCCGTTTCATTGGTGAACAGCTCGAGAGTGCGCAGGAAGCGCGGGAAGCGGCTGTCCTTCGACATGAGACGAAGCCTGCCATAGGACTCTAGGAGTTTCGGCGAAGAGATGGGGCAGTCCTCGATGGCGAGCACATTGCGCGAGCCCGCTTCGTGGTAGCCGAGGTTGCGCCCGTCATAGTGGAACTGCGCGCGGTTTCGATAGCCGAACGGCGGGCCGGAGAGGACCTCGATTTCAGCGGGCGCCTCCATCTTCCCGACGCGCGAGAAGACCTCGCGGAGGATGGCGAGTTTCTGCTCGAGTTGATATTCGTAGACGGCATGCTGGTAGTGGCATCCGCCGCAGGCGCCGAAATGCCGGCAGCGCGGCTCGGCGCGGTGGACGGAGGGAGCGAGCAGTTCCTCGACGCGGGCTTTGAGCAGTTGAGGTTTTTGCTCGACGACGCGGACGCGCGCCGGCTCGCCCGGCAGCAGGAAAGGGATCAAAATGACCTGGCCGTTATCGCGGGCGAGAGCATCGCCGCCGTAGACCAGTTTCTCCACCGTGACTGCACGGTGCGGTGAGTTTGTTTCAGTGGTTTCGATCACGTACCATATAAGCTTATCCCCTCATCGCGTTACAGCATGAAACCACGTGTTCTATCCGGCGTGCAGCCATCAGGCAACCTGCACATCGGCAACTATCTTGGCGCCTTGAAAAACTGGGTGAAAATCCAGTACGACTACGAAAGCATCTTCTGCATCGTGGATCTGCACGCCATCACGGTGTACCAGAACCCCGAGGAACTGCGCGCGAAAATCCTGGAACTGGCCGCGCTTTTCCTGGCCGCCGGGATTGACCCGAAGCATTCGGCGATTGCCGCGCAATCGACCGTGCACGGCCACGCGGAGTTGGCCTGGCTGCTGACGTGCGTCACTCCCGAGGGCTGGCTCTACCGCATGACGCAGTACAAGGCAAAGTCGGAAGCGCAGGAAACGATTGGCGCGGGCATTCTGTTATACCCCGTGCTGATGGCCGCCGACATCCTCATCTATCAGGCGAACGTCGTGCCGGTGGGGGAGGATCAAAAACAGCATCTCGAACTGGCGCGGGACATTGCGCAGCGGTTCAATTCGCTCTACGGTGAAACGTTCGTCATGCCGGAGACGCGCCTTCCGGCGGTGGGGGCGCGGGTGATGGGGCTCGATGATCCGGAAAAGAAGATGAGCAAGTCGGAAAAAGGATCGGCTCACGCCGTGGCTCTGCTCGATCCGCCCGATGTCATCAGGAAAAAAATCATGCGCGCGACGACGGACTCGAATCCAGCGGTGAGTTTCGAAAACATGGGTCCCGGCGTACGGAATCTGCTGGCCATCTTCCAGGCGTTCAGCGACTGGACCGGCGATCAGATGGAGAAACACTTCGAGGGCATGCGTTACGGGGACATGAAGAAGCAGGTGGCGGAGATGGTGGCGGCTTCACTTGAACCGCTCCAGCGGCGCTACCGCGAAATCACCGCCGATCCGGCGTACGTTGACGGAATTCTCGCGGAAGGCTCCCAGCGTGTCAGCCCGATTGCGAATTCCACGGTGAATCTCGTCAAGCGCCGCATGGGAATCTATACGCGGTCCTGACGGATGGAACCGAGCCGCCGCATCACACTGGCCACCTATGCGCGGCTGCTGCGGGCGAACGCGAACTTCCGCAAGCTGTGGTTCGCGCAGATTGTAAGCGAAATCGGCGACTGGATGTACACGGTGGCCATCTATTCGCAGTTGCTCGAACTGACGGGCGGGCAGGCGAAATCGGTGGGCTTCGCTTTCGTTCTGCAGGTGTTGCCGCAGTTGCTGGTCTCGCCGATGGCCGGGGTGCTCAATGACCGGTTGAGCCGCCGCCGCCTGATGATTGTGGCCGACCTCGCCAGGGCGGTGATTGTCACTTTGATGCTCTACGCGCAGGCGCGCGGGCTGATCTGGCTGATTTACGTGCTGCTGTTCCTCGAGACGGTGTTCTGGGCGTTGTTCGAACCGGGGCGGAACGCGGTGATTCCGAACATCACGGAAGGGGACGATGTCCTGATCGCCAACGGGCTCGCCTCCATCACCTGGTCGTTCAATTTCGCTGTCGGCTTCTCGATCGGCGGCTTCATCGCCGCGCTTGCGGGGCGGCGGGCGGTGTTCGTCATCAACGCGCTTTCGTTCATACTGAGCGCCGTTCTGGTTTCGCGAATGCGGTTCACGGAGCCGCATGTCGAGCGCCTGCCGGCGATGCGCGTCCGGGATTTGGCGGATTTCTCGCCCATCAGTGAGGGCTTGCGCTATGTCCGCGCCGACAAGCGCCTGTTGGCGACGATGCTCGTGAAATGCGGTCTGGGATTCATAGGGGCCAACTGGGTGCTGGTGACGATTCTCGGTGAACAGAAGTTCCCGCTGCGGATTGGGAACGCCGGCCCCGAGGAGGCCGGCATGCTGGGCATGAGCATATTGATGGGGTGCCGGGGGTTGGGAGCGTTGATTGGCCCCATCATCGGGACTTACCTCGCCGGCCATTCGCAATCGCGGCTGCGATGGGGAATCCTCATCGGGTTCCTTTTCAGCGGAATCGGATACGTGCTGCTTGGCCAGATGGGGCACGCCGTGACGGCCGGGCTGTCGTTGGTCCTGGCGCACGCGGGCGGGTCGATTATCTGGGTGTTCTCCGCGACCCTGCTCCAGATGACCACTGACGATCAATTCCGCGGGCGCGTCTTCTCGGCGGAGTTCGCGTTCATGACGCTGTCCATGTCGCTATCGAGCGCGCTTGCGGGCATGTTCATCGACCGCGGCATTGATGTGGGCACGGTGGCGTCGGCGGCGGGCGCGTTCATGCTGGCTCCGGGCCTGGCGTGGCTTCTGGCGCAGCGTCTGTGGCGGGAGCAGAGTTCGCATCCGTCACGCGCGTGAAGCCCTCTTCGAGAGCGGGCCGATGCAGGCGCGCGGCCATGCGGTCCAGGACGTCTTCCGGGACCACGCGCGATCTTCCGCTGTTGCGGCGCTTGCACACCGCGGCGGGCACATCGAAGAACACGGCTTCGGCGTCGGCGCCGTACATCTGCGCAATTCTGATGTAGGGGCGGCGCTCGGCGGATGTGAGGTTGGTCGCGTCAATGCAGGTAACCGGGCGCCGCAGTTCGAGACGGAGACGCAACAGGCGGCGGAGTTCGGCGAAAATGCGGCGGTTGATGCTCTGATCGGTGACATCGTCGAGCAGGAGCCCGCGGATAGAGTCCGAGGAGAGAACCGGAAGGCCGTGCCGGGCGGCATAGGTCGATTTGCCGGAGCCCGGCAATCCGACGAGAAGAATGACTCTGGGACGTGGCAAAGGGTTCAGGCGCTGTAGCGGTCCAATTCGAGCAGCCGCCCGGCAATCCCATGGCGCAGCGCGACGGAGTTTACGGGTTCGATTCTGGTGAAGCGCCTGAGAACCGCGAGGTTCGCGCGCAGGGCGTCGCCGGAAGAGCAGGCCGAGAGCACATAGCGGCCCGCCCGCTCGATCTCCTCCATGGCTTCGGGCAGGAATACGGCTTTATAATCGGCGGCGAGTTCGCCTTTACCCAGGTCCTCGAGTTTCCTCGAGCGCAGCGCGACGGACTCGATGGCGAAGGCGTTCATGCCGATATCCGTGATGCCGGCGAGCACCTCCTGCTGCTGATCGAGTTCGTTGTGAAAGGCCTGATAGGCCACGCCGAGACAAAGCAGCGCTACTTTCTTGGCGTTGCCGATGAGTGCGGCGTCATCGAGCGTCGCGCCCGGCGCGGGTCCGGCGAGAATGTCCGATTGCAATTTCCTGACGGCCTCGACAAGCGGCAACTGGCCGCGCTGCGCGCGCTTGAGCAACATGCCGGTGGCCAGCATCCGGTTGATCTCGTTGGTGCCTTCAAAGATGCGGTTGATGCGCGAATCGCGGTAGGCGCGCTCGACGGCGTAATCCTGGTGATAGCCGTATCCGCCATGTATTTGCACGCCTTCATCCACGACGTAATCGAGCATCTCCGAACCGTACACCTTCATGTATGAGCATTCGACGGCGAACTCCTCGACGGCCTTCAGCATTCGCTCGCTGGCATCGGGGGCTTCCCAGGAAAAATCGCCGAGGGCGGCATTAATCATGCCCGCGACGCGATAGCTCATGGTCTCGACGGCGAAGATGCGGATGGCCATTTCGGCGAGCTTGTGCCGGATCATTCCAAATTCGCCAATGGATTTGCCGAATGCTTTTCGTTCCCTCGCATACTTGAGACAGACTTGCAGTGTATACTTCGCGCCGCCAATGGTGAAGGGCGCGAGCTTGAAACGGCCGATGTTGAGAATGTTGAAGGCGATGTGATGGCCTTTTCCCACTTCGCCGAGCACGTTTTCCAGCGGGACTTTCACGTTATCGAGATAGATGGGCGTGGTGGAACTGCCTTTGATGCCCATCTTCTTTTCCTCGTTGCCGGGTTTGACTCCGGGCCAGGCGCGCTCGACGAGGAAAGCCGTGAATTTCTCGCCGCCCACCTTGGCGAACACGGTGTAGAGATCCGCGTGGCCGCCGTTTGTGATCCACATCTTCTGGCCGTTGAGGATATAGTGGGTTCCGTCTTCGCTCAGGTCGGCGCGCGTCGTGATGGCCAGCGCGTCCGAGCCGGCCTGGGGCTCGCTGAGGCAGTAGGCGGCGATCATTTCGGCGCTCGCGAGTTTGGGCAGATAACGCCGCTTCTGCTCCTCGCTGCCGTAAAAAAGCAGCGGCAGCGTGCCGATGCCGGTGTGCGCGCCGTGCCACGCCGAATACGAACCGTCGCGGGATAGATGCTCGGCCACGATGATCATCGAGGTGAGGTCGAGTTCCATTCCACCGAAACGCTCAGGCAGGAGGACCGCGGTGAGGCCCAGTTCCGCTGATTTCCGGAGGATCGAGGGGGCCACTCCAGGTTCCTGGCGCTGGATGCGCTCGACGTTCGGCAGGATTTCATTCCGCCAGAACTCGTCGGCGGTGCGGGCGATGGCTTCATGCTCGTCAGTGAAATCCTCGGGTGAATAGATCTCCCCGGGCGTGCGCGATTCCAGCAGGAAAGCGCCGCCCTTTGTTTTCGGGAGAGCAATCGGCGTGGCTGCCATGGTCAGTTCCCCTCTTACTGCAAGTTTTCGAAAATGCCCGCTGCTCCCTGCCCGCCGCCGATGCACATGGTGACCATTCCGTACTTCGAGTTGCGGCGGCGCATCTCGCGAAGGATGGTGGCGGTGAGCTTCGCGCCCGTGCAGCCGAGCGGGTGGCCGAGGGCGATAGCCCCGCCATTCAGGTTGAGGCGGTTCATATCGAGGCCTGCCTCGCGGGCCACGGCCAGAGCCTGTACCGCGAACGCTTCGTTCAACTCGATAACGCCGATGTCATCGAGGCTGAGGCCGGCCATCCCGAGGGCTTTGGGGATGGCTACAACCGGACCCATGCCCATGATCTCCGGCGCAACGCCGCCGACGGCGAAGCTCACGTAGCGCGCCATTGGCTTCAGCCCAAGTTCCCTGGCGCGCGGTTCCGACATGACGATGGCGGCGGCGGCTCCGTCGCTGGTCTGCGAGGAGTTGCCCGCGGTGACGGAGCCATCGGAGGCGAAGACGGCTTTCAGTTTCGAGAGCGCCTCGAGCGAAGTGTCGGCGCGGGGGCCTTCGTCCCTCCGGAAAACTGTTTTCGTTGTGTGCGGCGCGCCATTCGAGAGGACCGTCGTCTCGACCTCGAGCGGCACGATCTCTTCGTCGAACCGGCCCTCGGCTTGCGCCTGAAGGGCGTTCTTGTGGCTGCGCAGGGAGAAGGCGTCCTGGTCTTCACGGCTGATGTCATACTTCCGGCGTACACGTTCGGCGGTAAGCCCCATCCCCATATAGATTTCCGGCCAGTGGTCGACAAACCAGGGGTTCGGCGCGAACTTGTTGCCGCTCATCGGGACCATGCTCATGGACTCGCTTCCGCCGGCGATGATGATGTCCGCTCCTCCCGCGCGGATTCGGTCGGCCGCCATGGCGATAGCTTGCAGACCGGAAGAGCAGAAGCGGTTGATGGTGACGCCAGGCACGGTTTCTGGAAGGCCGCCGCGGAGAGCGATGAGGCGCGCCATGTTCATGCCGGATTCGGCTTCAGGCATTGCGCAGCCGATGATCACGTCATCGACCGCGTCTTTCCGCACTTGCGGATACTTGTCGAGCAGCGCCTTGACCACGGCGGCTCCCATGTCGTCGGGGCGGGTATTCCTGAGGGCTCCGCGGCCCGATTTGCCGACTGCCGTCCGAAGGCAGTCGATGACGACGGCTTCTTGCATTCGTGGAACTCCCAGGCGCTGTCTTGGGCCTGTAAGCGGCGCTCCGGGCCCGGCGCTCACCCCTATCTTAGACCCTTATCATGCGGGCATGAACGTAACGCCGCCGGCGAGGAAGACTTACATAAGCGGTCCCGGCTTTCCGGATGCGAAGGAACGCGTTCATGCATATGATTCGACGGGACGGCTACTTCACGCCCACACGGCGCAGAACCGTGTGGATGGAGCGGAAGATGGTCTCCTCGACATCATCGGAGAAAGGACCGGGCTGGCCGTAGTAGATCATGCTGTCGACGGCTTCGTAGCCGCCTTCGTGGAGAACGCGCTTCGAGGGGATGTAGCACATGACGTCGTTGCTGTATCCGGCGACGATGAGGTCAGTGTGGGGGAATTCCTTCTTGGCGCGGAGGGCGTAATCGACGACCACCTCGCCGCCGAGGGCGAGCAGGGTGACGGATTTCGAGAAGCGGATGGCCTGGACGGGATAGGGGGTGGAGCGGATGGGGCGGCGCTCGTCATAGGCTCGCAGCATTTCGGTGGCCCGCTGTTTCTGATAGCGGTTTCCGGTGCGCTGTTCCTGTTCGAACTGCTCGCGGGTGTGCGGGGCGAAGGAGAGTTCGATACTTTGCCAGGCGGTCTTGAACTTCGGCTCGACCGGTTTCATGTTGCCGTGCAGTACGCGGTTGACCTCGGTGGCGAGGGTCTTGCCGTGTTCAACGGCGTCCTCGACTTTACCGCGGGGGGCGGGATTCTGGTCCGCGCCGCAGAGGAGCATGAAGAGGGCGACGGCTCCGGGATTGCTCTCCTCGAGATCCGATTGGGCGAAGCCGGCGTAGTCGCCGTTGATCAGATAGCGGTCTCCGCCGAGCGTCGTATTGTGGCAGGCGTAGGCGAAGAGCACGGCGCGGAGTTTGCCATCGGGCGCGCGGACGGCGAAGACGGGCACGTCATGATCGACGGGCTTGATTTCGCGGTTGCGGCGATTGATGGCGAAGGGAGCCGAACCGTGAGCGAGGGAGAGTGTGGCGGGCGCAAGTTCGCCGATGGCGGCTCCGATGACGCTGACAAGGTTGTCCGTCAGCTTGAGCGCATAATCGTCCACCGCCTGCCGCTGGCCGGGAGTGAGGAAGTACATCGTCATCAGGTTGGGCCGCACCACCGGACCGGAGTGGCTGTGGGAAGAGTTGAGCAGGAGATGGGAGCGCTCGAGGTTGTATTGCTTGGCGGCACGGGCGGCCACAACGTCGGAGACGGCGCGGGGCAGTCCGATCAGGTCGGTGGTGACGATGACGATTCTCTGGTGGCCGTCGTCGAGAGCGAGCGCCTTGGCGTAGATGGGGTGGGAAACGCCTTCGGAGGGCTTGGTGCGGACGGCGTAGCCGGACATCCAGATGGGGCCCGAAGGGGTGATGTCGATCTTGGCCGCGCCCGCGCGTAACTGCCTTGGCTTGGCCTCGCCCGGGATCACCAGGAGAAGGAGGAGAGGGAGAAGACGTAGCATATGGTTATTCGATGAAGCCGAGTTTGCGGAGCGTCTGTTCCGGTTCCTTGCCGTCAAAGATGGGCAGCGCGGCCTTCTGGCGCCCGTTCTCGAGCAGAACGCCGTAGGGTGGATCACCGAAGGGGAAGGTCTTTTTGAGCAGATCGAGATCGGTGGAGTTGCCGGCCTTGAGTTTGGTGTCGCGCATGAAATCGGCGGCGAATTGCGGCTGGCGGGTGGCGATGCCGATAATTCTCGTATCCTCTTTCCATTTGTGCTTGGCCATCTGCCGGGCGGCGGCGTCGCAGTGGCCGCACTCCGGATCATAGAAATAGAGGAAGACCTTTCCGGCCGCGAGGGAGGTGGGCTTGCCATCGACGGTGATGAGATCCGGCGCCTTGACGCCGCTGTTTTGAGAGAGCGCGAGGCCGTAAGAAGCGGCGCTGAAGACAGCGATGCCGGCGAGGATCATCGCCGCCCCGCGGATGGTTCCGGCAGGCTTCGACCACAATCCCGCGATAGCGGCCAGCAGGAGCATCACGCCGTCACCGATGAAGAAACCGGGGCCGACGCTGCGTTTCAGCCAGGGGAAACACTGGCACTCTTCGCCGCGAAGCTCATTGTAGAAGTAGCCGATGTAGAGCATGAAGGCGACGAGCATCAATCCGGTTAGCCAGGCTCCCCACCGGCGGAAACGAGGGATGAGCAGGAGGACGGCGGAGAACAGTTCGCCGGCTCCGAGCAGGACCGCGGCGGCGAGGCTGAGATCGCCGGGTACTTTGGCCTGCGCCAGCCGGGCGGAAGCGCCGAAAGGATCCGTGGTTTTCCAGACTCCGGCCACCAGGAAGAGAAGCGCCAGAAGGATGGCGCAGACGGTGGCGGTGATGGTTTTCCACGAAGGCAGATCCACGGGGGCGGCCAGACCGGGGTGTGCCATACTGTCTTGCATGATTTTTATTGTAGCCCTGCTCTGTGCGGCGGCGTGGGCGCAAACGGCGGACCTGGTTGTCGAAAATGCCAATATTTACACGGTGAATCGGGCACAACCGAAGGCTTCGGCGATGGCGGTGAAGGATGGACGCATCCTCGCCGTGGGCGAGGATATGGGGCGCTACAAAGGACCGCTGACGCGGCTGATCGATGCCATGGGCGCCACGATTGTGCCGGGGATGATCGACAGCCACGGGCACATCGCCGGACTCGGCGACAGCCTGGAGACGCTTGATTTGCGGGAGGCGAAAACGAGCGGCGAAGCCGTGCGGGCCGTGGAGCGGGCGGTGAGTACGAGGCCGAAGGGGGAATGGATTCGTGGATCGGCATGGGACCAGACACGGTGGCCGGGCGGAGAGTTTCCGGATTCGGTGGAGCTTTCGCGCGTTTCGCCGGATCATCCGGTGTATCTGACGCGGGTAGACGGGCACGCGGCGTGGGTGAACCGCAAGGCTCTCGAGATTGCTGATATCAACGCGTCCAAGCGGGACCCGCGCGGCGGGCGCATTTTGAGAGACGGACAGGGCAGGCCCACGGGAATCCTGATTGACCGCGCGCAGGGACTGGTGTCGGGAAAGATCCCCCCGCCTGGGGTGGAGCAGGTGAAGGCGCGGATTCTGAGAGGGGCGAGGGAGTGCGCCCGTCTGGGGTTGACAGGAGTACACGATGCCGGCGCCGGCGAGCGGGAATTGGCGGCGTATCACGCTCTGGCGGCGCAGGGTGAGTTGCCGGTTCGTGTGTACGCGATGATTCGCGGAGCGGGCCGACTTTGGGAAGAGTATCTGAAGAAAGGCCCGGAGTTGGGGGACTATCTGACGGTGCGCGGCATCAAACTGATGGCGGACGGGGCGCTCGGCTCGCGGGGGGCGGCGCTGAAGGAGCCTTACACGGATGAGCCGGGCAATCGCGGGCTGCTTATTCTGAAGGAAGAGGATATCGAGCGTGTGGCGAAGCAGGCGGTGGCGCGCGGGTTTCAGGTGAGCACGCACGCCATCGGTGACAGGGCCAACCGCGCGGTGTTGGACGCCTATGGCGCGGCGCTTGGCGGCGTCAATGACAGGCGGTTTCGCGTGGAGCACGCGCAGATTGTCTCGCTCGACGATTTTCCGCTGTTCCGTAAGTTTTCCGTTATCGCGTCGATTCAGGCGACGCACGCCACCAGCGATATGCGATGGGCGGAGAAGCGGCTGGGAGCGGCGCGCATAAAGGGAGCGTATGCCTGGCAGCGCTTTCTCAAACTGGGAGTGCGGATCACGAACGGATCGGACTTTCCGGTGGAATCTCCGAATCCGCTGTGGGGTTTTTATGCGGCGGTGACGCGGCAGGACCATGCGGGCATGCCGGTTGGAGGGTGGATGCCGGAGCAGCGGTTGAGCCGGGAAGAGGCACTCGAGAGTTGGACCATCGGCGGCGCTTACGCGGCGTTCGAGGAGAAGGCGAAAGGCACGCTCGAAGCGGGTAAGTTCGCGGATTTCGTCATCCTCTCGGCGGACATTATGAAGATCCCGCCGGCGGAGATTCTGAAGACGCGTGTACGGATGACCGTGGTTGGCGGGCGCATCGTTTATCAGGAGAGGCCGTGATCCTGCTGGCTGTGCTGCTGGCTGCCGCCGGTCCGGCTCCGTTTCACTTCGAGCGGATTGTGCGCGTACCGGCGGCGGACTTCGAAGCGCTGCCGCTGGCGGTGAAGAACCGTCCGGCCACGGTGGAATTGGAGTACGAGATGCGGAAGGGCGGCGCGGGAGTGCGGATCGCGGTGATGCCGGAAAGCGAGGTGGGCCGGTTCCGTGCGGGGCGGGATCCGGAAGAGGTGGCGTCGGGCACATTCGAGAAGAGCGGACGGTTGAAGTTCCACGTCTCGACGCCTGGGGACTACGTGGTGGTGGTGGACAACCGGTTGGAGCCGCAAGCGCGGGCAACCGTGGATGTGCGGGGAGTGGTGACATACGATCCGGGGCCGAGGGAAGCGCGGTACCTGTCGCGGGGCAGGAAGGCGGTGGTGATCACGCTGAGCTTGGGAATTTTCGTTGCGGTGGCGTGGCTGGCCGGGCGGAGGTTGTGGGGGATCGGGCTGGCAAACGAAGAGCGGGAGCCCCCGCCGTATGTGTGAAGGCGAAGGGCGCGTGGCTTATCGGGCGGGAGGCGCGGGCTCGGGGAGTTTCTGAACGCGGTTCGCGGGGAGATTGGTGAGAGTCCGGACCATACCCGAGGGCCAGCGAATTTCGGCGCGAGTCACGGTGGAAGCCGTTCCAAGGCCGAAGTGAAGGGGGACGGCGGAAGAGGCGGCATAGCCATTGGTGGTGACCATGCGGTTCCATTGGCTTCCCTGGGGAGTTTCGATCCTGACGAGTGTTCCGATGGGCACGTCGAAGGCGATCCAATTGCCTGATGGGTTGCGGTTCCACCATAGGCGGGCGGGTTGATTGAGGCGGGTGATCACAAGGTCGAGCCGGCCGTCGCGGTCGAAGTCGCCATAGGCGAGACCGCGGTGGAGGGCGGCGCCGGGGAGGGTAGCGGCGGCGAAATGGGTGCGGCGGTTGATATAGATCTGAGACTGTTCGAGACCGGACGCTCCGTTGGATAGCCGGGCGTTGATGTGGCCATTGGCGACGGCGAGGTCTTTCCAGCCGTCGTTGTCGAGGTCGATGGCGGCGCTGCTCCAACCGGAATTGGCGAGGCTTTCCCGGTAGATGCCGGAGGCGATGGTGCGGTCGGTGAAGGCGGACTTACCGGTGTTGCGGAAAAAGGGGAAGGTTTCGTTGGTGAGAGCGGTAATGAAGAGGTCCTCAAAGCCGTCGTTATCGAGGTCGCGGAATTCCGCCCCCATCGAGGAGATGGCTTTGCCGTTTTCATTGAAGGCCACGCCGGTGTCCAGGGCGCACTCCTCGAAGCGGCCGCCGCCGAGGTTGCGGAAGAGGAAGTTAGGCTCGGTGTCGTTGGCGACGAAGATGTCGAGGAGGCCGTCGTTGCCGTAATCGCCGATGGCCACCCCCATGCCCTTTCCTTTGTGGGCGGCGATACCGGAAGATTCCGAGACATCGCGGAAGCGGCCGTTGCCGAGGTTGTGGTAGAGCGCATTGGGGAGCGGGCGGTAAAGACGCGGATCACAGTATTGGCGGAAGGCGGGAGTGCCGCAGTAGGGCTCGGTCTTTGGATCCCATTGGACGTAGCGGACGACGAACAGATCGAGCAGTCCGTCGTTGTCGTAATCGAGCCAGGCGGCGGAGACGGTCCAGAGATCCCCTCCTTCGAGGCCTGCCTCGGTGGTGACGTCCACGAAGGAACCGTCGCCGCGATTGCGGAACAGGTATTGGGCGTGGAGGCCGGTGAGGAAGAGATCGATGAAGCCGTCTCTGTCGAAGTCGGCGGCGGCGACTCCCATGACGTTACGCGGCGCGGCGAGTTCCGCCCCGGTCGCGACGGAGAAGGATCCGTCGCGATTGTTGTGAAGGAGCGCTGAGGGAGCGGTTCCGTTGGCGAGGAAGATATCGGGCCACCCGTCGTTGTCATAGTCGAAGACGGCGGCTCCGGCGAACATGGTTTCGGGCAGATGCATGGCTCCGGTGGCTCCGTTGCGGACGGTGGCGGGCAGGTCGACCGGCTCGAAACGGAGTTCCGGGGGACGAGGGTTGGGAGCGGACTGGCGGCGGAGGAACTTTTGGTAATCGATGGAGGCCTGCTTATCGCCGGCGGCCATGGCTTTGCGGAAAAAGACATCGGCCTCCTTAACGCGGGCGAGCGCTTCGAGGGTGAGGGCCATGCCGAGGAGGGCGGGTCCGTCCTTGGAAGGGAGGCGCTGGTAGGTTTGCAATGATTCGCTGAACTTGTTGTTCAGGAAGAGAGTGCGGGCGAGGTAATAGCAGGCCTGAGTGTCTTTGGGAGCGAGCCGGCAGGCGTTTCGAAACGGTTCTTCCGCAAGGAGATATTTCTCCTGAGCGGCATAAGTCATGGCGAGCCACTTGTAGGGCGGGGCGCTATGGGGGGTGGTCTTGATGGCCTGGTTGAAGAAGCGTTCGGCCGCGGGCCAGTTCCTCGCGCGGAAGGCCTGTCTGCCCTCGTCGAAAGGGTTGAGCGATAGCTGAAAAAGAAATGGACCGAGTATTGCTATTCGAAAAATCAAATGGTATTCTGGCTCCAATATTCGCTTGGGAGCAACCCTTATGAAATCTATTGTACGGCTGGCTTGGATTGCATCCATGTCGACTTTGGCCTTCGGACAGGTCGACCGCGGAACCATCGCAGGAACAGTTTCCGACTCCTCGGGGGCTGTCGTGCCCAGTGTGACGGTACGGATTGTCCGAGAGGGGACGAACGCAACATTTTCAACGACGACCGGGGCCACCGGTTCGTACTCATTTTTCAGTTTGCCTGTAGGGAGCTACGACCTGTCAGCCGAGGCATCCGGGTTCCGGCGGGCCGAGGTGAAGGGCATCAAGGTCGAGGTGAATCAGCAGGCGAAAGTGGATGTCGCGCTGCAGGTGGGCGAGGTGACACAGACCGTTGAAGTGGCGGCCAACGCCTCGCTGGTGCAGACGGAATCGACGGACGTCGGAACAGTGATCGACAACAAGCGGTTTCTGGATCTGCCGCTAACCCTTGGCGGCGGCATCCGGAATCCTTCGGCGTTTATCTTCCTGTCGCCGGGAGTGGCGCCGGGCAGCACCTGGGAAAAGCACATCGGCGGCGGCGGGTCCTTCAACGACCAGATTTACTACGACGGCATTTCCCTTTCGCGGGGCGATTTGGCGAATGACGCGGAAGTGAACCCCTCGGTGGACGCCATTGCGGAATTCAAGCTGGTGACGAACAACTATTCGGCCGAGTACACGCATGCGTTGAGCGGTGTGACGAGCTTCACAATGAAGAGCGGGACGAACCAGTTGCACGGATCGGCTTTCGAATTTTTCGCCAACGACCATCTGGACGCGCGTGGATTTTTCAGCTCCAGGAAGGCTCCGAGAAAACAGAACGAATGGGGATTCACGGCGGGCGGACCCGTGCTGATTCCAAAAATCTATAACGGGAAAGACCGCACCTTCTGGTTCTTCTCGTTCGATCAGTATTATATTCGCGGCGGCCAATTGGCGGGATTCAACACCAACGCCACGGCGAACATGTTGAATGGCGACTTCAGCGAATGGGCGGCGGCGGGACGTGGCGTGATTGCCGACCCGCGCTCGACCCAGTTCGACGCAAGCGGCGTGGCCACGCGGACGCCGTTTGCCGGCAACATCATCCCGAAGAACCGGTTCAGCAGCATCAGTTCCAAGATGATCGCGTTCTATCCGGCGGCGGAACTGCCTGGGATCTCCAACAACAGCATTGCTCCGCTGGCCAGCCCGCTGGCGGACCAGCGAACCTCCGGATTCAAGATCGACCATCAATTGAAGTCGAACCACCGGTTGAGCGGGATGTTCAACTACACGGACCGTCCCAGCCAGAAGAGTCCGGGGCCGTCACGGCTGCTGCCGATCGGCGGATCCACGGCCATTGCGAACTACAACTTCCAGGTGGTCACTACTCGAATCATCCGTGTGAACTATGACTGGAACATTTCGGGCAACCTTCTGAACCACATGGGCGCGGGATTCTCGAGATTCCGGAATCCGAACTTCTCGCTCGGTTACAACCAGGGTTGGACGCAGCCCGACGGCGGGAAACTGGGTTTGCGCGGTGTGCAGTTCGACCTTGCGCCGACGGTGCAGTTCTCACAAGGCTACACGCGGCTGGGCGATGATATCGCATCGGACAATTACTTCACGACGCTGGCATTCCTCGACAACCTGACGTGGGTAAAGAATAAGCACACGATCAAGATGGGATTCGAGGTGCAGGCGCATCGGGACAACTACCGGAACTTCGGCGGCGGCGGCGGGAATTTCAGCTTCTCGCACTTCGAGACGCAGATGCCCGGAGTGGCGAATTCGGGGAATGCGTTCGCCAGTTTCCTGCTGGGCGCGGTGGACAGCGGAAGCGCGTACTTCCGCGATTCGCTGCCAGGGGGACGCTACAAGTATTACGGCTGGTTCATAGACGATACCTACAAGGTGACGCAACGGCTGACGCTGAACCTCGGGTTGCGCTACGAAATTCAGCAGCCGACGTCCGACCCGCTGGGGCGGCTGTCCTACATGGATCCGAGTGTGGCGAATCCCGGCGCGGGCGGGCTGCCCGGCGCCTATGTATTTGGCGGAACCGGGCAGGGGAGACAGGGCTGGACGCAGTTCTTCGACACGCACTACAAGAACTTCGCTCCGCGCATCGGCTTCGCATACCAGATGGGGCACGACACGGTGCTTCGCGGCGGGTATGGCATCTTCTACAAGGAGTACATCAACCAGGGCGTGGGGTTGCCGCAGACGGGCTTCTCGATCACGCCCTCGTTTGCCAGCGCGAACAACGGAATGACGCCGGGCTTCTGGTGGGATGATGGATTCCCGCAAAACTTCAGCCGTCCTCCGCTGATTTCGCCGACCGTGGCGAACACGCAGGGGGCATCGATTGTCGAGCGGGCAACCGGCGGAAAGATTCCTTATGCCCAGCAGTGGAACCTGACGCTCGAAAAGCAGATCGGCAATGAGTGGTTGTTCAGCGGCGCGTACGTGGCGAACAAAGGTACGAACATGTATGACAGCATGGTGGTATCCCAGGTGGATCCGAGGTACTACAGCCTGGGACCGGCGTTGCTGGGATCGCTCATCACCTCGCCACTGGCGCAGCAGGCAGGCTTCAAGGAGCCCTATGCGGGTTTCGCGCAACTGTTCGGCTCGCGCGCGACCGTTGCCCAGTCACTGAAGCGGTTTCCGCAGTACACGACCGTGAGCACGGTGGCGTCGCCCTATGCGAACACTTCGTATCATTCGTTCCAGTTCAAGATGGATAAGCGGTTTTCGCACGGGTTCACTTCGACGGTGGCGTACACGTTCAGCAAGCAGCTTTCCGATGGCGCGGGCTTTTCGGATGCGCATGGAGGGGTGATCCGGCAGAACCACTTCTTGCGGGAGAAATCGCTCTATCCTTCCGACCAGACGCACATCCTGACGCTGAGCTTCAACTATGCGATCCCGTTCCGGCATCGCTGGCTGGGCGGATGGAGCTTGTCCGGCGTGGGCGCGTATTCGAGCGGCTATCCGTTGGCGATTTCGACGCCGAATATCAACTCGATCATCGGCAACGGCGGATTGCGTCCGAACTATACGGGGCAGCCGGTGCGCGCGCCGGAAGGCCCGGGCGGCTTCGACCCGAACCGGGATGCTTACCTGAACCGGGACGCGTTCTCAGCCCCGGCGCCGCTGACGTTCGGGAACACTCCGGTGTACCTGCCCGTGCGGCAGCCGTCGTTTATCAACGAATCCTTCGGCGCGTTCAAGGACACGCGAATCGCCGAGCGCCTCAATCTGCAATTCCGCATGGAGATCAGCAACCCGTTCAACCGGGTGGTGTTCGGAGCCCCGGCGACGGACCTGAGCGCCGCGAACTTCGGCAGGATCGGCAGCCAGGGTAACGCGCCCCGCGTCATTCAATTTGGATTGAAGATGACGTTCTGATGTACTTGTGATGTGCTGTTTCTCGCCGCGGCTCTGATCTGCGTTAACTGCCACAAGGAGATTGTGGAGCGATTCGAGCGGACGCCGATGGCGAACAGTTCGGGAGTGGTGAAAGCCGCCGGAGAGTCCAGTGGGACGATCCGGCGGTTTTCTTTGGCGGTGGCCGCGGAGCGGGACGGGTTGCGGCTGCGGTGGCCGGGTGGGGAGGTGGAGTTAACCTTCTTCATCGGTTCGCGAAGAATGGGGCGCAGCTACGCCTATTCCTCGGGCGGCCACCTGTTTCAAGCCCCGGTGGGGTATTACGCGAACAGAAAGGTATGGGACCTGCCGCCGGGGTATGAGCGGGACAAGGCGCCGGATTTTTCGCGGCCTATTACGGAGGAGTGCCTTTCCTGCCACGCCACGCGCGCGAAGGCGGCGCCGGGCACCGTGAATCAATTCACGCAGGTAGTCCATGGAGTGCAGTGCGCGCGCTGCCACGGGGACGCGGAGTCGCATGAGGGCCTGGTGAATCCGCGAAGATTGCCGCCGCGGTTGCGGGATTCGGTGTGCGAGCAATGTCATCTTGCGGGGCGCGTGCGGCTGGCGCGAGTGGGAAAACGGATCGAGGATTTCCGGCCGGGCCTCGAGTTGGGTGAGTTCGTCGAGGTGATTACCGGGGGCGCGGCGGCGGGAGTGCGGGTGAACGGGCACGCCGAAAGTCTGGCGATGAGCCTCTGCAAGCAGCGTTCGGGGGAGCGATTGTGGTGCGGCACGTGCCACAATCCGCACGCCGGGGAGAAGACCGGTTACAACGCGGCGTGCCGGAGTTGCCATGAGCAGCCGCATCGTGATGGGGATTGCGTGGGATGTCACATGCCCAAGGGACGGGCGGCGGACGGCGGGCATACGGTTTATACGGATCACCGGATCACGGGCGCAAGAGGGGCGCCGGCGGTGATGCGTTCGTACTTTGGGCGCGAAGTTTCGCCGCGCGATTTGGGGCTTGCCTACGTGCGGCTGGGGGTGGCGGAGCGGAATGCGGATTATCTCGAGAAGGCGTGGCCTCTGCTGCGGCGGGCGGCGGGCGAAGGGAAGAAGGATCCGGAGCTATACGAGACGATTGGGGGGCTGCTCGAGAGCGGCGGCAGACGGGAACAGGCGGAGGCGTACTACCGTTTGAGCTTGAAACAGGACGCGCTGCAGCCGGGAGTGATGCGGAAACTGGCGGCGCTTGCGCGCGGAGCGGAGGCGGAGCAGTTACTCCGGAAGGCGCGCGCGATAATCGGAAATCCAATACATTCTCGATAACAAATAACTTCGCTGATTATTGCACTTAAATAATTCACCTGATATTCTGACCTCACTGTTTGGCTAAGTGAGGATCTGTGTATGAAAATCAGCTTACCTATTCTGCTCGCGGTTTCGCTCGTCTCGGCGGCCTATGGGCAGGTGGACAGGGGCACGGTCGCCGGGACCGTGCTCGATCCAACTGGAGCCGTTGTGGCGGGGGTGAACGTACGCATCGTCAATGACGGGACAAACGCGACGTTCACCACGGCGTCGAGCACGACGGGCGCGTACTCCTTTTTCAGCCTTCCGGTGGGCATTTATTCGCTTTCGGCGGAAGCTCCGGGATTCCGCCGGGCGGAGGTAAAGGGAGTGAAGGTGGAAGTGAACCAGCAGGCGCGGGTGAATGTAACTTTGCAGGTAGGTGAAGTAACACAGACGGTGGAAGTATCGGCGAATGCCTCGTTGGTGCAGACGGAATCGACTGACGTAGGAACGGTAATCGACAATAAGAGGTTTCTGGATCTGCCCTTAACTCTGGGAGGCGGCATTAGAAACCCGTCGGCGTTTATCTTCCTGTCTCCGGGAGTGGCTCCGGGCAGCACGTGGGAGAAGCACATCGGCGGCGGCGGCTCGTTCAACGATCAGATCTACTACGACGGCATTTCGCTTTCACGGGGCGACCTGGCGAATGACGCGGAAGTGAATCCGTCCGTGGACGCCATTGCCGAATTCAAGCTGGTGACGAACAACTACTCGGCTGAGTATACACATGCCTTGAGCGGGGTCACGAGTTTCACGATGAAGAGCGGAACGAATCAGTTGCACGGATCGGCGTTTGAATTCTTCGCCAACGACCATCTGGACGCGCGCGGCTTTTTCAATCCACGAAAGGCTCCGAGGAAGCAGAATGAATGGGGATTCACGGCGGGCGGACCGGTGTTGATCCCGAAGATTTACAACGGGAAAGACCGGACCTTCTGGTTCTTCTCGCTGGATCAGTATTATATTCGCGGCGGCCAATTGGCGGGATTCAACACCAACGCCACGGCGAACATGTTGAATGGCGACTTCAGCGATTGGGCGGCGGCGGGGCGCGGCGTGATTGCCGACCCGCGCTCGACCCAGTTCGACGCAAGCGGCGCGGCCACGCGGACGCCGTTTGCGGGCAACATCATCCCGAAGAACCGGTTCAGCGGGATCAGTTCCAAGATGATCGCCTTCTATCCGGCGGCCGAACTGCCCGGAATCGCCAACAACAGCATCGCGCCCCTGGCGAGTCCGCGCGCGGATCAGAGGACGTCGGGGTTCAAGATCGACCATGCGCTGTCGGCGAACCACCGGTTGAGCGGGATGTTCAACTACACCGACCGTCCGAGCCAGAAGAGCCCGGGGCCGTCACGGCTGTTGCCCATCGGGGGATCGACGGCGATTGCGAACTACAACTTCCAGGTGGTGACCACGCGCATCATCCGTGTGAACTATGACTGGAACATCTCCAACAACGTGTTGAACCACATGGGGGCCGGGTTTTCGCGATTCCGCAACCCGAACTTTTCGCTGGGCTTTGGCCAGGGATGGACACAGCCGGACGGCGGGAAATTGGGACTGCGGGGATTGCAGTTCGACCTTGCGCCGACGGTGCAGTTCACGCAGGGCTACACGCGGCTCGGCGACAACATCGCTTCAGACAATTTCTTCACCACGCTGGCGTTCCTGGACAACCTGACGTGGGTGAAAGACAAGCACACGATCAAGATGGGGTTCGAGGTGCAGGCGCATCGGGACAACTACCGGAACTTCGGGAACGGAGGCGGCAGTTTCAACTTCAGCCACTTCGAGACGCAGATGCCGGGAGTGGCGAATTCGGGGAATGCGTTCGCCAGTTTCCTGCTGGGCGCGGTGGACAGCGGAAGCGCGTACTTCCGCGATTCGCTGCCGGGGGGACGCTACAAGTATTACGGCTGGTTCATAGACGATACCTACAAGGTGACGCAACGGCTGACGCTGAACCTCGGGTTGCGCTACGAAATTCAGCAGCCGACGTCCGATCCGCTGGGGCGGCTCTCTTACATGGATCCGAGCGTGGCGAATCCCGGCGCGGGCGGGCTGCCCGGCGCCTATGTGTTTGGCGGAACCGGACAGGGAAGACAGGGCTGGACGCAGTTCTTCGACACGCACTACAAGAACTTCGCTCCGCGCATCGGCTTCGCGTATCAGATGGGGCACAACACGGTGCTTCGCGGCGGCTACGGGATCTTCTACAAGGAGTACATCAACCAGGGCGTGGGGCTGCCGCAGACCGGCTTCTCTATCTCGCCTTCCTTCTCGAGCGCGAATAACGGACTGACGCCGGGCTTCTGGTGGGATGATGGATTCCCGCAGAACTTCAACCGTCCTCCGCTGATCGATCCGACGGTGGCGAATACGCAGGGGGCATCGATTGTTGAACGCGCCACGGGCGGCAAGATCCCGTACGCGCAGCAATGGAACCTGACGCTCGAAAAGCAGTTCGGCAACGACTGGTTGTTCAGCGGGGCGTATGTGGCGAACAAGGGAACAAACATGTACGACGGCCTGGTGGTCTCGCAGGTGGATCCGAAATACTACGGCCTCGGCGCGACGCTGCTGCGGTCGTTGATCACGTCGCCGGTGGCGCAGCAGGCGGGGATCAAGGAGCCGTATGCGGGTTTCGCGCAGCAGTACGGATCGCGAGCCACGGTGGCCCAGGCATTGAGGCGGTTTCCGCAGTACACAGGCGTGAGCACGGTAGCGTCTCCATACGCCAACACATCGTATCATTCGTTTCAATTCAAGATGGACAAGCGGTTTTCTCGCGGCTTCGCTTCCACTTTGGCATACACGTTCAGCAAGCAGCTTTCCGATGGCGCGGGATTCTCGGACACTCATGGAGCGGTGATCCGGCAAAACCACTTTCTACGGGAGAAATCGTTGTACCCGTCCGACCAGACACATATCCTCACGCTGAGCTTCAACTACGCGATCCCGTTCCGGCATCGCTGGTTGGGCGGTTGGAGCGTGTCGGGCGTGGGAGCGTACTCGAGCGGATACCCGCTGGCAATTACGACGCCGAACATCAACTCGTTCATCGGGAACGGAGGATTGCGCCCCAACCTGACAGGGCAACCTTTGCGTGCTCCGGAAGGTCCGGGGGGCTTCGATCCCAACCGGGACGCGTACTTGAACAAGGATGCGTTTTCGGCGCCGGACGTGCTGACGTTCGGGAACGCGCCGGTATATCTGCCGGTGCGGCAGCCGCACTATGTGAATGAATCGTTTGGAGCGTTCAAGGATACCAGGATTGCTGAGCAGTTCAACCTGCAATTCCGGCTGGAGATCAGCAATCCATTCAACCGGGTCGTGTTTGGGGCTCCATCGACGGACTTGAGCGCGGCGAATTTCGGCCGGATCGGTGGCCAGGGGAACGCTCCGCGCGTGATCCAGTTCGGATTGAAGATGATTTTCTGAGTGGGCTGATAACTGTGTGTTGTGCCACACGGCGCACACGGG